>NZ_JBSGUQ010000017.1:0-216540 GCF_053608005.1 Lentzea sp. NPDC055074
AGCAACAGGCGTGCCATCTACCCACCGGCAGCGCTGGCCCCCTGATCAGATTGCCGGGGTCTGGGGCAGAGCCCCAGGGAAAGCACGCAACGCAAGGTGGCCGCCCTCAAGGTGACCACCGTCTTGGCTCGCCCCACGCCAGGGCAGCCCACCGCAAAGGTCAGCCCCACGTAGACGTCAGCCCACGCCAGGTCGGCCCCACGCCAGGTCGGCCCCACTCAACGGCCAGCCCCACGCCAGGCTCAACCCACGCCAACCGTCCAAAAACACAAAAACGGGGCGCTCCCCGCCCACAGGAAGCGCCCCACACCACCCAAAAACCTACGGAGCGACCCGCTCCAAAGACCACCCGTCCCGCCCGTCCCGGAACCGCAGCCGGTCGTGCATCCGATCCCGCCGCCCCTGCCAGAACTCGACCTCCTCGGGCCGAATCCGCCACCCACCCCAGTGCGGCGGTACAGGAATCTTCTCGGTGTCGGCGAACTGCCGCTCGATCTTGTGCAGCGCGGAATCCAAAGTGGACCGCCCGGTCACCACCCGGGACTGGGGCGAGGCCCAGGCCCCGATCTGCGATCCCCGAGGCCGGGAGTTCCAGTACTCCGCGGTCTCCACGGGCCCGACCTTCTCGACGACCCCGCGCACGTGCGCCTGCCGCTGCATCGCGAACCACGGGAACGTGGCCGACGCGTAGCGGGTGGCCATCAGGTCGTGCGACTTGTTCGACGTGTAGTTGGTGAAGAACACCAGCCCACGAGCATCCAGCCCCTTCGCCAGCACGGTCCGCGACGAGGGACGGCCCTTCACGTCTGTCGTCGCGAGCACCATGGCGTTCGGCTCGGCAAGACCGGCACCCGCGGCCTGGTCGAGCCACAACTGGAGCTGGTCGTGCCAGGTGGCGGCAAGCTCGGCCTCGCTGAGCGAGCCCTGCTCGTAGGACACGCGCATCGCCGGTAGTGCGATGTTCGTGGTCTCCGTCATCGGCGAACCTCCAAGCAGCGGCAGAACTCGTGGTCCCTGGACCCGCGACCATACGCACGGGCGCGCGTTCCCGAAACCGCCTGCGCGGTGATGACCACCACCTGAACGGTGACTGTCCGTGCAAAGAACAGTTCTGGATCGAGCTCGTGATCGAGTCAGATGGCGTCGAGCACACGTGTGACAGTGACCACGTCATCACCCAGTGCGGTGGCAAGGGTTCCGCCTGCTGCCAACGGAACCACGCTCCACCACTCCCCGCCGCCGGCCGGTCGCTCCACCGAGTCGAGCACGAGCTCGGTGCCGACGACTCTCTTGCCCGCCAACCCCGCCGACGAAGAGTCCACCACCGCGTCACCCACCACGAGCTGCTGGTGCAACAACGGCGTCCCACAACGGGTTGCGCGCACGGACGTCGACAACGCACCCGCGGGCTCACCCGCCCGCCCCAGCACCAGGACCTCCCGGGTTCGCAACTGTGCGTGACCGTCCAATTCGGCCTCCACCACTGCGGTGTGGTTCGCGCGCCGAGTCACGACGGTCGGTTCGGGCAGGTAGGAAACCGATCCCTCTACGAGAAACCTGACGATCGACGAAGACGCCGCACCGGACGAACCGGGCAGAAGCAGTGTCGCCGCAACACCTCGAAGCTCGAGTGAGGCTCCAGGACCGACTTCGACGGTCAGGGACAACGAATCTCCGCCCAGCGGTGCCGTCACCGAGGAAACCAGGTGCACCAAGGCAACCGGGCCCACTCGGCGGTGCGGCACCAATGTCAACGGTGTCATCGACCGCAGCACTCGCACGACGCTGTTGCCGTGCGAGTCCAAACACACCACCAACCGGGCTGAGGCCTTCACAGCTGGGCGAGCACCCACTTGGCCACTTCGGGCGCCTCGGGGGTCTCGACCAGCGACTGGGCGATGACGGGCAGGTCCCCGCGCATCCGATGGGCGTCGGAGATCATCACGTCCATGTCCGCGCCCACGTACGGCGCCAGGTCGATCTTGTTGATGACCAGCAGGTCCGCGGTGGTCACCCCGGGCCCGCCCTTGCGCGGCACCTTGTCACCACCCGCGACGTCGACGACGAAGATCTGCCGGTCGACCAGCCCGCGCGAGAACACCGCGGTCAGGTTGTCCCCGCCGCTTTCGATGATCACCAGGTCGAGCCCGGAGAACCGGTGCTCCAACCGCTCCACCGCGTCCAGGTTCGCGGTGATGTCGTCGCGGATCGCCGTGTGCGGACAACACCCCGTCTGCACCGCCTCGATGCGCGACGGGTCCAGCACGCCGGCGCGACGCAGAAAGTCCGCGTCCTCGGTCGTGTAGATGTCGTTGGTGACGACCGCCAGCGACATCTGCGACCCCAGCGCGCGGCACAAGGCCGCGGTCAGCGCGGTCTTGCCGCTGCCGACAGGACCGCCGATGCCGATGCGCGGCGCGGCTCCGTGGTGGTGATCATGCGGGTCGGGACCGTGGTTAGCTCCCAAAGAGACGCACCCCTTCACGTCGGAGATGTGCCTCGGCCAACAGGTCCAAGGCAGGCGAACCCAGCGCGGGCAGCTCGACGCAAGCCCGCGAAGCAACTTCCTCGACGTCCAGCGACGCCACGATCGCGTTGACCCCGAACGGATCGAGCCCCAGCAACCGCACGGCCGCCGACGCAGGCCCGCTCACGGAGAGATAAGCGCAGGTCAGCGCAGCCTCGAACGCGTCACCGACCAGCACTCCGATGACCAGCGGCTGATGCGGGTCGCGGGGCAACGCGGACAGCCGGGCAGAAGGCCAGGCCCGCCGAGCAGCCCGCAGCATCCCCCGCCCCTGTGCCCGGGAAGCCGCGCGCTGGGCAGGAGAGGGAGTACGCGCGTCCAGCTCCGCGTCCAACAACGCGAGATCCTCACCCCGAGCCGCCGCGGCCGCGAACCCTGCCGCCAGCAACCCGGCCCCCACCAGACGCCCGCGCAGGAACGACTCCAGCGACGGCTCGTCGTGCACCAGACCGCGCGCGGCGGCCTCCTCCAGTCCCCCGGAGTGCACGTGGCCGCCGCCGGGGAAGCGGGAGTCGGCGAGGATCAGCGCGGTCAGCATCAGAACAGGAAGTACCGCTGGGCCATCGGCAGTTCCGCGACCGGTGACGGTTCGACCAGGTCACCGTCGACGTGCACGGCGAAGCTGTCCGGGTCGACCCGGACGTCCGGCATCGCGTCGTTGTGGACCATGTCCGCCTTGGTCACCGACCGGGTCGAGTCCACCGGCAGCACCCGCCGCGCGTACCGCTCGCCGATCCCCGCCTCGACGGCCTCGGGTGCCACGAAGAACACCGAGGACGCCGCACCGGCCGTCGCGCCGAACATCGGCCGCGCCCACACCGGTTGGGGCGTCGGGATCGACGCGTTCGCGTCGCCCATCGCACCCCACGCGATGAACCCGCCTTTCAGCACCACCGAAGGCCGCACGCCGAAGAACTTGGGTTCCCACAGCACCAGGTCCGCGAGCTTGCCGACCTCGACGGACCCGACCTCGGACGCGATCCCGTGCGCCACGGCGGGGTTGATCGTGTACTTGGCGACGTACCGCTGGGCGCGCAGGTTCGAGTCGAGCGACCGCCGCGACGACATGACGTGCGCGGTCTGCCAGGTCCGGATGATCACCTCGCCGACGCGGCCCATCGCCTGCGAGTCCGACGAGATCATCGAGATCGCGCCCAGGTCGTGCAACAGGTCCTCGGCGGCGATCGTGGTCGGCCGGATGCGCGACTCCGCGAACGCCAGGTCCTCCGGCACGGACGGGTTGAGGTGGTGGCACACCATCAACATGTCGAGGTGTTCCTCGAGCGTGTTGATCGTGTGCGGGCGCGTCGGGTTCGTCGACGACGGCAGCACGTTCGGCAGCGAGACCACGCGGATGATGTCCGGCGCGTGCCCGCCGCCGGCGCCCTCGGAGTGGTAGGCGTTGATCGAGCGACCGGCAATGGCGTCCACAGTGGACTCCAGGAACCCGGCCTCGTTCAACGTGTCCGTGTGGATCGCGACCTGGACGCCGGACTCGTCGGCCACGCGCAGGCAGGCGTCGATCGCGGCGGGCGTGGTGCCCCAGTCCTCGTGCAGCTTGAACCCGCCGGCGCCGCCCGCGAGCTGCTCGCGCAGACCTTCCTCCGAGACGGTGTTCCCCTTGCCCAGCAACAGGACGTTGACCGGCATGTGGTCCATCGACGTCAGCATGCGGTCGAGGTACCAGGCTCCGGGCGTGACCGTGGTGGCCTTCGTGCCCTCCGCCGGGCCCGTGCCGCCGCCGATCAACGTGGTCAGGCCGGACGCCAGCGCCTCGTCCACGATCTGCGGGCAGATGAAGTGGACGTGGCAGTCGATGCCGCCCGCGGTGAGGATCTTCCCGTTGCCGGACAGGATCTCCGTCGACGGGCCGATCACCAGCGCGGGGTGCACGCCGTCCATCGTGTCCGGGTTGCCGGCCTTGCCGATCGCGACGATCCGGCCGTCCCGCACACCGACGTCGGCCTTGACGACACCCCAGTGGTCGAGGATCACCGCACCCGTGATGACCAGGTCCGGAGCACCCTCGGCCCTGGTCGCGACGCCCTGGCCCATCGACTCGCGGACCACCTTGCCGCCGCCGAAGATCACCTCGTCACCGGACGCGGCACCGCGCGAACGGTCCTCGGTGACCTCGATGAACAGGTCGGTGTCGGCGAGCCGGATCCGGTCGCCGACCGTTGGCCCGAGCAGCTCGGCATACCGTTCGCGGTCGATCATCGCTGCAACCCCCGGACGATCCTCAAGCCTGCCAGCGGAACCAGCGTGACCTCGCGTTCGACGCCCGGCTCGAACCGCACGGCCGTACCCGCCGGGATGTCCAGGCGGTAGCCGAACGCGGCCTCGCGGTCGAAAGACAGCCCCGTGTTGACCGAGGCGAAGTGGAAGTGCGAACCGACCTGGACGGGCCGGTCCGCGACGTTCACGACGACCATCGTCACGCGCGGCCGTCCGGGGTTGAGCTCGACGGGCCCGGAACCGACGACCACCTCGCCCGGCGCCGGACCTGCGGAAGGCGCGATGGGGTGGTGCACGGTGACGAGCTTGGTGCCGTCCGGGAACGTGGCCTCCGCCTGCACCGAGTCGATCATCTCCGGCACACCGCGCATGACCTGCTCCGGCGCGAGCACGGTCCGCCCGCTCTCCATGAGCTCGCTGACCGTGCGGCCGTCCCGCGCGCCCTCCAGCACGTGGTCGGTGATCAACGCGACGGCCTCGGGGTAGTTGAGCAGCACCCCGCGCTCCAGCCGGCGGCGGGCGACGTCGGCGGCGACGTGCACGAGGAGCTTGTCGCGTTCATGCGGCGTCAGATGCACCCGGCTGTTCTAACACGCGAAAGCGCGCTATCCCGGAGTGGAAACACGGCCGAAACACGACCGCGTGTCCACCGACCGGTGGACAACCGGGGTCAGCGGCACGGTCGTCCCGCGCGGACCCCTCGAAATCGCAGGATCTACGACATGAACGCGATCCGAGTGAGGGGCCTGAGGAAGGCCTACAAGGACCACCAGGCGGTGGCAGGGGTGGACCTCGACGTCGCCCGCGGGGAGGTCTTCGCGGTGCTCGGCCCGAACGGCGCCGGCAAGACCACCAGCGTCGAGATCCTGGAGGGACACCGCGACCGGGACGCCGGTGAGGTCAGCGTGCTCGGCGCCGACCCGGCCGAGGCGGGCAGGGAGTGGCGCGCGAAGCTCGGGATCGTCCTGCAGAGCGCGACCGACGCCGCGAACCTCACGGTCCGCGAGGCCGTGCACCACTACTCCAAGTACTACGCGAACCCGCGTGACCCGGAAGAGGTCATCGACCTCGTCGGGCTCACCGAGAAGGCCAAGTCCCGCGGCGGCACTCTCTCCGGCGGTCAGCGGCGCCGTCTGGACGTGGCGCTCGGCATCATCGGCCGCCCGGAACTGATGTTCCTGGACGAGCCGACCACCGGCTTCGACCCCGAGGCGCGCCGCCAGTTCTGGAACCTGATCAAGAGGCTGGCCTCCGAGGGCACCACGATCCTGCTGACCACGCACTACCTGGACGAGGCAGAGGCGCTCGCGGACCGCGTGGCGGTGCTCGCGGGCGGCCGGATCGTCGCCGAGGGCACGCCGCAGACGCTCGGCGGCCGGGCCCACGCCGACGCGACCGTGCGCTGGCTGTCCGACCGGGGCTACCAGGAGATCCGCACCTCCGAGCCCACCAAGACGATCGCCGAGCTGTCGAGGCACGGCGAGCTCGCCGAACTCACCGTCACCCGCCCGTCGCTGGAAGACGTCTACCTGGAGCTGATCGCGTGACCACCGCAACGTTGCCCGGAACCCTGACGCTCGGTCTCTCGAGGGGTGCGACCGAGCTGCGGGAGTTCTTCCGGCAGAAGGAGAACCTCATCTTCACGGTGTCGCTGCCCGCGCTGCTGATGCTGCTGCTCGGCACCGTCTACGTCCGCGAGCCCGCCGCCGCGCAGATGTTCGCGGCCAGCATGATCGGCGCCGGCATCATCTCGACGTCGTTCGTCGGACTGGGCATGAGCGTCGTGGCCGACCGCGAGGACGGCACGCTCAAGCGCCTGCGCGGCACGCCGATGCCGTTCACGTCCTACTTCATCGGCAAGATCGTCCTGGTCTTCGTGTCGAGCCTGTTCGAGGCCGTGCTGCTGATGATCGTCGCCGTGCTGCGGTTCGACGTGGAACTCCCCTCGACCGCCCAGAAGTGGCTGACCTTCGGCTGGGTCTTCACGCTCGGCGTGATCTCGTGCTCGCTGATCGGCGTGGCGCTGAGTGCCATCGCGAAGTCCACCCGCAACGCGGCGGGCGTGCTCAACCTGCCGTACATCGTGCTGCAGTTCCTCAGCGGTGTGTTCATCATGCAGTCGGCGCTGCCCGAGTCGCTGCGCACGGTGGGTTCGCTCTTCCCGCTGAAGTGGGTGTGTCAGGGTTTCCGATCGGTGTTCGCGCTGAACGACGACTACGCGGTCATGGAGGCGGCGGGATCATGGGAGCTCGGCAAGGTCGCGCTGGTGCTCGGAGCGTGGACGATCGTGGGCCTGCTGCTCGTCAGCAGGACTTTCAAGTGGAGCAACACCAGTCGCTGATCACCTGGTACGTGCTGTTCGCCATCACCCAGTCCACCGCGCTCGTGCTGATCCTGATCGACGACAACACCCTCGCCGACCGCCTGTCGGCGGCGGGGTTGCTGGGCCTCAACGGCCTGTGGTTCCTGTTCTACGGCAAGAAGCTGGTCCAGCGCGGGAACGAGGACTGGCACGGGTTGGTCTACGCGGCGGGTTCGCTCGCCACGTTCGCCCCGGCGGTCTGGTTCAGCGGCAACGCGACCTTCGCGCTGTTCGGCCTGGTCCCGCAGATCTACATGGTGCTGCCGGTCGCGTGGGCGTTCTGGCCGATGGTGCTGTTCGTGTTCACCCCGCAGATCCTGACCTGGGCCGCGGGTGCCGTGCCCGCGCTGCCCTGGCCGGCCGCGCTGCTGATCATCGCGTTCTCCCAGGCTTTCGGATGGGCGATCAGCCGCATGTCCGAGCAGAACAGGCAACGCGCCGAGCTGCTCAACCGCATCGAGGCGCTCACCATCGAGGCCGAACGGGCCCGCTGGGCGGGCGAGATCCACGACACGCTGGCGCAGGGCTTCACGTCGATCATCACCCTGCTGCAGGGCGCGCGGCCCGATGTCGAGCTGGCGTTGCGGACCGCGCGGGAGAACCTCCGCGAGGCACGGGCACTGGTCGCGTCCAACTCACCCTCGCCTTTGGACGGTTCGTCGCTGGAGGACGCGTTGCGGCGGTTGGTGAACGGCGTGGAGCTGGAGTCCACCTTCCGCGTCATCGGCGATCCGGTGGGGCTGCCGACCTCGGCCGAGGTGGTGCTGCTGCGGACCGTCCAGGAGGCGCTGACCAACGTGGCGCGGCACTCCGGTGCCTCACGGGTCGACGTGGTCATGAGGTTCGACGAGGACGGCGTCTCGCTGGAGGTGCGCGACGACGGCCGCGGGTTCGGCGACGCTCCCGAGGGCTTCGGCCTGCGGGGCATGCGTGCCCGGCTGGAACAGGTGGGTGGGACGCTGTCGCTGTCCTCGGACGAGGGGGCGTCAGTGCTGGTGGAGGTGCCGCTGTGATCAGGATTCTGCTGGTGGACGACCACCCGGTGGTGCGTCAGGGGCTGCGCGGGATGCTCGTGGGGGACGACCTGGAGGTCGTCGGGGACGCCGGGTCCGGGCAGGAGGCCATCGCGCAGGCGGCGTTGCTGAAGCCGGACGTCGTGCTGATGGACCTGCGAATGCCCGAAATGGACGGTGTGGCCGCCACCGCGAAGATTGTCGGGACCGGGCCGCGCGTCCTCGTGCTCACGACCTATGAGACGGATTCGGACATTCTTCGCGCGGTCGAGGCCGGTGCGTCCGGGTACCTGCTCAAGGACTCGACGACCGAGGACCTGATCGCGGCCATCCGGGCAGCCTCGCGCGGGGAGACCGTGCTGGCTCCCTCGATGGTGGCGAAGGTGGTCGGGCAGGTCCGGACGCCGCCTCTGTCGGCGCGCGAGGCGGAGGTGCTGAAGTTGGTCGCCAAGGGTTTGTCCAACGTCGAGATCGGGCGGGCGCTGTTCATCTCGGAGGCGACCGTGAAGACGCATCTGCTGCGGGTGTTCAACAAACTGGGCGTGTCCGACCGGACCGCGGCGGTCACCACTGCGATGGATCGCGGCATGCTCCAGTGACGTTCGCGGGACGTTCGCAGTGACCCAGGACACCCGGCTGTCACCTCCCGGCCACCGGCCTGCAACACTGTGAACTCCGGCAACGGCGCCGGTCAGGTCCCTGAAGCTCAGTCAATCGCCCCGGAGGCGTGACCACATGACCCAGACCGCCGATCCGACCTCGTTGGTGCTTCCCGCCGAGCTCAAGCCGTCTGACGGCCGCTTCGGCTGTGGACCGTCCAAGGTGCGTCCCGAGGCCGTGCAGGCCCTCGCGTCCGAGGGTGCCGCGCTGCTCGGCACGTCGCACCGGCAGAAGCCCGTCAAGAACCTCGTCGGCCGCGTCCGCTCCGGACTGCGCGAGCTGTTCCAGCTGCCCGACGGCTACGAGGTCGTGCTCGGCAACGGTGGCACCACGGCGTTCTGGGACGCGGCCAGCTTCGGCCTCGTGCGCGAGACCGCTCAGCACTTCACGAACGGTGAGTTCTCCTCCAAGTTCGCGAAGGTCACGCAGACCGCGCCGTTCCTGAAGGACTCGCTGGTCACCAAGGCCGAGCCGGGCACGACGCCCGAGCTCTTCTACGCCGAGGGCGCCGACCTGGTCGGCTGGGCGCAGAACGAGACCTCCACCGGTGTCGCGATGCCCGTCACGCGCATCGAGGGTGCCGGTGACGCGCTGATCGCGATCGACGCGACGTCCGCCGCCGGTGGTCTGCCGGTCAAGGCCGAGGACTTCGACGTCTACTACTTCGCGCCGCAGAAGTCCTTCGCGAGCGACGGTGGTCTGTGGCTCGCGCTCATGTCGCCCGCGGCTCTGCAGCGCGTCGACGAGCTCAAGGACCGGTGGGTGCCGGAGTTCCTGTCGCTGCCGACGGCACTCGACAACTCCACCAAGGACCAGACGTACAACACGCCGTCGGTCGCCACGCTCTTCCTGCTGGCGCACCAGATCGACTGGATCAACGGCAACGGTGGCCTCGACTGGTCGGTCGCGCGCACGAAGGACTCGAGCGACCGGCTCTACTCGTGGGCCGAGAAGACCGCGTACACCACGCCGTACGTCGAGAAGGCCGCCGACCGCTCGCAGGTCGTCGGCACGATCAACTTCTCTGACGACGTCGACGCCGCCACGGTGGCGAAGGTGTTGCGCGCCAACGGCATCGTGGACGTCGAGCCGTACCGCAAGCTCGGCAAGAACCAGCTGCGCGTCGCGATGTTCCCGGCCATCGAGCCGAACGACGTCACGATCCTCACGCAGGCGATCGACTGGGTCGTCGGCCAGCTCTGATCCACAGAGGACAGCGGCCTGGGGTGCACCGACGAGTTCTCGGTGCACCCCAGGGCTTTTTCAGGCGAGTGCTTCCGTGGGCGACTGACGGGCCGCCCGCACCGCGGGATAGACGCCGGCGATGGCGCCGATGAGGATCGCCGAGCCCACTCCCCCGAGCAGGGCCGGCCACGGCAGTGCCGCGGGCCACTGCTGACTGATCGAGTATCCGGCCGTGACCGCGATTCCCACGATCACGCCGACCAGTCCGCCGAGACCGGACAACAGCACCGACTCGGTGAGGAACTGCCACCGGATCTGCCGCCGGGTCGCCCCGAGCGCCCGCCGCAGACCGATCTCCCTGCGCCGTTCCAGCACCGAGATCACCATCGTGTTCGCCACGCCGACGCCACCCACCAACAACGCGACTCCGCCCAAGCCCAGGAACAGCGCGTTGTAGGAACTCTCGGCCAGCTGCTGCGCCTCCAGCGCCTCCGAAGGCCGGGAAACCTTGACCTCGTTGGACTTCTGCGGGTTCAACGTCGGGCCGAGCAGGTTGCGGACGTTGTCGACCTGGTCCGGGGACGTGCGCACGTAGACCGTGTTCGCGTTGCCCTCGAACCCGAACGCCTCCTTGGCCGCCTCCCAGCCGATCAGCGCGGACCTGTCGATCTCCGGCGAGAGCGGCAGCGGCCCGAGGATGCCGACCACGGTGAACCACTGGCCGTCGATCCACAGCTGCACACCGGGCTTGTCGATCCCCAGCCGCGAGGCCGCGGTGCCCCCGAGCACCACCGACTTCTCGCCGGGCGACAGCCACCGGCCCGCGCGGACCTCGGCGTTCAGCACCTTCAGCAGGTCCTGCTCGGCCGCCTGCACCTGCAGCCCGAGCGTGTCGCTCGACGGCACGAGGTCGTTCTTGCGGACGCTCGCGGAGATCTTGCCGGTCGCGCTCGCCGACGACACCGCGCCGATCCGCTTCGCCATCGGCACCGCGGTCTCCGGCAGCTTCGCGTCCTGGCCGAAGAAGTCCTGGCCCGGTGCGGCGGTGAGGAGGTTGGTGCCCAGCTTGGACATCTTCTCGCTCAGCGCGGCGGCGCTGGAGGCCGGGATGCCGACGACGGCGACCACGGCGGCGATGCCGATCGCGATGCCCAGCGCGGACAGGACCGCGCGGATCGGGCGGGTCCGCATGCCGAAGAACCCGAGGCGGAGGAGGTCGATCACACGATCACTCCGTCCCGCACCTCGACACGGCGTGGAGCCCACGCCGCGATGTCCCGGTCGTGCGTGATCATCACGATCGTCGTGCCGTCGGCGTTGAGGCTCTCCAGCAGCTCCAGCACCCCTGCGCCGTTCTTCGTGTCCAGGTTCCCGGTCGGCTCGTCGGCCAGCAGGATCCCCGGCGTGTTCACGACGGCCCGCGCAATCGCGACCCGCTGACGTTCACCGCCGGACAGCTCGTGCGGCTTGTGCAGCGCACGGTTGATCAGACCGACCCTGTCCAAAGCGGACATCGCCATCGACCGCCGCTTCGACCGGGGCACACCCGCGTACACGAGTCCCGCGGCCACGTTCTCGATCGCGGACAGCCCCTCGGTGAGGAAGAACTGCTGGAACACGAACCCGATCGTGCGCGCCCGCAGTGCCGACAAGGCGTTGTCGGACATGGTCGAGATGTCGTTGCCGTCGATCTCGACCTTGCCGGCCGTCGGCTTGTCGAGCGTGCCCATCAGGTGCAGCAACGTCGACTTCCCCGAGCCGGACGGCCCCACGATCGCGAGCATCTCCCCGCCCCCGACGGTCAGGGAGACGTCGCGCAACGCCTGCACACCACCGGGATACGTCCGGCTCGCGTGGTCGACGGTGATCACTCGGTGGTCACCACCTTCATGCCCTCGCGCAGGCCCTCGCCCTGCACCTCGACCTGGCCCTTGGCGAAGATGCCGACGGTGACCGGGATGGTCTTGCCGTCCTCGGTGACGAGGCCGTAGCCACCCTCGTTCAACGCGAGCAGTGCGCCGATCGGGACCGCGAGGACGTTCTGCTTCTTCGCGACGGTGAAGAGCGCGGTGACGCTGCCGGTGTCGATGCCCTCGGCGGCCTTGGGGTCGTCCACGGAGATCGTGAGGACGATCTTCGGCTTCGAGCCTGGGGAGGAGTCGGCGGCGATCCGGCTGATGCCGGTGATGGTGCCGGTGGTCGGCTTGCCGCCGGAGATCGCCAGCTCGACCTTCTCGCCCTGCTTCGCGAGGCGCTGCTTCGACTGCTCCAGCTCGACGGTGACCGCGCGTTCGGTGCCGGTGACCTTCATCAGGTCACCGCCGGCGGGCGCGCCGAGCTGGGCGTTCAGCGACGACACCCGGATCGCGCCCGGCTGCACGATCACGTCGCCCGCGCCGAGCTTCCCGGTCTGCTCCAGGCCGTTGGCCTTCTGCCACTTCTTCAGCGCGGTGGCCGTGTAGTAGGTGAACTTCTCGTCGGGGGCGCCGAAGTCCTTGAACCCCAGTGCGGCGAGGTTCTCCTCCACCACCTTGACGTCGGGTCCGTTCGACATGCCGGACTCGAGGTCGCGGAAGAGCGGCATCTGGCCGTAGAACAGCGGCACGGGCTTGGCGTCCGAGTGGAACACCGGCTTGCCCTGGTCGATGACGTCGCCCTGTTTCGGCAGTGCCGTGACGGTCCCGCTTTTCCGGCTGGCCAGAGCTCGTTCCGCGCCGAAGCCGAGCTGACCGGTCAGCGACTGCTGGTCGGCCAGGTTCGTCTTCTTGACCGGCGCCGTCTTGGACGGGTCGTTCTGCAGCGGGGCGGCGTTGGCCTGGTTGGACGCGATCCTGGTGAGCACCACGACCCCGCCGGTGCCGAGCACCACCGCGGCGACGAGCGCGGCGATGACGATCTTCGAGTTCACACGACGCTTCATCCGACGGGCCTCGCCGCGACCATGCCCTCGCCCATGCCGCAGTCCTTCATGTCCTGCTTGACCTTCTCGTCGTCCATGTCGGGCAGCTCGATGGCCTCCTCCATGGTGCCGCCGCCCTCGAACTTCGGGTCCGGCCAGGTGTAACCCTTGTCCCGCATGCACTTCGCCTGCTGGCGCATCTTGTCCTGGTCCTCGGGCGACGGCGGCTTGAACTCGCCTCCGTTGGGCAGGAACTGCTTGCACGCCTCGTGCGCGGTCTTCATCTTCTCCGGGTCGAGGCCGCCCTCTCCGCCGATCGTGATGCCGACGCCCGCCTCGCTCGACTCCGGGTCGGGGATGTCGACGCCGTTCTCCCGCATGCACTTGGCGAACTGGACCGAGTCGCCCTTCTCGTCCTTCTTGGCGTCGGCCGGCTGCTCTTTCGACCCGCAGGCGGTGAGCGCCAGGAGCAGGCCCAGCAACACTGCGATGGTGGATTTCATGGGGACAGGTCTACGGAGGGCGTCATTCGGCGGCGTTAAGCGAAAGGCCTTATCCGGCGCTTATGCCCTTTGCACGGAAAATAGGCGTCATGCGTGTGCTGGTGGTCGAGGACGAACAGCTGCTCGCGGACACGATCGCCGAGGGGCTGCGCAGGTTCTCGATGGCGGTCGACGTCTGCTACGACGGCGAGGCGGCGTTGGAGCGGGTGGGGGTGCACGCGTACGACGTGGTGGTCCTCGACCGGGACCTGCCCCTCGTGCACGGTGACGAGGTGTGCAAGGCGGTGCACACGACCGGCGGCGAGGCACGGGTGCTGATGCTGACGGCGGCGGCCGAGGTGGACGACCGCGTGGCCGGGCTCGGGCTCGGCGCCGACGACTACCTGACCAAGCCGTTCGCGTTCGCCGAGCTCGTGGCCCGTGTGCAGGCGCTGGGCCGCCGGGCCCGTCCCGCGCTGCCGCCGGTGCTCGAACGCGCGGGCGTGACGCTCGACCTGCCGCGGCACCAGGCGTCGCGGAACGGGACGTTCCTCCCGCTGTCCCCCAAGGAGTTCGCCGTGCTGGAGGTGCTGATGCGGGCGGAGGGCAACGTCGTGAGCCCCGAGGAACTGCTGGAGAAGGCCTGGGACGAGCACGCGGACCCGTTCACCAACGCCGTGCGGGTGGCAGTGATGACGCTGCGCCGCAAGCTGGGCGCGCCGCAGGTCATCCAGACCGTGCCCGGCGCCGGCTACCGGTTCGGCTCGTGAAGCTCAGGACCAGGCTGACGGCCTGGTACGCCGGGGTGTTCCTGATCGCGGGCATCGCGCTGGTCGCCCTCAACTACTGGCTGCTCGCCGAGTGGATGCCCCTGGACGGCATGGCGGTCTCGCGCGCCCTCCCCACCGACGCGGGGGTGACGGGGGTCTACCCGGGCATCGCGGCGGTCGAGGCGGCGCAGCTGCCCGCCGACACCATGGTGGTCAACGGCGCGGAGTTCGCCGCGGACACGATGAACACGGTCCTGTGGCAGTCGGTCATCGCGTTGCTGGTGGCCGCGGTGCTCGCCGTGTGGCTCGGCTGGGTCGTGGCCGGACGGGTGCTGGCGCCGCTGCACTCGATCACCTCGACCGCGCACCGGCTGGAGGCCGAGCGGCTCGACCAGCGCATCGAGCTGGACGGGCCGCCGGACGAGCTCAAGGAGCTCGCGGACACCTTCGACGGCATGCTCGACCGGCTCGCGTCGTCGTTCGACAGCCAGAAGCGGTTCGTCGCGAACGCCTCGCACGAGCTGCGCACGCCGCTGGCCGTGCAGCGGACGCTGATCGAGGTGGCGCTGGGCGACCCCGCCGCGTCCGACGAGATCCGCCGCCTCGGGGCGCACCTGCTCGACACCAACGAGCGGAGCGAGAAGCTCATCGACGGGCTGCTGCTGCTCGCTCGCAGTGACCGCGGGCTCGCCACGCGTGAGCTGGTGTGGCTGGACGAGGTGATCGACGACGAAATCGAGTCCTGCGCGGCGTTGGCGGCCGAGAAAAAGGTCACGTTTGCGGTTCGGACTCGCAGGTATCTGGTGGACGGCGACCCCGTCCTACTTGCGCACCTCGTCGGGAACCTGTTGCGCAACGCCCTCCTCTACAACAAGCCGGGGGGCTCCGTCACGGTGGAGCTTGATCAAGAACTCACCGTCACCAACACCGGCCCCACCGTGCCTGCCCAGGCGGTACCCGGGTTGTTCGAACCCTTTCGACGTCTCCGCGACCGCACCGGGACCGCCGGATCGGGCCTCGGGCTGTCGATCGTGCAGTCCGTCGCGCGCGCTCATCAGGGCTCGGCGAAGGCTCGTCCGAACGGGGGAGGAGGTCTGGTGGTCCAGGTGAACCTTCCGGAAACGGGAGTGCGGCAACCCTCGTGAACTGGCAAGATCACGTAGAGATATCGGCGAGTCTCCCACTCATCGGCGACTCGTTGTCCTAACGTTGTCTGCTGGCGAGGTGCGAATTCAGGGAGGCCACGATGCGAGCGCTGCGAGTCATCGGGCTCGACGAGGACGGCAAGTCCGTCATCCTCGAGGACCCCGAAAACCGCGGCGAGCGCTTCACGCTCCCCGCGGACGAGCGTCTTCGAGCGGCCCTGCGCGGTGATCTGGCGCGCCTCGGCCAGATGCAGATCGAGTCCGGCGAGGCCCAGATGCGGCCGCGCGAGATCCAGGCCCGCATCCGTTCCGGTGAGTCCATCGAGCAGGTCGCGGCCGCCTCGGGCATGCCGACGCACCGCATCGAGCGCTTCGCCTACCCCGTTCTGCTGGAGCGTTCGCGCACGGCGGACCTGGCCCAGCGCGCGCACCCGGTCCGTGAGGACGGCCCGGACGTGCAGACGCTCGGTGAGGTCGTCGCGCACTCCTTCGGCCTGCGCGGGCACGACCTGTCCGACACCAAGTGGGACTCGTGGAAGGGCGACGACGGCCGCTGGATCGTCCAGCTGCACTGGACGACAGGGCGTTCGGACAACCGCGCGCACTGGGCGTTCCACCCCGGTGCGCAGGGCGGCACGGTCACGGCGCTCGACGACGTGGCAGTCGACCTGATGGACCCGAACCCGAACCGGACCCTGCGCACGGTGCGCCCGGTGACGCAGCTCGCGCGGCAGGCCCTGGAGGCGACTCCGGTGCTGCCGCCGATCCCCGTCCTCGAGGAGCCCCTGCCGGTTCCGACGCAGGCGCCGGCCCCCGTGGCGACGCCGGTCGTGGCCGAGACGCCGGTTCAGGAGAAGCTGCCCGAACCGGAGCCCGCTCCGGCCCCCGCCCCGTCGGCACCGCCGGTGACGAAGGAGCAGGAGCCCGCCGCGGAGAAGCCCGTCCGCAAGGACCCTCCTCCGAAGCGGGGGAAGAAGAACCACCCCATCGTCCCTTCGTGGGAGGACGTTTTACTCGGCGTGCGGTCGAACCGCTGACTGAGACGCTGACACCGTGGGACGTCGTGTCGCGCTGGCTGCCGGAGTGGGTGCACTCCTCGGGCTTGCCTGGTGGGGAATGTTCGAGCTCTTCGCTTCGGGCAAGGTCTGCTCGAAGGACGAGTGGGGCTGCCTCGGGGCCTTCGTGACCTCGATACCGATCTTCGCCGTGGTGGGATCGGTGGTGGGCGGACTCGCTCTGCGATCGCTGAAGGTGTCGCGGGCATGGCTGGTGGCCGTGCCCGCGACCCTCATGGCGGTGGTCGCGATGGTGTTGCTGCTGGGCGTGACCTTCCTGGCCTTCGCGGTGTTCGCCGCGCTGTACGCGCTGATCGCCGTGCTGACGGGCCCGCGCCGTGAAGGTCCTGTAGAGGGTTCGTGAAGATCGCCCTGGTGCGGGGCTTGATCGGATAGTTCTGGGCGCATGGTGCTGCGCACTGCGGTGGGGGCGGTCGCCGGCGTTCTGGCCGGGGCAGGGTTCGCGCTGACGCTCGAGGGGTTCACGCGGTACTGCTACCTGCGGCCCGGCCGCACCGGCTGCGGTGTCGGGCTCCCGGTGTTCTACCCGCCCGTCTTCGCGCTCTGGATGGTCGTCGCGGGTGTCCTGATCTGGGCGGGGTTCCGGATGGCCCGGCAGGAACGCGGGTGGCTCGCGACCGGCGTCGGCAGCGTCCTGTGGGCCGTGCTGATCGTGGCCGTCGTGTGGTTCGAGTCCGCCTACCTGGACCTGTACCAGGCGGAAGGGGTCCAGTTCCTGAAGGTCGCAGCGGTCGTCGTGCCGTGCGTGGCCTATGCGATCGCCGCGCTGGCGGCGGGGCGGGCGCGGCGGTGCTGACGCGGGTGGTCATGGGCCTGGTCGCCGGAGTGGTGGCCGTCCTCGGCACCGGGCTGGCGTGCGTGGTGCTGTACGTCGGCTTCTGCGGGTTCTCGGAGCCTGCGCCCTGGTCGGGCGAGCGGTGCCTGATGGGCGACTACGCCGAGCTCGGGCTGTGGCTGGTGCCGGTGGTGCTGCTGGGCGGGCTGGCCGCGTCCGCGCTGCTGCACGGCTGGTTGCTGAAGGTGTGCCGGCAGCCGCGACCGTGGTCGGTGGTGGTGCCCGGGATCGGGCTGTGCTTGACACTCCTGCTGTTCGGCTGGCTGGCGGGCGTGGTGGGGCTGGCGCTGGTCCCCGCCGTCGCGTTCGCGCTGGCGGGTGCGGTCACCAGCCGTTCAGCCTCTGGTCGGGTGGCTTCCCGGTCGTCATGATCGGCGGCATGAAGGTGATCCTGGCGGCGGTGGTGGGAGCGCTCGGCGGAGCCGGGTGGTTCTACTCGATCCTCGGGGTCTCGACGCTCCCGTGTGACAGCGCTCCGCTCGTGTGCACCTTCACCATCTACCTCTACTGGACCCCGGTGCTGGTGGCGTTCTGGGGAGCCGTGGCGTGGGGGCTGCTGCGGCTCGCGGAGTACTCGCCCGCCTGGCCGACGGTGATCGCGGGACGTCGATCGCGATCGCCCTGGCCTTCGTGCTCGGCATCGTGATGGTGTACCTGCTGCCCGCGTGGACCATGCACGTCCTCGTCCCGTTCTCGGGAGCGGCCGGGTACGCGCTGGCGTCCAGGGCGACCGCGAGCTACCGCGGGCGCGTCCAGGACGGGACGCCGTCTGCGTAGTTGTGCTCATGGAAGCGCACCGCGGGAGTCGTCATCATCCAGTCATGAGGGTGCTCACGGCGGCGGTGGTTGGGGCGGTGTGCGCGGGGGCGTGGTGGTTGTCGTTCGTGCCGATCGGCCGGGCGCTGTGCGGCGTTCTTGTCGGTAATGACGGGTTGGGGTGCGCAGGTCTCATCTACCTGTGGGTGGCGCCGATCTCGGCCGTCGTGTGGGCGGTCGTGGCGTGGGCACTGCTGAGGCTCGCCCGGTGGCGGCCCGTCTGGCCGACGGCCGTCCTGGGACCGGTCGGCACGTTCGTGCTGGCACTGGCCGGCGGGCTGACCATCATCGGGATGCGCGCCGAGCCGCCGGAGGTCGTCGGTGTCCTGGTGGTCACGATCTCGGCCGGAGCCGGATACGCCTTGGCTCACGTGGTGACCGCTGGTTACGGTGGACGGCGTGACGGAGCAGAGCACCGCGGGCAGGACGGGTAGGACAGGACGCCGGCTGTTGTTCCGGGTCGTGCTGTCGATGGCCGTCGGCGCCGGGCTGGTGCTGGGCTGGACGTGGGCGTACGAGTCGGGCTTCCTGAAGTCGTGGCTCGACAGCACGTCGATGTCGACGTTCCTGCTGCTCGTGCTGATCGGGCTGCCGCTCGCGCTCGTGTCGTCGCTGGTGCTCGCCGGGCCGATCCTGCGGGTCTTCGGGGTGCGGCCGGTGTGGCCGATCATCCTGCTCGGGCCGATCGTGCTGGGCATCGGCCTCTACTTCAAGGTGCACGAACCCTTCGTCGGGTGGTTCACCAACCGGCACCACGCCGAGGCGTTGCTCGCGGCCGTCGCCTACGGGCTCGTCGCCCTGTTCACCTTCAAGAGGGCGTAGGCACCGCGTCGAGCAGGTGCAGGTCCCAGCCCTCGCGTTCGCACCAGTCCTCGGCGTCCTCGCGCGAGACGAGCATCGCGTGTCTGGGGCGTGGACCGGCCAGCTGGTCCCAGCCGTCCGGGGCGAGCACGTAGTTCACCCCGTCGCGTGAGGCGATGAGCCGTCCGTGTGGAAACGCCATCGTCTGCTCGGTGCGCAGAAACCGCGTCATGGTGGTCATCGTGCCCTTGACCTCGACCTAAGTCGAGCCTGAAGGCTCCGGTCGGGAGAAAAACCGGATGCTGAACGCCGGTCGGACTTCGTAGTTTGGAGACGACCTGGAGGGGGCTCGTCGCGTGAGCGATCAACGTAACTCGACAATTCAGACCTTGCGGAGGTTGTGGCCGTACGTGCGGCCGCACCGCGCACGGATGACTGTCGTGCTGTCGGCGACGATGCTCGCGATGCTGTGCGGTCTCGGCATCCCGCTGCTCACGCAGCGCATCGTCGACGGTCCGATTCAGAACAAGCAGACCGGCCCGCTGCCCTGGCTGATCGCGGGCGTGCTGGTGCTCGGCATCGGCGAGGCGGCGCTGTTCTACATCCGCCGCAAGGTCGTCGCCCGGCCCGCCGCCGAGGTCGAGGCGAGCATGCGGTTCGACCTCTACAAGCATCTCCAGCGGCTGCCGGTGTCGTTCCACGACAAGTGGCAGTCCGGTCAGCTGCTGTCCCGCGCGACCAACGACCTCACGACCGTGCGGCGGTTCGTGGCGTTCGCGATCGTCTTCCTGATCGTGAACAGCGTGGTCGTGGTGATCGGGCTGGGCATCATCGCGGCGCTGTCGCCGTGGCTGCTGGTCGTGTCGCTGTGCGGCGCGCTGCCGTTGATCGTCATCTCGTACTTCTTCGAGGCGAAGTTCAAGGTCGTCGCGCGTCAGGCGCAGGACCAGGCGGGCGACCTGACCACGACGGTCGAGGAGTCGGTGCTCGGCATCCGGGTGCTCAAGGCGTTCGGGCGCGGGCCGGAGCTGTCGAAGCGGTTCCTGGCGCAGGCACGGGAGCTGCGGGCGACCGAGCTGAACAAGATCTCGATCCTGGCCGCGCTGTGGTCGGTGCTGATCGTGCTGCCGGAGCTGTCGATCGCGGGCCTGCTCGCCGTCGGCGCGGTCGGCATCGTGCAGGGCTGGATGACGGTCGGCACGCTGGTCGCGGCGGTCGCGGTGAGCGCGTACCTGCGCTGGCCGATCGACTCCATCGGCTGGTTGCTGGCGGAGACGAACCAGGCCGCCTCGGCCCTGGAACGCTACTGGGAGGTCATCGACTCCCCCGTCGCGATCACCGGCCCCGCCTCGCCCGCGCCGCTGCCCACGCCGCTGCGCGGGCACGTGCGTTTCGAGGGTGTGCGGTTCGCGTTCGACGACGGCCGCGAGGTGCTCTCGGGCATCGACCTCGACCTGCGTCCCGGCGAGACGGTGGCGCTGGTCGGTGCGACGGGGTCGGGCAAGACGACGCTGACCGCGCTCGTGCCGCGGCTCGCGGACGTGACCGGCGGCCGGATCACGATCGACGGCACCGACGTGCGGGACCTCTCGCTGGAGGACCTGCGGACCGTGGTCGGCATGGCGTTCGAGGAGCCCGTGCTGTTCTCCGCGTCGGTGACCGAGAACGTGGGCCTGGGCCTGCCGGACGTCACCGAGGCGCAGGTGCGCGAGGCGTTGCGGGTGGCCAAGGCCGAGGAGTTCGTGGACGCGCTGCCGTGGGGTCTCGCGACCCGGATCGGTGAGCAGGGCCTGTCGCTGTCCGGTGGTCAGCGGCAACGGCTGGCGCTGGCCCGCGCGGTCGTCGGCAAGCCGGCGGTGCTGGTGCTGGACGACCCGCTGTCGGCGTTGGACGTCCACACCGAGGCCGAGGTGGAGGGTGCGCTGCGGCGCGTGCTGCGCGACACGACGGCGCTGGTGGTGGCGCACCGGTCGTCCACCGTGCAGCTGGCCGACCGCGTGGCGCTGCTGGTCGACGGCAAGATCGAGGCGATCGGGTCGCACCGGGAGCTGCTGGACACCAACGAGGAGTACAAGCGTCTTCTGTCCTCAATGGACGACGACCTGGTCGAAGAGGAGGTGGCGTCGTGAGTGAAGTGACCGTCACGCAAGAAGAAGAGTGGCGCGGCGTCGCCGCCGAGGAGATCGAGGAGCTCTCGCACTCGACGGGTCTGCGCCTGCAGGCCCGCTCGCGCAAGCTGCTGGGGTCGTTGCTGCGCCCGCACGTCGCCCGCACGTCGCTGGGGATCGCGGCCGTCGTCGGCGGCAACCTGGCGGCGCTCGCGGGCCCGCTGCTGATCGCCGCCGCGATCGACCGGGGCATCCCGGCCGCTGTCGGCGGCGGTCCGGCGATCCTGGTCTGGTGCGTCGTCGGCTACGCGGTCTGCGCGCTGCTGACGACGTTCCTGCGCTGGGCGTTCCTGCGGATCGCCGGCCGTGTCGGCCAAGACCTGCTGCTGGACCTGCGGGGCCGGATCTTCCGGCACTCGCAGGGCCTGTCGGTCGGCTTCCACGAGTCGTACACGTCCGGCAAGGTGATCTCCCGCCTGACGAGCGACGTCGACTCGCTGCAGGACCTGCTGGAGGAAGGGCTCGACAGCCTGTTCAACGCGGCGCTGTCGGTGGTCGGCATCGCGGTGATCCTGCTGTGGCTCGACGTGCCGCTGGCGTCGGTCGTGATCGCGGGCTTCTTGCCGTTGTTCTTCCTGTGGCGCTGGTTCCGGCGCCGCTCGATGGAGGCGTACCGGGGCACGCGCGGCGCCATCGCCAAGATCATCGTCCAGTTCGTGGAGTCCATGAACGGCATCCGCGCGGTGCAGGCGTTCCGGCGCCAGCCCCGCAACGAGCAGATCATGTCGGGCTTCAACGGCCAGTTCCGCGACGCGAACACCGACGCACTGGGCGTGATGGCCACGTTCGTCTCGACGATCCGCGCGATCGGCAACGTGTCGCTGGCCGTCGTGCTGGCGTGGGGTGCGTTCCGGGTCGCGGACGGCGCCGTCGAACTGGGCGTGCTGGCGGCGTTCATGCTGTACCTGCGCCGCTTCTACGACCCGTTCGACGAGCTGGCGATGTTCGCGAACTCCTACTCCTCCGCCACCGCCGCCCTGGAGAAGATCTCGGGCGTCCTGGAGGAACGGCCATCCGTGCCGGAACCGTCGTCCCCCGTGGCCCTCGGGCACGCGGGGGGCGCCGTCCGGTTCGCCGACGTGGAGTTCCAGTACCCCGGCACGTCCCGGATGGTGCTGCCGCGCCTCTCACTGGACGTCCCGGCGGGCCAGACCGTGGCCCTGGTGGGCGCGACCGGCGCCGGCAAGACCACGGCGGCGAAGCTCGTGGCCCGCTTCTACGACCCGACCGCGGGAGCCGTGCTGCTCGACGGCACGGACCTGCGCTCGGTGGCGGACGCGGACCTGCGCCGGGCCGTGGTGATGGTGACGCAGGAGAACTTCCTGTTCTCCGGTTCGGTGGCCGACAACATCGCGCTGGGCCGTCCGTCGGCGTCCCGGGCGGAGATCGAGGCCGCCGCGGCCGAGGTGGGCGCGCACGAGTTCATCGCCGCCCTCCCGGACGGGTACGACACGGACGTCCGCAAACGGGGTGGCCGCCTGTCCGCCGGACAGCGCCAAATGGTGGCGTTCGCCCGCGCGTTTCTCGCTGATCCGGCGGTACTGGTCCTGGATGAGGCAACATCGTCCTTGGACGTACCCACCGAACGCGCCGTGCAGGCGGCACTGGAGACAGTGCTCGCCGACCGGACGGCGTTCATCATCGCGCACCGCCTGTCGACGGTCCTGATCGCGGACCGCGTTCTGGTGCTCGATGGTGGCATTGTGGTGGAAGACGGCTCCCCCGAGGAGCTGATCGGTGAGCGGGGCCGGTTCGCCGCCCTGCACACGGCCTGGCGCGACTCGCTCGCCTAGGCCTGAAGGTCGCGTTCGCGCCAATGGGGATCTGGCGCGAACGCGACCTCACGACTCGCGCGTTCTCCCCCGTGCCCGCGTCCGATAGGTTCTGCGCGAAGCCAGACCGAGGAGGGCGCAGTGGAGTTGCGAGTCCGGGACGGCCGCGCCGTGCTCGCCGGGGAGGACGAGTCCGGTGAGCGCGAGGTCGACCCGCACAGCCTGCCGCTGGGCGCCGACCTGGCCGAGGCGCTGCACGAGTGGGCGAAGGTGGCCGACGCGGTGGTGCGCACCGAGACCCCTGCCGACGGCGTGGCCAACGCGCTGGTGGCCCGCAGAGGGCGGCAGCTCGCCGGGCGGATCGCCGCGGTCATGAACTCCCCCGTCAGCTACACCGACCCGGTCAGCGGCGACCTGCTCACCGTCGACGCGCCCGAGGCTCCGGCGGAGCGCCCGGCCGAGACGTTCGCCGAGCCGGGACACGAGGACGAGGACGAGCCGACCCCGTGGGGCACCGGGCTCACGGTCAGCGTCATCACGGCCGCGATCGTGACGGTGACGGTCGTGTCGCTGTCGCTGGGCCTGGGTGAGACCAGCCGGTGGCTCGCGCTCGTGGCGAACGTGCTGGTGGTCGGCGGCCTCGCGCCGAGCGTGTGGCTCGGGCGCAGGGTGCCGGTGTGGCGCTGGGTCGCGTACGGCGTGGTGACCGGGGTGATCGTCGCCTGGCTGGCGTTGATCCTGACGTTGCTCTAAAGCAACGCGTAGAACGCCACCGCGCCCGCGGTGGCCACGTTCAGCGAGTCCACGCCCGACGACATCGGGATCCGCACGGCCAGGTCCGCGGCGTCGATGGCCTCGTCGGTGAGGCCCGGCCCCTCCGACCCCAGCAGCACGGCGACGCGCCGGCCGCGCAAACCCGCATCTGCAAGATGCAGGGCGGACGGGCGCGGTGTCAGAGCGGCGACGGTGTAACCCTTTTGTCGCAACGAGTTCAGCGCCGCGGGCCACTCATCCGTGGTAGCGAACGGCACGCGCAGCACGTGCCCCATCGACACCCGCACGCTGCGCCGGTACAGCGGATCACTGCATCCCGGGCCGAGAACAACGCCGTCCACGCCCAGCGCGGCGGCGTTGCGGAAGATCGAACCGAGGTTCTCGTGGTCGCCCACGCCCTCCAGCACGGCCAGCCGCTGGGACCTCTCCGCCAGCTCCTCGAACGACACCTCGGGGGCACGATCGGCCGCCGCGAGTACACCCCGGTTCAAGTGGAAACCGACGACCGACGCCATAACCTCTGCTGACGTCACGTAGGCGGGAACGTCCAGGTCAGAAAGGTCCAGCGCCTCGATCCTGCGCCGCACCCCGAGCAGCCCGCGCACCGGGTACGGCGATGCCAGCAGACGTTCCACCACCACGACGCCCTCGGCGATGACGAGACCCCGTCCTCCCGGCCGGTCGGGCCTGCGATCGGCCGTCGACAGGTCGCGGAAGTCGTCCAGCCGGGCATCAGCCGGGTCGTAGATCTCGATCACGTCAGCCACGCCGGAAGTTTCGCATCCGGGCCGGGGTGGAACAGGCGAGGTAGTCCGGAGGGCGGAACCGCACACGCCCGACCAGCGGATGATCGCTGGTTGTTACCTCCACGTGACAGAGAGCACCGATTTGGGCGATGTAAAGGGGGTTTCCGCTGTGTCACTTTTGGCGTTCCGCCTGGCCCGCGCCCACCGGCGCCGAGCGAAGGGGTAGCGGCATGGGAAGCGACGTGTCCAGCCGCACGTTCACCAGAGACGATCGCCAGCGTTATCGCGAGAAGATGCAGCGGAGTCTCGACGCACTGGCCACCATGTTGGCCGAAGACACATTTTCCTTCCCCCGCAGGCAGATGGGGCTCGAGATCGAGCTGAACCTCGTCGACGACGCGATGCGTCCGGCGATGGCGAACTCGGAGGTCCTCGAGAAGATCGACGATCCCTCCTACACCTTGGAGCTGGGACAGCAGAACCTCGAGATCAACGTCCCCCCGCGTGAGCTCGCCGGGGGTGAGATGCTCGGCCTGGAGGAGGAGCTGCGGCAGTCGCTCGACAACGCCGACTCCAAGGCCCAGGACGTGGGCGCCAACCTCGCCATGATCGGCGTGCTGCCGACGTTGCGGGAACGGCACTTCGACCGCAAGTGGCTCTCCGAGGCACCGCGGTACGCGCTGCTCAACGACACCATCTTCAAAGCTCGCGGCGAGGAGATGGTGCTGCGCATGGAAGGCCCGGCGATGCCGGGCAAGGGGCCGGAGAAGCTCCTCAGCTACGCCGAGTCGATCCTGCCGGAGGCGGCGTGCACCTCGGTGCAGCTGCACCTGCAGGTCGAGCCGACGCACTTCGCCGCGCACTGGAACGCCGCCCAGTGCCTCGCCGGCGTGCAGGTCGCCATCGCCGCGAACTCGGCTTTCCTGCTGGGCAAGGCGCTCTGGCACGAGACGCGCATCCCGTTGTTCGAGCAGGCCACCGACACCCGCCCGGACGAGCTGAAGAACCAGGGCGTGCGCCCGCGCGTGTGGTTCGGCGAACGGTGGATCACGTCGATCTTCGACCTGTTCGAGGAGAACGTGCGCTACTTCCCCAGCCTGCTGCCCGAGACCGACGACGAGGACCCGTTGGAGGTCCTCGAAGCCGGTGGCGCGCCTCGTCTTTCCGAGCTGCGCCTGCACAACGGCACGATCTGGCGCTGGAACCGCCCGGTGTACGACGTCGTCGACGGCGTGCCGCACCTGCGCGTCGAGAACCGGGTCCTGCCCGCGGGTCCCACGGTGCTCGACACGATGGCCAACGCCGCGTTCTTCTACGGGGCCCAGCGCGCGCTCACCTCGCAGGAGCGTCCACTGTGGACGCAGATGTCGTTCCAGGCGGCGGAGGAGAACCTCTACACCGGCGCCCGGCACGGCATGCACGCCCAGCTGTACTGGCCGGGCATCGGCTGGATCCCGCCGGACGAGCTGGTGCTGCGCCGGCTGCTGCCGATGGCACACGACGGCCTGCGCGACTGCGGTGTCTCCGACGAGGCCCGTGAGCGCTACCTCGGCGTGATCGAACAGCGCTGCCTCGCACGACGCACCGGTTCGTCGTGGCAGCGGGAAACCGTTGCACTGCTGGAAGAGCGCGGCCTGTCGAGGGACGCGGCGCTGTCCGGCATGCTCAAGCGGTACATGGAGCTGATGCACGCGGGCGAGCCCGTGCACACGTGGCACGTCGGCTAGGCCCGGCTCACCACGTCGTCAGCTTCTCCTGGAACGCCAGCAGGATCTCGTGGGGCAGGCCCGTCGCCGTGACCGGCCTGCCCTGCACCCCGGCGCTCGACTTCCCGCCGACGAACACCGCGATCGACAGCCGCGGGGTGTAGCCGATCATCCAGGCGTGCCGGACCGCGTCCCCGTCCTTCACCTCGACGGGCAGGCATGCCGCCTCCGGGTCGTCGCCGCACAACGGATCGGCCCGCAGCTCCTCGTTGACCCGCGCCGCGAACTCCTTGCTGCGCCCGGGATCCAGGCCCAGCGCGGGCTTGCCCTTCGGCACCGCCCGATGCACAGTCTTGCCGCCGGCCTCGGTGACGTGGGTGATGAAGTGCGTGTCGTGGTGCACGCCTTCGGCACCGAAGGTCGCGTAGGCGGTCGCGACGTCGAGCGGCCTCAGCAGCGCCTCACCGGTCGCGAGCAGCTCCGTCCTCGTGCCCCCGACCTCCGCGGTCTCCGGCACCCCGGCCGCGCGCATGAGCGTCACCGACCCGAACGGCCGCGCCGCCGCGCCGGCCTCCCTCACCACGCCGCCCGCGTAGTCCACGGCGGGGTTCGTGCCCGGCACGTACGCCCGCACGCTCCCGCTGGCCGGGTCCACCGCGGTGATCGACGCGGGACGCCCGGTCGCCAGCTGACGGATCACCTCCGTCGCACCGGCCTGCGCCTTCGAGTCGATCGTCGTCACCACCAGCGCACCGCCCGCGGCGCGAAGCCGGTCGAGCGACGTCCCGATCGTCCCGAGCTCCCGCAGCACCTGCCCGACCAGCGGCGTCTCCGGCTGGCCGGACCGCCACAGCAGCGAGCCGTCCGAGTGCTGCACCACCACGTCACCGGTGGCGATGACGTCCGGTGACGCCTCAGGCCGTTGCCACACAACGGCTCCGACAACCGCAACGAGCAGGACCAGTGCGCCCAGAACAGGCAGGAACCGCTTCATCGAACCCCCAGCGTGAAACCCCCCAGGAGTCCGAACCTAGCGGTGCCGTCCAGCCTCGGGCCCGGCCTAGCGGCGGCGCCCGGACTTCAGCGGCGCGACGTCCGCGCCGTCGTGGGACGTCCGGCACTCGTCCGGCGTGACGGCCTCGACCGCCAGCGTCAGCTCGCCCTTCACACCCGTGTAGATCGACTCGCCGCGCGACGCCAGCGAGGCGTGCACCCGGTTCGAGTCGGTGAAGTCGCGTTCGTCCTTCACCCGCTTCTTGCCGGTCTCCTCGGGCCTCGTGGCACTGCGGAGGTTGACCTCGAGCCACGCGGCGACCTCCGCCGGCGACGTCAGCACTTCCTCAGGGGTGCGTTCGAGCCGAACCTGCCGAGGAGAGGCGTGGTCGAGTGACGTGTGCTCCACATAGGCGTGCCAGTGGGTGTTGCGCATCGACCAGGTCTGTTCGACCGGCCAGTCCTCCTCGGTGGTCATGACTCATATCTTCCACCCTTCACACGAGGAAACGTGAGAAGGTCGCGGACGTTGATCTCGTGATCCACCCGCACGGCCGATGCGAGCCGTCGATCGTGCGTGACCAGCAGCAACGTTCCCTCGTAGCTCTCGAGCGCCTGTTCCAGCTGCTCGATGGCCGGGAGATCGAGGTGGTTCGTCGGTTCGTCCAACACCAAACAAGTGGTGCCGCGAGCCTGCAGCAGGGCCAGGCCCGCACGGGTCCGTTCGCCCGGTGAGAGGTCCCGCGCCGGCCGCAGCACGGCGTCGGCGCCGAGCCGGAACTTGGCGAGCAACGTGCGCACCTCGACGTCCGGCGAGCCGGTCGCGTCCGCCACGATCCGCAACGCGCTGACGTCGCTCGCGAACTCGGCGCGGAGCTGGTCGACCTCGCCGACGACGACACCGGGCCCGATCGACCGGTCGCCCTCGAGCAGCGGGATGCGGCCGAGCAGCGCGCCGAGCAACGTCGACTTGCCGGAGCCGTTCGGCCCGGTGATCCGCCACCGCTCGCCCGCGCCGATCGTGAGGTCGACCGGTCCGAGCGTCACGTCACCACGACGGAACACGGCACCGCGCAGGGTGAACGCGACCGAGCTGCCGCGCCCGGCCGACGGCAGGGTGAGCCGCAGCTCCCACGCCTCGCGGGGTTCCTCGACCTCCTCCAGCCGCGCGAGCTGATGGTCCACAACGGACGCTTTGGCGGTGAGGCCCTCCGCGCCGCGCTTGTGGGCCGCCCGGACGTTGCGGTCCGGTTCGTCGTTGAGCGTCTTGGCGCTCGTTGCCCGGCGCACGCCCTTGCGCGACCACTCCCGCACCTGCCGGCTGCGCTGCGTCAACGAGTCGCGCTTGGTCTCGTACGCCTCGTACTCCTCGTGCGCGCGCCGGTCCGCGTTCGCCTTCTCCTCGACGTAGGCGTCCCAGCCGCCACCGAACACGGTGATCCCGTGGCTGAACTCGTCGAGCTCGGCGATCGCGGTCGTCGTGCGCGCGAGGAACTCCCGGTCGTGGCTGACCAGCACGATCGCGCCCTGGTGGCCCCGGACGTGGGACTCCAGCAGGTCGAGCCCGGCGGCGTCGAGGTCGTTGGTCGGCTCGTCGAGCAGCAGCACGTCGGCACGGGTCAGCAGCACCGCCGCGAGCCGCAGCCGTGCCTGCTGGCCACCCGACAGCTCGTCGGGCTCCCGTCCGTCGAGCAGGTCGGCCCGCAGACCGAGGCGCTCGCAGACGACCTCGGCGCGTTCGTCGAAGTCACCGGCACCGATGGCGGTCCAGTGGTCGAAGGCGTCGGAGTACTGCTCGCCGCCGCCCTCCGCGAGGGCCTCGGCCTCCCGTTGCAGCCACTGCTCGGCCTGCGCGACGCCGGTGCGGCGGGCGAGGTGGTCCCGAAGCGACTCTCCGGTCGTGTGGAGGGTCTCCTGCGTCAGGTGCGCGACGCTCCCGGTGCCCGAGACAGATCCGGTCTCGGGTCGCAGCTCGCCGGAGAGCAGACGGAGCAACGTGGACTTGCCGACGCCGTTGGGGGCGATCAGACCTACGCGGTCACCAGGCGAAACATCGAGATCAACCTCCGAGATCACGGTCCTCGGACCGAACGACAGCGAAATATTCCTGGCTGTCAGCACGGACACGCTTTCGAAGGTACGGCCGTGCGCAACTGGTTTACTCGGCCTTGTTGCTAGTAAGTTGCAAGTACCAAGCGATTGCAATTGGGGAGAAGTCATGGCCCAGTACGTGCTGCCGGATCTCGACTACGACTACGGCGACCTCGAGCCGGCGATCATCGGCGAGATCAACGAGCTGCACCACGGCAAGCACCACGCGGCCTACGTGAAGGGCGCGAACGACACGATCGAGCAGATCGAGGAAGCCCGCGACAAGGAGTCCTTCGGCTCCATCGTCGGCCTCGAGACCACACTGGCGTTCCACCTGGCGGGCCACGCGCTGCACCAGGTGTGGTGGAAGAACCTCTCACCCAACGGCGGCGACAAGCCGGTCGGCGAGCTCGCGGCCGCGATCGACGAGCACTTCGGCTCGTTCGACAAGTTCCGCGGTCAGCTCAACGCCGCCGCGTCCTCGATCCAGGGCTCCGGCTGGGGCATCCTCGCGTGGGAGCCGATCGGCCAGAAGCTGATCACGCTGCAGCTCAAGGACCACCACTCGAACCTGTCGATCGCGGTCACGCCGCTGCTCGCGTTCGACATCTGGGAGCACGCGTACTACCTGCAGTACCGCAACCTGAAGGCCGACTACATCTCGGCGCTGTGGAACGTCGTCAACTGGGAGGACGTCTCCGCGCGCTTCGAGGCGGCACGCTCGGGCCAGAACGGCCTGCTGCTGCCCTGATGCTTCGGCGGTGGATGCTCCGACAAGCCCCCACTGCTGAATACGACGAGGCCCCCCTCTGCCCAGAGGGGGGCCTCGTCCGTTCCCGAACTGACTGCCGCTCCCACCACGAAGCGACGAGACTTAGGTTAGCCTAACTTGCCCTTGTTGGGAAGCCCTGCTGATCAGACGCCTGGCGACCAGGTCGATCAGCGGGTCGCTTCGAGGGTTGAGAACACCTCGATCCACAGGGGGCCAGACAGGCAATCCACCCAGCAGCGTCCCGAGAAAGGCACCCGGAAGGGCGATGAGCCTGAACGTCCCAGCTCAACCAAGGGCCCGGTCGCCAGCCAGAGCCATGGCCGTGATCACACTCGATAGTGCAGTTGCCAGCAATCCTGAATAAGTTCAGAATTACTGTGTGAGCATCACAAGTGAAGTGCAGTGGAGCGAGCTCGCTCGCGACCCGAAGAGCGTCGCCGCCATCGCCGACAAACACGAAGTGCGCGTCAAAAGACGCGACGGGGCAGACCTGATGCTCGTTCGAGCCGACCATCACGCGTATCGGCACAGCGGAGCCGTCACTGCGGCGCGCGCCATGCGTTCGCTGTTCCGGCACGCGGGTCCTGACGCAGTCGCGGATGCGCTGCTCGATGAGTTCCCGTGGATCTCAGTGCTGCCGAAGTCGGACCGCGCTGAGTTCGTTCAGGAGTTCGTACAAGCTATCGCGGTGTCCGCGGAACTCGGCCAGTGGTCCGTGCTCGCGCAGGTCGTGCACGAGTGGGCCAACACGGCGATCGTGCACGCGGACCCGGAACTGCACCGAGCACTCAGCCAGCCGATCACCATCACGGACGGCCGAATCGTCCCCAACCCGATGGACGAGTGAGCGTTGCCTGCAAAACGCGACGATCGCGCCGCCCCACCCCACCGTCCAGACGGTTACGTGGTGCGGTTCGCCACCACCGAAGCAGCCAAAGGCTGGGAAGAACTCTGCCGCGCTGCCAAGTCGAGCGTCTGGGAGGCGTGGGTAGTACTTACTGAACGACCGAGGTCCTCGGAGAACCTAAGTCGCCAGCATCGACTCAAAGGCGCACAGGCACGCAACACGTACAAGGGCAACGTGTACGACCAGTGGCAATACGAGGTCACTTCAGGCGGACGCATCTGGTACGTCATCGATGAAGAGCGCAAAACCGTGTGGATCACCCACGCTGGCACCGGGCACCCGAAACTGACGGACTAAGCGTCTTCGAGGCCCTGCTGCGCCCCGCGTGACCCGCGCCTCGCCGCCCGCCGTTGCCAGTAGAAGACTCCGTACCCGATGATCCCGAGCAGACCGCCGGACAGTGTCGTCCAGAGCAGGGTGCCGTTCGACCGGTCGAAGATCAGGACGAGCAGGGATCCGGCGAACCACAGCACGGTCCCGCCCAGCACCACCGGCACGGGATCTGCCAGCCTGTGCGGCAACGACGGAGGGTGCGGCGGGGCGGAGTCGCGTTCGGACACATCGTTAGGAGACCAGATGCTGGACGGGTTCTTCAAGATTTCCGAGCGCGGGTCGACCGTGGCGCGCGAGGTTCGCGGCGGTGTCGTGACCTTCTTCACGATGGCGTACATCGTCGTGCTGAACCCGCTGATCATCGGCAGCTTCGCCCCGACCGGGCCCGGAGCGCACCCCGACGTGCTCGGCAACATCCTGCCGGTCGGGCAGGTGGCCGCGGTGACGGCGCTGGTCGCCGGCGTGATGACCATCCTGTTCGGACTGATCGCGAACTACCCGTTCGCGCTGGCCACAGGCCTCGGCATCAACTCGTTCGTCGCCGTCTCGGTCGCCGCCAAGGTCACCTGGCCCGAGGCGATGGGTCTCATCCTCGTCAACGGCCTCGTCGTGCTCCTGCTGGTCGTCACGGGGGTGCGGACGGCGGTCTTCAACGCCGTGCCGAACGAGCTCAAGGCAGCCATCGCGGTCGGCATCGGTCTGTTCATCTGCTTCATCGGTCTCGTGGACGCGGGTTTCGTGCGCCGGCTGCCGGACGCCGCCAACACCACCGTGCCGGTCGGGCTGGGCATCAACGGGTCGATCGCGAGCTGGCCGACGCTGGTGTTCGTCGTCGGTCTCGTGCTCACGGGCGTGCTGTTCGCTCGCAGGGTCAAGGGCGCGATCCTCATCGGCATCGTCGCGACGGCGATCTTCGCGATCGTCCTCGAAGCGCTGGTCAAGGCCGGTCCGTCCGCAGGCGTCAACGCCAAGGGCTGGAACCTCGGCTACCCCGCGCTGCCCGACCAGGTCTTCGGAATCCCCGACCTGAGCCTGCTCGGCGACGTGTCGTTCGGCGCCTGGACCCGCATCCCGGCCCTCGCCGCCGCGCTGATCGTCTTCACGCTCGTGCTCACGGACTTCTTCGACACCGTCGGCACGATGACCGGTCTCGGCAAGGAAGGCGGCCTGATCGACAAGGACGGCCAGCTGCCGAACGTCAGCAAGGCCCTGTTCGTCGACGGCCTCGGCGCCGTCGCGGGCGGTGCCGCGTCCAGCTCGTCGAACACCGTCTACATCGAGTCGGCGTCCGGCATCGCGGAGGGCGCCCGCACGGGCCTCGCGAACGTCGTGACCGGCGTGCTCTTCCTGCTGGCGATGTTCTTCACCCCGCTCTACGAGGTCGTCCCGATCGAGGCGGCGGCGCCCGCGCTGGTCATCGTCGGCGCGTTGATGATGATGCAGGTCCGCGACATCGACTTCAGCGACTTCACCATCGCCCTCCCCGCGTTCCTCACGATCGTCGTCATGCCGTTCACCTACTCGATCGCGAACGGCATCGGCGCGGGCTTCGTCAGCTACGTGCTGCTCAAGGCCCTGACCGGAAAGTCCCGAGGAATCCACCCGCTGATGTGGATCGTGGCGGCCGCTTTTGTCGTCTACTTCTCGTTGGGACCGATCCAGAGCCTGCTGAGCTGACCTTTCGGCAGGAAACTATTTCGTGAGGTATGCTAACTACGTGGCGACCGATCAGCACGGACTGGCGAGCAGGCTGCGGCTTGCCGTCGTTCGCCTCAACCGCCGCCTGCGGGCACAGCGCACCAACTCCGCGGTGTCGCTCACCCAGGTGTCGGCACTCTCCACACTGCACAAGTGCGGCCCGCTGACGCCGGGTGAACTGGCGTCGAAGGAAGGCGTGCAACCGCCGTCGATGACGCGCGTGATAGCCGCCCTGGAGGAGTTCGGCTTCGCGACGAGAAGTCCGCACCCCACCGACGGCCGTCAAGCCATCGTCGAGCTGACGAGCGAAGGCTCGTCGTACCTGCAGGACGAGATCACAGCCCGCGAGGCGTGGCTGGACAAGAGGCTGGCCGAGCTGGACCCGGAGGAACGGGAACTGCTGACACGCGCCGCCGAAATCATCGACAGGATGGCGGGTCAGTAAGAACGTGTCGGGTTACGCGGGTGGTGGAGCAGCAAGTCCGCCACCTCGTCGTACCGGAATGTTCGGATCCTTAGGCATATACAACTATCGCCTCTACGCCTCCGGCCAGATCATCTCGCTGGTCGGCGTCTGGATGCAGCGGGTGGCCCAGGACTGGCTGGTCCTGGAACTCTCCAACGGCTCCCCCGTCGCGCTCGGCTTCGCCGCGTCACTGCAGTTCCTCCCGGTCCTGCTGCTCTCCATGTGGGGCGGCGTCCTGGCCGACCGCATGGACAAGCGCAAACTCCTGCTCTGGCTGGAGTCCGCACTGGGAATCTGCGCCCTGGCCCTGGGCATCCTCGACGTGACCGGCGTGGTGGAGCTCTGGCACGTCTACCTCCTGTGCCTGCTGCTGGGCGCGTTCTCGGCGGTGGAAACCCCGGTGCGCCAGTCGTTCGTGGTCGAGATGGTGGGCCGCGACCAGCTGACGAACGCCGTGGCGATCAACTCGATGATGTTCAACCTGGCCAGGATCATCGGCCCGGCCATCGCAGGCGTGACGATCGTGGCGATAGGCACGGGCTGGGTCTTCCTGGCCAACGCCATCAGCTTCGTGGGCGTGGTGGGCGGCATCTGGCTGATGCGAACGACCCAGCTGCTGCGCTCCGACCCCCTCACGCGCGAAAAGGGCCAGCTCCTCTCGGGCCTTCGCTACGTGCGCAGCCGCCCGGACCTGATGACGGTCATGCTGCTGGTCTTCTTCATCGCCACCTTCGGCATGAACTTCTACATGACGTTGGCGATCATGGCCCGCAACGTCTTCGGCGGAGACGCGGACGCCTACGGCCTCCTGTCCACCCTCATAGCGGTGGGCACGCTCGCCGGCGCAACCCTGGCAGCCAAACGAAAAACCCCGAAGATGACCGTCTTCATCGGCTCGGGAGTCGTCTTCGGCGTCCTGGAGATCATCTCGGGCCTGATGCCCACGATGCTCCTGACGGGTCTGATGATGATCCCCGTGGGCGTGGCGATGATGACCTTCAACACCACCGCGAACGCCACGATCCAGCTGGCGGTGGAACCGGAGATGCGCGGCCGCGTGATGGGCATCTACATGCTGGTGTTCCTGGGCGGCAACCCGGTGGGCGGCCCGCTGATGGGCTGGCTGGGCGAGGTCAACGGCAGGGCGCCGATCATCATCGGCGGAGCCGTCTCGATGCTGGTGACGATCACGGCGTGGATCATCCTGGTGAAGCGCGGAGACATCGGAAAGCCACGGCTGAGGCGACGGAGGACGCAGCCTCCGGCAGAGGCGCTACCGGAACCGGCAGAGACGACCAGCTAGGTCAGCCCAGCAAGGTGGCAGCCGACGGATCGGTGATCAGAGCAGCGAAGGTGTGCCGATCCCCCCACCGCCCGGAAACCCAGGCCAGTGCCCGGGACAACCCCTCTGGCGTGTCCTCGACATGAGGCACCCCATCGGCCATCCACCAGGAAACCCGCTGCCCCTCGACCATCAACGCGTCGTGCACGACGACCACACCGTCAGGCAGCGCAACCTCGAGCAACTCGCAGGCCATCCGAACAGCACCGAGCTCACTCCAGGAAACGACCTCGCCGACGTGGTCCGGAGACCCGTCGAACTCCTCGGAGGCGAGCGCCAGATCCAGCAGGTCGGCAAGCTCCTCCGACCCGTCGGCCAGCAGAACCCGAGAAGCCGGCGCGACCCCCAGCAACCACGGGTGATCCAGCACCACGACGTCATCGGCGTCGACAACGGCCCCGGACAACACCCGGACCCGCTCAGGCGGAGCGAAGTCCCCCTCGGGCAGCCCGGCATGGGCCCGCAACACCACGGCATCGGCGACAACACGATCAGCGTCGCCGAGCCGGGACAACACGAACTCGGCATCGTCGTCGTCCAGGATCTCCAACGAGGACCGAACCCCGGCGGCGAGCAGAACGTGCTCAGCCAGCTCGAGATCCGGCACGACGTCGAACAGCCCGTCCAGCAGCGAAGCCCCCGCCACCCGGTACGACCTAGGCGCAGCACCACCCAGCGACGCGTACCGGGCGATCCACCACCCGGTGTACCCGTCGGGCTCGGTGACAGCGCGCCAGGTCACCGGGTCGGAAGCCAGCAACCGCAACGCGGCGGGCCAGTCCGCCACCAGGTCGAGATCCCGGACGGCCACCACCCGACGAGGCTCGTCCAGCACGGACGACCACCAGGCGGCTTCGTCAGCAAGGTCGTGATCGGGCCCGGAAGGCTCGTCGTCGACGACAACGGAGAACCCGTCGACCACCCCGACCGCCACCAACGCGGCACGCGGGTAGGCGTCAGCGATCTCCTTCGACAGCAATGGAAACGCGTCAGCCTCGAATACGCCGACCAACGCGGAGTCAGGCAGCAGCAACTCGTCGGCCCGATGCCAGGAGCCCTCGGCGTCCGGCAGAGCCAACGCTCCCAGCCAGGACTCCTCACCAGCCCGGAGCCCGGCCCGGTCCACCAGCCGGAGCACGGTCTCGACCAGGTCCAGCCCGTCGAGCCCGGCCTCGGCGTCCTCCACCGACCGGGCCACGTTCTCCCGCAGGGCAGGATCAGCGAGCAGCTCGGCAGCACCGGCCTCGACCGCGCCCAGCCGGACCAGCAGCGGATGCACCGCATCGGGGTGCACGACCCGCAGCCCGGGCAACGGCTCATCGGCGATCAGCGTCGTACGAGGCCCGGTGACAACACGACCGTCCGCCAACGGCACGGGCAACGAGCCCAAAGCCTCACGAACGTCCGGATCCACCTCGGCCAAAGGCGCAAAGGCGGCGTAGACGTCCCGCCACCACCCCGGATCCCCGGAGACACCGGCCAGAGCGGCAACGACCTCGGCCGTGGAGACCCGCGGAACTTCCAAGGCGGCCAAAGCGGCAGCGTGCACGGGCGCGGAGAGCTCGGCGTCCACCAGCCCGGGCAGAGCATCCTCGACCAGGTCGACGAGCTCCTCGGACCCCACGTCCAGCACCCGGGCCCGCGAGGGTTCGATCCACTCCCCGGAAGCCAAGGGCAGCCAGGCGGAGGCGCGCAACGACCGCAGCACGGCCGTCCGCAACCGATCGTCCACTTCGGACAACGGGAAGCCCGGCAGCGGCACCAGAGCGGTCCGCTCCACGGCAGGAACCGAAGCGACCAGGGCCGGATAGGTGGCGGCGGCAGCGTCGAGAACGGACCAGGCGGCAGGCCCGGGCAGGATCCGCCGGCGCGAAGGCTCGACGGGCAGAGTGGCGATCAAGCGAGCGGGCAACGACAGCCGCTCGTCGGTCGGGGTGGGTGCGTGCAGCACGTCCTCCCCGAGAGGGGCGTCCAGCGGGTAGGCCCACGCAACCGTCCACTGAGGACGGTGCTCGACCCCCTGCACCAGCTCGGCGGGCAGCTCACCGACGATCCGCTCGACCAGCCAGCGCGAAGCCCCCACGGTGACGACGCCGTCGTCGTCGACGGACCGCTCCCACGACTGCGAGCCGATCTCCACCCGCTGCAACCCGGGCAGCGCCAGCAGCAGGTCCGGGACCTCGGCCGCCAGGTCGTCCAGCGACAGGTCGACCTTCAACGGCAGCCGGACCTCGGTCGTGAACCCGTCCGGCACCTCCTCGACGACCGGCCAGACCAACCGCAGCACCGGCACGTCGCCGCCGCGCTCGGACGCGAGCTCCGGCACCTCGGCACGGGTCCGCGCGGCGGAGAACTCGACGCCCCCGGAGACGGAGACCACCCGAGGCGCGTCCGACACGGCCAGCACGGCGGCGAAGCCGACACCGAACTGCCCGACGCCGGACTCCTTCGAGGAGGCCCTCAGGGAAGCGAGCGCGGCCACGCCGGCCTCGGTCAGCGGAGCGCCCGTGTTGGCCGCGCGCAGCTCGCCGTCGACCAGGGTGATCCGCAACACACCGGGCGAGGACCCGGCCGCGTCGGCCGCGTTCTGGGCCAGTTCCACGAGCAGCCGGTCCCGGTAGCCACCGAGGCGGAGGTCTTCTTCGGCGTTCGCGTCTTCGCGGAAACGGGTGGGCGAACCACGCCATGCGGCGAGGACCGAGGTGCGCAGGGCCTCGGTGCCGAACGGGTCGGTCACTCCGAGACGTCCAGGACGTCCAGCTGCGCGTCGTCGTAGACCAGGTCGGCCACCGGCACCATCGGGCTGATGTCGACCTCGGCCTGGGAGTGGGCGCCGCAGCCGTACTCGACGTGCACGACGTGGCCGTCGGCCGGGGCGATCTCGTTCGCGCACACGCCGAACGCCGAGCCGAACGCGCCGGCCACGCGGGTGTAGAAGCCGCAGGTGCCGCAGTGCGCGGGGGCGCTGCGGGCCATGTCGGAGCGCGGGCCGAAGTCCGAGGTCGCCCAGCGGTCGGCAGCCTCCAGGCGGCCCTCGCGGGACAGGACGCGCTGACGGCCGAGACCGACCTCCAGCGCCACCTCCTCGATCGCGGGGTCGTCGGACTGCACGTACGCCTCGACCAGGCGCGGGTCGTTCTCCCGGGGCGGCATCAGGTCGCCGACACCCAGGTCACCGGCGCGGACCCGTTCGCTCCACGGCACCCACTCGGGGGCCACCAGAGCGTCCTGGCCGGGCAGCAGCACGACCTCGCTGATCGAGACCGGGGAACCCTCGCCCGCGTAGGCGACGGTCACCGCCCAGGACCAGCCGCGGTAGCCGGCGTGCTCGGCTTCGAAGAGGTGCGTGACGGAGTACTCGTCCTCTCCGTGCACCCCGACATGAGCGCCGACACGTTCCACACCGGCCTCTTCCTGCGCGGCGGCGCGGGCGAGATCAACGGCGTCGAGGAGCATCTCAGTCGCGGTCACGACATGAATTGTGCCGCAGGACTTCGCCGGGACGAAAACTCGTGCCACCCTCCGTTGGGTGCGCTCACCCGTCTGGCTGGTCATCGTCGCGGTTCTGGCCGCCTGCTCGACTCAGCCCGAAACAAAACCGCAGGTAGAAGTCCTGCAAAAGATTCCGCACGACGCAACGGCGTTCACCCAGGGGTTGGAACTGGTCGACGGCGTCCTCTACGAGGGCACCGGCCTCGAGGGCCAGTCGACGATGCGCGCGCTCGATCCGTCGACCGGGAACGTCCAGAAGAAGGTCGACCTCCCGCCGGACTTCTTCGGCGAGGGCATCACCGTCGTCGGCGACACCATCTGGCAGATCACGTGGCAGAACGGCGTGGCGATCGAACGCGACCGCAAGACGCTGGACGAGCTCCGCCGCGTCCGGTACGAGGGCGAGGGCTGGGGCATCTGCGACGACGGCCGGCGGCTCGTCATGAGCGACGGCTCCGCGAAGCTGACCTTCCGCGACCCGAAGACCTTCGCGGAGACCGGGAGCGTGCAGGTGAGCAGGGACGGCAAGCCCGTGACCCAGCTCAACGAACTGGAATGCGTCGGCGGCAAGGTCTGGTCGAACGTGTGGAAGACCGACGAGATCGTGCGGATCGATCCGTCGACGGGTCAGGTGACGAACACCTATGACCTGGCCTCGCTGAAACCCTCGGGTGACGTGGACGTCCTCAACGGCATCGCGCACATCCCCGGGACCAACGAGTTCCTGGTCACAGGCAAGAACTGGCCGACCATCTTCCGAGTGAGGTTCAACGGCATGGGGCAGGATTGACGGTGTGACGGGCGATCGCGGGTGGAGTGACGACGAGACTCCGAAGCGCTACCCGTGGCAGGACGACGAGTACCGGCCGCGGGAGCGTCGCGCGACCACGTCCGAACACGGTTTCCAGCCCCCGCCCCGGCCCCAGAACACCCGTCCGCTGCCCAACCAGGACCAGCAGACGACGCCGACGCCCAAGCCGCCGCGCAAGCTCACGGTCACGCGCGTCGCCTGGTTCAGGAGCAAGCAGATCTCGCAGCAGGCGCTCGCGGCGTTCCGGCGGGCGGCCCGCGCCGACGGGGCGGGCAAGTCCGGCATGACGTCGGTCACCTACGCGGTGATGATGAACTACGCCGCCGACGCCGCGATGGCCGTCGCGCTGGCGAACACGCTGTTCTTCTCCGCCGCGAGCGCCGAGTCCAAGACCAAGGTCGCGCTCTACCTGCTGATCACGGTCGCGCCGTTCGCGTTGATCGCGCCGGTGATCGGCCCGCTGCTCGACAAGATCCAGCGCGGACGCAGGCTGGCCCTGGCCACGTCGTGCGTGCTGCGGATCGGGCTGGCGGTCGTGATGGCGCTGAACTTCGACAACTGGCTGCTGTACCCGGCTGCGCTGGGCAGCATGGTGCTGTCCAAGTCGTTCACCGTGCTCAAGTCCGCGATCACGCCGCGCGTGCTGCCGCCGGACATCACGCTGTCCAAGACCAACGCGCGCATGACCGTCTTCGGGCTGGCCGCGGGCGCGGTGTTCGGTGCGCTGGCGGCGGGCTTCGCGAACCTGTTCGGCTCGCCGGGCGCGCTCTGGTTCACCGCCGTGCTGTGCGGCGTGAACGCGTACTTCTGCATGAAGATCCCGTCCTGGGTCGAGGTGACCGAGGGCGAGGTGCCCGCGACGCTGACGTCCAAGCCGGCGAGGCAACGCATCTCCCGGCACGTCGCGGTCTCGTTGTGGGGCAACGGTTCCATCCGCATGCTGACGGGGTTCCTGACGCTCTTCGCGGCGTTCGTGGTCCGCGAGCAGACCGAGGGCGACGCGGTCCGGCAGCTCCTGCTGCTCGGCGTGATCGCCGGCGCGGCGGGCATCGGCAGCTTCCTCGGCAACGCGATCGGCGCGCGCCAGCAGTTCGGCAAGCCGGACGAGGTGATCCTCGCCTGCGTCGCCACGGCGCTCGCGGCCACGATCGTCGCCGCCGCGCTGCCGGGCCTGGTCACGGCGGCGATCGTCGGCCTGCTCGGCGCCACGGCGTCGTCGCTGGCCAAGATCAGCCTGGACGCGGTGATCCAGGACGACCTGCCGGAGGAGTCGCGCGCGTCCGCGTTCGGCCGCTCCGAGACGATCCTGCAGCTCGCGTGGGTCTTCGGCGGCGCGCTCGGCGTGCTGCTGCCCGCGACGTTCTGGGTCGGCTTCCTGGTGCTCTCCGTGCTGCTCGCGCTGGGCCTCGCGCAGACGTGGATGTACCGCAACGGCACCTCGTTGCACAGGCTGGTCCGCAGGCCCGCCCCGGTGACCCCGTAGGCTGCCTGACGTGCGTCGACTTGCTTCTGTAATGGCTGCCAGTGTTCTCGTGCTGTCCGGTTGCTCCTTGCAGCGGCACGACCCGGAGGTCACGTTCTACGCGAACGGCGAGACCATCCGCATCGAGCCGACGATCTACTGCGACGTCGAGGGCTCCAACTGCGCCGAGAAGAACGCGCCCGGCACGTTGAAGGTGCCGCCCGGCAAGGTCGTGCAGATCTCGGTGGACGGGCAGCTCGCGTCCGGCCTCTGGGAGGTCGTCTGCGTGTACGAGAACGCGGCCCGCGTGCAGGAGGGCTGCACGTCGCCGTTGCTCGGCAAGGGCGACGACTACACGTACACGCTGGCCGTGCCGAACGACTCCGACCAGCTGCTGCGCATCGAGGTGCACGAGGCGGCCGGCGCGGTGCTGGAGACCGGCCAGCCGCTCATGCGCGGTTCCTGGGTCGTCGACATCACCCGTTAACGCCGGCCGAACGCCTCCCACCACTCGCTGGGGGCGATCCGCAGGGCCGAGTCGAGCAGCGCCTTGCCGGTGTCGGTGACCACCGACTCCTGCATGGTCTGGATGAAGCGCTCCATCTTGGAGACGCCCGCGGCCTGGTACTCCCTGGCCTGCAGCAACAGCTCCAGCTTGTCCGCGTCACGGGAGCAGCGCGCCTCGGGCGTGTGGTCGAAGCCCTTGGCGGACTCGTGCTCGGCGACGAGCGCCTCGATGTGCGCGGCCAGCGGCGCGGGCAGGTGCTGGACCTGGTCACGTGCCACGGCTTCGGGCGGCATCTTCACGTCGAGGTAGAGCTTGCCGACGTACGGGATGTCGCCGATGCGGGCCTCCGGCACGTCGTGGAAGAGGCCGAGGGTCGCCGCCCGGTCGGGGTTCGCGCCCTCCTGCACGGCGAGCGCGAACGCCAGAACGCCCACCCGGAACGAGTGGGCGGCCACCGACTCGGGGTTCTGCACCCCGGCGAAGAGCCACCCCGCTCTGGGCAGGCGTTTGAGCTGGCCGACCTCGTAGACGAACTCGACGATCCTGTCAGTGTCGGACATGACACCGATCCTTTTACGGATCGAGGTCCCGCGCCACCACGCGGACGGCCTCGGCGACGAGCTTCATGGTCTTCTTGTCGGACGGGTAGCGGCCGCGGCGCAGGTCGGGCTGGACCTTGTTCTCCAGCAGCCTGATCACTTCCTCGATCAGGCCGTGCAGCTCCTCCGCGGGCCGGCGGCGCGCCTCGGCCACGGACGGCGCCGGGTCGACGAGGCGCACGGACAGCGCCTGCGGCCCGCGACGGCCCTCGGCCATGCCGAACTCGATGCGCTGGCCGGCCTTGAGGCCGTCGACGCCGGGGGGCAACGCCGCCTTGCGGACGTAGACGTCCTCGCCACCGTCCTGGGTGACGAATCCGAAGCCCTTCTCCGTGTCGTACCACTTGACCTTGCCGGTCGGCACCGCGCTCACCATTCCCTTGTCTGCACGACGAACGCGCCCTGGGCGTACCCGGGACGCGTCCCACCAGAGTAGCCAGAAGACCTTGGGGAAGGCACCTCCGTTAGCGCGACTACCCTGCTCGTATGACCGCTCCGAAGTTGATGCCGCTGGCCATCGGCCTGTTCGCCGTGGGCGTACTGGCGATCATCGTGGTCTTCGTGCTGTTCGCCACCGGCCACAGCGACCTGCCCGTGGCGCTGAACGTCGCGGCCACCTACCTGCCGGCGATCGGGCTGGGGCTCGGGATCATCGCGGTGATCAGGAAGTCACGACAGAAGAAGTCCTGAGCCACTCGGGGAACTCGCGCAGGTCCTCCAGCACGACGGCGGCACCTGCCTCGGCCAGTTCGGCTCGTGAGCACGGCCCCGTGACGACGCCGACGCCCAGTGCTCCGGCGGCCGCGGCACCGCGCATGTCGCCGACGTGGTCGCCCACGTAGACGGCGGCGCCGTGCAGCTTGAGCGACTCGGCCTTGCCCGTCGCCCACAGCTCGCCGTAGAGGTGGTCGACCTCCCAGCCCATCGCCTCGAGGTGCAGCGCCGCGTTCTTGCGGTACTTGCCGGTGACGACCATGGTCTGCCCGCCCAGCTCCCGCACGCACTGCAGGGCCATCGCCGCTCCCGGCAGCGCGACGGTCGACGGGATCACGACCTCCGGGTACAGCGCGCGGAAGAGCGAGACGAGGTCCGGGATCTCCTCCTCGGGCACGCCCATCTCGCGGTAGGTCATGTCCAGCGGCGGGCCGAGGTTCGACGCGAAGAGCTCGCCGTCGAGGGCGTAGCCGCTGCGGGCACCGACCTCGTTCATCACGGCGGCCATCCCCGGTCGCGGGTCGATGAGGGTCATGTCGAGGTCGAAGCCCACGGTGAACGGCACGGAACCCGACTCTACGTCTTTACAAAAGCCATAACTGTGTAAAGGTGAGGTGGTGAGCGACATCACCGAGCTCTTACTGGATGCGGCCGCCGACCTCCTGGCAGCCCGGGGCTTCCACGGGCTGCGCATGATCGAGGTCGCCAGCCGTGCCGGAGTGAGCAGACAGACCGTCTACAACGAGTTCGGCAACAAGGAGGGACTCGTCCAGGCCGTCGCGGTCCACAAGACGGAGGAGTACCTGACCGGGGTCATGACCCGGCTCCAGGACGACCCCGACCCGTGGGAGGCGATGCGGTCGGCGTTCCGCTTCACCTTCGAGCAGACCGAGAAGGACCGGCTGGTCTCGGCCGTGCTGACCGGCCAGAACGCCGAGGACCTGCTGCCGTTCATCACGATCCGCGGCCATCCGATCCTGTTCCACGCGACCGAGGTCGTGGAGCAGCACCTGAGCAAGCACTTCCCCGGCAGGCACGTGCGGCTCACGGCGGAGACGACCGTGCGACTGGCGCTGAGCCACCTGCTGATGCCGAGCGGCGACCTCGACAGCGCGATGGACGCCGTCGTCAGGGTCGCCAGAGTGACGATGGACGCATGACCGGTTAGAGCGCGGTCCCTTGTTGCAATAATCTTGCATCAAGGGGAGGTGTCCGGTGGTCGCTGTCTCGGCGCGTCTGCGCGCGGGTGCGGCGTTGCTCGGTCCGGCGTTCGTCGCCGCGATCGCGTACGTCGACCCGGGGAACGTGGCCACCAACACCACGGCGGGCGCGAAGTACGGCTACCTGCTCGTGTGGGTGCTCGTCGTCGCGAACGTCATGGCGGGGCTCGTGCAGTACCTGTCGGCGAAGCTCGGCCTGGTCACCGGGAAGTCGTTGCCCGAGGCGGTGCGGGACCACCTGCCCCGCCCGGTGCGGCTCGCCTACTGGGGCCAGGCCGAGGTCGTCGCGATGGCGACCGACCTGGCCGAGGTGCTCGGCGGGGCGATCGCGCTGCACCTGCTCTTCGACCTCCCGCTGCTGCTCGGTGGCGTGATCACCGGCGTGGTGTCGACGGTTCTGCTGCTGGTGCAGGACAGGCGCGGGCAGAAGCCGTTCGAGCGCGTGATCACCACGATGCTGGTCGTGATCGCGGTCGGGTTCATGGCCGGGCTCTTCGTGTCCCCGCCTTCGGTGGGCGGCGCGGTCTCCGGGCTGGTGCCGCGGTTCGACGGCGCGGACAGCGTCCTGCTGGCGGCGGGCATGCTCGGCGCGACCGTGATGCCGCACGCGGTCTACCTGCACTCGGCGCTGGCCCGCGACCGGCACGGCCGCAACCCCGCGGTGCTCGGCGCGACGAAGGTCGACGTCCTCGTCGCGATGGTGCTGGCGGGCGCGGTCAACATGGCGATGCTGCTGCTCGCGGCTTCCGCGCTGCAGGGACGCGAGGGCGTGGACACGCTGGAAGGCGCGCACGCGGCGGTCGGTTCCACGCTGGGTGGCGGGATCGCGCTGCTGTTCGCACTCGGTCTGCTGGCTTCGGGTTTCGCGTCCACGGCCGTCGGCTGTTACGCCGGCGCGGTGGTGATGGACGGGCTGCTGCGCGTGCGGATTCCGTTGCTGGCACGGCGTTTGGTCACGCTGGTGCCGGCGCTGGCGATCCTGGCGCTCGGGGTCGATCCGACGTTCGCGCTGGTGCTCTCGCAGGTCGTGCTGTCGTTCGGCATCCCGTTCGCGCTGGTGCCGCTGGTCTGGCTGACCGCGCGCCGGTCCGTGATGGGCTCGTTCACGAACCGGCGTGTCGTCACGGTCGCCGCGTGGGTGGTGGCCTTCGCGGTCGTCGTGCTGAACGTGGCGCTGATCTACCTGACGACGTCCGCGTAGGAGACGCCGATCTGGCCCAGCGCCTCCTCCATGATCGTCATGATCTCCAGGGTCGCGGACCACGGCACGTCGTAGTGCTGCACCGCGCCCTGGCCGACGCTGATCTCGACCTCGTGGATCTGGTGGCGGTAGCCAAGGTCGTCAGTCGTGTGCTCGACGCCGTTGATGACCACCCTGGTGGGGTTGTACATCGGGTCGACGATCTCGATCCGGCCGCCGGTGCCGACGATCTCCGCCGCACAGCCGAGGTCGGCGACGAGCGAGCAGCTCAGCAGGGCCTGCGCGCCGTTCTCGTAGCCCAGCAGGAGCGACGCGTCGGAGTCCACTCCGGACGGTGCGAGGCCACCGTGCGCGGCGATGTGCGACGGCATGCCGAGAATCCGGTGCGCGAGCGAGATCGGGTAGATGCCGAGGTCGAGGATCGACCCGCCACCCGCCCGCTTCGCCCACAACCGGTGGTTCTCGTCGAACTCGTGCCGGAAGCCGAAGTCGGCGGTGATCGTCCGCACCTCACCGATCTCGCCCGCCTCGACCGCGTCGACGACCTTGCGGACCAACGGGTTGACGCGTGTCCACATGGCTTCCATGAGGAACTGCTTCCCGCGCGCCCTTGCCCGTTCGACCATCTCCTCGGCCTGGGCGACCGTGAGGGCGAAGGCCTTCTCGCACAGGACGTGCTTGCCCGCGTCGAGCGCGGCGAGCACGACCTCGTGGTGCTGACCGTGCGGCGTGGCGACGTAGACGATCTCCACGTCGGGATCCGCGAGGAGCTCCCGGTAGTCGCCGTACGCGCGCTTGATGCCGAACTCACCGGCGAACGCCTGTGCCTTCGTGATGTCACGCGAGGACACCGCGAGAACCTCGACGTCGGGCACCTTGAGCATGTCGGCGGTCACGGCATGCGCGATTCCGCCTGTAGCGATCACACCCCACTTCATGACTTGAGCTTAGATGGAGGCATGCGCCTCATCCTGAACGTGATCTGGCTGGTGCTCGCCGGTTTCTGGATGGCCGTCGGCTACGCCGTGGCCGGCGTCATCTGCTGCATCCTGATCATCACGATCCCGTGGGGCATCGCGTCGTTCCGGATCGCGAACTACGCGCTCTGGCCGTTCGGGCGCGAGGTCGTCGACAAGCCCGGTGCGGGCACGGGGTCGTTGCTCGGCAACGTCATCTGGATCATCGTCGCCGGCCTGTGGCTCGCGATCGGCCACATCATCACCGGCATCGCGCTCTGCGTCACGATCATCGGCATCCCGCTCGGCGTCGCGAACTTCAAGCTCGTGAAGGTCTCGCTGGTGCCGCTGGGCAAGGAGATCATCGAGGTCCCGTGAGGATCTCCCGCCCCTCGTCGGGGGCGAGGAACGGGAGACCACTCAGCGGCACGACTCTCAGGCTTCGCTGCCCAGGAGTTCGTGCAGGCACAGGATGTTGCCTTCGCTGTCGGTGAACCACGCCGCGCGCTCGCCGCCCATCTCCGCGATGTGGTTCACGGTCTTGAAGTCGGGCAGGTCGTAGTCCTCGAAGCGGACGCCCCTGTCCTCGAGCTCGCGGATCTCGCCTTCCAGGTCGGGCACCTCGAAGCTGATGGCCGTCTGCCCCGACTGCGCGCCCTTCTCCGCAGGCCTCAGCCCCAGCGCGTCGCCCTGGCCGAGCGCGAAGATCCGGGTGCCGTCCGGCATCGTGGCGAGGGGCTTCAGGCCGAGCACGTCGGCGTAGAAGTGGCCGGCGCGTTCGGGATCCTCGACGGGCAGCATCGTCGTGGTTCTGGTGGCGGTGAGCATCAGCGCCTCCTTTCGGCGGAACCTCTCCGATGTTGCGCCCGTCACACCTGATGCACAAGAGGTACTTTGACCTGCGGTGATCGTTGATCCGCCGGTCGAACTCGCTCCGTGCACAGGCGGCGCCGGGCAGTGTTCACCTAGGCGTGCGTCGTGCTGTCGTCGAGGCCGAGCAGCTCGACCGACTTCGCCCGCATCTCCACCTTGCGGATCTTGCCGGTGACCGTCATCGGGAACTCCTCGACGACGTGCACGTACCGCGGGATCTTGTAGTGGGCGAGCTTGCCGGAGCAGAACTCGCGGACGGCCTCGGCGGTCAGGCCCGAGACCCCGTCGCGCAGCCGCACCCACGCCATCAGCTCCTCGCCGTAGCGGGTGTCGGGCACGCCGATCACCTGGGCGTCGAGCACGTCGGGGTGGGTGTAGAGGAACTCCTCGATCTCGCGCGGGTAGATGTTCTCGCCGCCGCGGATGACCATGTCCTTGATGCGGCCGGTGATGTTGACGTAGTCGTCGGCGTCCATCACCGCGAGGTCGCCGGTGTGCATCCAGCCCGCGGAGTCCACGGCCTCGGCGGTCTTCTCCGGTTCGTTCCAGTAGCCGAGCATCACCGAGTAACCGCGCGTGCACAGCTCCCCCGGCTCGCCGCGTGGCACCGTGCGGCCCGTGTCCGGGTCGACGATCTTGACCTCGAGGTGCGGGCCGACCCGGCCGACCGTCCCCACGCGACGGTCGAGGGAGTCGTCGGTGCGCGTCTGCGTCGACACCGGGGAGGTCTCGGTCATGCCGTAGCAGATGGAGACCTCACGCATGCCCATGCGCTCGACGACCTGCTTCATCACCTCGACCGGGCACGGCGAGCCCGCCATGATGCCCGTGCGCAGGCTGCTCAGGTCGTAGCCGTCGACCAGGTCGAGCATCGCGATGAACATCGTCGGCACGCCGTACAACGACGTGCACCTCTCCTCCTGAACGGCCGCAAGGGTTTTCGCCGGGTCGAACGCGGGCGCCGGGATCACGACGCACGCGCCGTGGCTGGTGGCGGCCAGGTTTCCCATCACCATGCCGAAGCAGTGGTAGAACGGCGGCACCACGCAGATGCGGTCGTGCTCGGTGTAGTCGATCAGCTCGCCGACGAAGTAGCCGTTGTTGAGGATGTTGTGGTGCGAGAGCGTCGCGCCCTTCGGGAAGCCCGTGGTGCCGGACGTGTACTGGATGTTGATCGGGTCGTCGCGGTCCAGCTCGACGTCCGGCAGCTCGTCCCCGGTCCACTGTGGATCGTCGGTGAACACGACGTGCTCCAGCTCCGAACAGCGCGGCCGGACCTCCTCGATCATGGCCGCGTAGTCCGACGTCTTGAACGACCGCGCGGACACCAGCGTGTGGATGCCCGCCTGGTTCAGCACGTACTCCAGCTCGTGCACGCGGTACGCCGGGTTGACGTTGACCAGGATCGCGCCGATCCGGGCCGTCGCGTACTGCACGAAGACCCACTCGGCGCAGTTCGGCGCCCAGATCCCGACCCGGTCGCCCTTGCGCACGCCGAGCGAGTGCAGCCCGGCGGCGGCTCGGTCGACCTCCTGCGCGAGCTCCGCGTACGTCCACCGTCGATCTGTGGCTTTGTCGACAAGTGCCTCGCGGTCGCCGAAGCGCGCGACCGTCGCCGCGAGGTTCGCGTGGATCGTGTCGCCCAGCAGCGGGGCGGCGGACGTGCCCGAGGAGTAGCTGGAGGTCATCCCCCAGACGGTAGTCAGGCCTCGCGGTATGGCAAGGGGACGACCAGGCACGGACCACCGCTGTAGAGGCCCGCGTCGATCGCCAGCACCTTGTCGTCGGCGTAGACGAGGGGCCCGTCGATCTGGTCCGGCGGCACCCCGAGCTGGTCGGCGATGACGCTGTGCCCGTGCACGATCGTGCTGCCGCCGAGGGTCGCGAGCAGCTCGTCCGCGATCTCGGGCCCCTGCGGGCCCCGGAACGCGTACCGGGTCGTCATCTTGCGCCAGCACTCCCACCAGTCGACGAGGTCGTCGCCCTTGAGGACCTGCCGGACCGACTCGTTGACCTCTTCGATCGAGGCCCCCCATTCGAGGTAGGCCACGGTGTCGGAGTGCATCAGCAGGTGGTCGTCGCGCAGCTTCAGCACGGGCCGCGTCGTCAGCCACTCGACGTGCTCGTCGGTCAGCCGGTCCTGGTCGCTGCGCAGGCCGCCGTTGAGCAGCCAGCTCCGCGCGAACGACCGCGGCCCGAGGCTGTCGGGCACCTGCTCGTCCCCGAACCGGTGCATGCCGAGCAGCAGCACCTCGTGGTTGCCGATCAACGAGCTGACCGACCCACCGGCCTGGACGGCCTCGTCACCGAGGCGCATGACCAGGTCGATCACGCCCACCCCGTCGGGCCCGCGGTCCACGAAGTCGCCGAGGAACCAGAGCTCGGCCTCGCCACCGACCCAGTGCCCCTCCTCGTCGCACAGTTCGGCGACGTGCAGGGCTCTGATCAGTTCCGAGAGGTGCCCGTGCACGTCACCAACGACGTACATCGGCCGACGATCCGTGTCCACCTCCGCGACGATAGGTGATGAACCCTCGCGCGTCAGTGTTCGGCCTGATTCAGCGCTGCCGACGTGCGAGCGACCTGCCCACCCGCGCCACGCGGCAAGCGGTGAACACACACCTGCGGGGGCCGCGAAACGCGACCCCCGCAGGTGTGTTCGGGCCTACAGGTCCAGCAAAGCCAGAGCTTCGCGGACCTTGACCACCAGTTCTTCGTCGTTCAGGTCACCGGGCTGCCAGAGGTCCGGTTCGGCGTAGTCCTCGATGACGAAGAAGACATCGTGCAGGGCGAGGCCCAGCGCGCCGCCCACTCGTTCGCCGTGGTGCAGTTCCCGCCTCGACGCGTCCATCCACTTAGAGGCGAAAGCAGGCGGAGAAATCTCGCCGGCGACGACCGCGGTCATCAAGGCGATCTGCTCGGACACGGCCGATCCGGGTTCGGCGTCATGCACGGTCGCCCATATCCGATGCAGGGGCGGGTACTGGGCCGCGATCCCAGGTAGCGCACCACCGAGCTTCTTGGCGACACGGCCGAATTGAGCCCTGGCGTCATCGACACCTCCTCCGATGACGGCTCCCTGGACGAAGGCAGGGGAGCCGCCGAGCAGCGAGTACCCGTCGGTGGTGACCACCAGCGCCGCCGTCAGGTCAGGTAGTGCCACCGCGAAGTCGGTGCCCCGCCACGTGGCAGCCACCAGAGCAGCCGAATCCCTCAGCGACACCGGCACGAGCGCGTCGTCCCGGTGATCCTCGCTGAGCCGTCCGGCCACTCCCCCAGTCCACCCGGACCGCTTTCGCGCCCGCGTAGAGCACGTCGGCGAGTCTGCGGTCGATGTGGGCGGGGGACGCGAACGGAACCACGATCCCGTCCAACCGGCTCAACCAGGCAGGGCTGAAGCTCGCCGCACCGCCGAACAGGACGTCCGACAACCCCGCGGCACCGGCCGGCCCGGCTCGATCGGTCACCAGAGGAACCCCTTGTCGATGACGCTGGCGAACTGGTCGTAGACCGAGATCGTCCTGTCGGGTATGTCCTTGTCCATCTTCTTGAAAATCTTCAGCTGGTAGGCAGCCCAAAAGCTTCCGCCAGTGCGCAACATGACCATGAGCTTGGTCATCGGATCGATGAAGCCGATCGCCTGACCTTGGTTGCGCTAGTTGAACCGGTAGATCTTCGTGTCCGGCGCGGTCATGTGCGCTCGCATGGCCGTTTCGAACTCGGCGAGCTTCGCCGGGTACCCAGAACGGGTGCCGGACACCCATCAAGACGCGTGCGACCTCATTGCCGCGCTTGGGCGCTGAACCCCCGTCCAACGCCCGCAAGTCAAACGAACGGCCCCGGTTCCTGTGGGGAACCGGGGCCGAACTGCTTCTGCGGTCGACGGCAGATGCTGCCCGATTAGGGTCGTGAGCGGAAAGAGGCAGGCAGGCTACCTGAAGGTTCCCGGCAACGGCCCGTTGTCGAAACGGCCTTCATTGAGCACCTTTTGGAAATACTCGTCGACGTAGGTTTGCCGATAGGTATTGTTCAGCAGGCCAACTACCTCTGCTTCGGCTTTGCCGATGAGACGTTTCGGTTCACCGACAACCCCTGCGGCTCCGTAGTCTCCGAACCGATCACCGAAGGCGGTAACCGCACCCCAGTAGAGTTCCGGCGGATCGGGGAACAGGTCGAGCAGCACCTCGTTGTGGCCGACGACGCGCCAGGTTCCGTTCTTGATCAATCCGTCGCCGGTGTAGACCGGGATGTGCCGGGCCAGATGCTGGTCGACACGACCGACTCGTGGCGCCGAGAACACGCCTTTCAAGAGCCCGAGAGCCAGGCCGGCCTGGTCGTCCGACAGCACTACGGCCAGGTGGTACCCGTGCTCTGCTGCCGGAATCGCCACCACGTCTCCCCGCTTGGCCTTGGCGAACCGTTTCGGCACCTTCACTGTCAGGTCCACCACGTTCTCGCTGCTGATGTCGGAAAACGAGAATTTGGCTGCCTGCAGGACTTGGAGAAGGTGGCCTGCCACATCAGACGGTGAAGCGGGTTGGTCACTGTCCGAGTCGGCGTGCTCGATCAGGAAGGCCAGCAGTTCGGCCGCCTCGTTGAAGGTGTTGTCATTCAGTCCGGAAACGCGTTCGGATAGGTTCGCCTTGTAGAGACGATTCCCGGCGATCTTGGCCTTGAATACCAAAGGGAACGAGAACGCGCTGTTGGCCGGCTCTGAAGAACCTGCGATCTCAAGGAACTCGCCCAGGCTCGGGCTTCCCCTTTCCTCATCGGAAAATGCATCGACAACCCTGCCGAACAGCTCCAATGCCTCTTCGAGTTCCACTTCAGACAACGCTTGAGGACTCACGGGCACCCCTCGCCTGCGATCTGCTTCAGCCGCTTTTCGTAGCCTTCGTACTCGGGGCGTTTCTCTTCAACCAGAGGATTCTGTCGATTTCCGCGATAGTTGTCGCCGTCGCGGCCGATATAGGTGCCGTGCTTCTCCGACAGGCGTTGCTCCAACAGTCGCGACTCGCCGTAGGTCCGCTTGTCCGCTTGAACCTCGATAGTGTCGCCATCAGCGGGCGAATAACGGTTCCGGTTCCTGGAGTGGCGCTTTTCCACCGTGGCTTGCGTTTGCTTCCCACCGAACATCCCGGAGTAGTAGATCTTGCCGTCGGCGTCCTTCAGCACGTAGTTACTGTATCCGGGCCGATCGAGGTAGCTGAAGCGATCTTTGCCTGCGTTGTGGACCAGTACCGGGATGTCCCCGGCCACCACGTAGTAGGTGTGCAGGCCCTCGACCGTGAGGTTGTAGACCTGCATGACCTGCGTGTACGACCGGACGTCGACGACCTTGGCCGGTTTGCTGTCCGGCTCCTGCAGGTGCTCACCGGGCTTGATGTCCCCGGCATCCACCCACTGCTGTCGCTCGACTACCCAGAACGGGTGATTGCCGGTCGCCTCGACGGAGCCGGACCTGGTGTCGTCGCCGACGGTGATGGACACCATCTGCTTGAGGTCGCTACCACTGATGATCGAACCGACTGGGCGGCCTGCCAGCTTGCCGGTTTCCGGGTCGGTTGCGGCGACCTGGTCACCGACCACCACGTCCTTGATCGCTTTGGTTGTGCCGTCGGCCATGAGAACGCGTGTTGTCGGCGCGAAGCTGCTGCCGATCACCTTGAGCTTGCAGGCCCTCATGGCCTCGTGGATGGCCTCCCGGCCGGCCTTGACCTCGGACTTCGCTTCCTCGGACCGCTTGAGGAACTTGCCGACCTTGCCTGCGATCTTGGCGATCGCGGCGACCAACTTGCCGCCCTTGGCGAGCAAGCCGATCGGATTGACCATGCTCAGCGCGTTGATCGCGGTCCAGATGCACGCTTCGACGTCGCCCTGGGTGAAGCACTTGACCGCGTCGTTGTAGCCGATCATCTCCAGGATGATCTCGGCGCCTTCCTGCTTCAGGAAGTCGACCAAGCTCAGGTTCGCGTCGGCGACAGCCTTGTTGTACTTGTCGACGCAGGCTTGGTCGCCGTTGCAGGTAGCCATGAGGTCGGACTGCTCTTGCGGGGTGAGTGGCCCACCGGCTACTGCCCGTTGCTCGTCCTGCTGCTTGGTCTTGGCGATCTCGTACGCGTCGTCGGCCGCCTCCTGTGCCAATGCGGCATCGCGGCCGGCAGCGAGTTCGGAAGCCTTCGCGGCCTGCGCGGAACTCGCCGCGTCCGCCGCCGAAGCCCGTGCCTGCGCAGCTGAACCCTCCGCCTTGGTCGCGGACAGCGTCGCCGCCTCCGCGTCCCGTGCGGCTGCATCGGCCGCTGCACGTGCTGATCGGGCAGACTCCGCTGCCTGGTCTGCGGAGGCTTGCGCGTCCTTCGCGGACTGCTGGGCTTGTCTGGCGTACTCCGCAGCTTCGGTGGCCGACTGCCGAGCCCTCTCCGCCCACTGCGCGGCCTGGTCAGCCGCGTTGCGGGCCACCGCGGCAACCCGAGAGGCTTCCGCCGCGTTCTCCCGCGCGGTCGCGGCGATGCGGGCCGCCTCCGCCACCAGCCTGCGAACCGCAGCGATGTGCGACGCGTTCAGCGAGTCGCGCTGCGCGGCCTTGAACTGGCCGGTCTGGACGAAATCCCTCGCGTACTGACGCGGCCCGGCCAACGCGATCTGGCCGGCGGTCCGGGTCTCCGGACCACCGGCGCTGATGATCTCGCCGATCTTCATCCGGTCGTCGAGAGCCGCCGAGTCGTACTGGCCGACGGCGAGGAACTCCCGTACGGCCTCCGGTGTGCTTTCAAGCGCCTTCTGGCCCGCCCGCTGGGTGGCCGGGCCGCCCTTGGAGATGATCAGGCCGACCTTTTTGCGGTCGTCGATGACCTTGCCGTCGTAGTACTGCGTCTTCAGGAACTCGCGAACATCGTCGCCGTCACCGAGGAAGGCTTGCTGAGCGGCGATCTTCTGCTGTTCGACGGGCGTGGATTCCGCCAGGTAGCGAACCCTCGCCCGGTCGTCCTCCTCCGCCGCCTCTTCTCGGCCGGTTTCCAGGTAGTCGAGCATTTCCGGCTCGCCACCGGACAACACCATCTCCGCGGCGGACTGGGTCCACGGGCCGCCTGTGTTGCGCAGCCGCAGAGCGGCCTGCCGTCCATTGCTCAGCATCGTGGCGGAGTCGGCGTTCGGCGCGGTGGCCTGATCCAGGAACCGCTGGGTCTCCTGGTCGATCCGGGAGGCCTCACCTGCCTCCCAGGCGGCCTTGTTCTCCAGCGCGGCCTTGGCCTTCTCCGCGGCTGCTACGCCCTCGTCCTGCAGCAACTGCAGACGGTTGCTGTCCGCCGTGCGGGCGTTCTTCTCGACCTGGTCGGCGAGTTCGGCGGCTTGGGTGGCAACGGCGGCTGCTTCTTGTGCTGCTATGGCGTGCTTTTCCGACTCCGTGGCGGCCTTGTCGGCCTCCCCGGCGTGGGCGGCGGCCTCGTCCGCGGCCCTGGCGGCGTTCTCGGCGTGTTCGGCGGCGCGGATCGCGGCGCGGTAGGCGTCTCCGGCGGCCTTGGCCGACTGGTTGGCCAGTGATTCGGCGTTGGTGGCGGCCCGGTTGGCCTGTGCGGCGAACCTGTGGGCGTCGGCCGCGGCGCGGCGGGCGCGCTCGGCTTCCGCGCCGGACACGCCGGCCTGGTTGGCGGCGTCCTCGGCGGCCGAGGCTGCCCGGTCGGCGTTGGCACCCGCGCTCGACGCGGACCGGGCGGCGCCCGCGGCCTGCGAGGCGGCCTCGCCCGCGGCCTTGGACGCGTCCGCGGCGAGGCGTGCACCTGCGGCGACGTCTCGTGCCTTTTGCGCGGCGATCCTGGCGTTGGCGGCCTGGTTCGCGTCGGTCGCGGCGTCCGCGGCGGCACCGCGGGCGTCGGAGGCCGCCTGCGCGGCGGCTGAGGCCGCTGCGGCTGCCTGCATCGCGGCGTTGGAGGCGACGCGGGCGGCGTTGTTGGCGGAGTTGGCGGCGGCGACGGCTTCCTGTGCGGCGCTGGCGGCGCGGCTGGCGAAGTCGGCTGCCCGTCCGGCGGCGGCCGCTGCCGCAGCGGCGTCGTCCTTCGCCGCGGCGGCTTCGGCCGCGGCCACGAGTGCTGCCTGCTTTGCCTGTTCGGCCGCTGCGACGGCTCGTGCGGAGGCCTCCTTGGCGGCTTCGGTCTCGAGGGCGGCCTCCGTGCCCGCCGCCTTGGCGAGGTTGACCAGTTCGGTGATGCTGGCCTGTTCGTTGTCCCTGGCCCGTGCCGTGTGCTGGCCGGTCGCGAGGAATTCCTGAACGTCGTCGTCGCTGCCGCTGAGGGCGATCTGGGCGGCCTTGTTGACCTCCGTGCCGCCGTTGGCCATGATCCCGCCGACCTTCTTGCGGCGGTCGATGACGGCCGGGGAGTACTGGCCGGCGGCGATGAACTTGAGGACGTCCTCTGCGGTGCCCTCCAGCGCTGCCTGGGCGGCGCGCTGGGTGGTGGGGCCGTTGGCCGCCATGATCTCGCCGACCTTGGCCCGGAGGTCGAGGCGGTGCGGTTCCTGCCAGCCTCCGGCCAGGAACTTCCGGACGTCCTCCGGGGTGCCTCCGAGCGCGGCCTGGGCGGCTTCGCGCACCCGCCGACCCGAAACGGCCATGATCTGGCCGGCCTTGAGGCGGTTGTCGTGGGCGATGGCGGCGTGTTGGCCGGTGGCGACGAACTCGCGGAGTTGGTCGTCGGAGCCCAGGAGCGCGGCTTCGGCGGCGCTCTTCGTGGCTCGGCCGCCGGTCTTGAGCAGTTCGACGGCCACGGCCCGGTCGTCGAGGGCGGCTTGGGCAGTTGCTCGTGGCGGGGTCACGGTGGCGGAGGTGCCGAGAATCGCGGCGACCAAGGCCATGATGGTGACGAGAATTACGGTAACGCGCGCGGTACTTGCGCGCGACAAAGCTATACGGACGTTGTCGTCCACAAATCCCCCAATTGTCAACGCTTCCCCCGAGAAGCCATCCGGATGACGAGAGCCCCGTGTTCTTCGCTACTCCGGGAAAGTTCGCGCCACCTTAGCATTGACGCGCGAATCGTCAAGGCGTATCTTCCTGCTTGACGTGGGGGCTGGGCTGGGGGTTCAACAAAGTGTAAGGCGTTGCTTGTCATGCGCTTCCGCAGTTGCACAGCCCTTTGTTGATCTTGTTTTATCGTACTTTTGTCCGTGCCTGCACTGGGGGGTTCTTTTTCATGCGTTCGACTTTGACTGTTGCCTGTGTAGGCGTGTTGAGTGCCGCCGCGATCCTGGCGACGACCGCGATTGCGCTGAACGTTGGTGCCGCCGCCTCTGACGAACCGACGGGCCAGTCGTCACTCATCGAGGACTTCGAGCACCCGAACAAGGAGGCTGCCGCAGCGATCGGCATCACCTTGAAGAAGGGTGACGGCAGGATTTACTGGGTGGACTGCGCGGTGGGTGGCGACCTGCTCACCGTCGAGAGCGACAGCATTACCACGCCTGACCACATCGCCTGCTTCAGGGTCACCGGCCGCGATGGATATCTGGCTTTGGAGATTCCCTCGACGTACTTCATCAAGGCGGGCAGCCTCAAGATCAAGGCCCTCCTGACCGCCAAGGTCGACGGCCAGGAGGTCAAGCGTGAATACACCATTCAGCCCGGCACCCTGACCCCGGTCGGCGAGACCATCCACCCCGAGGAGGGTATGGCCGCTCTGGTCGAACTGCGTTCTTTTGCCTAATTCGAAATCAGGTGATCGGTCGATTATTTCATTTCTGCGACTAAACGTCGCTCACAAACACGTGAGGGTTCAACCAATGTCATTGCAGGACAGAAGAATCGCTGCCTTGGCGGCAACCGCGCTCGCGGGCGGTCTGCTCGTCACCGGATCGGCTCAAGCCGCTTCGGTCGGCACGCCCGTTCCGGACGGCACGTACCAGTTCGTCGCGAAGGTGGAGATCGAGGGCCGAGCGTGCACCGGCGCCCTGATCGACCCGCAGTGGATCGTCACCGCCCGCTCCTGCTTCCCCGAGAACGCCCAACGGGCCGGTGCTCCGGCAAAGCCCACCACCGTCACCATCGGGCGGACCAACCTCGCGGGCACCGCGGGCCGGGTGGCCAAGGTCACCGACCTCGTACCGCGCGTGGACCGGAACGTGGTGCTGGCCAGGCTCGACACGATCATCAACGACATCGCCCCGATTCCGGTGAGCACCACCGCGCCGAGCGCGGGAGAGACCCTGCGCGTCGCGGGCTACGGCCGCACCGCGACCACGTGGGTGCCCGACCGGCTCGCCGTCACCGAGTTCACCGCCGGGGCCGCCACCGCCACCACCCTCGCCCTCGGCAACGCCGCCGGTGCGGACACCTGCAAGGGTGACGCGGGCGGCCCGGCGTTCCGCGAGACCGCCGGCCGGGTCGAACTGGTCGCCATCAACTCCACCTCGTGGCAGCACGGCTGCCTCGGTGTGACCGAGACGCGTCAAGGCAGCACCGAGTCGCGGGTGGACGACCTCGCCGGCTGGATCGGGCAACTCGGGCAGGCCAACGCCAACCTGGCGCAGGACAGGGTGGTGACCGCTTCCAGCAGCTACGGGGGCAGTCCCACGTGGACCACGTCGGCGGTCGTCGACGGCGTTCGCACGAGCACCTCGGCTTCCTCCGGTTGGAGCAGCGACGGCAACCTCACCACGAACCACACGGAGTGGCTGACGGTCGACCTGGGCCGTTCCCAGCCGCTGAGCCGGGTAGACCTCTACCCGCGTTCCGACAGCACCGGTACGGGTGCGGGTTTCCCGCGTGACTTCACGATCGCGGTGTCCGATGACGGTACGAACTGGACGACCGCGGTCACCCGCACCGGCTACGGCAAGCCGGGCGCAGGCGCTCAGGAGTTCGGCCTGGCCGGGAAGTCAGGCCGCTACCTGAAGATCACCGGCACCAACCTCAGCACCGACGACATCGGGCACTACCGCATGCAGTTCGCCGAAATCGAGGCCTACGTTCCGAATTCGGTCCAGGGCAAGTCGGTCGTCGCTTCCAGCACCGTCGGCGGGATTCCGCAGTGGAGCACCGCGGCGGTGGTCGACGGTGTTCGCACGAGCACCTCGGACTCGTCAGGCTGGAGCAGCAACAACAACCTCACCGTGAACCACGAGGAGTGGCTGACGGTCGACCTGGGCCGCTCCCAGCCGCTGAGCCGGGTGGACCTCTACCCGCGTTCCGATGGTGCCGCCACCGGCACGGGTTTCCCGCGTGACTTCACGATCGCGGTCTCCGACAACGGTCAGAACTGGACGACGGCGCTCACCCGAACCGGTTTCGGCAAGCCGGGCGCAGGCGCCCAGGAGTTCAGCCTGGCCGGGAAGTCAGGCCGCTACCTGAAGATCACCGGCACCAACCTCAGCACCGACGACAACGGGCACTACCGCATGCAGTTCGCCGAAATCGAGGTCCACGGCGCGAGCTTGGCCACCGGCAAGACCGTGTCCTCGGCCGGCTCGATCGAAGCGCCGCCAGGGTGGGGTCGTCGCAACGCCACCGACGGGATCCGCGTCAGCACCGGCAACGGCGCCGCCGGGTGGAGCAGCCCTATCGGGCCCGCGGGCCGCAGCGAGTCGGTCACCGTCGATCTCGCCGCACCGACCGCGGTCAACCGGGTGGACCTGTTGCCCAGGACCGACCAGCTCGACGGCCGTTCCGGCTTCCCGTCCGGCGTCACCATCGAGGTGTCCGGTGACGGTCAGACCTGGACCACGGTGGCAACCGGGGCGGGCATGGCGACTCCCGGACTGCCTGGCCGGTCTTTCCCGATCCCGACCTCGACGACCCGCTACCTCAAGATCACCGGGACCGGGTTCGGCGCGGACGCCTTCGGTGACCACTACCTGCAGTTCGGTGAGATCGAAGCCTGGTGACCGGGTGGCCGGGGCAGTCGCCCTGGCCACCCCTCTCCACTCGGTGGGCGGGGCGTCGGGAGCAGGTCCCGGTGTCCCGCCTTCGTGCGTCCACGGGTCTTTCGCCCGTCCGCCGGCCCAGTCGCCCAACGGTCCGCCGAGTGACCGACGAGTTCGGCCATGAACCCTCGCGCTTCAGCGTTCATCCCGGTTGAACGGTCCTGCCAGGCCAGCGGGGAAATCGCCAAGGCAGCCTCGGCGATCCTGCGCGCGGCCTCCGTCCGGACGCCCTTGAGCGCGGAGTCGATCCACCCGTCGACCCTCGCAACACCGACGTCCCGGTACTCGACCGCCTGCAGGAGCATCTCCAGTTCGTCCGCGTCCTTTGCACACCGCGCCTCGGCAGACTCCTGGCTCTCGTACTCGTCGACGGCCGCGAGTTCCCCCGGCAACCGCCGGAGAAGCCCCACCCAGTATCGTCCTTGCCTGCCCGCAGGGCCTACCAACAGGTCCTGTGGGCTGTGTACGAAAGTCCGAAGGAGTCGTTCACCGTCAAGTCCTTGCTAGACAAGGTCTGGAGCGAACGCACGAGCCTGCGAACCCCGCTGACCGAACTGTTCCAGGCTGGCTACCTACTGCGCGACGTCGGACCCGGACACGGGCGTCCCGAGTTCGTCTACCGCCTGAACCCGGACCACGCGGACGCGCTGCTCTGCGCGCCCACCTGCTCGCCAACGCGCAGAAGCTAGACGGCGGCCCAGTCTCCGAACGGGTCCGCAGAGTGACCGACGAGCTCCGCGATCGACTTCAGCACGCGCGTCGGGCGGTACGGGTACATCTCCGCGCTCTCGGCGCTGAAGACGCCGGACAGCACGAGGATGGTCGACAGGCCCGCTTCCAGGCCCGACCGCACGTCGGTGTCCATCCGGTCGCCGATCATCAACGCCTGCTCGGAGTGCGAGCCGAGCGCCCGCAGGGCCGAGCGCATCATCAACGGGTTCGGCTTGCCGACGTAGTACGGCTCACGTCCGGTGGCGCGCTCGATCAACGCCGCCACGGCGCCGGTCGCGGGCAGCGAGCCCTCGCGCGACGGGCCGGTGGCGTCGGGGTTGGTCGCGATGAACTTCGCGCCCTCCTCGACCAGGCGGATGGCCTTGGTGATCGCGGTGAAGCTGTACGTGCGGGTCTCGCCGAGCACGACGTAGTCCGGGTCGCGGTCGGTCAGCGTGTAGCCGATCTCGTGCAGCGCCGTGGTGAGGCCGGCCTCGCCGATGACGAACGCCGAGCCGTTCGGGCGCTGCGAGTCGAGGAACTTGGCCGTCGCCAGCGCGGAGGTCCAGATGGACTTCTCCGGGATGTCGAGGCCCGTGCGGTGCAGACGCGCGCGCAGGTCCCGTGGCGTGTAGATGGAGTTGTTCGTGAGCACGAGGAACGGGGTCTCCGACGCCCGCAGCTCCGCGACGAACTCGTCCGCTCCGGGGATGAGGTGCTCCTCGTGCACGAGGACGCCGTCCATGTCCATCAAGTAGTGCCACATGGGCCTAAGTATCGATGACGCGCTTGCGAAACGTCTCGATCTGGAGCTGGAGATAACGCTCGATCACGTCGAGCTCGGCCTCGCCGAAGTGCCCGAGCACCTCTACGAGGCTGTCGCGCGCCTTCTCGAACGGCGCACCGAACTTGTCGACGTCCCCCACCGTGACCTCGACCAGAACCTTGCGGCGATCGTGCGGGTCGCGGACACGACGGACATATCCGGCACGTTCGAGGCGGTCGATGACACCCGTGACGGCACCGGTGGAGAGGCCGGAGAGGTCGGCGAGGCGGCCCGCCGTGAGCGGACCCTCCGCCCGCATGGCGAGATCGAGGCACTTCTCGTCGGTCGCGGAGAGGCCCATCTGCTCGGCGACCCGCGCGTGGAACATGACGGTGAGCGCGCTCTGCTCCCTCATGTACCAGGTGAACCTCTCCAGCACTTCTGGTTCCATGTCGAACATCTTAGCCAGTAAGACAATTCCTTGTGGGGTGCTCCAAACGGGCGGAACGTGAGAAACCTCGTTTGTGGAGTCATCTACAACGAGTTGTTCATTAAGCTAAATAAGGTGACAGCAGTGGAGTTGGGCATCCCCCTCGTGCGCGGCACGCCGGACGCGTCCGCACGTCCGGACACGCCCGCGCTCGTCGACAGGTTCGGACGGGTGGCGAAGGACCTGCGGGTCTCGCTGACCGACCGGTGCAACCTGCGCTGCACCTACTGCATGCCCGCCGAGGGCCTCGACTGGCTGCAGAAGGACGAGCTGCTCACCGACGCCGAGCTGATCCGGCTGATGCGCATCGCCGTGGTCGACCTGGGCGTCACGGACATCAGGTTCACCGGCGGCGAGCCGTTGCTGCGGCGGGGCCTCGAGCAGGTCATCGCCGCGACGGCCGAGCTCGAACCGCGTCCGCGCATGTCGATGACGTCGAACGGCATCGGGCTCTCGCGGCGCGCCCGGTCGTTGAAGGACGCCGGCCTGAACCGGATCAACGTCTCGCTCGACACCCTCGACCCGGACCGGTTCGCGACGCTGACCAGGCGCGACCGCATCACCGACGTGCTGGACGGCCTCGACGCCGCCCGCGAGGCCGGGCTGGAGCCGGTGAAGGTCAACTCGGTGCTGATGCGCGGCATGAACGAGGACGAGGCCGTCCCGCTGCTGCGGTTCTGCGTCGAGAACGGCTACCAGCTGCGGTTCATCGAACAGATGCCGCTGGACGCGCAGCACGGTTGGACGCGCACGAACATGGTCACGGCCGACGAGATCCTCACGAAGCTCTCGTCCGCGTTCACGCTGACGCCCTCGGAGGTCCCGCGCGGAGGTGCCCCGGCCGAGCGCTGGCTGGTCGACGGCGGCCCTGCGGTCGTCGGCGTGATCGCCTCGGTGACCAGGCCGTTCTGCGCCGCCTGCGACCGGACCCGGCTCACCTCGGACGGCCAGATCCGCAACTGCCTGTTCAGCAACGGCGAGACCGATCTGCGCGCGCTGCTGCGCGACGGCTCCCCCGACGCCGCGATCGCCGACGCCTGGCGCGCCACGATGTGGGCCAAGGCGGCCGGTCACGGCATCAACGACGCGGGCTTCTCGCAGCCCGACCGCCCCATGAGCTCCATCGGAGGATGACAGTGAGCACCGCCGTGAACATCCGCTACTTCGCGGGTGCGCGGGCCGCGGCCGGGGTGGCCGACGAGGACCTGCTGCTCGACACCGCCGAGCCGACCGTGGCGCTCGTGGTCAGCGCCATCGGTGAACGCCACGGCTCGAAACTCGGCAAGGTCCTGGCGGCGTCGAGCTTCCTGCTCGACGGCGTCGCGGTGCGCGACACCTCGACGCGCGTGCCCGCCGGGTCTCAGCTGGACGTGCTGCCCCCGTTCGCGGGCGGCTGACGCTCCGCGAGGAACGCCTCCGCACGAGCCACCACAGCGCCCTGTTCGCGCGCCTGCGCCAGCTCGAGTGCTTCAACAGCCAGCTCTTGGTCACCACTGGCCTCGGCCAGCGCGAGCACCGCCTGCGATTCCATCAGCAGGTCACCGCTGTCCCGCACGTCCTTCACCAGCTCTTCGGCGAGCGTGCGGTCGTGCCGCGCGAGCTTCAGCTGCGCCTTGTGCCGTCCCACCGGGTAGCCGATCTGGTTCGCCAGTGCGATGGCCGTGTCGAGGTCTTCCAGAAGGACCAGCGCCTCGACCTCGACCCGTGCGTCATCGACGTCCCGCGCGGACTCCAGGCACTGTCGGGCCAACACCCGCGCCTGCTCGTGGTCACCGGTCTGCGCGGCGATTCCCGCGAGGTTGGCCAGCACGTTCGGTTCGTCCATGTGCGAGCCGATCTCCCGGTACCGCGTCAGCGCCTCCTCGAGCCGCAGACGGGCTTGGTCGAACTCACCGAGCTCGCGGTGGGCGATACCGATGTTCTCGACGTTGATGACGACCTTGGTGAGGAACCCGTGTTCCTCCGAAAGCCGTCTGGCCTCTTCGAAGTGCTCGATCGCCTTGCGCAGCTCCGCGCGGGCGCCGTGGACGGTGCCGATGTTGGTCAGCAGGTTCGTGAGCAGGACCGGGTCGTCCGACACGAGGCGCAGCGCCTCCCCCAGGTCCGCGAGTGCGCCCGCGAGGTCGCCCATGTCCCTCCTCACCAGGCCCATGTTGTTGAAGATCATGGTCTTCAGGCGGTCCGAGGTGGTCAGCCGAGCCGCCGCGCCGAACGTCTCCAGGGCCTCGCCGTACGCACCCAGCAGCCAGCGCAGCTGGCCGAACCCGTTGAGAACCGCCGTCTCGCACACGACGTCTCCCGCCGCCCGTGCCGTCCTCAGCCCCGCGGTCAGCACCGCGTTCGACTCCGTCCGGTAGCCGCCGTAGACGAGGTAGCCGCGCATCGAGTCACCGAGATGACTCGCGAACGGGTGCGAGGCAACCTGCACGGCCGTTACGAGCACCGCACGTTTGGCGTCGAGCCAGGCCCGTGCCTCGTCCGCGGTCGCGAACCGCAGCCCGTCGACGTCGAGCGTCAGCGGATCCAGTCTCACGACGGCGGGGAACGCCAGTTCCGCGGCGTTGAACGCCGTAGCCGTGTAGAAGGACAGCAGCCGGTGCAACGCCGGCGGTCCGTCCTCGCCCACCTGTTCCGAGGCGAAGAGCCGGATCAGGTCGTGCAGCGCGAACTGTTCTCCTGACCGCTGCACGAGCCCGGCACGCAGCAGCACTCCGAGCAGACGTGCGGTTTCCTCCGTTGACAGGCCACCTAGCGCGGCGGTGTCCTCCACGTCGAAGTCGGCACCGGGATGCACGCTCAGCAGCCCGAAAAGGCGGCGTGCGTCCTCCGGCAAAGCCTTGCAGGACAACGCGAACGCTGCCCGGACCGCCGCGTCGCCCTCGATCTCCAGCGCGTCCAGCCTGCCGTCTCCGCGCAGGTCGGCGAGGTAGTCGGGCAGGTGGCGGTCGACGAGGTGCGCGCCCGCGATGCGCAGCGCCAGCGGCAGGTTCGCGCACAGCCTGATCAACTCGGCCCGATCGTCCGCCGCGCCGTCGATCTTCAGCCGGTCGAGCAGCGCGCCGGCCTCGTCGTCGGCCAGCACGTCGAGCACGGTGTGGCCCGGCAGTTCGTTCCTGCTGGTCACGATGGCCTTGCAGCCCTCGACGTCCGGCACGAGCGGGCTCAGTCCGGTGGCGTTGTCGAGCACCACGAGCACGCGGCGGCCCTGGAGCTTCGCGCGGTAGAGAGCGACCTGCTCTTCGAGGTCGACCGGGACGTTCGCGGGCGCGACGCCCAGCGCGCGCAGGAACCGGCCGAGCGCCTGCTCGACCGTCACCGCCGGGCCGGTCGCGAACCCGCGCAGGTCGACGTGGAGCTGACCGTCGGGGAACCGGTCGCGGATCCGGTGCGCGAGCCGCACCGCGAGCGCGGTCTTGCCGACGCCGGGCGGGCCGGTGATCGCGAGTACCGGGGCGTCCGACCCGGCGAGCGCCGTGAGCTCGTCCTCCCGCCCGACGAAGTCCGGCAGGTCCGCGGGCAGCTGGGCGGGCCCGGGCCGGCGCACGACGATCCGGTAGCCGGAGACGTCGGTGACGATCTCGTCCTCGACCGACCGCCGCAGCCGGCGCACGAGGCTGCGCAACGCGGGCAGCGGCTGCCCCGGCGGCTCGTCACCCCACACCGCGCGGACGAGGTCGCCGAACAGCACCGGCTGACCGGCGTTCTCGAGCAACGAACGGTGCAACGCCTCCTGGCGGGACTCCTTGCTCATGGCGACATCATCGAGCAGCCGCCGGCCCTCAGATCCGCAGTCCCGCCGATGGCGTCCGGCGGCACCCGCGAGACCGGTTCCGCCCGCCCGCGGAGGCCATCGCTCGGCCGTGAACGACCGCCCCCGATGGCTCAACACGCGTGAGCCACGCCTCACTTTCCGTAATAGATCTCGGCCGATCTCGGAATGGAAACGGACCGATAACGGACCCTTTGAGCTGCTGTTTTGTGGCCTCCGCACAACGCTCCACATCGTTACTGTGGCGCGCGTCACAGCCCGAAACATTTGGAGAGCCCGCCGACGGTTACGTACGGTCGCTCCTCGGCTGGCCCGAACCAGCCGCAAGCACCACCGGAGGACCGAGCACCGAACCCAGTCCAAGGGTTCTCCGGCATTACCCCGAGCGAGAGAAACCGCCGGACTGGGACGCAGGAACGCACCGGGCCCCGAACCCGAGTTCCTGGCAGCAGGTGAGGTGGACCGAGAGGCACATGGCTTTCAACCGAGGCAACAAGGGCAAGCAGGGTTCCACCGCCGCTCGCACTATCGCCAAGGTCGCGGCTGTCGGCATCATCGCCGGCGCCCCGCTGGGCCTGGCCGTTGGCACCGCCAACGCCGCCCCTGGAATGAACTGGGACGCACTCGCGCAGTGCGAGGCCAGTGGCAACTGGGCCGCCAACACCGGCAACGGGTTCTACGGCGGTCTGCAGTTCACTCAGCAGACGTGGAACGGCTACGGCGGCGTGGGCAACCCCGCCAACGCGTCCCGCGAGCAGCAGATCGCCGTCGCCGAGCGAGTGCTCGCGGGCCAGGGCCCCAACGCGTGGCCGACCTGCAGCAAGCGGATCGGCAACTACACGGGCGTGGCCCCGAAGGCCGCTCCGGCCCCGCAGCAGCAGCGCAAGGCCCCGGTGCAGCAGCGCCAGGCCGCTGCGCCGGTGCAGCAGGCGCCGGTCGTGCAGCTGGCGGGCTCGAAGTCGAACCCGAACGGCAACTACGAGATCAAGGCGGGCGACACCCTGTCGAAGATCGCGGACGCCAACAAGGTCGCCGGCGGCTACCAGGCCATCGTGGAGAAGAACAAGGGCTTCCTCACGAACCCGGACCTGATCTTCCCGGGCGACAAGATCCAGATCTGAGCCTCCCCGGCTCACGCCTCGGATCAGCACGACGCATGATGGCCAGCCCTTCTGACGTGGGCTGACACAGGACCAGGGATCTCACCGTTACCCCCCGACGGTGAGGTCCCTGCCTGCGTCTACGGGCAGAGGCGACGGAGGCGAGCCTGCGGGCAGGGGCGACGAAGGCGAGCCTCGGGCAGGGCCAGCGGGGCTAGCTGGCGGTAGGACTGGCGCGCAGGGCTGGGCAGGCAGAGCCAACGGGGCGGGCAGACCCAGCGGGCAGAGCCGATGGGTCCGACGGGCGGGGTCGGCGGGAAGCGCCAGCGGACAGCGGCGCGGCAACCGCGATGCGAAGCGAGCTCGTGCGAGCAAAAGGGCATGGTCAGCCCGAGCAGTGGCGATGCGGAGCGAGCCGTCTGAACCTGCTGCCCGCCCGTAAAGCGGTAGGCCCCTCGACTGCGATTGGGGCTTTACCTCGAGGGGGCGGGATGCCACCCTCGCGGGCACGGCCGGGCGCTTTTCAGCCCGGCCCTTTTTCGGCCGTCAAGCATCCCGCCAGAGGCTCGAGGTCAAGCCCCAATCGCTACGCCTTTGATTCGTCACTGCCTGACGGACCACCCACGCAAAGCGACTCGCCACCACAGCAAGGCGACCCCTCCGCTGGAACAGGAACCAACCAACGCAACAGCACCCGCACGCAAGGCACCGTCAGGGGCAGTTGACCCACTCATCGGTACCCCCGGCGAACACCTGCCGCTTCCACACCGGCAACCGAGCCTTGACCTCGTCCACCAGGTCAGCACAAAGGGAAAACGCTTCCCCCCGATGCTCCGCGGCGACGGCACAGGCCAAAGCCACATCCCCGATCTTCAACGGCCCGACCCGGTGCGACACGGCGATCCCGTGCACCCCGGAGTACTTCTCGGCGAGAGAAGCAACAACCTCGGCCACCACATCAGGGGCAGACGGATGCGAGTGGTACTCCAACTCCAGCACCGACCGCCCCCCGTCGTGATCCCGCACCACACCGGAGAACGTGACCACAGCACCGGCCTGGTCAGAAGCGACCAGAGCGGCGTGCTCCTCCACCGACAACGGCTCGGAAGTCACGACGGCCCGCAGCACCACGCTCATCGATGGTCACCTCCACGCAGCTGGTCGAGCGCATGCTCGACCACAGACGACAACACGTCCAGCCCGTCCCGCACCCCGCCGGTGGACCCGGGCAGGTTCACGATCAACGTCCGACCGGCCACCCCGGCCACCCCGCGGGACAACACGGACCCGGGAACCCGGGGCCACCCGGACATCCGGATCACGTCGGCCAGCCCGGGCACCTCGTAGTCGATCACGGCACGAGTCGCCTCAGGAGTCCGGTCGGTGGGATTGATCCCGGTCCCACCAGTGGTCAGCACCAGGTCGGCACCAGAAGCCACCGCGGCGCTCAAAGCCTCACGAACCGGCTCACCGTCCGGCACCACAACGGGATCGGACACCGAGAACCCGCGCCCCACAAGCCATTCCACGATCAGCGGGCCGCTGCGGTCCGCGTAGACCCCGGCCGCCGCGCGGTTGGACGCGGTGATCACCACTGCCTTCACGGGCGTTCCCACAGGCCGGACTTGCCGCCTTCTTTGCGCTCCACCCGCACCGCGTCCAGCGAGGCCGCGGGGTCGACCGACTTCACCATGTCGTGCAGCGTCAGGCCGGCCACCGAGACGGCGGTCAGGGCCTCCATCTCCACGCCCGTGCGGTCGGTGGTGCGGACGGTGGCCGTGATCAGGACGGAGTCCGCGGCCAGTGCCAGGTCCACCACCACCGACGACAACGAGATCGGGTGGCACAGCGGCACGAGTTCCCAGGTGCGCTTCGCGGCCATGATGCCCGCGATCCGGGCCGTCGCCATGGCGTCGCCCTTGGGCAGGCCGTCGGCGCCCAGCAGCTCGACCACTTCGGCGGTCGTGTGCAGGACGCCGGTCGCCACGGCGGTCCGGGTGGTCTGCTCCTTGCCGGAGACGTCGACCATCCGGGCCGCGCCTTGGGAGTCCAGGTGGGTGAACTGCTTGGTCATACGGCGATCGTATGCCTGCCCGAGAGCTACAGCCGGTGCGTGAAGGCCTTAGGAAGTCGCAGCCTTGCGCACCGCTTCGGCCACAGCCGGGGCGACGGTGTTGTCGAAGACCGACGGCACGATGAACGACGCGTTCAACCGGTCCCCGTCCACCACGTCCGCGATGGCCTGCGCGGCGGCCAGCAGCATCGCGTCGGTGATCGTCCGGGCGTGCGCGTCCAGCAGACCGCGGAAGACGCCGGGGAACGCCAGCACGTTGTTGATCTGGTTCGGGAAGTCCGAACGGCCGGTCGCGACGACGGCGGCGTGCTGCTGGGCCTCCATCGGGTCGATCTCGGGGTCCGGGTTGGCCAGCGCGAACACGATGGCGTCCTTCGCCATGGTCGCGACCTGCTCCGCGCCGAACAGGTTCGGGGCCGAGACGCCGATGAACACGTCCGAGCCGACCAGCGCGTCGTGCAGGCGGCCGGACTGGTTGTCCTTGTTGGTGGACGCGGCGATGGACTTCAGGTTCGAGTCCAGACCCGGACGGTCGCGGTGCACGATGCCGTCGACGTCCACGGCGATGATGTCGCCGGGCGTCTGCGCCTGCAGCAGGCGGATGATCGCGGAACCCGCGGCACCGACGCCGCACACCGTGATGCGGCAGTCCTTGATGTCCTTGTTCACGACGCGCAGGGCGTTGCGCAGGGCCGCGACGACGACGATCGCCGTGCCGTGCTGGTCGTCGTGGAACACCGGGATGTCGAGCTTCTCGCGGAGGCGGGCCTCGATCTCGAAGCAGCGCGGGGCGGAGATGTCCTCGAGGTTGATGCCGCCGTACACGGGAGCGATGAGCTCGACCGCGCGGATGATCTCCTCGGTGTCCTGGGTGTCCAGGCAGACCGGCCAGGCGTCGACGCCGGCGAACTTCTTGAACAGCGCGGCCTTGCCCTCCATCACCGGCAGGGCGGCGGCGGGGCCGAGGTTGCCGAGGCCCAGCACCGCGGACCCGTCGGTCACGACGGCGACGGTGTTGCGCTTGATCGTCAGGCGGCGCGCGTCGTCCGGGTTCTTGGCGATCGCCTCGCAGACGCGGGCGACACCCGGCGTGTACGCGCGGGAGAGGTCGTCACGGTTCCGGAGAGGAACCTTCGACGAGATCTCGATCTTGCCGCCGAGGTGCACGAGGAACGTGCGGTCCGACACCTTGCGGACGACGATGCCGGGCAACGTCTCCAGCGTGTCGGTGATGTCCTTGGCGTGGTTCGCCGACAGGGCGTTGCACGTGAGGTCGATGACGACGCGGTCGTTGTGCGACTCCACGACGTCGAACGCCGTGATCACACCGCCGGCGCGGCCGACGGCCGAGGTGAGGTCACCCGCGGCGCTCGCTGACGGCGGCGCCTCCAGACGAACGGTGATCGAGTAACCAGGGCCGGGGACCGGCATCGTCGTCCTCCCACGAAGTACAGCTCAAGCGGGAAACGAGCCTATCCCCGGGCCCTTTGCGGTACTCACCCGACTCGGCGAGTTTTAAGACCGGCCTGACAATCCACTCAGGACTTGTTGATCTCGGTCACCGGGTGCTTGTACGGGAGGTCCTCCACCGGCAGCGGGAAGGTCACCGAGCCGAACGGGGAGAGCGCACCCTGCAGGTCGCTGGTCAGTTCGGTGACGGGGTGACCGCCGTCCGGGCCATCCGGCCAGTGCGGGTCGACCCGTCCCGGGCGTCCTTTCGCCACGATCTCCTCCTCATAACGCGCCTGCTGACGGGCACAAGTGTGACAGAGCACGATGTGTTCACCGGCGGCCCATATACCGTGGTGAGAATGTCCGGCATCACACTCGCCGACTGGCTGCGCGCCCAGGACGACGTCGCCCTAGTCGCGCTGCTGCGCGCGCGCCCCGACCTGGCAACGCCCCCACCTGCCGATATGTCCGTGCTCGCGACACGGGTCGGCACCAGGGCGTCGATCGCGCGCGCCTGCGAGGACCTCGACACGTTCACGCTGGCGGTGCTCGAGGCCCTGGTCGTGGCGGGTGCGGACGCCCAGCCCGTGTCGTTGCCCACACAACTGCTCGGCCCGGACGTGAAGCCCAGGCCTCTCAAGCAGGCCCTCGCGCGTCTGCGGTCGCTCGCGCTCGCCTGGGGTGACGACGACGCGCTGTCGGTCCCGCCCGTCACCAGGGAGGCGTTCGGCGCGTACCCCGGCGGGCTCGGCCGCGCCACCGGGCAGACGTACGACCTGGACGGCATCACCGAGGGCGAGCAGCGGGTCCTGCAGAAGCTCGCCGCCGGACCGCCCATCGGCGACACCAAGGACGCTTCCCGCGTCGTGCCGCTCGAGAAGGCCGAGACGCCCGTGCAACGGCTGCTCGCCCGCGGTCTGCTGCTGCGGCGCGACCCCGGCACCGTCGAGCTGCCGCGTGAGATCGGCATCGCGCTGCGGGGCGACCGCCCGCTCGGCCCGATCCAGGTCACCGAGCCGAAGCCGAAGACCACCGCGCTGCAGCAGAGCAGCGTCGACGCCACCGGCGGCGGCGAGGCGCTGGAGCTGGTCCGGCACGTCGAGAACCTCCTCGCGAGCTGGTCGGCCGAGCCCGCGCCGGTGCTGCGGACGGGCGGTCTGGGTGTCCGCGAGCTGCGCAAGGTGGTCAAGGACCTCGACGTCGACGAACGCCGCGCGGCCCTGTTGATCGAGCTGGTGGTCGGCGCCGACCTGGCCGCGAACACCGAGGCCGCCGAACCCGAGTGGGTCCCGACGACCAAGGCCGACGTGTGGCTCGCCGCCACCACCGAGGTCCGCTGGGCCACGCTCGCGCACGCGTGGCTGGAGCTGCCGCGGCTGCCCGCGCTGATCGGCCGCCGCGACGAGAAGGACAAGCTCTTCAACCCGCTCGCGGACGAGATCCGCCGCGCCCAGGCCCCGCGCGACCGCCGGTGGGTCCTCGAGACCCTGACCGCGTTCCCCAAGGGCACCGCGATCACGAACCCCGCCGACCTGGCCTCCCTGCTCGGCTGGCGCGCACCGCGCCGCGGTGGACGTCAGCGCGACGAGCTGGTGCGCTGGACGGTCGAGGAGGGCACTGCCGTCGGCGTGCTCGCCCTCGGCGCGATCACCAGCGCGGGCCGCGTGCTGCTCGAAGATGGTCCCGGCCACGCCGCGAAGGCCCTCGGCGACGCCCTGCCCGCGCCGCTCGACCACGTGCTGGTGCAGGCCGACCTCACCGTCGTCGCCCCCGGCCGCCTCGAACCGGAGCTCGCGGACGAGATGGCACTGGTCGCGAACGTCGAGTCCGCCGGCAGCGCCACGGTCTACCGGGTCAGCGAGGCCACCGTCCGCCGCGCCCTCGACGCCGGGCGCACCGCCGACGAGCTGCAGGAGCTCTTCAAGCTCCGGTCGCGCACGCCCGTCCCGCAGTCGCTGAGCTACCTCATCGACGACGCGGCGCGCCGCCACGGCAGGCTGCGCGGCGGGGCGGCGGGCTCGTTCCTGCGCTGCGACGACTCGGTGCTGATCAGCGAGGTCCTCGCGCACCCGGAGGCGGGCCGCCTGGAGCTGCGCCGGATCGCCCCGACCGTGCTCGTCAGCCCGTTGCCGCTGGCGGACGTGCTGGACGGACTGCGCTCGGCCGGGTTCGCCCCGGCCGCGGAGGGCCCGGACGGCCAGGTCCTCGACCTGCGACCGGGCGGTCGCCGGACCACGCCGAGGCAGCGCGGTGCCCGCACACCGACGTCACCCGCCGTGCCCGCCGACGAGCGGCTGGGTGAACTCGTCCGGCTGGTCCGGGCCGGTGATCGCGCCGCGGCGACACCACGGGGTGAACGCGTGGCCGTTCCCAGCAACCTCGGCGCGGGCCCGTCCGCGACGCTGTCGTTGCTCCAGCAGGCCGCACGGGCGCGTCGCAAGGTCCTCGTCGGGTTCGTCGACTCCCACGGCACGGCGGCACAGCGCGTGATCGAGCCGCACGTCGTCGGGGGTGGCGTGCTCGAGGGCTACGACCACAGCTACGGAGAGGTGCTGAGGTTCCCTCTGCATCGCATCACGTCCGCCGCATTGGTGGACGAGGCCTGACGGTCGGTCATCCCCCGGTAGGAAATCCGGATCACCCTTGCGTGGCTGTTGCGCGACCTAGCGTCGGTTGGCGTGGACGTACCCGAGACACGTCCACCTACCAAGGAGGTCCTGCGCAGATGGCCAGCTCCCGGTGGGCTTTGAGAGCCGCCGCCACCATCACGACCCTGGCGTTCGCCGTGCCGTTCTCGACGGGCACCGCCAACGCCGACCCGATCCTCGTCCTGTTGCAGGACAACAACGTCAACGCGACGGTGGGGGTGAGCGGCAACGTCGACATGCTCGACGTCGCGGCCGGCGCCCACCTCGCGATCGACACCGGCCCCGGCATCAGCGTCATGTCCAACGGTGGCGTCCAGGTCGCTTTGGGGCTCGCGGCTCAGGTCGGCGCGGGCGTCGGCGCCGATGTGGACGTCGACGCCTTCGAGTCCGAGCTCGAGATCGAGCTCGACGCGGTCGCCGACGCGGAAGTGGAAGTGGAAGGAGTCCTGGACGCCGCGGCGGTAGCTGACACAGAAGTCGCTGCCGACGTGAGCGCGACGGACGACGACCGCGCACCCGCTGCCGCACAGCCCGCCGCCGCGCCGGTCGCGCCGACCGTCGAACCGGTGCCGGCCGAGGTGACCGCACCCGTCGCCGACACCACGACGGTCGCGGCGGTCGCCTCTCCGACGGTTCAGCCGCAGGCCGACGCCGACAAGGGCATCGGCATCGGTCTGGGCGTCGGCCTCGTCGTGGACACCGGTCACCACTGGGACCACGACTGGGACCACTGGGATGACGACGACTGGGACCACGACTGGGATCACCACCACGGCCTGCTCGACGGCATCTCCATCGGCGCGGTCATCGGTGTCGGCCTGAACATCGGCTGACGACGACGGCGGTGAGGAGACGACGAAGGGACGACCGCTTGGGCAGAGCACCGAACTGAGTCAGACCGCGACAACGAGGCGAGCGCCGCACCCGAAGGTGGCGCTCGCCTCGTTCAGTCGTGTCGCGGTCGTACTCCGGCGGAAGGAGTTCAGCCCGCGCGGACGGACATCCACTGGCGCATCGCGTGCTCCACCAGCGTGATGAGCGTCTGCTTCGTCGACTGCCGGTTGCGCGCGTCGCACGTCACGATCGGCACCGACTCGTCGATCGTCAGCGCTTCGCGCACGTCCTCCAGCCTGTGGTGGAGGAGGCCGTCGAAGCAGTTGACGCCGACGACGTACGGCAGCTGCCGGTCGTCGAAGAAGTCGATCGAGGCGAACGCGTCGGCCAGGCGGCGGGTGTCGACCAGGACGATGGCGCCGATGGCACCACGGACCAGGTCGTCCCACATGAACCAGAACCGGTGCTGACCCGGTGTACCGAAGAGGTACAGGATCAGGTCGCTGTCGAGCGACACACGGCCGAAGTCCATCGCGACGGTCGTGGTGACCTTGTTGGGCGTGGCGGAGAGGTCGTCCACCCCCGCGCTGGCCTCGGTCATCACCGCCTCGGTGGTCAACGGGACGATCTCGGACACCGAGCCGACGAACGTCGTCTTGCCCACACCGAAGCCACCCGCCACCACGATCTTGGCGGACGTCGTCGGCTTCCGTGCGCCCTCGGCGCCCTGGGGACTAGAGCCTGCGAAGCCCACTGAGCACCCTCTCCAGGAATTCCATGGAAGGCCGGTCCCCCACGACCAGACCGCCCTGGTGAATCAAAACCAAACCCATGCTTGCCATGTCGCCGATCAACACCCGCACGACGCCTAGTGGCAAGCGTAGGAGTGCCGCGACCTCGGCCACCGACCGCGTGTCCACACACAGCCCGCAGATCGACCTGTGCTCGGGAAGTACTGCGGCATCCCGTTCGAGGCCCTTTTCGCTGGTCGAAATCAGCGCCTCGATAGCCAGGTCGTAGTCGGGTCGTGTGCGTCCACCGGTGCGTGTGTAAGGCCGCACCAGTGAACCCGAGTCCGCGGAAGCATTCTCCTCCGGACGCACTTGAGGCTGCGCACCGGTGCTGTACGCCGGTTGGCCTCCGGTGCTGTACACCGGATGCGAGCCAGTTGTGTACGGCAGTTGTTCCGGCACCGCGTCCGGCATCTCGTGCTGGCCGAACAGGTCCGCGCCGGGGCCACCGAACAGCCCCGAGCCGTACCCGTCTATGTCGAACCGGTTCGGCACGTCGTCGTACGGGTACGACGACGAGTCGTCCACCTCACGCTGAGACATATCGCCTAGCCCTTGCCCTGTAACCCGCTCATCGAGGGGTGCGTCCTCAGCTTCCTCTGATTCTTGGGGTATCGCGTCAGGCTCGTCGAACTGAAACCCGCCAGAAGCCCACTCCTGGTAGTTGAAGTTCCTACCGAAGCCCCGGCCTCTAGCGCCAGATCTACCAGCCATTGGTTCTCACCCCTGAACTTCAGATGAGGTCTAGCGACGGACCACGCCCTGAAGCTGCGCGCGCAGCTCAGGGGTGAGTTGTTGACCGACTCTCTCGACCAAAAGCGTCATCTCGTAGGCCACGAGGCCGATGTCGCAGTTGGGTGCCGCCAGGACGGCAAGGCAAGAGCCGTCGCTGATCGACATGAGGAACAGGTAACCCCGCTCCATCTCGACGACCGTCTGGTTGACCCCGCCTGCTTCGAAGCAGCGGGCAGCACCCTGGGTGAGGCTGACCAGTCCGGACGCGACCGCGGAAAGCTGTTCTGCGCGGTCCCGGGGCAAGCCCTGGGAACCGGCGAGCAACAGCCCGTCCGCGGACACCACAACGGAATGTGCCACACCGGGCACCCTCCGCACGAAGTCGGTGATAAGCCAACCAAAGCTGCCTGGCTGCGCTGCGGTCGTCACTCCTGCTCCTCGTTCTGCCGGCTCGACTGGTCACCAGCGTATGCCTCGATCAATGCGTGCCGGCCTCGCTTGACACCACTCTGCAGGCTCGACATCCGTCCGCGCACCGCGTCGGCGGTGCGGGGCGGCAGCGGCGGGCGCTGCGCTGTCGATGTCAGGCTCTGCGGCTTGGGTGCTGCAGATCCTGGCACGAGCTGAGCCTTCGGTGTCCGTTTCGGCAATCCTGCCGTGGTCTTCGTCTCCGGCGTCTTGTTCAACAACGCCTGAGCCGCATGCCATCCCTCATCGGCAGGCGATTGCCAAGCCGACTCGGAAGTGGGTGCCGCCGCTGGAGTCTCCTCCACAACGGGCTCGGGTTCCACAACTCGCTCCTGCTCGGCGGGTGCGGATACTTCCTCGGCCGCCGGCTGGACCTTCGAGCGCGGCGTGCGCACCGGAAGACCAGCGGCCGACGTGGTGGTGGGTGCCACCGCCGGTACAGGCTTGCGGGATCGGGTCGGGAGCTCCGGTTCCGGCCCGTCCGAGAGCGGCGGGACGGTCGGCGGCTCGTCGATGTACTCGACCTGGCCCTTGCCGGTCCCGCCGAGCCTCGACTCGACGTGCCCGTTGGTGGCGGCCGGTGCATCGTCCTCGGAGCCCGCAGGGACCGGCTGAGCGGCCGAAGCGGACGTCTCGCTGCCCACGGCCTGGAACCACTGCGACAGGACGGCCTCGTAGATCGGGAGGCGTTCCGTCGGTGCGTCCAGGTCGTGCTCGATCTTCTTGCGCGAGGCTTCCGAGGTTCCGTTGCGGTGCCCCATCCCGATGTCGAGCCGGCCCTCGTCGACCGAGGCGCGCGAGACGCCGTTGGACGAGGCGGGCTCGTCCTCGATCGGGGGGATCGGCACGAACTGGGTGGTCTCGTAGCCGGGCTCGAACGAGATCTCGCCGGCCTCTTCGTTGCGGTCCTCGTAGGCCGTGAAGAGGGTCGACTCGAACGAGCTCTCCGGCTCGACCGCCGCGAGCTGGTCACGACGCCACCGCTCGGAGGGCGTCACGTCCTCGATCGGCGGGTCGTTGTAGACCGGGATCGCCGTCGCGCCCGCACCGGTGTCGGTGATCCCGCTCGGCACGAAGCTGACCGGGATGCTCGGGCTCGACTCGTCGATCCTCGGCTGGACGCCGGTGGCACCGCCGAAGGCGCCGGCGATGCCGCTTGCCCTCGTCGCGGTGGTGCCGATCTCCGTCGTGTGCTCGGCCGGTGCCAGCGGCATCGGCACGGGCGACATCGACGGGGACGAGGCGTTCGGCGACATGCCGAACGCGGAGGCGAGCCCACCGGAACCGGACGGCGGGGTCGGGACCGGTGCCTGGCCGGGGATCGCGGTGAGCGTCTCCGGCACGATCACCAGTGCCGTCGTGCCGCCCTCGATGTCCTCGTTGCCGCGCAGGCGGACCTTGATGTCGTGGCGCTTGGCGAGCCGCGCGACCACGTACAGGCCCATCCGGCGGGAGACGGCGACGTCGACGTCCGGCGGGTCGGCCAGACGCTCGTTGGCGTCGATGATCTCCTGCTCGCCCATGCCCACGCCGCGGTCCTGGATCTCGATCGCCAGCTCGCCCTTGCGGGTCTTCGCCGTGCGAACGGTGACCTTGGTGACCGGGTCGGAGAACGCCGTGGCGTTGTCCAGCAGCTCGGCGATGAGGTGCACGAGGTCGTTGACCGCGCGGCCCTGAACCGTGAGGTCCGGGGTCTGGCCGACCTGCACGCGGGCGTACTGCTCGACCTCGGAGACCGCGGCGCCGAGGACCTCGGCGGCCGGGACGGGCCGGGTCAGGCGCCGCGAGAGGTCCGTGCCCGAGAGGACCAGGAGGTTCTCCGAGTTGCGGCGCATGCGGGTCGCGAGGTGGTCCAGCTCGAACAGCGAGGCCAGCTGGTCCGGGTCCTGCTCGTCCTGCTCCAGCCGGTCGATCAGGTTCAGCTGGCGCTCGACCAGGGCCTGAGAGCGACGGGACAGGTTGACGAACATCGCGTTGACGTTGTCACGCAGGAGGGCCTGCTGGGCGGCCAGTCGCACCGCTTCACCGTGCACCGCGTCGAACGCGCGCGCCACCTGACCGATCTCTTCCCGCGTGTGCACCGGCACCGGCTCGACGGCGGTCTTGGCCGCGTCCTCCGGGTTGGCGTCCGCGAGGATCCGCTCGACCGCGTCCGGAAGACCGTGGTCAGCGACGTCGAGGGCGGTGCGGCGCAGCGTGCGCAGCGGGTTGAGGATCGAGCGGGCGACGAACAGCGCCATGAGCAGCGCGAGCGCGAGGATCGCGAGGACGATGCCGGACTCGACGTAGGCCCTGGCGCGCGTGTCGCCGGCCAGGTCGTCGGTCTTGGTCTGCAGCTGCTCGACCAGCAGGTTCTCGACGTCGCGCGTCAGGTTGACCGTCAGCGTGGCGGCGATGTCCCACTTCTCGGGCGTGACCTGCGTGAAGTCCTTCGCACCCGACTGCTGGTTGATCGCCGATTCCTGCATGTCGTTCGCGTTGTCGACGATGAGGCCGGTGACGGTGTCGTCGTAGATCTTCGCCTGCTCGGGCGTCGCGGCCTTGCGGAAGTCGTTCCGCGCGGCCTCGAGCTCGGCGTCCGCGGCCTGCAGGGACCGCAGCTGGGACGGCGTGAACGCCTTGCGCTGGAAGACGTCCAGGAGGATCGCCCGCTTGAGCGACTCCTGCTCCTTGATGCGCGCGATGGCGTTCGTGGTCAGGTGCAGTCGCACCAGTTCCGGGTCGTTGATCTCGGAGATCGTCTGCTCACCGAGGTTGATGAGCGTCTCGATCGACTCCGAGTAGGTGCGCTGGACGGCCTCGGCGGGGTACTGCGTGTCGCGCACCGAGTTGCGGAGGCTGTTCAGGCGGTTGAGCTGGTTGAACGCGACCTGGAACCGCTCCACGGCAGAGGGGTTCAGGTCGGAGCTGAGCTCGGCGATCTTGTTGCTGAAGGCCTCGCTGGTGTCGTTCACGCGGCGCAGCTGGCGCTCGAGGACGACCCGGTCGAGCTTCTTGTTCGACGCGACGAAGCTGACCGAAAGGTCGCGTTCGCGCTGCAGCTGCTGCACCAGGTCCGCGACCGCGGTCTCGAGGCGGATCTGGTTCGCGAGGTTGTTGAACTCCGTCGCGTCCTGGAGGTCGGTGCGCACGCGCAGACCACCCAGGGCGAGCGCACAGACAGTCGGGATGAGCAGAACGGCGAGCAGCTTGGTGCGCAGCCGCCAGTTGCGCAGGCGCCACCCCGCGGATCGGGTAGATCCTGAACCAGGTCCGGCACCGACCTCGTGCTTCACCGGGTCCGGTGTCGCGTTCATCGGTCCGTTACCCAGCGCAGCCAGTCCGTCACCCGATTCGGGCCTTTCGGAGCGTGTGGTGTCACCCACGCCAAACTGGCTGGGACCTCTCTCACGTCGGGCCACTCTGGGCTTCCTCTTCCAGCAGCAGTGTCCCGGTCTCTCCCCAGGACCGAGCATGGACTCGTCAAACGGGCCGAATTGCAGCACAGAGGTTGTTCGCCCGGTGAGGCGCCCTACCCCGTCTGAAGACACGTCGGTCTACTACGACCTGTGCCACCCGAGCCGGAAGGGTAATGGGCACCCCCTGTGTTGGGGAAGTCTCCAGAAGCACTCACCGTATCGAGATGGGGTGTCGTTTCATACGTTCAGGTGGTTAACATCCCCGGTTGTCGGCACACCCCATGTCCGTCCGAACTCGCAGTTCGGACTGCGGGCACCCTGGTCTGTGGCGACACTCACTGATCAATTCGAAGCTACCCAAGCCCTACCGGCGAGAGGTGCCATGGCTACCCGAGCCACAGCTCTGCGGCTTTTCGCAGTGCTCACAACCTGCGTCCTGACCGCGAGCTGCGGCCTGTTCGGCGGTTCGTCGAACGGCGGCAACGCGGACGTGGAACGCAACGTCATCCGCATCGGCGTGCTGCCGGTCGTCGACGTCGCCCCGCTGCGGATCGCGCTGACCGAGAAGCTGTTCGAGAAGGCCGGACTGCAGGTCAACCTGGTCACCCAGCCCAACGAGGCAGAGGCGATCAAGCAGCTGGACACCACGCTCGACCTCACGTGGGCGACGCACGTCAGCCTCTTCCGCGCGGTCGCCGAGGGCACCGAGCTGCAGCTGCAGGGCGAGGCCTACCAGGCCGGCCCCAACTCGATGGCGCTGGTGGCGAAGGCCGACTCGGACTACGACGACCCCGGCAAGAAGACCGCCCCGCGCATCGCCGTGAACAGCGAGACCGACATCGGCGCGCTGACCACGCGTGCCGTGCTGGACACCGCCGCGGTCGAGAAGCAGAAGATCAAGTTCACCTCCATGGCGTTCGCCGACATGGAGAACGCGCTGATCTCAGGCACGGTCGACGCGGCGTTCATGATCGAGCCGTTCATCACGAAGGCGCAGCGCAAGATCGGTGCGAAGATCGTGACCGACACCGCCCGCGGCCCGACACTGGACTTCCCGATGTCCGGCTACGCGTCGTCGAAGAAGTTCGCCGAGGCGAACCCGAAGACGATGAAGGTGTTCCGGGACGTGCTGCGCCAGGCGCAGCAGCGCGCGCAGGCCAACAAGCTCGCCGTGCAGGACTCTCTGACCAGCTACGCGGACGTGGACGCACCTACCGCGGCCCTCGTGTCGGTGGGCACGTTCCCGCTGTCGCTGAACCCGATCAGGCTCCAGCGCGTGGCCGACATGATGGACACCGAGGACGTGCTGTCCGGGCGTCTGGACGTGCAGCAGCTGCTGCCGCCTGGCACGACGAATTAGTTGCTGGATCGCATGAGAAAGGGCGGGCCGGAATGCCGGCCCGCCTTTCTCGTTCGTCAGTGGTTCGTCACTGTCCGCCGACGGCCGAGATGCAGTAAGTGATGCCCGGAGCCGGTTCCGCATAGGAAATGGCGGTCGCCTCACCGCACTCCGCGGTGGCCGCCTTGACGACCTTTTCGACCTTCAGGATCTTCTGGACGGCGAACTCGTTGCCCCCCTTGGAGCAATCGATGATCTTCATGCCCTCCATGTTCATCTTGACGAGTTCTTCCTGGTAGCACTTGCCCTCTTCGAGCTTCTCGACCAGGCAGAGCTTCAGCGACGAGGACCGCCGGCCGGACTCGGTGTACTCGGCGTAGTCCTCGCTCGGGCACGCCTCGGTCGTCGACTTCATGGCCTTGGCGATGAAGTAGTTCGCCTCGGTCGAGGTGCAGTCGACCTTCTTGTACTTCGGGCTGAACGTGGTGCCCGTGACGCTCGCGCAGTCGCCCGGCTTGGCCGACGGCTCGGTGATGGCGCTCAAGCCGCCACCGATCAGGACCTTGACCAGGATGCCGACGCCGACGAGCACGACGATGGTGACGATCGAACCGATGATCTTGCCCGCGCCGCTCTTCTTGGGCGGAGGGCCGTAGGGCATCGGCTGGCCCATCGGCTGGCCGGACACCTGGCCGTACGGGTTCGGCGGCTGCTGGGCGTACGGGTCGCCGGGCTGGCCGTACGGCTGACCGGGCTGGCCGTAGGGCTGCTGGCCGGGCTGGGCGTAAGGGTCCGCGGGCTGGCCAGGGTAACCCTGCTGGGGCGGCTGACCGTAGGGGCCGGGCTGCTGACCGTAGGGCTGCTGCGGCTGTCCACCGGGAGGCGGCCCGTAGGGCCCTGGCTGCTGGGGGTAGTTGGGGTCGGTCACTGGATTCCTCTCGGATGAGTCACGCGAAAGACAGCGAAACCGGAGCCGTGGGACACGACTCCGGTTTCACTTGGTTCGAGCCTGTTACGCGGGCGCGCCGACGCAGTAGTGCAGCTTCGCCTCGGGGAAGGACTGTGCTTCCTCACCCTCGGGGCACTGCGGTGCGGCGGAGTCCTTGACGACCTTCGTCACCTTGAAGGCGGCCGACTCGGTGCACTCCACGACCTTCGCGCCGACACCGCCGGTGTTCTCGGCGTAGCACTTGCCCTCGGCGAGAAGCGGTGCGAGGCACAGCTTCGTCTTCGGGCCACGGCGCTGCGTCTGCGTGTACTCGTCGTAGCCGGTGCCGCAGACCTCACTGGTGCCACCGGTCTTGCCGATGGTGTAGTTCGCGTCGGCCGCACCGCAGTCGACCGCCTTGTACTCCGGCGCGGTCGACGTGCCGCTGACCGCGGCGCAGTCGCCGACCTTGGCCTGCGCGACGTCGCTGCTGAAGTAGTTGAAGGCGTAGAACGCGCCGCCAACGACGATCAGGCCGACGATGTACGTGAGGATCCGCTTGCCGATGCTGGACTTCTTCTTCGGCGCGGGCTCCTGCGTGGGCTCCGGCGCTGACGCGGGCGAAGCGGATTCAGTCGTGCTCATGCGGTTCTCTCATTTCCCAATACCCCAGATGGCCCATGCCCCCCGACACAGCCGGAGCAGAGAGTGCCACGCGGCGCAGCAAAGCGCTCGGGCTTTACGGAAACGTTACGGCCGCTTGGATCACAGTCACGGGATCGCGGTGCAGTAGGTCAGCTTCACCTCGGGATAGCTGTACCTCTGCTCGTCCGTCGCGCACGCCGGCGGCGGCACGTCGTGGCTGATCTTGGTCACCTTGAACGAGTCCACTCCGCACTCGACGGGCGTGAGCTCCATGCGCCCGAACCCCGACGGGTAGCAGGCGCCCTCCGTCCACAGGGGAACGAGGCAGACCCTGACCTCCGGGTCCTGCGCCCGTGTGGTGACCATGTCCGCGTAGGAGCTCGCGCAGTCCTTCGACTTCGCGACGCTGCCGGTGACCAGGTAGTTCGCGCTCGACGAGCCGCAGCTCACGGCGTCGAAGTCCGGTTCGTCCGAGTAGCCGGTGACGTTCGCGCAGTCCCCCGCCTTCGGCGCCGTGATCGGCGCGAGGAACTCGGAGACCCCGTAGATCACGACGGCCGCGACGAGCAGCGTGAGGGTGTAGGTCAGCGCACGCCTGCCCAGGCTCCTGCCGGGCACGGACGGCTCGTCGATGATCACGCAGCGCAGCGTTCCACGTGGACGGTCGCGAGTGGAGCGCTTTCCCGGAAGATCACTCCTGTTGACCCGGCGAGGAGCGGTGAACCTCCCTACGATCCGTTCCAGAACTGGAAACGATCTTGAATTCGGGGATTCACATGAGGTTCAGGGCAGCTCTGCTGAGCGCGGTGGCCGTGACGGGCCTGACCGTCGTGAGCACGCCGGCCGCACACGCGGACTCGTACACGCAGGTCGGCTACGCGACCAGGTCGGGACGGCAGGTCCTGCTGTTCCGCAACAACGGCAACGGCTGCCTGCACGCGCAGGGCAGGAGCCTGCGCTACGGCGACACGGTGTACCTGCTGGCCAGCTACGGCGGGAACAGGACCGTGCGGGCGGAGCGCGACGGCATCGTGCTCGACACCCCGTCGAGCTGCGCCAAGCACGGCACGGACTTCCAGGGCTGGATCAAGACCTTCAACTCGGGCGAAGGCCCGATGACCGGGTCGTACCGCAACTTCTGAGGCCTGCGCGGCGGCCGGTCACTGCTTCTGGTCGCCGCGCTCCAGGCAGAAGGTGACCGCGGGCTCCGGGAAGACCGCGGCGCGCGAGTCCCCGCACGCTGCGCGGTCGGCCTTGCCGCTGACCACCTTGGCGACCTTGACCGAGTCCTTCGTGGAGCAGTCGACCTTCGCGATGCCGCTGTCGGTGTCCTGGCCGTAGCAGGCGCCCTCGACGAAGTTCGGCATGAGGCACAGCGTGGCGTCACCCGTGTACGTCGAGTAGTCCATGCCGCCGGACGGGCAGGTCTTCTCGTTCCAGTCGAGGACCTTCGCGATCTTGACGTTGGCCTGCTCGGACCCGCAGTCGAGGGCCTCGTAGCGCGGGTTGTCGAGCGCGCCGGAGATCTTCGCGCAGTCGCCCGCCCGCGCCGTCGCGGCCACGTCGCCGAGCTGGTTCACGACGAACCCGCCCAGCAGCACGAGCGCGAGGACAACGGCGATACCCAGGCCGACCTTCTTCATGGCCTGGGTATCGGCTTCAGAAGGGGTTCAACTCAACCGAGTTCACCCGATCAGGATCCTTCGTGGACACCCATGCAGTAGACCGAGGCCGGCTCGGCGAACCGCAGCTCGCTGGAGCCCTCGGGGCACACCGTGCCCTCCTCCGGCAGACCGTCGACCTTCTTCACGATCTTCACCGGGGACTCGGTCGTGCACGCCTCCTTCTGGAAGGCGCCGTTGTCGTTCGACGTGTAGCAGTTGCCCTCGACGAGGTTCGGCATGAGGCACATCGACTCGCTGCCGGACTTGATCTGGTCGTAGATGCCCTCGGTGGAGCACTGGTCCTCGTCGGCGTTCTGCAGCACCTTCGCGACCCGATGGCTGGCATCCGCGTCGCTGCAGCTCTTCGAGGACAGGTTCCAGTCGCCGTCCGGCTTGTCCACGTCCTTCGGCGAGGCGCTGACGCAGTCGCCGACCTTGGTGCCGCCGAGCGACGTGAGCGCCCACACGCCCCCGCCGACCAGGACGACCGCCAGCACGCCGACGATGACGAACTTCAGCCAGTTGTTGTTCTTGGGCGACTCGTCGGTCTCGGCCCCTTCGGGAGCCGGTACCACCGTGGCCGGCGGCTCGACGGGATCAGTCGACTCGGTGCTCATGGGCGAGAACGTACGACACCGCGTGTTGGCTGCGTGTGTCGCCTCACAGTTGTCGTCACCAGTTGACGCAGGTCGAACGCATTTGGCGTCGTCAGGGAGACTTGTGGGCGTGACCGATGGCCCTTTGATCGTCCAGTCGGACAAGACGCTGCTGCTCGAGGTCGACCACCCGCTCGCCGACGACGCGCGCACGTCCATCGCGCCGTTCGCCGAGCTGGAGCGGGCTCCGGAGCACGTGCACACCTACCGCGTGACGCCGCTCGCGTTGTGGAACGCGCGGGCGGCCGGGCACGACGCCGAGCAGGTGGTCGACGCGCTGGTGCGGTTCAGCCGCTACCCGGTGCCGCAGCCGCTGCTGGTGGACGTGGTCGACACGATGAGCCGGTTCGGCCGGCTGGTGCTCGCCAACAACCCGGCGCACGGGCTGGTGCTGCACACCAACGACCGGGCGGTGCTCGAGGAGGTGCTCCGCAACAAGAAGATCGCGCCGATGTTCGGGGCCCGCATCGACGACGACACCGTCATCGTGCACCCGAGCGAGCGCGGGCGGCTCAAGCAGCTGCTGCTCAAGGTCGGCTGGCCGGCCGAGGACGAGGCCGGGTACGTCGACGGCGAGGCGCACGCGATCGCGCTGGAGGAGGACGGCTGGAAGCTGCGCGACTACCAGCGCCTGGCCGCCCAGACGTTCTGGGCGGGCGGCTCCGGCGTCGTCGTGCTGCCGTGCGGCGCGGGCAAGACGCTGGTCGGCGCGGCCGCCATGGCCGAGGCCCAGGCGACCACGCTGATCCTGGTCACGAACACCGTGGCGGGCCGGCAGTGGAAGCGGGAGCTGATCGCGCGCACCTCGCTGACCGAGGACGAGATCGGCGAGTACTCCGGTGAGCGCAAGGAGATCCGCCCGGTCACGATCGCGACCTACCAGGTGATCACCCGCAAGTCGAAGGGCGAGTACAAGCACCTGGAGCTGTTCGACTCGCGCGACTGGGGCCTGATCGTCTACGACGAGGTCCACCTGCTGCCCGCGCCGGTGTTCCGGATGACGGCCGACCTGCAGTCGCGCCGGCGCCTGGGCCTCACGGCGACGCTGGTCCGCGAGGACGGCCAGGAGGGCGACGTCTTCTCGTTGATCGGCCCGAAGCGCTACGACGTGCCGTGGCGCGACATCGAGGCGCAGGGCTGGATCGCGCCCGCCGAGTGCACCGAGGTCCGGGTGACGCTGACGGACAACGAGCGCCTGCAGTACGCCACCGCCGAACCCGAGGAGCGCTACAAGCTCTGCTCCACGGCCCGGACCAAGATCCCGGTGGTCCGCCGCGTCCTGGAACGCCATCCCGACGAGCCGGCCCTCGTGATCGGTGCTTATCTGGACCAGCTCGACGAGCTCGGTGAGGAACTGGGGGCGCCGGTGATCAAGGGATCGACGAAGAACAAGGAGCGCGAGGAGCTCTTCGACCGGTTCCGCCGCGGCGAGATCCGCACGTTGGTGGTCTCGAAGGTCGCGAACTTCTCCATCGACCTCCCCGAGGCGTCCGTCGCCATCCAGGTGTCCGGCACCTTCGGCTCGCGGCAGGAGGAGGCCCAGCGCCTCGGCCGGATCCTGCGCCCCAAGGGCGACGGCCGGCAGGCGCACTTCTACTCCGTCGTCGCCCGCGACACCCTCGACACCGACTACGCCGCGCACCGCCAGCGCTTCCTCGCCGAGCAGGGCTACGCCTACAAGATCGTCGACGCGGACGACCTGGTCGGATGACGTCCTGGTGGATGTGGGACCCGGCCGGGGCCGTGCCGGTACGGCGGTTCCGGTCGGAGGAGTCGCTCGCCCGATCTGCTCCCGAGACGCAGGTCGTGCGGGCCGACGACTTCACCTGCCCGGTGCAGCGCCGTCGCGCGACGGCGGTGCGTTCGGACTTCCTGCGCGTGTCCGGCGACCCGGTGCAGGTGGCGCTGGTCGAGCAGCGGCTGTGGACGTTGCTCGTGGCGTTGCGCCGGGCCCAGCCGCTGCGTGACGCGCTGGCCACCGCGGTGCCCCGGGCCGGGCGGGCGGCCCTGGTCGCCGAGCCCTCGCGCGAGCTGGCCGAGTTCGATCGGCGGTTCGACCAGTTCGCGGACGCGGTGCGGGTGCTGGTGGCGGATCCGACTCCGGAGCAGCTCCGCCACACCGCGGCTCTCGACTAGGCGCTGTCCTGCAAGTTCGTTCGGTGACAGGCGCGGGCGAGAGACCCGGAGGCGGTGCCGCCTCCGGGTCCCTCGGCCGCTACTGTCGCCCCATGAGACTTGCGGGACAGCGCCTAGCCCTGTCCCGCAAGTCTGTTCGGTGAGAGCTACGGCCGAGAGTCGCGGAGGGCGTAGTCGGGGCGTTCGCCGACCAGGGCCGGGATCTCGGCGACGCTGCCGAGCAGGTGCGTGTGCTTCGCGGCGCGGAGCTCGTCCGCCGTCTGGCTGCCGGTCAACACCCCGACCACGAATCCCGCGCCCGCGTTCGTGCCGGCCTCCAGGTCCCGGGTGGTGTCACCGGCGGTCAGCACGCGCCGGACGTCCCGCGCTCCCGTCCGCTCCATCGCCCGGTGGATCATGTACGGCGCCGGACGCCCCGCCCGCACGTCGTCCACGCACACCACCGCGTCCAGCACGCCTTCGCGCCAGCCGAGAACGTCGAGCAGCCCGTCCACGACCGGCCGGTCGAAGCCGGTGGTCAGCGCGACCTTGACGCCGTTGCCCCGCAACCGCGCCAACGCTTCCGGCACGCCCGGGATCGGCGTCGGCGGTGTCTCGGCGTAGTACTTCGCGAGCCGGGTGTGGAAGTCCGCGAACTCCTCGTCCACTTCGGACCTCCCCAGCATCGCGGAGATCGCCTCGTACTTGTCCGCGCCCATCCACCTGCCGACGTCCCGCGCCGACCCGCCGGCCGCGATCACGGTGTCCGCCAACGCCCGGTAGACCAGCCCGTGCTCCTCCACGGTGGTACCGGCGATGTCCAGCACGACCAGGTCGACCTTCACCGCGCCGTTCACGATGCCCTCCAGTCCCGCAGCAGCGCCGGGTGCGCCTGCTGGGAGTTCTCGATCGAAAAGCTGACCATGTCGGGCCGGTAGCGGTCGTCGGAGTACTCGACCGGCCGTCCGTCCACTCCGGACGCCCGTCGCCGCTCCCGCAGAAGCGGTGACCCCTGGGCGACTTCGAGGAGCTCGCTGTCCTTGGCGTCCGCCGCGACAGCGTCGATCTGGTGCCGCGCAACGGTCATGTCGACCCCCTGCTCGGCGAGGTGCGCGTAGAGCGACCCGCTGTCGCAGTCGAAGTCGAAGAGCAGGCGCCCCACGGGTTCCACGAACGTGGTGCGCTCCAGCATCGTCGGCCGCCCGTCGATCAGCCGCTGCCGGAGCAACTGCACGACCGGCGTGCCCTCGTCGAGCTGCAGGGCGTCCGCGATGTCGGCGTCGGCCCCGCGGCGCGCGATCTCCAGGGTCCGCTGCCCCGGCACGTGCCCGAGGCCCGCGGCCCAGCTGGAGAACGACAGGAACGTCTCGAACGGCTGCGACAACGTGTGCCGCCGCACCACGGCGGGCTTGCCGCGGCCGCCACCGATCATGCCCTCGGCCCGCAACGACGTGAGCGCCTGCCTCACCGGTGCGCGCGAGGCGTTCCACTGGGCGCACAGCTGCGACTCGGAGGGCACGGGATCTCCGACGGCCAGCTCACCGGAGGCGATGCGGCGGCGCAGGTCGGCCGCGATGCGCTCGTGCAGGGGCATCTCCATGCCGCCCACGATACATGTCATAACAAGTCTGAACTCCTGGTGAACACATCAGGACGCCTTCGCTTGCCGGTTGCTTCTGGCCTCGTCGCCGCTCATCGTTCTTGTTATGACAAGTGTGGACCTGGTGGTCGTCGGCGCGGGGATCGTCGGACTCGCGCACGCTTGGCACGCGGTGCGGCGGGGGTTGTCCGTCGTCGTGGTCGAGCGTGACTCGCACGCGGTCGGGGCCTCCGTGCGCAACTTCGGGCACGGGTGTTTCACCGCCCAGGACGGGGTGGCCTTCGAGTACGCGACGGCGGCCCGCGGGGAGTGGTTGGCGCTGGCCAGGGAGGCCGGGTTCTGGGTGCGCGAGTCCGGCACGCTCGTCGTTGCCCGGGCGGAGGACGAGCTCGCTGTGCTGGAGGAGTTCGCCGAGGTCCGCGACGTTGAGTTGTTCAACAATCCTTCAAATCGATCGTTGAACGATCCCGCGAAGGGATCGTTCAACGATCCGGACGTGGGATTGTTGAACAAGCCGAAAGTGGGATTGTTGAACGATCCTTCGATCCTCGGCGCTGCCCGCCTCCCCCTGGACATCCGCGTCGACCCACGCGAAGCCGTCCACGCGATCGCAGGACTGTTGAACGATCGCGGCGTCGAGTTCCGCTGGTCGACCAACGTCCTCACCGTCGAACCCGGCCTGGTCCGCACGTCGCGAGGCGAGATCCACTGCCGGGCGACCGTCGTAGCGGTGGGCCACGACGTCGACAGGTTCTTCCCGGACCTGGCCGAAGAACACGAGGTCCAGCGCTGCCAGCTGCGCATGCTGCGGGTCGCCCACGACGGCGTGGTCGACCCGGCCGTGCTGACCGGGTTCTCGATGCTGCGCTACGACGCGTTCGCACGGTGCCCGAGCCTCACGAAGGTCCGCGAGCGCCTCACGAACGACCACCCGGAGCTGGTCGAGGCGGGGCTGAACCTGATGTTCACCCAGCTCCCCGACGGCTCGCTCACCATCGGCGACACCCACCACTACAGCCGCACGGTCGACCCCTACCGGCCCGAGGACCTGGACGACCTGGTGCTCACCGAGACGGCGAGGTTGCTCGGCGTTCCCCGTCTCCGCGTCCTCGAACGCTGGCGCGGCATCTACGCGTCGGCCCCCGAACCCTTCCTGACCGCGACGCCCGTTCCGCTCACCAGGGCCGTCTCGGTCACCTCCGGCATCGGCATGACCACCGCGCTCGGCCTCGCCCCGGCCGTGCTCGACGACCTCCTCCAGGAGATGTGATGAGAACCCCCAGCGTGATGAGGAACCTGAGCGTCGTGCTTGCCGCGGCACTCGCGTTGACCGCCTGTGGCACAACGACTTCCAACCAGACCGACGGTTGTCCCGGCGGCAAGGTGCGCTTCGGCGTCGAGCCGTACGAGGACCCCGCCAAGCTCAAGCCCGCCTACGAGGTGCTGGCGAAGGCGTTGAGCACCGAGCTCGGCTGCGAGGTCGAGCTGCAGGTGGTCGACGACTACGCGGCCGAGGTCCTGGCGATGCGCAACGACAAGCTGGAGATCGCCCAGTTCGGTCCGCTCGGGTACGTCTTCGCCTCGCAGAAGGCCGGGGCCGAGCCCATGGTGTCGTTCGCGGACGGGTCCGGGAAGCTCACCAGCTACACCGCCGGCATCTGGGTCCGGAAGGACTCGGCCGCCCAGAAGATCGAGGACCTGGCCGGCAGGTCGCTCGCGCTGAGCAGCGTCGGCAGCGCCTCCGGGGACGCGCTTCCTCGCTACGGCCTCAAGAAGCACGGCGTCGAGGACGTGAAGCTCGACTACGCGGGCGGGCATCCCGAGGCGATGTTGTCGCTCGTCAACGGGAAGGTCGACGCCGCCGAGATCAACAGCCAGCAGCTCGCCACCGCGAAGGCGGCCGGCACGTTCGACGAGTCGAGGTTCCGGCAGATCTGGAAGTCCGAGCCGATCCCGAACGACCCGATCACCGTGCGCGGTGACCTCGACCCGGCGTTCAAGGACAGGGTGCGCAGGGCGTTGCTCGAGCTCGGGCCGCAGGACGTGGAGAAGGTCGGCGCGTTCCTGGACGTCACGCCTCCCGGACCGCTCGTGCAGGTCAGCAACGACACGTACAAGGTGCTCTTCGACCTCGCGGCGACGCTGGGGCTCAAGGAAGAGGACGTCTGATGCTCGCCATCCGCGGCCTGCGCAAGTCGTTCGGTGGCCGCACCGTGCTGGACGGCTTCGACCTGTCGGTGGAGCCCGGTGAGTTCGTGGCGCTGCTCGGGCCCAACGGGTCGGGCAAGTCCACGGCGTTGCGGTGCGTCGTCGGGCTGGAGTCGCCGGACGGTGGCGAGATCGAGGTCGGCGGGAACGCCGCGATGGTGTTCCAGAAGATCCACCTGGTCGGCCGGCGCAACGCGCTGGACAACGTCTGTTCCGGGGCGTTGGGGCGGCTTCCGCTGCACCGCTCGTTCTTCTTCCCCCAGGCGGTCCGGGAGGAGGCGATGGGGTGTCTCGCGAGGGTCGGGCTCGCGGACCGCGCGCTGGATCGGTGCGCACGGCTTTCCGGTGGCCAGCAGCAACGTGTGGCGATCGCGCGGGCGTTGTGCCAGCGCGCCACCGTGATCCTCGCCGACGAACCGGTGTCCGCGCTCGACCCGCAGGCCGCGGTGCAGGTGATGGAGCTGCTCCGATACCTGGCGAACGAGGGGATGACGGTGGTGGCCGTGTTGCACCAGCCCGAGCTCGCTCGCGCCCATGCGCATCGCGTCGTGGAGATGAAGGCGGTGGTGGCGGCGTGAGCACCCCGAAGCTCGCGGTTCCTCGTCGCCGTCGGCCTTCTCCCGCCGTCTGGGCCGGCCTCACGATCGCGGTCGTCGTGCACGTGCTCGCCTGGCAGGCCACGGAGTTCTCCCCCGCCGCGCTCGTCGAGGGCTGGGAGGGCATGGCCGACTTCCTCGCCGAGTCGTTGCCGCCGGACCTCTCGGTGCTCGGGAAGTCGTTGGAAGCAGCGGTGATCACGCTCTACATAGGACTGCTCGGGACGACGTTCTCGATCCCGTTCGGCCTGGCCCTGGCGCTGCTGGCCTCCAGGGCGACGACCTCGGCCGCGTGGGCTCAGCAAGCGGCACGGGCGGTGCTGTCGTTCCTGCGTTCGGTGCCGGACGTGGTGTTCGCGCTGATCTTCGTGACGGCGGTGGGGCTCGGGCCGTTCGCGGGCGTGCTGGCGCTGGTGTTCCACAACACCGGTGTGATGGGCAAGCTCTGGGCCGAGGCGATGGACGAGAGCGACCGCGGGCCGCGCGAGGCGTTGAAGGTGACCGGTGCGTCCGGTCCGCAGATCGCGCTGCACGCGGTGCTCCCGACCGTGTTGCCTTCCCTGGCGGGACTTCTGCTCTACCGGCTGGACGTGAACGTGCGGTCCTCGCTCGTGCTCGGGCTGGTCGGCGCGGGCGGGATCGGCTTCCTGATCAACCAGTCGATCAAGCTGTTCCGGTTCGACGAGATGGTCACGCACATCCTCGTGGTGCTGCTTCTCGTCGTCGTGGTCGACCAGGCTTCCGGCTGGGTGCGCAAGCGGCTAGGTGCCTGACCGGAGGTGCTTGACCTGCTGGCCGTAGCGGGCGCCTCGGCGGACGGTCACCGAGCCGTCCGCCGCGACCTCGCAGGGGTTGTCGGCCGTGCACTGCTCGCCGCTGTCGTTGCCGGTGCTGTGCACACCGACGACGGTGACGCCGTCCCGGAGCACGATCGGTGAGCCCGAACCGCCGTGCGACGGCGTGCAGGCCGGGTCGTAGCGGTAGGCGTTGTCCTGCGTGTAGCCCTCTTCGCGCAGGTGCGGGACGACGGCCTCGATCGTGCAGCTGAAGCGCTTGCCGTTGCCGGACGAGATGATGTCGACGCGGTCGCCCGGCCTGGCCGACCGGCCGGAGAGGCTGAAGATCTTCACGCCCTTGGCGCGGAGCTGCGCGTAGGTCTGGTCGAGCTGCAAGAGCGCGGTGTCCGCGCCGGTCATGGTGGCCGAGACGATGCGGGTCGTCCTGGCCTTGGCCTGGACGTAGCCCTGGCGGTCGCCGATGGTCACCGGCGCGTCGAGCGGGACGTCCTCCAGCGTCTCGCCCGGCGCGGGACGTTCCGGTACGCAGTGACCGTTGGTGAGCAGCAACGCCGGGTCGCCGGGCCTGGTGTCGTCGGTCCTGACCACGGATCCGGAGCAGACGCCGGCGAGCGACGCGGCGCCCTCGAGGTTCGGCACCGGGGTGTCCGGCGGGTTCACCCTGCCGCTGACGACGTCGGCGATCCAGCCGGTGAAGTGGTGGACGTCGGTGTACATGACCGGTGCGTCGTCGCGGCCGGCGCCGCTCACCAGACCGGCGATCACCCAGCGGTCGCCGTCGCGGACGAGTGCGGGACCGCCCGAGTCCATGTTCGTGGCGGCGACGCTGCCGTCCAGTGCCCCGATGCAGAGCTCGCGGTCGGCGTAGATGCCGTCGCAGGCCTGCGGGGACTGGACGACGGTGTCGGCCTCGCGCAGCTTCTTCGGGTAGCACTCGGGCGCGCGCTGGGAGCAGGTCATGCCCCAGCCGAGGATCCGCACCGGAGTTCCTTCGGCGGGCCTCGCCGACGGCAGCGCGACGGGCCGGGTCTTCGCCCGCTTCCTCAGCTTCAGCAGGCCGATGTCGCCCTCGTGGGCAGGGTTGGGCGCGTAGGTGATGAAGCGTTCGACCGCGATCACCTCGCCGCCGCTGCCCGCGTCCGCGGTGCCGAGCCGGACGGTCCAGTCCCGCGGCCGTCCGACCTGGGCGAGGCTGGGGTTGTTGCGGGTGCAGTGGCCGGCGGTGACGGCCCAGTCCGGCGCGACCAGCGTGACGCCGCAGGTGTGGCCGTCCTCGCGCGGCGAGTCGGGCCGTTGCAGCGAGCCCGAGAACGGGTACGGCCGAGGAGCCTCGGTACCTCCGCGGATGGCCAGCGCAGGGGCGGCGGTGGTGATCACCGCTGTGGCCGCGAAGCTCATCGCCAGTAGGACTTTTCGCATGTCGCAGAGGTTGTCGGAGCTGTGTCCGCACGGCGTGATGGCTGTGCAACAACTGCGCACGGGCGGTCGTTACGCAACGATGACGTCGCACGAACGTCCCCATGAGACCCGTCGGGAAGGCTGGAGGGCATGCCGCGCGTACTGCTGATCGAGGACGACGAGGCGGTCCGCGAGGGACTGTCGCTCGCCCTGACCTACCAGGGACACACCGTGGACGCGGTGCGCACGGGCGAGGAAGGCCTCGAACTGCTGAGCAGCGTCACGCCCGACGTCGTCGTGCTGGACCTGATGCTGCCCGGCGTGGACGGGTTCGAGGTGTGCCGGCGCATCCGGGCCGGCGGCGACCTGCCGATCATCATGCTCACCGCGCGCAACGACGACATCGACGTGGTCGCGGGCCTGGAGGCGGGGGCCGACGACTACGTGGCCAAGCCGGCGCAGGCCCGCGTGCTGGAGGCGCGCATCCGGGCCGTGCTGCGCCGTTCGACCGCCTCGGTCGCCGAGGTCGTGGCCGAGCGCCACGGCGACCTGACGATCGACCGCGAGGGCCTCGTCGTGACGCGGTTCGGCAAACCGGTCTCGCTGGCACCGACGGAACTGCGGCTGCTGCTGGAGCTCTCGTCGTCGCCGGGCCGGGTGATGTCGCGCCAGCAGCTGCTGGGTTCCGTGTGGGACCAGGGCTACCTCGGCGACTCGCGGCTGGTCGACGCGTGCGTGCAACGGCTGCGGTCGAAGATCGAGGACGACGCGGCCGCACCCGTGTACGTGCAGACCGTCCGGGGCTTCGGCTACCGCTTCGGGCCGCTGTGACGCTCCGCCTGCGACTGCTGCTCGCGTTCGCCCTGCTGACCGTCGTGACCGCCGCGGCCGTCGCCGGTGCCGGGTACGTGCGGGCGCGCGACGCGATCGTGCAGCGCGCCCAGGACAACGCCGTCATCGAGACCACGAACCGCGTCGAGCAGCTCTACCCGCTGCCCGCACGAGCCGTCGACGCCGCCGTGCTGGAACGGGTCGCCGCACGAGTCTCGGGACGTGAGGGGTCGGCTTTGGCCTACGGCAACGGGCTTTCCGCGGGCGGCATGGACCCGTCGGTGATCACGTCGGAGCTGCGTGCGCTCGTGTCGACCGGCCGCGTCGGGTGGCAGCGCGTCTCGTACGCGGGCGGCGTGTGGCTCGTCGTCGGCATGCAGCTGCGGGTGTCGTCGGGCGGTCCGTCGGGCATCGAGGTGTACGTGCTGCGGCCGTTCAAGTCGGAGATCGCGTTCGTGGACGAGCTCGCGCGCAACGCGTGGCTGATCGGCGGCGCCGTGCTGATCCTGGCTCTGGGACTGGGTTTGCTGGCGGCGCGCGGCGTGCTGCGGCCCGTGCGGGAGCTGCAGCTCGCGGCCTGGCGGCTCGGGCAGGGAGATCTTTCGGCGCGGGTGCCGGTGCGTGGGCGCGACGAACTGGCCTCCGTCGCGTCGACGTTCAACAGCACGGCGACGTCGCTGGAGCACCACGTGGGTGAGCTGCGACGGATGGAGGCCGACGCACGGCGGTTCGTCGCGGACGTGTCGCACGAACTGCGGACTCCGCTGGCCGCGATGACGGCCGTGACCGATGTCCTGGACGCCGAGACCGCGTCGCTGCCGGGGGTGGCCGGGCAGGCCGCGCGGCTGGTGAACCGGGAGACGCTGAACCTGACGCGGCTGGTGAACGACCTGATCGAGGTGACGCGGTTCGACTCGGGCACGGCGGCGCTCGCGCTGGACGACGTCGACGTGGCCGAGGTGGTGCGGACCTGCCTGCGGATGCGCGGCTTCGCGGAGGTGTCCGCGTCGCTGCCGGAGGGGGTGCGGGCGCGGCTGGACCCGCGACGGCTGGACGTGATCGTGGCGAACCTGGTGGGCAACGCGCTGCGGCACGGGTCGCCGCCGGTGACGCTCGCGCTGTCGGTGGAGGGTCCTTCGCTGGTGATCGAGGTGGCGGACTCCGGGCCGGGGTTGCCCGCCGAGGTGCTGCCGCACGTGTTCGCGCGGTTCTACAAGGCCGACTCGTCGCGGGGGCGGTCGGAGGGGTCGGGGCTCGGGCTGGCGATCGCGTGGGAGAACGCGCGGTTGCACGGGGGCACGCTGGTGGCGGCGAACCGGCCCGGCGGCGGGGCGTTGTTCACGCTGCGGCTGCCGCTGGGTGGTGAGTCGTGAGGCCGAAAACTGTCGGTGCCGCCTGGGAGAATGGAATCAGGGGGACCCCCTGGAGGGGACCCCTGCGTCAGCTCGGGCTGGCTGCGCTCGTCCTCACCCTCCTCACCGCGTGTGGTGTCCGCCCGACCGACCCGATCCCCGGCCTCGAAGCCCCCAGCGGCCCCGTCGAGAACACCTCGCCGTCGCTCTTCTGGGTCTCCGAGGGCCGGGTCGTGGCGGTCAGCCGGTCGGAGGGCAGCCTGAGCGGCTTCGACGTCGTCGCGCTGCTCGCCCAGGGCCCGACCAACTCCGAGCAGGCCCGCGGCCTCACCACCGAGGTCCCGTTCGACGCCGCACCCGCCACCGTGGACCGCGTCGCGAACGGCCTCGACGTGAACCTGTCGAGCGACGTCTTGCAGCTCAGCCCCGCTGCCGTGCAGCAGATCGTGTGCACGTTGCTCGCCGTCCAGCCCGTCGGCACGGTGAACCTGCGCGGGGGCGGGCATTCGCTGGAGTTCCAGAAGTGCGCTTGAATCGGGCCGTGCACGTCTACTCCATTCCGATGCGCGTCCGGTTCCGCGGCATCACGCAACGCACCGGGCTGCTGATCGAGGGTCCGGCCGGGTGGGGCGAGTTCTGCCCGTTCGAGGAGTACGGCGACGACGAGGCCGCCAGTTGGCTCGCGTGTGCGCTCGAGGCAGCGAACGAGGGCTGGCCTGCTCCTGTCCGCGACCGCATCCCGGTCAACTGCACGGTGCCCGTGGTCAGTCCCGAGAAGGCGCACGAGATCGTGGCGCGTTCCGGCTGTTCGACGGCCAAGGTGAAGGTCGCCGAGTCGACGCTGGAAGAGGACTGCGCTCGGCTCGAAGCCGTGCGGGACGCGTTGGGGCCGCGGGGAGCGGTCCGGGTCGACGCGAACATGCTGTGGGACGTCGACACGGCCGTCGCCGCGATCAAGGCCATGGACAAGGCCGCCGGCGGGCTCCAGTACGTGGAACAGCCGTGTCACACGTTGGACGAGCTGGCGGCGGTGCGCCGACGGGTCGGCGTGCCGATCGCCGCCGACGAGTCGATCCGCAAGGCCGACGACCCGCTGAAGGTCGCCGTGTCGGGGGCCGCGGACATCGCGGTGATCAAGGTGGCGCCGCTCGGCGGGGTCAGGAAGGCCCTCGAGGTGGCCGAGGCGTGCGGGCTGCCGTGCGTGGTGTCGTCGGCGTTGGAGACGTCGGTCGGGATGGCGGCCGGGGTCGCGCTGGCGGCCGCGTTGCCCGAGCTCGACTACGCCTGCGGGCTGGCGACGTTGTCGCTGCTGGACGGCGATGTCACGAGCGACTCCCTCCTGCCGGAGGACGGCTACCTGCCGGTGCTGACGAAGGCACCGGTGCCGGATCGCATCGGGGAGTTCGAGAACCGGGAACCGAAGGCATGGGTCGACCGGTACGAGAGGGTGCTCAGTCGATGAGCTGGTCCAACCGGATCCTCACGGGGAACGGCTCGGCGGACTCGTGGACCTCGGCCGCGGCGGGCACTTCCCCGTACCGGCGGTCCGGCCCCAGCCGCAGCGCGGTCAGCGAGAGCGGCGCGAGGTCGACGATCCAGTAGAACGGGATGCCGGCCTCCGCGTAGTCGAGGCGCTTGGCCCGGCGGTCCGTGTAGCGCGAGTCCGGCGACACCACCTCGACCGCGATCACGACCTCGGCCGCCCTGAGCACGTCCTGGGAGCCGCGGTGGCACACGACCACGTCCGGGCGCCGGACGAAACCGGGCGCGTCCGGCGGTGCCAGCTCCAGATCGACGTCCGGCCCGTACACGACGCCGAGGTGGGCGGGGAGCTGTGCCGCCAGTTGCATGATCAGGTTGCCGCAGGCGAAGTTGTGCGAGGAGGGCCTGGCGGGCGACGTGATCAGCCTGCCTTCGACGAGCTCCGTGCACCCGGCCCCGCCGAGGCGGGCGTACTGGGCGACGGTGAGCAGATCGGTCATGCACGGCACCGTCCCACATGGAGACGATCTAAGGCTTGCCGCGCTTCAGGCCCTGCTCCGCGGCTCCGAGGCTGAACACGACGCCCTCGGTCCGGTTGATCGCCTCGGTCCGGCGCGCCGACGCGGGCACACGGGTCAGGTCCACCAGCCGGATCGGCGGCCCCAGCTCCACCAGGGTCGGCGTGTAGGAGGCCTCGACCACGGACCACCCCGAGGCGCTCTGCTCGAACTTGAACCGCGCGATCGCCCCCTCCTCGGTGACACCGCGGGGCTCGGCGTGCCGGGCGACCTCGTTGCCGAGGCCGTACGCGACCCACTTCCCGCCGATCTTCTCGAACGGCTGCACGACGTGCACGTGCGTGCCGATGATCAGGTCCAGCGCCGGGTCCGCGAGGAGCTGCCTGGCCAGGGCCTTCTGGTCCTCGGTGGCCTCGTGCTGGTACTCGTTGCCCCACTGCACGGACAGCACGACGACCTCGGCGCCCGCGGCACGGGCGGCGCGGGCGTCGGCGAGGATCTTCGTGGCGTTGATCTGGTTCGCGCGCCACGGCTGGGGCAGCGGGATGCCGTTGAAGCCGTAGGTGAACGACAGCTGGGCGACCTTCACGCCGCCCGCGTCGAGGATCAGCGGCGCGGCCGACTCCTCCTGGGTGCGGAACGAGCCGGTGTGCTTCAGGCCGACGGCGTCCATCGCGTCGAGGGTCGACGTGATCGCCGAGACGCCCCGGTCGAGGGTGTGGTTCGAGGCGGTCGAGCACGAGTCGTAGCCGACGTCGACCAGGCCCTTCGCCACCTCGGGCGGCGCGAGGAACGCCGGGTAGCCGAAGAACGGGCCCTCCTTCGGGCCCAGCGGCACCTCGAGGTGGCACAGCGAGAGGTCGGCTTTCAGCGTGTCCTTGATGCCCGCGAACAGCGGCAGGAAGTCCCGTCCGGCCGCGCCCCCGTCGGCCACGGCCTGGTCGGTCAGCGCGGGGTGGATCAGGATGTCGCCGCCCGCGGTCAGCACGAACGAACGGGCCGGTGGCGGGCCCTGGGAGGTGGGCGACGACTCCGGCACGGGCGTCGAGGTGACGACGACCGGCGAGCCGGTGCACGCGGACAGCAAAAGGCCGGTGGCCAGCACGAATGCCGGCCACCGGACCGCACGCCTCAGCGCTGCCGCCGTCGTCGCAGGACCACGAACAGCGCGACCGCCAGCGCTGCGGCCCCCAGGGGCAGCACGCGCTTCAACACCGGAACGCCTGCCGTGTCGATCAGGTCGATCGGCTCGTCGGGGACCACTCGGAGATGCTGCTGTTGCGCCACCTCGCCAGGATCCACGGATCCCAGCGTGCCCGCCAGGCATTCCGCGAACTGGTCGACGAGCTTGCCGCTGACCTCGGCGATCAGGCCGCGGCCGAGCTGGGCCGGACGGCCGGTGATCGCCAGGTCGGTCTCCACCTCGACCGAGTCGCCGACCACGAAGGTCACCACCGCGGACGCCGTGCCGTTGCCGCGGGTGTCCTTGCCCGCGGCCTTCATCACGGCACGGCGCAGCACCGGGTCGATCTCGACGAACTCGCCGGTGCCCCGGTACAGCAGCTGCACCGGGCCGAGCTTCACCTTCACCTCCCCGCTGAACGTCTTGCCGTCCACGGAGGTCAGCGTGGCACCGGGGAGGCACGGCGCGACCCTCTCGGGGTCGATCAGCGCCTCCCACACCTCCTCGGCGGGCCCAGGAGAGGTGAACGAGTGCGTCAACTTCATCCGACCGCCGCCGTCAGCGCGCGACCGGTCAGCACCCGAGCGAGGTTGTCCTTGTAGCCGTCTCCCGACGACGCCCGCACCGCGGCGGCCGAGATCGACTCGGCGGTGGCGGGCAGCCCGACCAGGGCCTCCTCGACCTCGACCGCGCGCAGCGGCCCGGACCCCACGTTCGTGAGACCGACCCTGGCCGCGGCGATCCGGCCGTCGCTGACCTGCACGGCCGCCGCGACCGCGACGATCGACCACGCCTGCGCGACCCGGTTGAGCTTCTCGTAGTGCGCGCCCCAGCCGGTGTACTTCGGGACGCGGACGTCGAGCAGGATCTCGTCGGGGGCCAGCGCCGTCGTGAAGTAGTCGACGAAGAACTCCGCCGCGGGCACCTCACGACGCCCGGACGGCCCGGCGATGATCATCACCGCGTCCAGTGCCAGCGCGGGTGCCAGCAGGTCGCCCGCCGGGTCCGCGTGGCACAGCGAGCCGCCGAACGTGCCGCGGTGCCGGATCTGCGGGTCGGCCACGGTGTCCGTGACCAGCTTGAGCAGCAACGCGTGGTCGTGGATCAGGTGATCGCGCTGCACCTCGTAATGCGTGGTCATGGCTCCGATGAGCAACGAGTCGCCATCGTCGCGCACGCCTGTCAGCTCGGTCAGGCCGCCGATGTCGATCAACGCCGTGGGTGCCGCCAGCCTCATCCGCAGCACCGGCACGAGTGACTGCCCGCCCGCGATGACCTTGGCGTCCTCGCCCTCCTCGGCGAGCATCCGCACGGCTTCGTCCACAGTGGACGGGAAGAGGTACTTGAACTCCGCCGGGATCACGACTGTCCTCCCTGCGCGTCGATCGAACCGAGCCCACCCGCGGCCACGTCACCCGCACCGGGATCCGGCCTGCCCTGCAACGCGGTCCACACGCGCTCCGGCGACATCGGCATCTCGATGTCCCGCACGCCCAGGTGCCGCACGGCGTCCAGCACGGCGTTCACCACGGCCGGTGTCGACGCGATCGTGCCCGCCTCGCCGACTCCCTTGGCGCCCAACGGGTTGGACGTCGCCGGCGTCTCCGTGCGGTCCGTGAGGAACGAGGGCAGGTCGGCCGCGCACGGCACGAGGTAGTCGGCGAGCGTCGCCGACGTCAGCGTGCCCATCTCGTCGTGCGTGGCCTCTTCGTACAACGCCTGCGCGATGCCCTGCGCGAGCCCGCCGTGCACCTGACCGTCGACGATCAACGGGTTCACGACCGTGCCGACGTCGTCCACGGCGACGTACCGGACGATCTTGACCATGCCCGTCTCGGTGTCGACTTCCGTTGCGCACAAATGGGTTCCGTGCGGGTACGAGAAGTTGTCCGGGTCGAACGTGGCGTCGGCGTCCATGCCGGGTTCCATGCCTTCGGGCAGGTCGTGCGCGACGTGCGCGGCCAACACCACGTCACCCAGTGCACGGACCGTCGACGTGCCGCGGACCGAGAACGAGCCGGAAGCGAACTCCACGTCCGCCTCGTCGCACTCCATCATGTGCGCGGCCAGCGTCCGCGCCTTGGCCAGCACCTTGTCCGCCGCGTGCACCAGGGCCGTACCGCCGACGGCCAGGGAACGCGAGCCGTAGCTGTCCATGCCCTTGTGCGACGTCGCCGTGTCGCCGTGCAGCACCTCGATGTCCTCGAACGGGACACCGAGCTTGTCGGCGACGATCTGCGACCACACCGTCTCGTGACCCTGCCCGTGCGGCGAGGTCCCGGTGATCACCTCAACCTTGCCGGTGGGCAGCATGCGGATCGACGCGGTCTCCCACCCGCCCGCGCCGTACCTCAACGCGCCCAGCACCCGGGACGGCGCGAGCCCGCACATCTCGGTGTACGTGGAGATCCCGATGCCGAGCTGCAGAACGGCACCGTCCGCACGACGGCGTGCCTGCTCCTCGCGCAGCTCGTCGTACCCGAACAACTCCATCGCACGGGCCGTGGCGGCCTCGTAGTTGCCGGAGTCGTAAGTCAGGCCGGCGACCGTGGTGAACGGGAACTCCTCGTGCTTGATCCAGTTCATCTCGCGGAGCTTCATCGGCTCCATGCCGAGCTCGACCGCGAGCTCGTCCATCATCCGCTCGATCGCGAACGTCGCCTCGGGCCGTCCGGCGCCGCGGTAGGCGTCCGTGGGCACCTTGTTCGTGAACACGTTGGTGCACTCGAACCGGTAGCCGGCGAACTTGTAGATCGAGTTGAACATGAACGCGCCCAGGATCGGCACGCCCGGCGTGACCAGGCGCAGGTAGGCGCCCATGTCGGCGAGCAGCTCGACCTTGAGGCCGGTCACGGTGCCGTCGCGGCGGGCGGCCAGCGTGATCTTCTGGACCTGGTCGCGGCCGTGGTGAGCGGCGAGCATCGACTCGGTGCGCGTCTCGGTCCACTTCACCGGCCGGCCCATGCGGCGGGCGACCAGCAGGCACAGCAGCTCTTCCGGCGTGACCTGGAGCTTGCCGCCGAAGCCACCGCCGACGTCCGGCGCGATCACGCGGAGCTTGCTCTCGGAGATGCCCGTGACGGCCGAGAGCATCCACCGCAGGATGTGCGGGATCTGCGTCGCCGACCACACGGTGAACATGCCCGCGGTCGAGTCCACGACGACCGACCGCGGTTCCATGAACGCCGGGATCAGCCGCTGCTGGCGGAACGTCCGCTCGATCACGACCTCGGCGGCCGCGATCTCGTCCTCCACGTTCGTCCCGGCACCGGCCTCGGCGGAGTCGAAGATCCACGTCGCGCACTTGTTCGTGCCGAGGTCCGCGTGCACGAGGTCGTTGTCCCGCAACGCTTCTTCCATGTCGAGCACGACCGGGAGGTCCTCGTAGTCCACGTCGATCGCTTCCAGCGCGTCCGCGGCGTGGTACGCGCTGTCGGCGATCACCAGCGCGACGGCCTCACCCGCGAAGTTGACCTGGTCGACGGCCAGCGCGGGCGCGGGCGGCGACTTCATGTCCTCGGTGATCGGCCAGGCGCACGGCAGGGAACCCTGCTCGGCGGCGAGGTCCTCGCCGGTCAGGACCACGGCCACGCCGGGCAGCGTCGTCGCGCGGCTGACGTCGATGTTCGTGATGCGGGCGTGGGCGACGGGACTGCGCAGCACCGCCATGTGCAGCATGCCGGTCAGCTGCAGGTTGTCGGTCCACCTCGTCTGGCCGGTGATCAGGCGCGCGTCCTCCTTGCGGAGCCGCGCCTTGCCCACCTCCGGCTCGGCCGTGGCGGTCATTCGCCACCTACCGGCTGCTTCGACGAGACGTGCTCGTCGCTGTGCTGCTCCTGCTTCGGGCCCGCGCCGGGCTTCATCCGCTGGGCCGCGTCCTGGACGGCGCGCACGATGTTCTGGTAGCCGGTGCACCGGCAGAGGTTGCCCTCCAGGCCCTTGCGCACGGTCTCGTCGTCGGGGTCGGACTCGTCCGCGAGCAGGTCGATGGCCTGCATGATCATGCCGGGCGTGCAGAAACCGCACTGCAACGCGTGGTTCGAGTGGAACGCCTCCTGCACGGGATGCAGCTTGCCGTCGCGAGCGAGGCCTTCGATCGTGGTGACGTCGTGCCCGTTCGCCTGCACGGCCAACATCTGGCACGACTTCACGCTGTGGCCGTCGAGGTGAACAGTGCAGGCGCCGCAGTTGCCGGTGTCGCAACCGACGACGGTGCCGGTCTTGCTCAATCGCTCCCGTAGGTAGTGCACGAGCAGGAGGCGGGGTTCGACCTCGTCGGCGTATGTCACTCCGTCGACGTTGACCGAGATGTGCATTGAAACCCTCCCAGGGTGGTGGGGCCTTCAGTGACGAGGGTCACTCCAGCTTGCTCCCTGTTTGCGGGTTCAACAACCCGATCACCGATGAATCGGCAACTCGATCTCCGCCAACCGGCGTCCGGTTCCCTTCCACCGCAAGGAAATGATCTCTGCGGCAATCGCAACTGCGGTCTCTTCAGGTGTCCGGGCGCCGAGATCGAGCCCGATCGGCGACGACAACGCCGCAAGTTCGGATTCGGTCAAACCCGTTTCCCGCAACCGGTTCAGTCGATCTTCGTGTGTCCGGCGCGATCCCATCGCCCCCACGTACCCGACCTTCAGTCGCAACGCGACCTCCAGCAACGGCACGTCAAACTTCGGGTCGTGCGTCAGCACCGCGATCACCGTGCGTTCGTCGAGCTTGGACGCTTCGGCCTGGAGGTACTTGTGCGGCCAGCCGACGACGACCTCGTCGGCTTCCGGGAAACGGCTCCGTGTCGCGAACACGGGCCGTGCATCGCAGACCGTCACGCGGTAGCCGAGGAACGCGCCGAGCCTCGCCATCGCGGCGGCGAAGTCGATCGCTCCGAACACGAGCATGCGCGGCGGCGGTTCGAACGAGCTCACGAAGACGCTCATGCCCTCGCCGCGCCGCTGACCGTCCGGTCCGTACTGCAGCACGCCGCTGCGACCGGAGGCCAGCATGCCGCGCGCGTCGTCCGCCACGGCGTCGTCGATCCGCGCGGACCCGAGGCTGCCGTCACGCCGGTCCGGCCAGACGACCATGCGCCGGCCGATGCCGTCCGGGTGCTCGATCACCGTCGCGACCGCCACCGGTTCCTCGGCGCGGACCGTCTCGACCACCTCGCCGAGCTGCGGAAAAGTCTCGGCGTTGATCTTCTCGACGTAGATGTCGATGATCCCGCCGCAGGTCAGCCCGACCGCGAACGCGTCGTCGTCGCTCACCCCGTACCGCTGCAGCACCGGGGTCTCCAGCGACTGCGCCAGGTCGTAGACGGCCCCCTCGACGCACCCGCCGGACACGCTGCCGACCGCCTCGCCGTCCTGCGTCACGAGCATCGCCGCACCCGCGGGCCTCGGTGCCGAGCTGAAGGTCGCGACCACCGTGCCGACCCCGACCGTCTCGCCGTTCGCCACCCGTTCGGCGAGGTCGTAGAGGACATCACGCACGGCGCACCTCCTTCAGCAGTTCTTCCAACGCGTGCACGCTGTGGCCCGCGACCATCGTGTCGACGTGGGGCAGCGCGGCCAACACCCCGCGCTGAACGGGCCGGTACCCGGCCTTGCCGGCGTGCGGGTTGGCCCAGATGACCTTGTGGCTCACCCGCCGCAGCCTCGCCATCTCGGTCGCCAGCAGGCTCGGGTCGCCCCGCTCCCAGCCGTCGCTGAACAGCACGACCACCGCACCCCGTTGCCTCCACTGCTGGTTGAACCGCCGCAGCGCGTCCCCGAGCCGGGTGCCGCCCTCGTAGTCCGGGATCGCCCGGCCCGCGGCGCGGACGGCCCGTTCCGGGTCGCGTTCCCGCAGCTGACGGGTCACGCGGGTCAGCCGGGTGCCGATCGTGCGGACCTCGACGGGCATGGCGTGCGCGACGACGTGCGCGAACCGCAGCAGCGCGTCCGAGTAGGCGGCCATCGAGCCGGAGACGTCGATCAGCAACACCAGCCGGCGCGCCTTCACGCCCCGGCGGCGGTGGCGCGGCAGGGCGATCTCGCCGCCGGTCTCGATCATCGCGCGCACCGTGCGGGCCAGGTCCATCCGCCCGCGCCGGGCCCTGCGCAGCCGGCGTGACCGCCTGCGCGGCGGCAGCGGCTTCAGCCGGGCGATCAACGGACCGGCGCTGAACTCGGAGATGTCCTTGTGCTTCAACACTTCCACGTCGGACGCGGCCACGCCGACGGTCAGCGAGTCCAGTTCGACCGTCGTGCGTGGACGGGGCGGGGTGCCGCCGAAGTACGCCCGGTAGACGGCGTCGTAGCGCGGCAGGTCGTCCGGATCGGCGCACAGCGTGAGGCGCCCGGCCCAGTAGAGGCCGACGTGCTCGGTGGCCCGCAGGAACGCCTGGACGCGATCGGGCCCGCACTGAAGGCCGGCGCCCCGAAGGACGCTCGTGAACCCCACGCAGGCTTCCGTCACCCCACGATTGTGCTCCCGACCACGCGTTCCGCGTCCTCCCGGTACTTCAGCACCGCGCCGAGGGTCTCCTCGTCCGGCTCCGCGCGGCCCAGCGCCTGCAACGCGCGCGCCCAGTCCAGCGACTCCGCGACGCCCGGCGGCTTGAGCAGATCGAGGCCGCGCATCTTCTGCACGGCCTCGGCGACCTTCTGCGCGAGCCGGTCGTCGAGGCCGGGCAGGGTGCGGCGCAGGATCGCCACCTCGCGGTCCAGGGACGGGTGCTCCAGCCAGTGGTAGAGGCAGCGGCGCTTCAGCGCGTCGTGCACCTCGCGGGTGCGGTTCGAGGTCAGCACGGTCAGCGGCGGTGTCGTCGCCCTGATCTCGCCGAACTCGGGGATGCTGACCGCGTTCTCGGAGAGCACCTCCAGCAGGAACGCCTCGAACTCGTCGTCCGCCCGGTCGATCTCGTCGACGAGCAGCACGCACGGCGCGGTCTCCAACGCCTGGAGCAGCGGCCTGGCCAGCAGGAACCGTCGCGTGTAGAGGGACGCCTCGTCCACCTCGCCACGGGTCTCGAGGACTCGCAGGTGCATGAGCTGGCGCGGGTAGTCCCAGTCGTAGAGGGCTTGGGTGGCGTCGATGCCCTCGTGGCACTGCAGGCGGATCAGCGGCACGTCGAGCGCTCTGGCGAGCGCCAGTGCGAGCGAGGTCTTGCCGGTGCCGGGTTCGCCTTCGAGGAACAACGGCCGGCCCATCGCGACCGCGAGGAACGCCGCCGTGGCGATGCCGCCGTCCGGCAGGTAGCCCGCGCGGTCGAGCCCTGACGCCAGTTCCTCAGGGGACTCCATGAGGCTCAGGGTACGACTACCGTGGGCGAATGGCGTCGATCAAGAAAATCCAGGTCACGTTCGACTGCGCGGAACCCGTGCGCGTCGCGGAGTTCTGGAGCCAGGTGCTGGGCTACGACGCTCCGCCGGAGTCCGACGGTTCGTGGTCCTCCTGCGCCGACCCGTCGGGTGAGGGTCCGCGGTTCTTCTTCCAGCGCGTTCCCGAGGGCAAGGTCGTCAAGAACCGCGTGCACGTCTGCGTGCGGGCCGGCACCGGGCTCGTGGGCGTGGAACGTCTCGCCGCGCTGCAGGCCGAGCGCGCCCGGCTCGAACCACTGGGCGCGACGCTGGTGCGCGTGATGGAGGCGGACGAGGAGAACGAGTCCTGCATCGTCATGCAGGACGTCGAGGGCAACGAGTTCTGCCTCGACTGACCCTGGGGTGAGCACCCCGAATCAGGGTCGGATTCGGGGTGCTCACCGATGTGCCGGGTCGTGGAGATCGCGATTCTTGGTGCATGACGAACAACGTGCTCGACGACGCGACAGCCCAGGTCAAGAAGCTCCGCAGGAGCCGCAGCGACAAGATGCTCGCCGGTGTCTGCGGCGGCGTCGCCAAGATGATCGGCGTGGACGCCGCGATCCTGCGGATCATCCTCGTGGCGGCGACGCTGCTCGGGTTCGGCACCGGAGCGATCCTCTACGTCGCCGCCTGGATCCTCATGCCCGAGGAAGAGCCGGCCGTGTGATCACCGTGGGAACCCGGGAACACCAGGTAGCCGTTGCCAGGGGTGGGGACCGGTGAGGGGCCGGTACTCCACCCCCAGGGCGTCGAGCCTGGGGAGGTGGTGCTCCTGGAGCCGTCGCACGAACTCGGGGTCCTTCTCCGCCGGGGACCACACGACCTCGGCGAACGCGGCCAGCCTGGGGAACGCCGCGTAGTCCACCCGCCGGGCCGAGTCGAGGTGCTCGGTCCAGATGTTCGCCTGCGCGCCGAGCAGCCGTCCGGGTTCCTCGCCCGTGAGGCCCTCGGGCACCGGGTCCCACGCGTAGACGTCCTCCAGCGTCGTCACCGTTCCGACCGGGATCGGTTCGTCGGGCGAGTCCGACTGCCGGTAGTCCAGGTAGACGTGCTGCTCGGGGCACATGACCACGTCGTGACCCGCGCCGAGCGCCGTGACGCCGTTCTCCACGCCGCGCCAGGACGCGACGACCGTGTCCGGAGGCAGCGGACGGGCGTCCAGGACCTCGTCCCACCCGTACGGCCGGCGTCCCCGGCTGACGACGTGCTCCGCGATCGCCCGGACCAGCACGCCGTCCTCGTGACCGGGCGCCTCGTCGCCGCCGAGTCCGATGATCTCCGCGGGGAAGACGTCCATCAGCTCGTCGAACACGCTCCGGTAGAAGTCCACTGTGGACTCCTCCGTGTTGAGCACGCGTTCGTTGATGCCCCAGTCGGTCCAGACGCCACCGCCGTGCGCGCCCAGCTCGGGGTAGGCCGCGATCGCCGCCTGCGAGTGCCCCGGGACGTCGATCTCCGGGATGACGGTGATGTGCCGTGCCCGCGCGTACTCGACGATCTCCCGCAGGTCGTCCTGCGTGTAGAAACCGCCGTGCGGACGGCCTTTCAGCCCACCGGAGCGCCGGTCGCCGAACCGCGAGTCCTCCCGCCACGACCCGACCTCGGTGAGCTTCGGGTAGCGCCGGCACTCGAAGCGCCAGCCCTGGTCGTCGGTGAGGTGCAGGTGCAGGACGTTGAGCTTGTGCACGGACAGCAGCTCGACGTAGCGCAGCACCTCCCGCTTGGGCAGGAAGTGCCGGGCGACGTCGAGCATCACGCCCCGCCACGCGAACCGCGGGTGGTCCACGATCTCGCACGCGGGGATGACCGACGGCTTCTCCCCTGCGGCCCGGAACGACTGCACGCCGAGGAGCTGCCGCAACGTCTGCAGCGCGTTCATCTCGCCGGCCGCGTCGTTCGCCTCGATCAGCACGCCGTCGTCCGAGGACAGCAGCCGATAGCCGCCGGGAGGCCCGTCGACGAGGACGGTCTCCCAGCCCTGGTACTCGCAGAGTCTGCCGCCGTCCACGTAGGACACCGGTCGCGGGAGGAGGTTCATCCCTTCACCGCCCCCGCGAGACCGGACACGAGCCGGCGCTGCACGAGCACGAAGAAGATGAGCACAGGGATGGTCATCAGGGTGGAGCCCGCCATGATCGCGCCCCAATCGTTCTGGTCGGGTTTGACGAACACCTGGAGAGCCAGCGGCAGGGTCTGGTTCTCCACGGCCGAGATGATGAACGTCTTGGCGAACAGGAAGTCGTTCCAGGCGTGGATGAACGACAGCACGCTCGTCGCCACCAGGCCGGGCGCGACGAGCGGGAACAGCACCTGCCACAGGAACCTCAACCGCGAGGCGCCGTCCAGGGTGGCGGCCTCCTCCAGCTCCACCGGCACCGCGGCGACGAAGCCCCGCAGCATCCAGATCGCGAACGGCAGGCTGAAAGCCAGGTGCACCAGCACGAGCGAGCCGAGGTGGTTCAGGCCGAAGACCGGAACCGAGTCGCCCACGGACCGCATCAGGAAGAACAGCGGCACGGTCAACGCCTCGACCGGCACCATCTGCACGACCAGCAGCATGATCAGCAGCGTCGTGCGGCTGCGGAACCGGAAGCGGGTCAGCGCGGTCGCCGCGAGGAACGAGACCAGGATGCTCAGGGCGACCACGATCAACGCGACGATGATGCTGTTCATGAAGTAGCGCCCGAAGTTCGCGACGGTCAGCGCCCGCGTGAAGCTGTCGAGCGTGGGCCGCGTCGTCCACGGCACCGGGTCGGCCGAGATGATCTCGTCCTCCGGCTTGAAGGCGCTCAGCACCATCCAGAACAGCGGGAACGCCACCACCGCGGCGACGATGAGGACGAAGCCCTCGGTCAGCCAGCGCCTCACAGGACCTCCCCCGACTTCTTGAGCGCACGCAGGTAGAACATCGTGATTCCCAGCAGCAGCACGGTCATCACGACACCGATGGCCGCGCCCAGGCCGTACTCCGACGCCGCGAACGCCTGCTGGTAGGCGTAGACGTTGAGCACGAGGTTGCGCCCGGCGATGCCGCCGCCGTTCGTCATCACGTAGATCTGCGTGAAGACCTTGAAGTCCCAGATGATCGACTGGATCGTCACCACGAGGATGATCGGCTTCAGCAACGGGAGCGTGACGCTCCACGCCGTGCGGAACGCCGACGCGCCGTCCAGCGCGGCGGCCTCCAGCACCTCGCCCGGGATCGCCTTGATGCCCGCGAAGAGCGTCACCATGACGAACGGGAACGAGCACCAGATCACCTGTGCGGCGACGAGCCCGAACGCCGTCCACTTGTCGAACGTCCAGGAGAAGCCCTGGATGCCCAGGACCTCGTTCACGAACCCGAAGTTCGCGTCGAACAGGAAGAGCCAGATCGTCGAACCGGCGACGGCGGGCGTGGACCACGCGCCGAGCGCCGCCAGGAACAACGTCATGCGCACCCACGTGCGTACGCGGGTGGCGAGGATTGCGAGGAACGCGCCCACAAGCAACGTGCCGACCACGCAGACCGCCGCGAACGCGACGGTCTGCCCGAACACCGTCCAGAACTGCTGGTCTCCCAGCAGCTTCTGGTAGTTCCCGAGACCGAGGAACTCGAGCGGCGCGCCGCCGCTGACCTGTTCCTGGCCGTAGTCGTAGAGCGAGATGAGCACCAGCTGATAGATCGGGTAGGCCAGCAGGCCCCCGAGGATCAGCAGCGCTGGAGCCAGGTAGGCGAACGCGGTCCGCCCCTGGCCTTTGGCGGTCATGCTCACGACGTGAAGGCCGCGTTCATGGTCTTGGCGGCGTCGGCGGTCGCTGTGTCGACGTTCTTCGCTCCGGTGACGATCTCCTGGAGCATCGTCGGCACCACGGTCTGCGCCTCGATCTTCGCCCACGCCGGCGTGACGGGGACGAACTTCGTGCCGGACTGCAGCGTCTTGGTGAACGGCTCCAGGAACTTGTCGGAGTCCGCGACCTGCTTCTGCACGTCGGTGAACGTCGGCAGGTTGCCCATCGCCGTGTACATCTTCTGCTGGTACTTCTTCGACGCGAGCAGCTGCGTGAACTCGTTGGCGAGCGTCTTGCGCTGCGTGCCCTTCATGACGCCGAGCAGGTTGCCGCCGGCGAACGCGGGCGCGATCGAGCCCTTCTCCTTGCCGGGCAGCGGTACGACGCCGTACTTGCCCGCGGCGCTGGACGCGTCGACGGACTTGCGGTTGAAGTCGCCACCGATGGTCATGGCGGCCTTGCCCGCGCGGAACGCCTCGACGCTCGCGTCACCGCCGTTGCCCGCGCAGGTGGCGGGCGGGCAGATGTCGTCCTTGATCAGCTCGGTGTACTTGGCGACACCGGCCTTGGCCTCGGCGCTGTCGATCGCGGCGGTGAACTTGCCGCCGTCGGACTTCGCCAGGTCCCCGCCCTGCGCCCAGATGAAGGGCAGCGCGGCGAACAGGTACTTGCCACCGGCCGAGATTCCGATGAGCTCCGGCTTGCGCTGCCGGATCTCACGGGCCGTCGTCGCGATCTCGTCCAACGTCGTCGGCGGCTTGAGGCCGAGCTCGGTGAACACGTCCGTGCGGTAGTACAACGCGCGCACGCCGACGAACCACGGCACGCCGTACGTCTTGCCATCGACCTTGGCCGTGTCGAGGATCGTCGGGACCAGGTCCTTCGACTCGTCCCACTTGCCCAGGTCGAGCTCGGAGAAGCCGCCCGCGGACACGTAGCCCGCGAGGTCGGTGTTGCCGAACTCGGCGACGTCCGGAGCGCTCTTCGGGTCGCTGAACGCGGCCTTGAAGCGCTCTGCCCGACTGGACACCTGGATGTACTGCACGTCGACGGTCACGCCGGCGTGCTTGCCCTGGAACTCGGAGATCGCCTCCTTGACCACGGCCTCCTTGGGGCCGCGGTTGACCTCGTCGAACAGCCACACGCGCAGCTGTCCCGTCTGCTCGTCCGTGCCGGAGTTGGTCGGTCCCGACTGCACCGGTGCGCAGGCGACCACCGCGCCCACGCCCAGCACCGCCGCAAGTGTCTTCAGCCGCATCGTCGTCGCGCCCTTCACGTTGCGTATGTTGCAACAGCTATTTCACAGGAAGCAACGTGACTGTAGAACGGACTACGTCAAGGGTCTAGACCAGACGATTGACCCATTCCCGAACTGATGCCGAATCGACCGGGGAGTCCCATCCGGACGGACGGACCGCGCTGCCGACGTGAAATCCGTTCACGCCCGCTGCCAGCAACTCCGGCACGTGACGCGTCTGCAGACCGCCGCCGACGAGCAGCGCGGGCGGGGCCTGGGTGACGAGTTTCTTCAGGTTCTCGATGCCGTCCTCGACGCCCTTCGCGCTGCCCGCGGCGAGCACCGTGTCACACCCGAGGGTCTTGACGACCTCCCACGACCGGAAGACGTCGCCGGAGTTGTCGAGAGCGCGGTGGAAGGTCCAGGCGCAGCCCTCCAGCTCGGCGACGAGGTTGAGGGTGACACCCTCGTCGATCTCGCCGCCCGCGTCGAGGAAACCGAGGACGAACTCGGTGGCGCCGGCGTCCCTGAGGTCGCGCGCCTGCCTGCGCAGCTGCCTGAGGTCACCGGGCGCGAACCCCTTGGCGTCCCTGAGCATCACGCGGATGGGGATGTCGACGGCCTTCTGGACCTCCTTGAAGGTGGAGACCGACGGCGTGAGGCCGTCCGAGGCCATGTCGGCGACCAGTTCGAGCCGGTCGGCGCCGCCGGCCTGAGCAGCCTGCGCGTCCTGCGCGTCCAGTGCGATCACTTCGAGAATCGGCATGGTCTAGACCATAACGTTCTTTGTCGTGTGCTTTCGGAAATCGGGAGCGCACGGGCCGTTCGGTGCGTCAGAGGCTGTATCTGCTCGCCTGAGTTTCGCTCTTTTCCGTTGAGCGCTTTGTTCAGGCGTGGAGCGAGCGTCAGCCGGTTCGAGGGGTGCCGGCCGGCGCGAGCTCCCATCACTGGCGGCCCGTGACTCGGAGGGGGAATCACGGGCCGCTGGCGTACCCGGAGGAAGATGAGGGTCACTTGGCGGCAATACTGCTCCAATCGAGTGAATTTGGTATCTACCGCCCAGTTAGCCCTTCATGAGTTGGCGGACGGCGCTGACAGGGCGGCCGATCGGAGGTGCTGCATGGACGAGCTGCACACGGCGGACGACCGACCGCCGTGGGACGGGCTTGAGGGCACCGAACGGCACGCCATGTGCGTGTCGGCGGCACGCGAGGGCAACCGGGACGCGCTGAACGTTCTGGTGGACGAGCTGACCCCGCTGCTGTGGCACGTCGCGCGCGGACAGGGACTCGACCGAACCTCCGCGGAAGACGTCGTGCAGACCGTGTGGCTCGCGTTCTTGAAGAACATCGAGAACATCAACGAGCCAAAAGCCCTGGTCGGCTACCTGGTGGTCACGACGAGGCGTGAAGCGCGCCGAACTTGGACACCCAACAAGCGTGAAACGCACCTGTCCGACGAATACGCCGAACAGCTCGAGTCCGACACCGGCCTGCCCGAGGACGTGACGCTGATGGACGACCGCGACCGCCGCCTGTGGCTCGCGTTCGGCCGCCTGACCACGAGGTGCCAGGAACTGCTCCGGCTCACCGTGCTCGCGGGCCGCGCGGAGTACAGGGCAGTCGCCGAGGCACTGGCCATGCCCCACGGCAGCATCGGTCCGACCAGGGGACGGTGTCTGACACTGCTGCGCAACTACCTGGAGACGGAAGGAGGATCGCGGTGAACGAGATCGACCCGCGCGACGACCGCAGGGGCCCTGAGGACACCGCAGTCCTCTCCGAACTGAACAGGCTCGTCGACGAACTGGACCCGCCACCCGCCGACCTGGTGGACCGCGTGAAGTTCGCGATCGCCCTGGAGTCGCTGGACGTGGAAGTGGCCCGGTGGGAACGCGCGGGATCGTTCGCCGGGGTCCGGGGCGGGCAGACCGGCACGATCACCTTCACCGTCGACAACCTCACGTTGATGGTGAACTTCACCTCGACCGGGTCACGGCACCGGATCGACGGGTGGCTGGTGCCGGCCGGGGAGCACGAGGTCGAGGTTCGGGTGGCCGATCATCAGTCCTCCTGCACTCGGGCTGATGACGGTGGGCGGTTCGTTCTGCCGGACGTACCGGCTGGGACCACGCAGATCTTGGTGCATTTGGTGAACTCTCGCGGGGAGCCTGGGCGGACTGTTGTCACGCCCACGATCATGCTTTGATTTTTTGGTGGCGTTTCTGGGTTCTGGGGTTTGTTGCGTTTGCCGCCTTGTGAGGGCGGTTGCGCAGGTGGGGACGAGACGGAGCTGGTCATCGCCACTTCGCGACGATCGCGATCGGGGCTCGACTTCAGGACCCTTGCGAGGCCTTTCTCTGCCTTTGAAGGCCGGTCTGTGAAGCCCGGCCGAATGGTCAAGTTCAAGGCCACGCACCCGAAGTCGAGCCCCGATCGCCGTCGTGACTGCTTTCTGCCCGCTGCCCGGCTGTGAAGGTTCACACGGCTCGGCTGCGCCATTGCGTTGAATTGCCGGGGCCTGGGCCTGCCATCGCCGCATCCTGCCTCTGCGGTTCACCTCGCCGGCAGCCGCTCCGCGCCGCCGGTCCCACGCCCTCCAGCTTCACTCCGGACACCTCCGCCGCCACCGGCCGGCCCAGTTGCCGTTGGTCGGCTCTCGACTCGCCTACGCGCCGCCGGCCCCGGCTCACCTCGGCCAGACCTTTCACGGCTCGTCTCCGGCATGCCGATCCTCACGCCTTCCATGACCCGTCTAGGCATGCGCACCCCGCACGTTCCTCGCAAGCCAGCCGTTGCCCCGCGAGCCCCTGCGCGTCCCCGCAGCCGTCCCGGCACGCTCGCCAGCAAGCCCTCCGCGCCTCAGCAGCTCGTCCCGCACCCCTGGCGTGCCCGCTGCGCCCGGCCCTGCACGGCTCCTCCGCCCCGGCATGCCGAAAGGCCCGGCTCGCCGAAGCGAACCGGGCCTTTCAGAGGTGAAGCGAAGCGGACGGACTCAGAAGTCCATGCCGCCGGCGTCCGGCGCGGCCGGAGCGGCGTTCTTCTCCGGCTTGTCCGCGACGACGGCTTCCGTCGTCAGGAACAGGGCGGCGATGGACGCGGCGTTCTGCAGCGCGGAACGCGTGACCTTGGCCGGGTCGATGATGCCCGCCTTGATCAGGTCCTTGTACTCGCCGGTCGCGGCGTCGAGGCCCTCGCCCGAGGGCAGGGACTTGACGCGCTCGACCACGACGCCGCCTTCGAGGCCGGCGTTGACGGCGATCTGCTTCAGCGGCGCCTCGACGGCGACCTTGACGATGTTGGCACCGGTGGCCTCGTCGCCCGTGAGCTTCAGGCCCGCGAAGGCGACCTCGGCGGCCTGGAGCAGCGCGACGCCACCACCGGCGACGATGCCCTCCTCGACGGCGGCCTTGGCGTTGCGGACCGCGTCTTCGATGCGGTGCTTGCGCTCCTTGAGCTCGACCTCGGTGGCCGCGCCCGCCTTGATGACGGCGACGCCGCCGGCGAGCTTGGCGAGGCGCTCCTGGAGCTTCTCGCGGTCGTAGTCGGAGTCCGACTTCTCGATCTCGGCGCGGATCTGGTTGACGCGACCCTGGATCTGGTCGGCGTCACCGGCACCCTCGACGATGGTCGTCTCGTCCTTCGTGACGACGACCTTGCGGGCCTTGCCCAGCAGCGAGATGTCGGCGTTCTCCAGCTTCAGGCCGACGTCCTCGGTGATGACCTGGCCACCGGTGAGGGTGGCGATGTCCTGGAGGATGGCCTTGCGGCGGTCACCGAAGCCGGGCGCCTTGACGGCGACGGACTTGAAGGTGCCGCGGATCTTGTTGACGACCAGGGTCGCCAGGGCCTCGCCCTCCACGTCCTCCGAGATGATCAGGAGCGGCTTGCCGCCCTGCATGACCTTCTCGAGGAGCGGGAGCAGGTCCTTGACCGTGGAGATCTTGGAGCCGAACAGGAGGATGTACGGGTCCTCCAGCGTGGCTTCCTGGCGCTCGGGGTCGGTCACGAAGTAACCGGAGATGTAGCCCTTGTCGAAGCGCATGCCCTCGGTGAGCTCGAGCTCGAGACCGAGGGTGTTGCTCTCCTCGACGGTGATGACGCCTTCCTTGCCGACCTTGTCCATCGCCTCGGCGATGAGCTCGCCGATCGTGGGGTCAGCGGCGGAGATGGACGCGGTAGCAGCGATCTGCTCCTTCGTCTCGATCTCCTTGGCGTTCTTCAGCAGCTGCTCGGCGATGGCCTCGACGGCCTGCTCGATGCCGCGCTTGAGGCCGAGCGGGTTCGCGCCCGCGGCCACGTTGCGCAGGCCCTCGCGGACCAGTGCCTGGGCGAGCACGGTCGCGGTGGTGGTGCCGTCACCCGCGACGTCGTCGGTCTTCTTCGCGACCTCCTTGACGAGCTCGGCCCCGATCTTCTCCCACGGGTCCTCGAGCTCGATCTCCTTCGCGATGGAGACGCCATCGTTGGTGATGGTCGGCGCGCCCCACTTCTTCTCGAGCACGACGTTGCGGCCCTTCGGGCCGAGCGTCACCTTGACGGCGTCAGCGAGGATGTTCATCCCGCGCTCGAGACCGCGACGGGCTTCCTCGTCGAACGCAATCATCTTGGCCATTGCGGTGTGTTCCTCCGCCTTTGTGGATTCTGGGCCACTGCGGGCACACGCCCACAGCGGAACACGGTGCAGTGGCCAGGTTGGTGCCCGCGACGGACGACCCCGGAGGGCCTCACCCTCCCAGCCTCACTGCTTTGGCACTCGGACGAGCCGAGTGCTAGTTCGTGTTTAGCACTCGGGCACGGCGAGTGCAAGCGAACCCGGACGACTCCCAGGCGACTCTCAGCGTGATGTGCGCACCGGCACAGAGGTCGGCAGGGGCTTCTTCGACGTGGGCTCGTCACCGATGTTCAGCGTCGGCGAGGAGTTGGTCTTCGGCTGCCGCGCGGGCTCGTCACCCGGCGAGAGGATCACGACCAGCACGATGATCACCACGATCGCCACCGCGGCCGCGACGACCGGCGCGAACCACGCCGGGCGCTCCTTCTTGCGGGTCGACGTGAACGCGCTCGCGCCCACCTGGTTCGGCGGGCGCAGCCGGACCGGGTCCTGCAGCTGCTGCGCGTAGGCGCGCTGGAACTGGTCCTGCTGCGCGGGCATCGGCCCCGAGACCGGCCCTTGAGCGGGGAACGAGCCGGACTGCGGCCCGAGTTGAGCGGGAGCCGAGCCCTGCGCGACCCCGGCGAGGGCGACGCGGGCGGCGTTGATCAGCTCGGCGCAGTTCGCGAACCGCTGCGCAGGGTCCTTCGAGGTGCCCTTGCGGATGACCTCGTCGATGGCCGGCGGCAACGCCACGAGCTGCGAGAGCGCGGGCACGACGTTGCTGAGGTGGCCCGCGATGACCTCCTGCACGCCGCCCTGGAACGGCGGGCGGCCGGACAGGCAGGCGAAGAGCATGCACGCGAGCGCGTACTGGTCGGTGCGGCCGTCGACGGGCTCGCCCCGCAGGTGTTCCGGCGCCGCGTAGGTCGGCGAGCCGAGGAAATCACCCGTTCGGGTGCGGTGGCCGGTGGCGCCGCGGCGGGTCAGGCCGAAGTCGGCGACGTAGACGTGCTCGCGCACGCCCTCCTTCTGCGTGACCAGCACGTTCGCCGGCTTCACGTCGAGGTGCACGAGCCCCTTGCCGTGCAGCATGTCGAGCGCCTCGGCCACCTGGGCGAGCAGCGTCAACGTGCGCGCGGGGGTGAGCGGCCCCTCCTTGATGTGACCGGCCAGGTCCTGGCCGTCCACGAGCCGCATCGCGATGTACAGCAGGCCGTCGACCTCGTCGAAGTCGTACAGCGGCACGATGTTCGCGTGGTCGATCGCGGACGTGTTGCGCGCCTCGTCCACGAACCGCTCGCGGAACTCGGCATCGGGGGCGAGGTGCTCACCGATGACCTTGAGCGCGACCTTGCGGCCCAGTCTCACGTCCGTGGCCCGGTACGTCACGCTCATGCCACCGCGGCCGAGCACACCATCGATCCGGTAGTGCGCGATTCGTCGCCCGCTCAGGTCCTCCGACACGCAAGGCAGCCTAACGTCCGGCCGGATCGGCTTGTCCCGGGTTGGCCAAAGGCGTGACCGAAGTGATCTCCGACCGGTGCCTAACCGGCGCGGCGCACGTCCGACGCCTGGCTGCGCCCGTCCCGCCCGGCCTGCACCTCGAACTCCACCCGGTCGCCTTCTGAGAGCGTCCGGAAGCCTTCCATCTGGATCGCCGAGTAGTGCACGAACACGTCGGGCCCGCCATCGGTTGCGATGAAGCCGTATCCCTTTTCGGAGTTGAACCACTTGACGGTACCGAGAGCCAAGACGTCCTCCTTCAGATCACGCATCTCACGCAAAGCGCAGAGAGCAACGCTAAAAGAAGAAATCTCACGCGGATACCTCCTTACGGAGTCATGAACGAGGGCTGACTCCGTTGGCGCGCAACCAGGTGGTGAGTCGCCGGGGCCCTCGCGCCTGGGTCAGCACGGCTCCCGGACCAGCGAAGTCGAACACCAGCCCCTCGCCCGTCTGAATGGATTGCACGCCATCGGGTACCGACGGCCGGAGACGGCATTGCACGGTGTCCGCGAACGCGACGACGTGATCGCTGCTGATGGTCACGGCCTCTCCCGCTTCCAGCGTCACGAGGTCGAGTGCGCCGTAACAGGCGAGCACCATCGAGCCCTGGCCGTGCGCGTAGGTCATGAAGCCCTCGACGCCCCCGAAGATCGCCTGCATCGGCGGTGCCCCCGGGTTCATCGCCACCGTGCTGCTCGACGCGACCCAGCTGTGCCGGGCGATGCACCAGCCGTGCGTCCCGTCGAGCTCGATCTGGTGCAGGTCTCCGGGCAGCACGGGGGCCGCGTCGAGCCAGCCGCCCTCCGCGCCCGCCGTGCACAGCGCGACGGCCTTGGCGCCCGCGCCCTTCACCTCGACCACGAGCCCGTAGCTGGTCGCCGCGATGGTCAGCGGGTCGGCCAGCACCGCCTCGCCGGGCGCGAGCACGAGTCTCGCCACGCCGAACGTCGGTGTGTGCCTGGTCCGGACCTGCACGAACAACACCTCCGGGAGGATTCGGTCACTGCGATCGTCACGACCGGCGCGACGTTGGCAGTATGCAGTCGTGCCCCCCACCACTGTCGCCGAACACCGCCATCGCGTCGCGGAGCTCGTCGGGTCGATGCCCGTGCTGCAGCTCCCGCTCGAGGAGTGCCTCGGGCTCGTGCTCGCCGCCGACGTCAGCGCGCCGCTGGACCTGCCGCCGTTCGACAACTCGGCGATGGACGGGTACGCGGTGCGGGCGGCCGACCTGAACCGGGAAGGGACGTCACGTCTCGTCGTGACCGACGACATCCCGGCCGGCCGCACCGAGCTGACCCCGCTGGCACCCGGCACCGCGCAACGGATCATGACCGGTGCGCCGATCCCTCCCGGCGCGGACGCGGTGGTCCAGGTCGAGTGGACCGACGGCGCCACCGACACCGTGGAGATCAACCGGGCCGTCGAGCCCGGTCAGAACATCCGCGTAGGCGGCGACGACGTGCGGAAGGGCGACGCGGTGCTGGCCGCGGGCACGGTGCTGCGCCCGTCCACGCTCGGTCTCGCCTCCGCGCTCGGCCTGCCCGAGCTACCGGTGCGCCGCCGTCCCCACGTGCTGGTCCTGTCGACCGGCTCCGAGCTGGTCGAACCGGGCCGGCCGCTGGAGCTCGGCCAGATCTACGAGTCGAACGGCATGATGCTCGCCTCGTCCGTGCGGGACGCGGGCTGCGTCGCCACCCGGCTGCGGTTCGTGCCGGACGACGTGGAGGCCTTCCACAGCGCGCTGAAGCCGTACCTGGGCGCGGTGGACGTGATCGTGACGTCCGGCGGGGTCAGCGCGGGCGCGTACGAGGTGGTCAAGGACGCCTTCGCGGACCACGACGTGCAGTTCACCAAGGTCGCGATGCAGCCGGGCGGGCCGCAGGGCTCCGGCCGCTACGAGGGCGTGCCGGTGCTGTCGCTGCCGGGCAACCCGGTGAGCGCGCAGGTGTCGTTCGAGGTGTTCGTGCGGCCGGCGCTGATGGCGTCCATGGGTCACACCCAGCTCGAACGCCGCAGCGCGCGGGCCAGGATCACGTCCGCGCTGACGTCGCCGGCGGGCAAGACGCAGTTCCGGCGCGGGCTGCACGACCCGGCGTCCGGCGAGGTCGTGACGCCGGTCGGTGGTCCGGGATCGCACCTGTTGTCGGCGCTCGCGCTGTCGAACTGCCTGATCGAGGTGCCCGAGGACGTGACCGAACTGCCTGCGGGAACAGAGGTCACCGTGAGATACCTGCAGTAGGCACTGAACGATCTGGGGGAAGCAGGACATGAGAGCGGCATTCGCGCTGGCGATGCTCGCCGGGTTCTTCGTGCTCGCGGTGGGCATCGTCGGGTGGCTGGGCGTCCTGGCGTTCCTCCTGTTCGAACGAGGAGAACCCGAGGGCGGCTGGTGGCTCGTGACGCTGGCGCTCATCGTGGGCCTGCCGACGCTGTACGCGGTGGTCAGGGCGGTCTGGGCGCGCCCGCCCGCGACCGGCGTCTCGCTGACCCGCGCGACGCACCCCGAGCTCTGGCGGCACGTCGACGAGCTCGCGGTGATCGCGGGCACCCGCACTCCCGACGAGATCCGGCTCGTCGACGAGGCGAACGCGTCCGTCTGGGAGCGCCGCGGCACGCGCTACATGAGTCTCGGTCTGCCGTGGCTGGCCGGGATGACCATCGGCGAACTGCGGTCGGTGCTGGCGCACGAGCTCGGCCACTACGGCGGCGGCCACACCCGGCTCTCCGCGCTCACCTCCCGGGCGAGGGTGGCCCTCGGTCTGGCGAGCGAGCAGGGCGGCAGCTACCTGACCGGGGTCCTCTACGGGTGGGCGAAGCTGTACGCGCTGGTCGCGGCCTCGGAGAGCCGCAAGCACGAGCGGTTCGCCGACGAGGTGTCCGTCGCGGCGGCCGGGCGCGAGGCCTCGGTGCGTTCGCTGCTGCGCGGCGGCCCGCTGGGCGTCGCCTGGGCGGACTACAAGCGCTGGTACGTGTCGCTGGCCGTGTCCGCCGGACGCACGCCACCGCTGCTGGAGGGCTTCCGCGCGTACCTGGACCACCCGCGGCGCGTGCACCAGTTGCGGGAGATCGAGCCGCTGCTGGCCGCTCAGGAGCCGACGTCGGTGTTCGACAGCCACCCGCCGATCCGGGAGCGGGTCGCGACGATCGCGCGGCTCTCGCCGTTCGCCGGGGTCGTGGCCGAGGCGATCGACGAGCGGTCGTCGTGGCCGCTGCTCGACGGCACCCCTCCCGAGGAGGTCGCGGCGCTGGTCGGCGTGCACGGGCCGCCGATCGCCTGGGACGAACTGGCGCGGCTGGCCGGTCCGGCGCTCGTCCGGCGGCACGCCGACCTGCTGCGGCACGCGGGACGCGTGAGCAAGGTCGGCGACACGATCGCCGACGTGCTCGGGGCACTGGCGGGCGCGCAGCTGCACAAGCTCACGGGAGCACCCGTGGACGCGTCGCTGACCCAGGCCGAGGTGCACGACGCGGCCGTCGAGGCCGTGACGGAACTGCTCGGGTGCATGGTCGCCGACCTGCTCGTCACGGCTGACCGCGCGCAGCTGGAACTCAACTGGGGCGGACTGTTCCTGCTGCGGATGGCGGACGGAGCTGCGGTCTACCCGGACGACCTGGTCGAGCCCGCCGTGCGTGACGCCAACCGGGTCCCCGAGGTGCGGTTCAGGCTGCAGACCCTCGGCGTCGACGGACTGTGACGGAACGCTCACCCAGCGCCGTTGTTCACCCCATGTGACGGGGATTACACTGACCGCAGGTGCCGGTCGGCCCGTGCATTCGTCGGGGGATGCACGGGCCTACCGGCCACTTGTCTTTCCGGCAGTCCCGATGGGCGGTTTGGCGTGTTGCCGTAGCGTGATGCCGCCCGACAATCCACGGAAGCTACGGAACCCACAGACACGATGAGCAGCGAGAAGCCCGTCTCCCACTTCCTCGAACTCGCGCGCGGCATGGTGCCGCCGATGCACCCGGCAGGGCGCCCGTTCGTCGCCGGTGCGGCGATCGCGACCCTCCTCGTCCGGCTGCGCTTCAAGCGCCTGGGCGTCGTCCTCGCGCTGGTCACGGCGTGGGTGGCGTGGTTCTTCCGCGAGCCGAAGCGCGTGACGCCGACCCGTCCGAACCTCGCCGTGGCCCCGGCCGACGGCACCGTCTCGCACGTCGTCGACGCCGTCCCGCCGGCCGAGCTCGGCCTCGGCTCCCAGCCGATGACGCGCGTCAGCGTCTTCCTCTCCGTCTTCGACGTGCACGTGCAGCGCGTGCCCGCGGACGGCGAGGTCGTCCAGGTCTCGTACCACCCCGGCAAGTTCCTCTCGGCCGACCTCGACAAGGCCTCCGAGGAGAACGAGCGCAACACCGTGTGGCTGCGCACGGTCGACGGACACGACCTCGTCGTCGTGCAGATCGCCGGCCTGGTCGCCCGCCGCATCGTGTGCGAGGTCGCCGAGGGCGAGAAGGTCACCGCCGGCCAGACGTACGGTCTGATCCGCTTCGGTTCGCGCGTGGACCTCTACGTGCCGCGCGGCAGCCGCGTCCTGGTCGAGGCCGGCCAGCGCACCATCGGCGGCGAGACCGTCCTCGCCGAGCTTCCGGAAGCCTGATGGCACCCAGCGGGCCCGGCGTTCGCCTCCTGCCGAACGCGATCACGGTCCTGGCCATGTGCTCGGGCCTGTCCGCCGTGCACTTCGCGAACGTCGGCATGTGGGGCGCGGCCATCACCGCGATCGCGGCGGCCGCCGTGTTCGACGGCCTGGACGGCCGCATCGCCCGCCTGCTGGACGCGACGTCGAAGATGGGCGCGGAGCTGGACTCGCTGGCCGACGCCATCTCGTTCGGCGTCGCGCCCGCCCTCGCGATCTACCTCTGGAAGTTCGAGGGCAACCGCGCCGGCTGGGTCATCGCGCTGATCTTCGCGGTCTGCATGGTGGTCCGCCTCGCCCGCTTCAACACGTTGCTGGAGAAGGAACAGCCGCCGTTCGCGAAGGAGTTCTTCGTCGGCGTGCCCGCTCCGGCAGGCGGTCTGTTGCTGCTGCTGCCCCTGATCATCGAGGAGCAGGTGCGCAGCGACGGCTGGTGGAACAACCCGTACGTGGTGGGCGCGTGGACCGTCGTCGTCGCGATCCTGCTGGTGTCGCGCATCCCGACGCTGTCCGTGAAGACCGTGAAGGTGCCGCCGCGCGCGGTGGCGCCGCTGCTGGTCGCCGTCGGACTGCTGGCCGCCGCGGTCATCACGTACCCGCTGGTGGCGCTGATCATCGCGATGGTCGTGTACCTGGCGCACCTGCCGTACTCGGTGCGCCGCTACCTGTGGCTGTCGAAGCACCCCGAGGCGTGGACCGTCACCGGTGCCGACCGCCGCGCGATCAAGCGCGCGCACGGCGTCGCGGCTCGCCGGCTCGGGTTGCGTCAGCCGTTGCACGGTCGTGTGGCCGGTGCGGCCATGCGCGCGGTGCGCCGGCCCCGTCGTGACGGTGCCGCGCCCACGGTGGCGGACGGCGCGAACGGCCGTCGTCGCTCCTGGCGGCAGTTGGGGCTCAGGCGCCAGCAGAAGCCTTGACGCACAACGGAGAAGGCCCCGGACACCTCGTGTGCCGGGGCCTTCTCCGTTCGGTCAGGCCTGACGGCCGGTCGCGTACGCCTCCAGCGTCGCCAGCTGCATCGGGTCCAGCGACGGCCGCACCTTCTCGCGAGCCTTCGCCAGGTGCGCCTGCGTCACCTCCGCCGCCTCCAGCGACTCCCGCATCGCCGTCAGCGCCGCCTCCCGCACCAGCCCCGCGCAGTCGGCCGCCGAGTACATCTCCAGCTCCTCGGCCAGCGCGGCCAGGTCCACGTCCGCGGCCAGCGGCGTGTTGCGCGACGAGGCCTTCAGGATCTCCGTCCGCGCGGCCGCGTCCGGTGGCGTCACGTACACCAGGCGCTCCAGCCGTCCGGGTCGCAGCAGCGCCGGGTCGATCAGCTCGGGCCTGTTCGTGGCGGCGATGACCACCACGTCCCGCAACGGTTCCACGCCGTCGAGCTCCGTCAGCAGTGCCGCGACCACCCGGTCCGCCACGCCGGCGTCCGACGACTGGCCGCGGCGGGGCGCCAGCGCGTCCACCTCGTCCAGGAACACCAGGGCCGGGGCGGCGTCGGCGGCCCGGCGGAACAGCTCGCGCACGGCCCGTTCCGACTCGCCGACGAACTTGTCCATCAGCTCGGCGCCCTTGACCGTCAGCACGTTCAGCTGCCCGGTCCCGGCCAGCGCCCGCACCAGGAACGTCTTGCCGCAGCCGGGCGGCCCGTACAGCAGCACCCCGCGCGGCGGCTCGACACCGAGGCGCGCGAAGGAGTCCGGGTAGCGCAACGGCCACAGCGCGGCCTCGGTCAGCGCCTGCTTGACCTCCACCATGTCGCCGACGTCGTCCAGCGTCAGCCCACCGGTCTGGATGGTGTCCGACGCGGACATCGAGAGAGGCCGCACGGTCTGCAGCGCGCCGAGCAGGTCCTCCTGTCCCACACGGGGTTCGGCGACCTCGCGCTGGCGCAGCGCGGCTCGCACCGCCGCCTCCCGGCGCAACGCGCACAGGTCCGCCGCCACGAAGCCCGGCGCCCGTTCGGCCACCGCGCCGAAGTCCACATCGGACTCCAGCGGCACGTCCCTCAGCAGCACCCGCAACAGTTCCGTGCGCGTCGCGCCGTCGGGCAACGGCAGCGTGAGCTCCCGGTCCACCAGGTCCGGCGCCCGCAACCGCGCGTCCACGGACTCGGCCCGCGCGGACGTGACGATCAACGCCAGGTTGGGGCGCGCCACGGCGGTCCGCAGGATGTCGAGCACGACCGTGGCCACCGGAGGCGGCGTCGACGGCAGCAGCGCGTCGATGTCCGTGAGCAGGAGCACCGTCGGCCGTTCGGGAACGCTGGAGATCGCGTCCGCGAGCTGCTTGGCCATCGCGCCGGGCTCCAGCACGGCGATGCTCGGCGCGGCCAGCTCCACGACGGACGCGTCCACCGACCTGGCCACGGCTCGCACCAACGTGGCCTTGCCGACCCCCTCGGGTCCGCTGACCAGAGCGGCGAGCCGAGCCGCCGCACCGAGCTTGGTCAGCAGTTCGGGCTGCCGGAACATCAGCTCCAGCCACTCGGCGAGCCTGCGCGCCTGCTCCCGTTGCCCGACGAGGTCCGCGACCGGCAGCGCCTCGTGCGTCTCGCGCACCACCACCGGCGTCACCGGTGCCGCGGCCTGGGCCTCGCGCCACCCGACCACGCTCGACGGCTGCACCGCCACCGGCCCGGAGGGGTCGGTCGAGGTGATGGTGATCAGTTCGTTGGTCCACGTCATGCCGATGGCGTTGGACAGCTTCCGCCGCGTCTCCGACACGTTCACGCCGGGCGGCGGCGCGAGGTCCTGCGGCAGCAACGACACGCTGTCGCCGACCGTGAGCACCTTGCCGGTCAGGGCCAGCCGCACGGTGTCCGGAGTCAACGCGGTGGAGGCCAGCCGCGACCCCGCCACGGTGATGGACCGCGCGGCCGTCACCTGGATCGGCGCCACGACGATCTCGGACCCCTCGACGATGCCGAGGTTCGTCAGCGTCACGTCGTCCACCAGCACCACGCCGGGCGGCTGGTCGCTGGCGGCGGCGAGAGCGGCGCTGACGCGGGCGCCGGTGAGCTTCACCGCGTCCCAGGCGCGCAGGCCGAGCGCGTCGAGCACCTCGGGGTGGAGCCGGACGACACCGCGCCGGCTGTCCAGTGCGGACGGGGACAGTCGAGCCGTCAGCGTGATCACGCCACGACTCTAGGGCCTGTGCCGCGGTCCGGTCCTGTGAGAGCCGCGCCTGGCGTGGTTCTCGGTGGTGCGACCGGGGAAAGTCCGGTAAAGCGACGCCCCGGGGCCGGCGAACGACCCCGGGCAGCGCCGGCGGCGGACCCTCACTTGTTCTTGGACGGACCCTGGAAGTCGTTGGTGACGATCAGGATGATGCCCGTGGGCGCCTTCTCGATGCCGTCGAACCGGGGCTCGACCCGAGCGCGCAGCACCTCGGCCAGCTCCTTGGCGGAGGCCTCTTCGTCCGTCCCCGGCCGGTAGTACACCGTCGTCGTGGGGATGGTGCCCTGCGAGTAGTTGCCGGTGTCGGCGACGGTCCACCCGTTCGACCGCACCGCGTCCGAGGCCTTCGAGGCGAGGCCGGTGATCGTCGAGTTGTTGTAGACGCGGACCGGCACCTTCGCGGCCCCCGGCTGGGTGACCGGCGGAGGCGGCACGGCGGCGGAGGTCGACGACGGTGTGGTGGCGGGCGGAGCCGTCGTGGTGGCCGCGGGCGGCTGCGTGGACGACGCCTCCGTCGGCGCGGTCGGCGACCCCGCGCTCGTCTGGGGAGGCGGCGCGGTCGAGCTGCCCTCGGCGGACGGCGGTGTGTCCGACCCACCGCCGAACAGGCTGACCACACCGATGATCAGGGCCACGGCGGCGACGCCGAGCAGGGCGAAGCCGGCGGCCTTGGCCGGACGGGACGGGCTTGCGGACTCGGGGGAGGTCATCAGTCCTCGGTGCTCCTGGCGCGGGCGCGAACCCTTTGGCGGCCTGTCCTGACTCCGCGCAGCCGTTTGACGAGCATCGGATCGGCAGCCAGGGCGGCTTCGGATTCAACGAGCGCGTTGAGCAGCTGGTAGTAGCGGGTCGCGGACATGTCGAACAGTTCCCTGATGGCCTGTTCCTTGGATCCCGAGTACTTCCACCACTGACGCTCGAACGCGAGCATCGTGCGTTCGCGGCTGGTCAGCCCGTCAGCGGAGGTGAGCGTCTCGGCGTGATCCATCTGGCTCCCCACGGTCGCCACACCATCTCAGGTGCGGGCAATTCAATCACGTGATCGTTCCAACGTACCGCGCGACACCGACAGTTTTGGACCGCATAAAGTTCAGCCATGGCCGTCCACCGCATCCGCATCGCCGGCGACCCCGTGCTCCACAACCCAACGCGCGAGGTCACCGAGTTCGACACCGAGCTGAAGAGCCTCGCCGCCGACATGTTCGAGACGATGGCAGCCGCTCGTGGTGTCGGGCTCGCGGCCAACCAGATCGGTGTCGACCTGCGGCTCTTCGTCTACGACTGCCCGGACGACGAGGGTGTCCAGCACCGCGGCGCGATCGTGAACCCGACGCTCGAGACGTCGGAGATCCCGGAGACCATGCCGGACCCGGACGACGACTTCGAGGGCTGCCTGAGCGTGCCCGGCGAGGCGTACCCGACCGGACGCGCCCACTGGGCGAAGGTGACGGGCAAGGACCTCGACGGGCAGCCGTTCGAGGTCGAGGGCACCGGCTTCTTCGCCCGCTGCCTGCAGCACGAGACGGACCATCTCAACGGCTACCTCTACACCGACCGCCTCGTCGGCCGGTACAAGAAGGAGGCCAAGCGGATGCTGCGCGACAACGAGTGGAACCAGCCGGGCCTGTCCTGGGACCCGAACGACCCGGCCAACTTCGACGAGGACGACGAGGACTAGGGGCGGAGCACCGCCTCCACCTGCTTCAGCTCGTCCACGCCCAACGGCCCGAACGCGAGCGCGCCGGCGTTCTCCTCGACCTGCGCCACCGTCCGGACTCCCGGGATCGGGACCAGGCGGGGAGAACGCGCCCAGAACCAGGCCAGTGCTCCCTGCACCAGGGTCCGGCCGCCCGAGGTCAGCACGTCCCGGACGGCCTCCCGCGCCTCGAAGTACTCCGGTGACGGCTTCCCGTCGACGAAGAACCGCAGCCAGGACGGGTTCGTCACGCGCACGTCGTCGGGGGGCAGCTCACCGAACTCCTCCCGGGCCAGCAGGCCCATCGCCAACGGCCGGCGGCACAGCACCGCGTACTCCCCCGCGTACATCTCCGGGTTGTCGAACAGCAGGTTGATGTCGGCCTGAGCAGCGATCCCGTGCGGCCCCTCGCAGAAGAACCGCGCCCGCTCGACGTCGTCCGTGCTCCACCCGTAGGCGCGGATCTTGCCCGCGGCCACCAGCGCCTCGCACTCGTCGCGCAGCAGCGCCGCCTCCTCCAGGCCCAGCCCTCCGACGTGCAGCTGGTACAGGTCGATCCGGTCGGTCCCCAGCCGCCGCAACGACGCCTCCACGGCGCCGCGCAGGTACGCGACCGACCCCTCGTCCCCCGTCATCCGCTTCGCGGCCGCGTCGAACCCGCAGCCCCACTTCGTCGCGATCACCACCTGGTCGCGCATGCCCGCAAACGCTTGCCCGACCAGCTTCTCCGCGTGCCCGCAGCCGTACACGTCGGCGGTGTCGAAGAGCGTCACGCCCAGCTCGACCGCCCGCCGCAAGGCCCTGACCGACTCGCCGTCGTCAGCGGGTCCCCACCCGACCGGCAGCCCGTCCGGGCCCGAGAACGGGCCGCCCATGGCCCACGTGCCGAATCCCAGCTTCCCCAGTTCCAAGGTCATGGCACCAGCGAACATCCTGGAGCGCGCTCCAGGTCAAGAAACGAGTTGCGAGCACCAGCGACCATCAAGGGCATGCCCATCGACAACATCGTCGCCTTCGTCGCGGCCTCGTTCCTCATCGCGCTGTCGCCCGGACCTGGCACGGCCATGGTCCTGCGACAGTCGGTGCACGGGCGAAAAGCCGCGCTGGCGACGGTGTTCGGCATGGAGGTCGGCGTGGCCTGCTGGGCGATCGCCGCGGCTCTCGGCCTGTCCGTCCTGCTCACGGCGTCCGAGATCGCCTACCACGGGCTCCGGATCGCGGGCGCGGTCTTCCTGATCTACCTGGGCGTCAAGGCCCTGATCAGCAAGAGCCTGCCGAACGCCGAGCCGCCACCCGCGAGCCACGCGTTCCGCAGCGGCCTGGTCGTGAACCTGGCCAACCCGAAGCTCGGCGTGTTCGCGATCTCGTTCCTACCGCAGTTCGTGCCTGCCGGGGAGGCCGGCCAGGGGGTTCTGCTCTTCCTCGCCGTCGGCTGGGTTCTCATCGACACCGTCTGGTACCTGGTCATCGTGTCGATCCTGCACACGATCAGGGGCTGGCTCAGCAGGCCTCGGGTCCGTCCCGCGCTCGAGAAGCTGTCGGGCGGCGTGCTGCTGGCGCTCGGAGTCCGGCTGGTACTCGACCCGCGTTGAGATCGGGTTGCCCCGGCGCCAGAACAGCTCGGGCAGCCCGGCGAGCTCGGCGAAGGTGTGGCAGGCGGCCATCGACGCGTAGCCGCCGGCCAGCACGTGCGCGCGGATCCGGTCCAGGCGGCCGAACTCGATCACCTCACCGGCGATCAGGAACGGCAGCACCAGCTGCCAGGCCTGCACGACGGCCGGACGACGCCGGTGAGGTGCGCGCAGGGCGGCCCGGGCGACGCGCAGCAGGTGCTCGTTCGCGCTCATCGTGTACGGGTGGGCCGAGTGGTCCCAGCTCCAGCGGCGCTCCTCGGTGACCGCGCACCGCACGCACTCGACCGGCCCGGTGCCGAGCTCGGCACCGCAGCGGGAGCACGCGAGCAGCGTCATCGCCCAGTCGACGCACGTCCACGGGTACTGGCCGACGTCCGCCGCGGTCACCAGTTCGGCGAGTTCCCGGTCGGCGAGCTGCGACGACGTCCGCAGCGCCTCCCAGTCCGCGAGCCAGAACTGGTCGAGCAGCTCGGCGCAGAAACCGCAGTCGGGGTAGCCGCGACCTGCGAGTTCTCCGCAGGAAGGGCATGCCGAGACCACGGCGGGACGCTGGCCGCGTCGCGCGCCGGGCGGGAACGGCTGGTGATCAGCCACGAGGAAGAGATTAGGGGCAAACGACGCCCTTGGCAGCTGCGGCGCGCGCTGACTATGGTCGGTTCTCGACAACTCAAGAAAACGCGGGAGCTCGCGCCAGAGCGGGCTGAGAGGGTGACTGGCAGTAGTGCCGGTGTCACCGACCGCCTGAACCTGACCGGGTAATGCCGGCGTAGGGAGGAATGTCGTGACGGCACTTGACGACCGTTCGGTCAAGCCCAGTGTGACCACGGGCCCGATCTCGGGCTCGCGCAAGGTGTACCGCGATGGTGTGCCTTTTCGCAGGGTGGAACTGACCAACGGCGAGCATGTCGATCTCTACGACACTTCCGGTCCGTATACCGACGACAACGCGACGATCGACGTCCACAGTGGACTGCCCGGCCTGAGGTCGGAGTGGATCGCCGCACGGGAACCGATCAACGGAGCTGTCAGCCAGCTCGCGTACGCGAAGGCCGGGATCATCACCCCGGAGATGCGCTACATCGCGGTGCGCGAGAACCTCGACGCGGAGTTCGTGCGCAACGAGGTGGCCATCGGGCGTGCGGTCATTCCGTTGAACCGCAAGCACCCCGAGGCCGAGCCGATGATCATCGGCAAGAAGTTCCTCGTGAAGATCAACGCCAACATCGGCAACTCCGCGGTGTCGTCGTCGATCGAGGACGAGGTCGACAAGATGGTGTGGGCGTCCCGCTGGGGTGCCGACACGATCATGGACCTGTCCACCGGCAAGCGGATCCACGAGACGCGCGAGTGGATCCTGCGCAACTCGCCGGTCCCGATCGGCACCGTGCCGATCTACCAGGCGCTGGAGAAGGTCAACGGCGACCCGGCCGCGCTGTCGTGGGAGATCTACCGCGACACCGTGATCGAGCAGGCCGAACAGGGCGTTGACTACATGACCGTGCACGCGGGCGTGCTGCTGCGGTACGTGCCGATGACGGCCAAGCGCGTCACCGGCATCGTCTCGCGCGGCGGGGCGATCATGGCCGGGTGGTGCCTCGCGCACCACAAGGAGAGCTTCCTCTACACGCACTTCGAGGAGCTCTGCGACATCCTGCGCACCTACGACATCACGTTCTCGCTGGGTGACGGGCTGCGGCCGGGTTCCATCGCGGACGCCAACGACGAGGCGCAGTTCGCGGAACTGCGGACCCTGGGCGAGCTCACGCACATCGCGCGGGCGAAGGACGTCCAGGTGATGATCGAGGGCCCCGGCCACGTGCCGATGCACAAGATCGCCGAGAACGTGCGGCTCGAGGAGGAGTGGTGCGGCGAGGCGCCGTTCTACACCCTCGGGCCGCTGGCCACGGACATCGCGCCGGCGTACGACCACATCACGTCGGCGATCGGTGCGGCGCAGATCGGCTGGCTCGGCACCGCGATGCTCTGCTACGTCACGCCGAAGGAGCACCTCGGCCTGCCGAACCGCGACGACGTGAAGACGGGCGTGATCACGTACAAGATCGCGGCCCACAGCGCCGACCTCGCCAAGGGCCACCCCGGCGTCCAGGACTGGGACGACGCGTTGTCCAAGGCGCGCTTCGAGTTCCGGTGGGAGGACCAGTTCAACCTGTCGCTCGACCCGGACACCGCGCGCTCGTTCCACGACGAGACGCTCCCCGCGGAACCGGCGAAGACGGCGCACTTCTGCTCGATGTGCGGGCCCAAGTTCTGCTCCATGAAGATCACGCAGGACGTGCGGCGCTACGCCGAGGAACGCGGACTGTCCACAGTGGAGGCGATCGAGGCGGGCATGGCGGAGAAGTCCGGCGAGTTCGCCGACACGGGCAACAAGGTCTACCTCCCGGTCGTGGAGACCTCGTGACCGAGGCACCCCCGCGGGTGCTCACCATCGCCGGAAGCGATTCCGGCGGTGGTGCGGGCATCCAGGCCGACCTCCGCTCGCTCTTCGCGTGCGGAGTGCACGGCTGTGTGGCGCTGACGGCCGTGACGGTCCAGAACTCGGTGGGCGTCACGGGGGTCTCCGAGATCCCGGCGGACGTCGTCGCGGCGCAGATCGTCTCGGTCGCCGAGGACATCGGCGTGCAGGCCGCGAAGACCGGCATGCTCGCGTCGGCGCGGATCATCGAGGCCATCACGCCCGCACTGGACCGCGTCGGCATCGGCTCGGGCAGGATCCCGTTCGTCGTCGACCCGGTCTCGGCGTCCATGCACGGCGACCAGTTGCTGGCCGACAACGCCCTGGACGCGTTGCGCGGCCTGCTGTTCCCGCGCGCCACCCTGGTGACGCCGAACCTCGACGAGGTGCGGCTGATCACCGGGATCGCGGTGAAGGACCGCGAGGACCAGCGCGTGGCGGCGGAGGCGTTGCACGCGCTGGGCCCGGAGTGGGTGCTCGTGAAGGGCGGCCACATGTGGGACGACCCGGAGTGCCTCGACCTGCTCTACGACGGCCGCGAGTTCATCGAACTGCCCGGCCCGCGCTACGACACCGAGAACACGCACGGCAGCGGCGACACCCTGGCGTCGTCGATCAGTTCGGCGCTCGCTCGTGGTGCTTCCGTGCCCGAGGCCGTGCGGTTCGGCAAGGACTTCATCGTGAAGTCCGTCGCGGCGGCCTACCCGCTGGGTGCCGGCGTCGGCCCGGTGTCACCGTTCTGGAGCCTCGACAGGTAGCGGGCGCGCATCGCCCTCGGGTCGGTCGTCCCGGGATCGAGCAGCCGGACCGTCGACGCTCCTTCGAGGAACGCGACGACCGCGGCCACTTCGCCGCGCAGTGGGGCGAAGTGGCCGCGGAGAGCGCGGTCGCGGGCGCGGAACCGGTGCGTGATCCCGCCGTCGCGCGCCAGGTGCTCGGCCACGTTCGCGAAGTGCTCCGAACGCTGGTCGTGAGGCGGGGCCGCCGAACCGCGTGGCCGGCGAAGCCGTGCACGCACCGCGGTCGGTGCTCAGCCGTGACAGCCGGTTCGGACTCCGAGCCGCCGGACCCGCTACCGGAAAATCGCTGGACCGTCCCACCATGCTTGACAACCGTGCAGGAGAACGAGGTCAGGACGGAACTGGTCATCCCGGCGCCGATCGACGACGTGTGGCGGGTGCTGGTGGACTTCGCGGGTTATGCCCGCTGGAACCCCGTGATGGAGTACACGCTGGTGGAGGGCTTGCACACCAAGGTGAAGGCGGCCAAGGGGACGCCGTTCGAACGCGACTTCGACGGCGAGATCACCTCGATGGAGCCGCACGTGCTGGCCTCGCAGGGTGGCGACCCGGAGACGTTCTTCGGGCGTCATCGCTGGGAGCTCAGCGAGACAGATGGCGGCACGCGGCTGGTGAACGTGGAGAGCTTCAGCGGGACGATGGCCGCCGGGGTGCTGGCGCAGACCCGCGAGGTGCTGGTCGCGGAGTTCGACGCGTTCAACCACGCGCTCCGTCGAGCGCTGACCGAGAACCCGCCGCGATGAGACGCGAGCAGTCCGGCGACTGCTCGCGCACCCTCACACGGTTACTTCGGCTCCTCGCCGACCAGCGTCTCCAGCGCGTCCAGCGCGCCGACGAGCGCCGAGATGTGTTCCGGCGTCAGCTGTTCGATCCGCCGTTGCAGCTCCCGCACCCGCGCGGACCGCACGCCGGACACCATCGTCTCGCCCTCGGGCGTCGGGGTGGCGAGCCAGGCACGGCCGTCCTGCGGATCGGGTTCGCGCTTCACGTACCCGGCCTCGACCAGGGCGGCGACGATGCGCGACAACGTCGGGGGCGCCACGCCCTCCTTGTTCGCCAGGTCTCCCAGGCGCATGGGGCCGCAGCGTGCGAGGGTGGCGAGCGCGGAGACCGCGCCGGGGCCGAGTCCGGGGGAACCGGTGCGTCGCAGCAACCGGGCCAGCCGGCCGATCGCCAGGTACAGACGCGCGGTCGCGTCCTCGACCTCGGCGTCAATGGGGGCCGTCACGGCTTGTCGTCCTCCTCGGCGGATTTCAGGTAGTGGTCAATCATCCCCCAACACGTGAGTACCCAAGGTAGCGACTCAGAGACCCGGCGAAGACGCTTGGGCCCAAAAGCGCCGCGGAATTCGTCCGGCCAAGCGCGCCAGCCGTCCGCCCTCGACCGCACAACGCATGGCGGCACCCATCCGTTCCGGGTCCTGGGCCCGTGTGACGGCGGTCGCCAGGAGTACCGCTGAGCAGCCGAGTTCCATCGCCAGCGCCGCGTCCGAGGCGGTGCCGATGCCCGCGTCCAGAACTACTGGAACAGAAGCACGGGAAGTGATCAGCTCGATGTTGTGCGGGTTGCGGATTCCGAGGCCCGTACCGATGGGAGAGCCCAACGGCATGACCGTCGCGCACCCGATGTCCTCCAGCTTCCGCGCCAGCACCGGATCGTCGTTGGTGTAGGGCAGGACGACGAAACCGTCCAGGACGAGCCGCTCGGCCGCGTCGAGCAGCTCGACCGGGTCCGGCAGCAGGGTCTCCTCGTCGTGCACGACCTCGAGCTTGACCCAGTTCGTCTCCAGCGCCTCGCGCGCCAGCTGGGCGGTCAGCACGGCCTCGGCGGACGTGCGGCAGCCCGCGGTGTTCGGCAGGACCTCGATTCCAAGGCGCCGCAACAACTCCAGCACGCCGGTCTGCCCGGCGGCGTCGACGCGGCGCATCGCCACGGTGGTGAGCTCGGTGCCGGACGCGACGAGGGCCCGTTCCAGCACCGAGAGGTTCGCGGCACCGCCGGTGCCGGTGATGAGCCTGGACCGGAACTCCCGGCCCGCGATGATCAGCGGATCGTCCACGTCAGCCTCCCTGGACCGCGGTCAGCACCTCGACGACGCCGCCGTCCGGCACGATCGTCCTGTCCCACAACGCCCTCGGCACCACGGCGCCGTCCAGCGCCACGGCCACGCCCTTGTCGGGCGCTCCCACCAGCGTCACGACCGCGGCCACCGACGTGCCCTCGGCCAAGTCGCGGGGAGTCCCGTTCACCTGTGCCTTCACGAACTTCCTCCCTGGAGCAGCCCGACCACGAGCCGAGCGGTGTGCGGGGCGAGCAGCAACCCGTTGCGGTGGTGGCCCGTCGCCGCGATCACACCCGGTTCGAGCCACCGCACGACCGGCACGTTGTCCGGGCTGCCCGCGCGGAACCCCACGGCGGCCTCGGTCAGCGCGTACTCGGCGATGCCCGGCAGCACGGTCTCCGCGTCCCGCAGCAGGTCCCGCACGCCCGCGACGGACACGTGGGTGTCGAACCCGGCCTCGTACTGGGTCGCGCCGACCACCAGTCCGTCGTCGCGCGGCACCAGGTACACCGGGCGGCCGGAGACCAGCGCGCGGATCGTGTGACGTGGAGGCGGCAACGCCCCGGGGCGGTGGGTGAGCCGCAGGATCTCGCCCTTGACCGGCCGGATCACGTCGCGCAACGCCGGGTGCAGCCGCCCGCTCCACGCCCCGGCCGCGATCACGGTGACCTGTCCGTCCACATCGGACTTCACCCCCGCGTCCCGGCAAGCCTTCCACAGCGCGGAAAGCAGCACCCTGTTGTCGACGGCCAGGTCGCCCGCCGCGTACACGCCGCCGCGCACCGCCGGGCCCAGCGAGGGTTCGAGGGCGCGGATCTCCCGTGACGTCAGCAACTCCCCCGCGTGCCGCAGATCGGCGAGGTCACCGGGTTGCGTCCCGACCGCCAGCGTCCCCGCCTCGAACAACGGGACACCGATCGACGCGGCGAAGGCGGGCCACATCGCGAGGGCCTCGACCCCCTGCGCCACCACGGCTTCCTCACCCGGCCACGCCTCCGTCAACGGCGCGAGCATGCCGCCCGCCACGCGCGAACCCGCGTGCGGTGAACCGAGGTCGGACACAGAGACCGAGAACCCGGCCCGTGCCGCGGCTAGTGCCGCGGACAGCCCGATGACACCGCCACCCCGGACGGCCACTTCCACACTGCTCAAGGCATTCACGCTCCCTGCGCCGGCATGACCCGGATCAGGTTCGACGGTCGGAGCGAACCACGCTCCCTCTCAGCCCGGTGTTCTCCAGGCTCCCGTGCGGACCGACTTCAACATAACGGTTAACGTGCGTGCGTGCCAGGACTCGACGGAAACCTGATCAGGCAACGACTCGCCGACGCGACCCTCTACCTCTGCACGCCGAACCGGCCTGATCTGGCCGAGTTCGCGGACGCGGCACTCGCGGGCGGCGTCGACGTCATCCAGCTGCGAGACAAGTCACTGGAGGCGAAGCAGGAGATCGAGGCGATCGAACTGCTCGCCGAGGCCACCGAACGCCACGGGAGGCTGCTCGCCGTCAACGACCGCGCGGACATCGCCCACGCCGTCGGAGCCGACGTGCTGCACCTCGGCCAGGACGACCTGCCCGTCCCGCTCGCCCGCAGGATCCTCGGCGACGAGGTGGTGATCGGCCGCTCCACCCACGACGTCGGCCAGATGACGGCGGCGGCCGGCGAACCCGGCGTCGACTACTTCTGCACCGGCCCGTGCTGGCCGACCCCGACCAAGCCGGGCCGCCCCGCACCGGGACTCGACCTCGTCCGCGCCACGAAGAGCGACCGCGTGTGGTTCGCGATCGGCGGCATCGACCTCACGAACCTCCACGAGGTCAAGGAGGCCGGAGCCACCCGAGTCGTCGTCGTGCGGGCCATCACCGACGCCGAGGACCCCCGCCGGGCCGCCGAGTCGTTCAAACTCGAACTTAGTAGTTGAAATTTGAACTAACAGGCGTACTCTCGGAGACGTGAGCGCACCTGTGCTGTACCTGAGCCACGGGGCTCCCCCGCTGGCTGACGACGAGACGTGGACCAGAGAGCTCCGGGACTGGTCCGCCACCCTCCCGCGCCCGGAGGCCGTTCTCATGGTCTCCGCGCACTGGGAGGAGGCGCCGACCACCATCGGCGCGACCACCACCGTGCCGCTGGTCTACGACTTCTGGGGCTTCCCGCAGCGCTACTACGAGGTGAAGTACGAGGCTCCCGGCGCTCCAGAGCTCGCGAACGACGTCCGCAAGCTGCTCGGCGGCCACGTCGAGCAGGACGAGCAGCGCGGCCTCGACCACGGCGCCTACGTGCCGCTGAAGGAGATGTTCCCGGACGCCGACGTGCCGGTGCTGCAGATGTCGATGCCCACGCTCGACCCTCGCGAGCTGCACGAGATCGGCCGCAAGCTGGCGCCGCTGCGCGACCAGAACGTCCTGATCGTCGGCAGCGGCTTCATGACGCACAACCTGAGCTGCGTGAACTTCCCGGCCGGACCGGACTACGAGCCGCCGTCGTGGTCGAAGGAGTTCGACGACTGGGCCCACCGGCAGCTCGCGAACGGCGACGTCGACGCGTTGCTCGACTTCCAGGCCAAGGCGCCGGCCGCCGGGATCGCCCACCCGAGGACCGAGCACTTCGCGCCGCTGTTCGTCGCCTTGGGCGCGGCGAGCGACGAGAAGGCCCGCACCAGCGTCGACGGCTTCTGGTACGGGCTCTCGAAGCGGTCAGTGCAGTTCAGCTGAGCCTTCCAGGAACAGCGTGGAGAGCCGGCGTGCGATGGCGGGCGTCCCGTTGCGGACGCCCGAGCTCGCCATCAGCAGCAGCACCACGTCGTCGACCGAGAAGTCGGCCCGCAGCCGTCCGGCCGCCTTCGCCCGGCGGATGAGCTCGGCGAGCGAGCGGAACGACGAGTCGCGCACCGCGGTGAAGTCGATCGCCTTCGGATAGGCGCTCGTGAACGCCGCCGCGAACCCGCGGTCGAGCACGTGCAGCCGGCACACCTCCTCCACCGTCCGGCAGAAACCGCGCCACGGGTCGGGGTCCGCGAGCCCGTCGTCGACCGCGGCGGTGCAGGCCGCCATCTGCTCCGAGAAGGCCTCCACCACCAGCGCCTCCTTCGTCGGGAAGCGGCGGTAGAGGGTCGCCGGGCCGACGTCCGCACGGCGGGCGATCTCGCGCATCGACACGTCGAGACCCTCCGAAGCGAACACCTCGCGCGCGACCGCCATGATCCGGTCGCGGTTGTCCTGGGCGTCCGAGCGCAGGTTGTGAGTCAGATTCGCCGTCACCGTCTCAGTTTGGGCTAAGTGGACGCCCTGTTCCACTAATTTCGCCGTCATGCGAGCACTCCAGTTCTCCGAGTACGGCCCTGCTGACCTGTTGCACGTCGCCGAGGTCGCCGAACCCCACGCGGGTCCCGGCCGGATCCGCGTCGCGGTGCGCGCCTCCGGGGTCACGCCCGGCGACACCTACCTGCGGTCCGGGATGTTCGGCGAGCGGCTGCCGTTGCCGCACGTGCCCGGCGTGGACGCGGCCGGAGTCGTCGACGAGGTCGGCGAGGGCGTGATCGGCGTCAGCGTCGGCGACGAGGTCTTCGGGATGGTCGACCTGGCGCTGCTCGGCGGTGCCAACGCCGAGTTCGCGGTGCTGGCCGCGTGGGCACCGAAACCGGCGACCCTGAGCTGGGAGCAGGCGGGCGGGGCCGCGGCGAACGTGGAGACCGCCACCAGGGCGCTGGACCTGCTCGGGGTGCGCGACGGCACGACGTTGCTGATCGCGGGGGCCGCGGGCGGGGTCGGCACGGTGGCGATCCAGCTCGCGGCCGCGCGGGGCGCGAAGGTGATCGGCACGGCCGGTCCGGCGACCCAGGACTTCGTGGCTTCGCTGGGCGCGACGCCGGTCGTGTACGGCGAGGGCCTGGCGGACCGGGTCCCGGGAGTGGACGCCGTCCTGCACTGCGCGGGCACGGTTCCGGAACTGATCACGATCGCGGGCTCGCCGGACCGCGTGGTCACGATCGCCGACCTGTCCGGTGAGCACGGAGTCCGGCTGACCCACACGGCAGGCGGCCCCGGCGCCGACCCCCAGGCGCTGCACGGCCTCGCGATCGCGGCCGGACTGGACTCGTTCACCGTCCCGCTCGCCGGAGTCTTCCCGCTCGACCGGGGTGCCGACGCGCACAGACTGAGCGAGACCGGCCACGCCCACGGCAAGATCGTGCTGGTCTGAGAACGCGAGAACGCCGCGGCACCCGCAGGTGCCGCGGCGTTCTCAGCGCAGTCCTAGCCCCGCGTGAGGGTCAGGCCGTAGCGCGACAGGATCGGGTTGAGCGGCTGGAAGTACGTGGTGCCGCCGGACGAGCAGTTGCCCGAACCGCCGGACGTCACGCCCTGGGCCTGGCCGAAGCCGGAACCCGCCACCCACGAACCACCCGAGTCGCCACCCTCGGCACAGGCGTTGGTGCGGGTGAGGCCCCGGACCTGGCCCTGCGGGTAGTTCACGGTCTGGTTGAACGCCTGCACGGTGCCGCAGCGCCATCCGGTCGTGGAACCGGAACGGCAGATCTGCGAGCCGACAGCCGCCTGGGTGGAACCCTTCACGACGACGTTCGAGCCGCTGCGGTTCACCCACGGGCGCGGGGTCCAGTTCGCGTTGGTGCGCACCCAGGCGTAGTCGTTGCCGGGGAACACCGAGCCCGCGAACGTGCCCTGTGCGACGCGGTTGGAGCCGGACACCGCGGTGCCGGTCGTGCCGCAGTGGCCGGCGGTGACGTAGCCACCGGTCACGGAGAAGCCGAGCGAGCAACGCCCGCCGCCCATGTAGATGGCCTCACCACCACGCAGGTCGTACAGCGGCGTGGGGCTCTCGGTCACCTCCTCGACCTTCACGGTCGAGCCGATGGACTTCGCGGTGGCGATGAAGCTCTCCGCCGCGGCGTCGCGGACGTTCTTGTTGACCTCGACCACGACGCTGTTCGACTTCGCGTCGACGCGCCAGCTCGTGATCGCCGCGGGGGCGGTCATGAGGTCGAGAACCGACTTGGTCCCGTTGAGCTGGGTGAGCGAGTTCTTCACGATCTGGGTGTCCGCGCCGGTCACGGAGAGTCCCGGCTTGGTCACTGCCACCGTCAGTCTGCCGCTCGCCTGGTCGATCCAGGCTCCGCCGAACGCGTCGCCCAGCGACGCCTTCGACTGCTCCGCGATCTCGCTCGACTTCTGGTCAGAAGCCAGACGGACGCGTGCCTGGTCAGCGTTCAGGCCCAAATCACGCTGGACCGCTTGGAGCAATTCGGCCGGGTAGCTCTCCGTATCGGAACCGGTTGGGGCGACTGGTGCGGCAGGCGCGCCAAACGCCGGTACGCTGAGAGCAGTCACGACTCCGGTGGCGAGCAACACGGCACCGGTTACACGGGCCGCACTCGTGCGGTTCATCAAGACGTCTCCCTCACTTTCGGGTGCAGGGGAACCCGAGAGATCGGTTGCAGGGACCTCTCTCGGGGGCTCTAGGGGGACGGGTGGTGGGGCGGCGGCAGGGGTCGCCCCACCCCTCCCATCCCTTGTTGCCTCTCGAAACCAGTGCCGGCGCCGGGCTCAAGCGGACGTGCCACGAGCCTCATTGCGCCTCCTCCCGGTCTCTTTCGGCCCGAATCTTTACGCCCGTTCGAGTGAAGTTGCGGGCCTGTCGGCTATGACGCCCCGCCTCGAACGTGAACGAAGTGTGTCACAGCTCACGACAGATCAACTGCGGTGCGTAGCAATTGACAGTTAACTATCGCTCAACGTAGTGACGTGATCACCGAGTGGTGTCGGGCGCCGACGAGGGCGTCGAGCTGTCCGTCGGCTGCCGGGATTCGGTCGTCGACGAGGGCGCGGTCGTCGTGGTGTCACTCGACGGCGATGGAGAGGACGTGCTCGGAGGAACCGTGACGGTCATCGTCTCGGTCTTCGTCGTCTCGGTGTGCGTCTCGGTCTGGGTGCTTGTGGACGGTGTACCCGGATCCGCCGTGACGGGTCTGCCGGTCACGAGCTGGACGCTCGTCATCGTGAGGACGGTCACCACGAACACGAGCACGCCGCCGACAGCTACTACCTGCCAACGCTTTTCGCGTTCCATCGACCGTTGGTAGAACACGGCGCCGAGTGTGGTCACGACGCTCGCGAGGACGGCACCGACGATGGTGCCTACGAGGTTGAGGCGAAGGCTCAGCACGGCCGCGGTGGCGGCGGCGAGCACACTCGCGATGAGCTTGACGGGGGTGATCTTCTCCTTCTCAGACATGACACACGTAGGACGTTGGGCACAGTTCACCGGTTGTGCCCTGGTGACGTGCATCATCGACGCATGCGCCTGGTGACTCTCGAAGAAGTCCAAGCGGCCGCCGCCGCGATCGCCCCGCATGTCGTCCACACCCCGTTGCTGCCGTTCGACTCACGACTGTGGATCAAGCCCGAGTCGCTGCAGCCGATCGGTGCGTTCAAACAGCGCGGCGCGGTGAACGCGTTGTCCCGCATACCTTCCGAGGACCGGGCGCGCGGTGTCGTGGCGTACTCGAGCGGTAACCACGCGCAAGCGGTCGCCTACGCCGCCAGGACCCTCGGCATGCCGGCCGCGATCGTCGTACCGGAGAACACACCGCAGCTCAAGATCGACGCGACGCGGTCGCACGGCGCGGAGGTGTTCGTCGTCGGCATCACCGAACGCGAGTCGCGCGCCTACGAACTGGTCGAGGAGCGGAAGGCCACGCTCATCCCGCCGTTCGACCACCCCGACGTGATCGCGGGCCAGGGCACCATCGGCCTGGAGGTCTGCGCCGACCTCCCCGACGTGGCGACGATCCTCGTGCCGGTGAGCGGCGGCGGACTGATCTCCGGCGTCGCGGTGGCCGTGAAGTCGTTGCGCCCCAACGTCCGCGTCATCGGCGTCGAACCCGAGCTGGCCGGTGACACCGCCGCGTCGTTCGCCGCCGGCGAGCAGGTCCACTGGGACGCGCACGATCGCGCCCGGACCGTCGCGGACGGACTGCGCGCCGAACCGTCCGAACTGACGTGGGCGCACATCCGCGAGTACGTGGACGACGTCGTGACCGTCTCCGAGGACGAGATCCGGGACGCGGTGAGGCAGATCTCCCGCCGCACGCGGGTCGTGTCCGAGACGAGCGGCGCCGTCGCCGTCGCCGCCTACCTGAACCGCGACCTGCCGTCCGGTCCGGCCGTCGCGGTGGTCTCCGGAGGCAACATCGAGCCGGCCCAGTTCGCGTCGATCCTCGGATGATCGCGCTCCCAGACATCCGTTCGGCGGCGGCGGTGATCGCACCCCACGTGGTGCGCACGCCGTTGCTGCCGTTCGGTCCTGGATGGATCAAGCCGGAGAACCTGCAGCCGATCGGCGCGTTCAAGCTCCGCGGCGCGTTGAACGCGTTGGCACGCCTGGAGAATCGTGCCAACGGCGTAGTGGCCTACTCCAGTGGCAACCACGCGCAGGCCGTGGCGTTCGCCGCGCGCCTGCACGGGGTGCCCGCCGCGATCGTGATGCCGGACAACACCCCGGCGGTCAAGATCGAGGCGACGAGGGCGCTGGGGGCCGAGGTCTTCATCGTCGGCATCACCGAACGCGTCGAGCGCGCGGAGGCCCTGGTCGCGGAACGCGGCGCGGCGCTGATCCCCCCGTTCGACCACCCCGACGTGATCGCCGGTCAGGGCACGATCGGCCTGGAGATCCTCGCCGACCTGCCGGACGTCGAGGCCGTCGTGGTGCCGATGTCCGGCGGCGGCCTGATCTCGGGCGTCGCGACGGCGATCAAGTCGCTGCGCCCGGACGTCCGCGTGCTCGGCGCGGAGCCCGAACTGGCCGCGGACATCGCGGAATCGCTCACAACGGGCGAACTGGTGCGCTGGGACCCGCTGAAACGGGCTCAGACGGCCGCAGACGCGTTGCGGGACGAACCCTCGGCGCTCACCTGGGCGCACATCCGCGCGCACGTGGACGACGTGGTCACGGTGTCGGAGGACGAGATCCTCACCGCCGTCGCCGATCTCGCCCGCCGGGCGCGGCTGGTCGCCGAACCGAGCGGGGCCGTCGCGGTGGCCGCGCAGCGCAAGATCGGCGGCGGGGGCGTCGCCGTCGTGTCCGGCGGCAACGTCGACCCCGGCCTACTGGCGCGCCTTCTCGCCACCTGAGCGGATGTGCGTGGGCGGCCCCTCCACCCCGCAGTGCAGGCACTCCCCGGGGTGCGGGGCCTCCTGCTGCTCCGGCGCCGCCGACAGCACGCCGTTGTCCACGCCGAACGCCAGCACGCCGCCGATGATCGCCGCGACCGCGCACAGCACGAGCGCCATCTGCCATCCGGCGGTCATCACGACCGGGTTCGCGTAGTCCTCGCCCATCAGCCCGACCGCCGCGGGCAGCACGGCCATCGCGAGCAGGCTGCCGGTGCGGGCCACGGCGTTGTTCACGCCGGACGCGACACCCGCGTGGTGATCAGGGGCGGAGGCGAGCACGGTGGCCGTCACCGGCGCCACCACGATCGCCAGGCCGATGCCGAACACGAGCACGCCCGGCAGCACTCCGAAGACGTACGAGGCACCGGGAACGGCGTTGCGCAGCAGCAACATGCCCACGCCGACCAGGATCGGGCCGACGATCAGCTGCAACCGCGGCCCGTACCGCTGGGCGATCTTCCCCGACGTCGAGGACGCCAGCAGCATGATGATCGTGATCGGCACGCTCGCGAGGCCCGAGGCCGTCGGCGAGTACCCGAGAGAGATCTGGAGCTGCAGCACGAGCAGCACCATCACGCCGCCCAGTGCCGCGTAGACCAGGAACGTCACCACGTTCGAGACCAGGAACGTCCGGTCGCGGAACAGCTCCGGCGGCACCAGCGGGTCCGCGGACCGCTTCTGGACGAGCCCGAACGCGATCATCGCGGCCAGGCCGGCGGCCGCCACCACGTACGACTGCTCGACGAGCCCGCCCGTCAGCAGCGCGAGCCCGACCGCGCCGACCAGCGCGGACAGGTAGTTCGGGTGCCCCGAGGTCTCGTCGCGCGACTCCGGCACGTATCGCAGCGCGAGGACCACGCACAGCGCGGCGACCGGCAGGTTCACCAGGAACGCGAGCCGCCACGACCAGGCCTGCACGAGCAGCCCGCCGACCAGCGGCCCGACCGCGGTGGCCACGCCGGACAGCCCGGACCAGGCGCCGATCGCGCGGGAGCGGTCCTCCCGGTTGAACGACGACTGCAGGATCGCGAGGGCGCCCGGCGTCAGCAACGCCGCGCCCACGCCCTGCAGCACCCGTGCCGCCACCAGCACCGGGACGTTCCACGCGGCACCGCACAGCAGCGACGCGACGCCGAACCAGATCACGCCGACGACGTAGACCCGGCGGCGCCCGAACCTGTCGCCGAGCGACCCGGCGACCAGGATCAGCGAGGCCAGCGCGAGCAGGTACCCGTTGAGGATCCACTGCAGGTCGGTGACCGACGCGCTGAGCTCGGCGCCGATCCGGGGCAGCGCCACGTTGACGATCGTCCCGTCGAGCATCGCCATGCCCGACCCGAGGATCGTCGTGGTGAGCACCAGGCGAGCACGCGGCGTGCCCCAGGCGATCAAGACGGCCGGTTCAGCGTGGCGACGAACTTGTAGCGGTCTCCGCGGTAGACCGAACGCACCCATTCGATCGGGTTGCCCTCGGTGTCGAACGAGTGCCGCGACAGCAGCAGCATCGGCAGGCCGATGTCGGCGCCGAGCAGCTCCGCCTCCTCGGGCGAGGCGAGCGCCGTCTCGATCGTCTCCTCGGCGTGGCCCATCTCGACGCCGAACCGCTCGGACAGCACCTGGTAGAGCGAGGCACCGGGCGCGAGGTACCGGCGCAGACCGCGGAAGCGGCCCAGCGCGAGGTGCGTCGTCTCGATGGCCATCGGCTCGTTGTCGGCCAGGCGCAGGCGGTGCAGGCGCAGCACCTTCGCACCCGGACGCACGCCCAGGTAGCGGGCGAGCTCCGCCTCCGCCGGCATCTCCGAAGCCTCGATCAGCTTCGACGACGGCACACGTCCCTGGGCCCGCATGTCCTCTGTGTACGAAGACAGCTGCAACCTCTGGGCGACCTTCGGTTCCGCCGCGAAGGTGCCCTTGCCCTGCACCCGGAGCAGCCGGCCTTCGACCGTCAGCTCGGCGAGCGCCTGGCGGACGGTCGTCCTGGAGACGTCGAACTCCGCGGCCAGCGACCGTTCCGTGGGGATCGGCGAACCGGGCGGCAGCGCCCTCAACAGGTCGAGCAGGTGCCGCTTGAGACCCCAGTACTTGGGTTCGCGTTGTGCACGCGTCCTGGCGTCCACGCCTGATGCAGGCGTCGTCTCCAGCATGGCCTCCTCCTCGCACTCCACGTCACGCCCCACAAGGATGCCTTGTCCGTGTCGATTCGTGCGTCCGAACCCCCGACATCCGCCCCGAAATTCGTCCGATGACTTCGCAACGTCTTGGCAACGCGCTTGACAGACGCGGTGACGCAGCACACGCTGTTCCGCATTGGTCTACACCACTTGGACCGCTCGGCCGAGAGCCGGGCTTGGTGAAAGGGCGCGAACTGTGAAGGGCTGGAGAGGACTCGCTGCTGGTGCCGCCGCGCTGGCAGTGGCCGTGTCAGGCTGTGGCACGAGCACGAACAGCGGTAGCACCACGGAGACCAAAGAGATCACCGTGTGGCTCATGGACGGCTCCGCGCCGACTACCCTGACCGACGCCTTGAACAAGGAGTTCGAGTCGGCGAACGGGATCAAGGTCAAGTACGAGGTCCAGAAGTGGACCGGCATCCAGGAGAAGCTGACCACCGCGCTGGCGAGCAGCACGCCGCCGGACGTCATCGAACTCGGCAACACCCAGATCGCGGGCTTCGCCGACCAGGGCACCCTGGCCGACCTGACCGCGGACGCGAGCCAGTTCAACAGCGGTGAGTGGCTGGGCGGTCTGAAGGACTCGCTGACGCTCAACGGCAAGCAGTTCGGCGTGCCGTTCTACGCCGCGAACCGCACCGTCATCTACCGCACGGACCTGTTCCAGGCGGCCGGCATCACCACGCCGCCGACCTCGCGTGCCGAGTGGATCGACGCGATCAACAAGCTGAAGGCCGCGAACGCGTCCAACCCGGACTTCCAGGCCCTGTACCTGCCTGGCCAGTCCTGGTACTTCCTGCTGTCCCTGATCTGGGACGAGGGCGGCGACATCGCCAAGCAGGACAACGGCAAGTGGACGAGCACGCTCGACAGCGCGCAGTCCAAGGCCGGCTTCGAGGCCTACAAGGCCCTCTACGACGCCTCCGCCGCCAAGAAGGCCCCGGCTGACACCGACGAGGCGAAGCCGCAGCAGTACGAGGTCTTCGAGACCGGCAACGTCGGCATGATGATCGGTCTCCCGTGGGAGCTCGGCAGCGCCGTCAAGGACAAGCCGGAGCTCAAGGACAAGACCGCGGCGTTCCCGATCCCGTCCAAGAAGGCCGGCTCGTCCGCCCCCGTGTTCCTCGGTGGCTCGAACCTCGCCATCCCGACGGCCAGCAAGAACGCGGCCGCCGCCAAGAAGTGGCTGTCGCTGCTGTCGTCCAAGAAGTACCAGGACATGCTCGCCGAGGGTGGCGCGGTTCCCGGTACCTCGAAGGACACCTCGAAGCTCGAGACCAACGCGGTCGGCAAGGCGCTCGCCGCCTCCGCGCCGAACGGCAAGGTCACCCCGAGCTCGCCGAAGTGGGGCGCCGTCGAGGCGGGCCAGAACCCGCTGAAGGACGCTCTCACCGCGTACCTGTCCGGCGCGAAGCCGCTGGACCAGGCGACCAAGGACGCGAGCGACGCCATCACCAAGGCCTTGGGCTAGCCCAGCTGAGATGACGGCCGTCAAAACGACCGAAACGGCAGCGCCGGCGGGGACCATCCCCCCGGCGCTGCCGCCTGCCGTGACGGGTGGGGCGCGCAAGCGCCGCCGCCGTGGCAGCGCCTTCGACCGGGCGCTGCCCTACCTGCTGCTCGCTCCCGCGCTCATCGCGATCCTCTGGCTGATCGGCTGGCCGGTCGTCTCGGTGTTCGTGACGAGCTTCCGCCAGCTCAACCTCGGTGAACTGGTCCGCGGCGAGATCGTGTGGACCGGGCTCGACAACTACGTGACGGTGCTCCAGGACGAACGGTTCTGGGACGTCTCGGTGCGCACCCTGGTGTTCACCGTCTCCGTCGTGGTCGCCTCCGTCGGCATGGGCCTCGGGATCGCACTGCTGATGCGTGTGCTCACCCCGTGGGTCAGGGTCGCGCTGCAGATCGCGATGCTCTGCGCGTGGGCCATGCCGATCCTCGCGTCCACCACGGTCTACCAGTGGATGTTCGACCAGAACTACGGCATCTTGAACAAGACGCTGGTGCAGCTGGGTTTCGACTCCTTCGCCGGCTACTCGTGGTTCTCCTCCGGCACGTCGACGCTGTCCGTCGTCGGGCTGCTGATCGTGTGGCAGGCGATCCCCTTCCTCGCCTTCTCGCTCTACGCAGGGCTCGTCGGCATCCCGCGTGACCTCTACGAGGCGGCGGGCATCGACGGCGCGACGGGCTGGCAGACGTTCCGCGCGGTGACGTGGCCGGAGATCCGGCAGCTGCTGATGATGGTGACGTTCCTGTCGACGTTGTGGGACTTCAAGGTCTTCGCCCAGATCTGGGTGTTCCGCGAGGGCGGTCCCAGCGGTGAGAGCACGACCCTGCCGGTGCTGCAGTACCTGGAAGGCATCGCGAAGAGCCACTTCGGCGTCGCGGCCGCGATCTCCGTGCTGATGATGGTCATCCTCGGCCTGATCACGTTCCAGTACCTGCGCAAGCTGCTGCAGACGGAGGAGGGCAAGATCTGATGCTCAAGAAGTCCGCGGCGAACCTCGCGGGAGTCGCTCTCGCGCTGTTCTTCATCTTCCCGACGTACTGGATGGTCACGTCGGCGTTGAAGCCCAAGGGTTCGACGATCACGTCGGACTACGACCTGATCCCGTTCTCCGTGACGTTCACGAACTTCGTGACGGCGTGGACGAAGCCGGGCTTCCTGTCCTCGCTCGGCAACAGCCTCCTGGTGACGCTGACCGCGGTCGTCGCGGCGATCGTCATCGGCATCACGGCGGCGGTCGCCATGTCGCGCTTCGCCTTCCGCGGCCGCAAGAGCTTCGTGCTGCTGATGCTCGTCGCGCAGATGGCGCCGTTCGAGGCGTTGCTGATCCCGATGTTCCTGATGATGCGCGACCTCGGGCTCTACGAGCACCTCACGTCGCTGATCCTCGTGTACTTCGCGGTGACGCTGCCGTTCTGCGCGTGGACGTTGCGCGGGTTCGTCAACGGCATCCCCGCGGAGCTCGAAGAGGCCGCGATGGTCGACGGCTGCGGCCGTTGGGGAGCGTTCCAGAAGGTGACGCTGCCGTTGCTCGGACCGGGTCTCGTGGCCACCTCGGTGTTCGCGTTCATCACGGCGTGGAACGAGTTCCTCTTCGCCAAGGTGCTGATCCGCAGCCAGGACAGCGAGACGCTGCCCGTGTGGCTGTCCGGGTTCCAGACCGCGTTCGGCACCGACTGGGGTGGCGCGATGGCCGCGTCCGCCCTGTTCACCGTGCCCGCGCTGGTGTTCTTCCTCATCGTGCAACGCAAGATGGTCGCCGGCGTCACCGCCGGTGCTGTGAAGGGATGACGCGTGGATCAGTTGGCCGCTGCCGTTCTGCTTCCCGGCTTCACCGGAACGACCGCCCCCGACTGGTTGCTGCGGCGGGTCGCTGACGGCCTCGGCGGCGTTGTGCTCTTCGGACGCAACGTCGTCGACGACGCCCAGGTGACGAAGCTGTGCACCGAACTGCGTTCGGTGCGCCCGGACGTGGTGATCGGCATCGACGAGGAGGGCGGCGACGTCACGCGTCTCGACGCGGGTCGCGGCTCCGAGGTGCCGGGCAACCACGCCCTGGGCGCGGTGGACGACCTCGACCTCACGCGCTCGGTGGCCGCGTCCATCGGCGCGCGGCTGGCGAAGTGCGGGATCTCGCTGAACCTCGCGCCCTCCGCGGATCTGGTGCTGACGCTGGACGACCCGATCATCGGCGTCCGCGCGTTCGGCTCGGACCCGGTGGTCGCCGCGCGGCACGTCGCCGCGTGGGTGGAGGGACTGCAGGCCGTGGGCGTCGCCGCCTGCGCCAAGCACTTCCCGGGCCACGGAGCGTCCACTGAGGACTCTCACGAGCAGCTGCCGGTGCTCCCCCGCACCGAGGAGCAGTTGCGGGCCGTGGAGCTCGTCCCGTTCCAGGCGGCCGTGCACGCGGGCGTCCGCTCGATCATGACCGGCCACCTCGTGATCCCCGAGTGGGGTCCGGCGCCGGTGACGCTGAACAAGCACGCCATCGACCTGCTGCGCACCGAGCTGGGCTTCACCGGCGCGGTGATCACGGACGGCCTGGACATGAAGGCCGTCGGCGGAGACCTGGCCGTCGGTGCCGTGCGCGCGCTGGCCGCGGGCGTCGACTCGTTGTGCCTCGGCGGCATGTCCCTCGACGACGAGGACCTGCAGTGGCTGATCGACTCGATCGTCGCGGCCGTGAAGTCCGGCGACCTGTCCGAGGAACGCCTGACCCAGGCCGCCGCCCGCTCCCTGGCCCTGGGCCTTCCGCCCACCTCCGTGGACGCCCACGACGCCGAGATCGGTCTCACAGCCGCTCGACGCGCTGTCGAGGTGCGGGGCCGGGTTAGTGTCGGTGCGGACCCGGTCGTCGTCGACCTGGTGGTGGACCCGTCGATCGCGGTCGGCGACGTCCCGTGGGGCCTCGGCCCCTACCTGCGCGAGGTACTTCCGGGCACGGAGGTGATCGCGGTGCGCGACGTCCCCGCGGAAGAAGTTGCGAAAACCGCAGGTGACCGCACGATTGTGGTCGTGACCCGGGACGCCCACCGCCACACTGGCGCTCGACAACTGGTAACAAACTTAACTAATCTGGGCAAGGACGTCGTGCACGTCGAAACCGGCGTGCCTGGTCCAGACCTGGGCAGCGTCGCCCGCATCGACACCCACGGCGGTTCTCGGGTGAGCCTCCGAGCCGCGGCCGAGCTGATCCTGAAAGGCACGACATGACCACGCCCCAGCCAGGCCGGCACATGGCCGCGGAGATCGCGGCCCAGCCGTCGATCTTCTCCGACCTCTACGCCTCGCGTTCCACGATCGCCGAGGTGGCGGCCGTGATCCGGGAACGGGCCCCGCGCTTCGTGCTCTTCGCGGCCCGCGGCTCGAGCGACCACGCGGCGATCTACGCCAAGTACCTGACGGAGATCCTGCTCCAGCTCCCCGCGGGCCTGGTCTCGGCGTCGACCACGACGCTGTACGGCGCCGAGCCGGACCTCCGCGACGTCCTGCTCGTCACGGTCTCGCAGTCGGGCGGCTCCCCCGACCTGCTGGAGGTCACCGCCTCCTACCGCAGGCGCGGCGCCCTGACGGTGGCCGTCACGAACACCGCCTCCTCGCCCCTGAACGCGGCCGCCGAGCTCTCGGTGGACGTCTCGGCGGGCGTGGAGCACGCGGTGGCCGCCACCAAGACCTACTCGGCGACGTTGCTGGCGCTCTACCTGCTCATCGACGCCGTCCGCGGCGGCAACGGCGAGGCGGCGGCGTCACTGGGCGAGCTGGCCCAGGTGACCCTGGACCAGGCGACCCCGACCGTCGACGAGGCGGTCCGCCGGTACCGCTTCGTGGACCGCGTCCTCACCACGGGCCGCGGCTACTCCTACGCCACGGCACTGGAGGCGTCGCTGAAGCTGGCCGAGACCTCGTACCTGGCGGCCCGCGCGTACAGCGGCGCGGACCTCCTGCACGGTCCGGTGGCGGCGGTGGACGGCGAGACGGCCGTCCTCGCGATCACCTCGCTGGGCAAGGGCGGCGACTCGCTGCGCGACGCCCTCGACGTGGTGCACCAGCGCGGCGCGGACGTGGTGGCCGTCGGCTCGGCCTCGGAGAAGGTCGGAGCGACGTTGTCGATCGCGATCCCGGAGACGGCCGAGGAAGTGGCACCGGTCCTGGAGATCCTGCCCGTGCAGCGCCTGGCCCACGGCCTGGCGCTCGCCCGCGGCGGCGACCCGGACAGCCCTCGCGGCCTGAACAAGGTCACGCGCACGCTCTGATCGCGCGAACCGAAGAGCCCCGCCTGGTCCCCCCAGGCGGGGCTCTTTTCGTTCTCTCAGCCGAAAACGTCCTCGACGAGCTTCTTCGTGACGGCCTGGAACGCCTGCGCCAGTGACAGGTCCGCGTCGTCGACGTAGTTCAGCGCGGCGGTCAGGGTCCTGCCGCCGTCGGGTACATCAACGCGGCGTGGCCCATCGTGCCGCCGTTGTGCGTCCCGCATCGTCCCCAGCCCCGTGCTCGACATCGACTATTTCGTTGCAACGGGATGGAAATCCAACGCAACGATCATCGCAACGAACTGGATCTGAACGCGACGAGGGGCGCCTCCCCCGATCCACTCCGGGAAGGCGCCCCTCGTCGTTCGTCCTACTGCCCCGCGGTGGCGTACCCGGCCGCGACCGGCACGGCCGGCACCGCCGCGTCGAACACGACCCGACCGTCGACCCAGACCTTCTTGGGCCGCAGGTCGTCGTCCCACCACACCAGGTCCGCGACGGCACCCGGCGCCAGGCGACCGAGACCGGACTCGCCGATGACCTCGGCGGGCACGATGGTCGCCGAGGCGAGAGCGTCCGCCACAGGAACACCCACGGACACGATGTTGCGCACGGCGCGGTCGAGCGTGAGCGCCGAACCCGCGATCGTGCCCTCCGGCGACCGCGGCACACCGTCCTCGGTGAGCAGCACGTCCGCACCACCGAGGTGGTAGCGGCCGGGCGGCATCCCTGCGGCGGCCACGGCGTCGGTGACCAGTGCGACTCGTGCCCCGGCGGCGTTGAACACGAGACGACACACGTCAGGACCCACGTGGGCGAGGTCCGCGATCAGCCCGAGGGTGAAGCGTTCGTCGACCAGAGCCACGCCGGGCACACCGGGTTCACGGTGTCCCAACGGCCTCTGGGCGTTGAACAGGTGCGTCACCATCCGGGCACCCGCGTCCGCGGCGGCACGGGTCTGCTCACCCGTGGCATCGGAGTGGCCCACCGCGACGAGCACGCCGGCCTCGACGAGACGGCGGACCGCCTCCAGACCACCGGGCTGTTCGGGAGCCATCGTCACCATCCGCAGGGCGCGGCGGATGAGCTCGTCGTCGAGGAGCGCCGAGATCTGGTCAGGACCAGGCTCGACCATGAACGACGGGTCGTGCACCCCTGCCCGTTTGGGCGACAGGAAGGGGCCTTCGAGATGTACGCCCAGCGGCCGGGCACCCACTCCGTCCGGCAGTGCGGCGGAAGCGGCGAGCACGGCCCTGGCCTGCCTCAACACCACGTCGACCGGTGCGGTGATCAACGTGGGCAAGAACCGGGTCACACCGGTGGACGGCAGAGCTTCGGCCACGGAACGCATTCCGGCGGCGTCCACCTCGGCGAAGTCGACGCCGACGGCGCCGTTCACCTGCACGTCGACCAGGCCCGGCGTCAGCAGGCCGTCGGACAGGACCTCCGCGCCGGGTGGTGCTTCACCGGTGGTCACCTCGACGATGCGGCCGTCCCTGATCCGCACCGAGGCAGGACCGACGATCGTGCGACCGAGCAAAGCGCGCGGTGCTGCGACAACGGCGTCCAAGATCCCTCCTTGAATGGTCCAGACCATTATGGCCACAACAGGGGTTCACGTCACGTGTCGTTACTAGATAACCATCTCACAAACCACTTGGTGAATGAGGTCCGAAATGACCGGCGTGCCACGAAGATGACCATCCGTGGCGCATACTGGTCCCCAGACATCCGAGGTCTACGACGAGTTGAGGGTGCCGTGGCAGTCACCGACGACGCGATCCTGCGCGTCAAAGAGATGATCGTTTCGGGCGAGCTGAAGCCCGGCGATCGCCTCCCACGTGAGGCTGACCTGGCAGAACGTCTTGGTCTGTCGCGCAACTCGCTGCGCGAGGCGGTGAAGGCGCTGTCACTCGTCCGGGTGTTGGACGTCCGGCAGGGCGACGGCACGTACGTCTCCTCGCTCAGAGCCGACGACCTGCTCGGTGCGCTGTCCTTCGTGCTCGACCTGCACCGCGGCGAAGATTCGGTGTTGGAAGTCCTCCAAGTCCGCCGCATCCTCGAGCCCGCGGCAGCCGCCATGGCCGCCCAGAGGGTGGACGCGGACGAGATCGTCAAGCTCCGCGCGCTGTGCGACGCCGCCGAGGGCGCCAAGTCCGTGGAGGAACTGGTCGAGCACGACCTCGACTTCCACCGCGCCATCGCCCAGTGCTCGGGCAACGCCTACCTGGCGCAGCTGCTCGACACGCTGGCGGGCCCCACCGTGCGGGTGAGGATCTGGCGCGGCATCACCCAGTCGAACGCCGTCGACCGCACGGTCGCCGAGCACCGCGCCATCGTCGACGCGCTGGCCGCCCATCAGCCGGAGCTGGCGCGCAGCTGGTCCACGGTGCACGTGGCCGGCGTGGAGCAGTGGTTGTCGGACCTGGCCTAGTCGAAGTCGCCGCGCTTGACGGCGTCCAGGAACACGCCCCAGCCCGGTACGACGATGGTCGACGGCGTGTTCTTGGAGTCACGCACCAGCGCGGTGGAGCTGTTCAGCGCCACCTCGACGCAGTCGCCGTTTCCCCCGCTGTTGCTACGGCTGCTCTTGCGCCACACGACGGACACTTCGATCCCTACCTCTCGGCAGCCAACCTCTCGATCAACGCGGCGGACTCCTCCGGAGTCAACGCCAGCTTCGAGAGGTGCTTGAAGGTGAGGGTAGCCGACTTCACCCGAGCCGGATCCTCGATGTGGATCGACCCTTCGGTGTGTTCGACGTACAGCACGCGGGGGTCGCTGGGGTAAGGAAAATCCAGCAGGGTGAACGAACCGTTGTACCCCTCGTGCAGCCCCACCGAGTCCAGGATGACCTGCACCGTGACGCTGGGCAGCCCGGCCACCTCGTTGATGTACGCCAGCTGTTCCCGGTCTGCGTGGCGAAGCGCGGATTCCGTGACGATCGCGTGGTACCGGACCGGCTTGTCAGCCTCGAGGCGCTGCCGTCGGCGTGCTCGAATCGCGATCTGGTCCTCGACCCACTTCTTCGACCGAGGCGACCGCACGCTGGCGAACAGCGCGCGCATGTACCTCATCGTCTGCAACAGGCCAGGGACATAGCTCGCCTGGAAGGTCAGGATCACCGTGGCGTCGTGTTCGAGGCTGATGTAGCCCTGATCCTCCAGCCGGTACTGGTGCCACCAGGCCTTCTCGTCCGCGAGCTGCCACATCTCGACGTACGGCTCCTGGTCGTCGGCGATCACGCCGTAGACGTCGAGCATCGTCTCGAACGCGCTGTAGTCCGGGACCTGGCCGTTCTCGATGCGGCTGACCTTCGCGATGTTGTAGCGCAGCCGCTCGGCGATGTCCTTCTGGCTGAGCCGCGCCCTCTCGCGCAGCGCCTGGAGAGCCCTGCCGAGGCGCCGCTGCCGGAAGGTGGGTTCGGACACGAATGAAACGGTATCGGCGTGATCTGGAATCTGAGATTCTCACCGCGCCTAGACCTGGCGTAGCTGCTCCAGCACCGCCCGCACGGCAGGCTGCCCGTCGGCCCGGTTCCGCACCACCGCCGACACGGTCCGGAACACCTCCTGCTTCAACGGCCGCAACGCCACCCCGGGCCGCCGCGCCACGGACGGCACCAGCGCCACCCCGAGCCCGGCCTCGACCAGCCCGCACATCACCCCGAAGTCGTCGCAGTAGGCCTGCGCCCGCGGCACGAACCCGGCGGCGCCACACGCCCGCTGGGTCAGCTCGTGGCACGAGGCGTCGGTGCGCGGCATGATCCACGGCCGGTCGGCCAGCACCGCGAGGTCGACGGAGTCCTGCTGCACCAACGGGTCGCTCAACGGCAGCGCCACGTTCACGGGCTCCACGAACAGCTCGAACGACTCGCAGGACTCGGGCAGCGACCGCGGCATGATGTTGTACGAGTGGATCACCGCGATGTCGACGTCCCCGCGCCGCAGGGCGGGGAGCGACGCCTCCGGTTCCATCTCGTGCACGAACAGCTCCACATCGGACCCGTGCGCCTGCCGCAGCACCTGGATCACGCGCGGCAGCAGGGCGGCGACGGACACGAACGCCCCGACGCGCACGACACCCGAGACGGACGTGCGCAGCGAGGCCAGGTCGGCCTCGGCCGCGGCCAGCTGGTCCAGCACCAGCTGCGTGTGGGCCGCCAGAACATGCCCGGCGCGGGTCAGCGCGAGCCGCCGCCCGTCCCGTTCGACCAGGGCGACCCCGGCCTCGCGTTCCAGGGCGGCCAGCTGCTGGGAGACCGCCGGCGAGGTCACGTGCAGGGCCTCGGCGGCGGCCGTGACCGTGCCGTGGACCGACAGAGCGTGGAGCAATCTCAACCGTCGCACATCCAACACAAAGCTCAGCTTAACGTTCCGAGCAGAACTTCTAACTGGAACTTTGCGAAAACTGGAGCCACGCTGGAGTCATGTTCGGACGAGTGCTGGTAGCGATGGTCACCCCGTTCACCCCCGACGGTGACCTGGACCTCAAGGGTGCGCAGGAGCTGGCCGCGCACCTCGTCGACAAGGGTGGCGCGGACGGGCTGGTCGTCAACGGCACGACCGGCGAGGCGCCCACGACCACCGACGCCGAGAAGGCGCAGATCATCAGGGCCGTGAAGGAGGCCGTCGGCGACCGGACGCAGATCCTCGCGGGTGTCGGCACCAACTCCACGCGCCACACCGTCGAGCTCTCGAAGCAGGCCGAGGAGAGCGGCGCGGACGGCCTGCTGGTCGTCACGCCGTACTACAGCAAGCCCACGCAGGAGGGCGTCGAGAACCACTTCCGGCAGGTGGCGAACGCGTCCGGCCTCCCGGCGCTGCTCTACGACATCCCCGGCCGCACGGGCACCGCGATCGACACCGAGACGCTGCTGAGGCTGGCGGAGCACCCGCGGATCGTCGGCGTGAAGGACTGCAAGGTCGACCTGCTCGCGACCGCCCGCGTGATCGCCGAGACCGGCCTCGACTACTACTCCGGCAACGACGAGCTGATCCTGCCGCTGTACTCGATCGGCGGCGTCGGCACGGTCAGCACCGTCGGCCACGTCGTCGGCAACGAGATCAAGGCGATGCTCGACGCCTACGACGAGGGCGACAACAAGGAGGCCCTGCGCCGCCACCAGGCGCTGCTGCCGGTGATCACCGCGATCATGACCCGCGAGCCCGGTGCCGTCGCCGTCAAGGCCGCGCTGAACCTGCTCGGCCTGCCGTCCGGCCCGGTCCGCGAACCGCTCGTCGGCGCGACGCCGGAGCTGATCAACGAGTTGAACGCCCTCTTCGCCTAGCTGCAGCACCGGAGGAGCACGTCGACCTTCCCCCACCAGCCCACTTCCAGGCAGCGGGGGGTGGCGCGAGGAGGCGTGTTCGATCCGGCATCGGAGATGAGCCGGGTGGACGTTCGGCGTGATCAGCCGCCGATCACGCCGATGGCGATGCCGAGCATCGCGGTGTTGTAGACGAACGACAGCACGCCGTGCGCGAGAAGCCGCAGCCGGATCCCGGAGGTGTGCGACTCGACGTCGGAGACGGCGAACGTGGTGCCGACGGTGAACGAGAAGTACGCGAAGTCGATGAACGTGGGGTGTTCGGTGCCGGGGAACACCAGCAGCTTCTCGGGCAGGGCGGCGTAGTACGCCTGCGCGTAGCGGTCGGCGTAGCCGAAGTGCAGGATCCCCCACGCCAGCAGCACCGCGGGCACACCCACGATCTTGCCGTTCATGGCCTCCTGGCTGCCCTCCTCGCTGACCACGATGAGCAGGCCGGCCATGATCCCGATGACGCTGGTGATCAACGTGAACAGCGTGCCGCTGCGGCGGCCCAGCGCGGTCTTGACCCACGCGCCCTGGTCGTCGCCCGCCCGCTTGCCGCGCCTGAGGCGGATGATGCGGATCGCGAGGTAGACGACGGCGAGGACGTCCCACAACGCGATCCACCTGAGGTCGTCCAGGAAGAAGATCGGGAAACCGAGCAGGACGAGCGTGCCCTCGATGATCCGGGACAGCACGACGGACGGGCTGAAGCGCATGACTTTCCTTCGTCGGGACAGCAGGGGGTGGCCGGTCGGACCGGCCCCGCGACCCTCCTGGTCGCGGGGCCGGGAGGGCGTCAGCCCGCGGCGCGGAGGACCAGTTCGGCGACCGCGTTCGGACGCGAGACCGCCACGGCGTGCGAGGCTCCGTCGACCGTCACGGTGGTGCGTGAGCCGGCTCGGTCGGCCATGAACTTCTGCGCCCGCACGGGGATGTTCTTGTCGGCACCGGCCAGCAGGAACCACGAGGGGACGCTCGCCCAGGAGGGCGTGCCGGACGCCTCGTTCAGGGCGGCGTCCCGGATGGGTCGCTGGGTGCTGGCCATGAGAGCGGCCTGCCGCGCCGGGACGTCGGCCGCGAACTGCTGCCGGAAGAGCGCGGGTTTGATGTGGAGGTCCGCCGAGCCGTCGGGCAGCGGGACCGGTGCCAGCGTCTCGCCCAGCGTGCCGCCGGGGTACTTCGCGGCGAGCTGTGCCGCTGCCTCCCCCTCGGCGGGGGCGAAGGCGGCGACGTACACCAGAGCCTTCACCTTCGGGGAACGTGCCTTCACGTTGGTGATGACGGCGCCGCCGTAGGAGTGGCCGACGAGCACCACGGGGCCGTCGATGGCGGCGAGACGCGCGTCGAGGGCCTCGGCGTCGGAGGCGACTCCGCGCAGGGGGTTGGCCACGGCGACGGCGGTGAAACCGCGTCGCTGCAACCGTTCGATGACGGGGTTCCAGCTCGCGCCGTCGGCGAAGGCGCCGTGGACGAGGACGATCGTGGGCTTCTGCCCGGCAGCCGGGTAGGCGGCCACCGCGTTCGAGATGCCGAACAGGGTGAGACCGGCGGCGACGAGGAACACGAGCAGCAGAGCGGTGGTGCGGTGGGTGAGCGTGTGCATGTCCGGTTCTCAGTCTGTGAGGAAGGCGATCAGGGCGGCGTTGACCTCGGCCGCGTGGGTGAGCAGCAGGCCGTGCGGCGCGCCGTCGATCTCGACGTAGCGCGCGTCGGGCAGGCGGCGGCGGAACTCGCGGGCGGTGGCGTCGATCGGCAGGATGCGGTCGGCGGTGCCGTGCAGGATCAGCGACGGCACGTCGATGCGCTCCACGTCGGCCCGGAAGTCCGTCAGCCACGCCGGGACGCACGCGTACGCCGCCACGGGCGCCGAGGCGATGGCGGTGGCCCAGTTCGCCCGCAGCGCGGCGTCGCTGAGACGGGACCCGAGGGTCTCGTCGGTGTTGAAGAAGTCGACGAAGAAGTTCTCGTACCAGGCGTAGCGGTCGGCCTCGGCCTGCGCGGCGATGCCGTCGAACACCGACTGCGGCACGCCCGCGGGGTTGTCCTCGGTCTGCAGCAGGAACGGCTGGAGCGCGCCGAGGAAGGCCGCCTTCGCCACGCGCTGCGAGCCGTAGGTGCCGAGGTAGCGGGCGACCTCGCCCGAGCCCATCGAGAAGCCGACGAGGACGACGTCGTTCAGGTCGAGCCGGGTCAGGACCTTGTCGAGGTCGCCCGCGAAGGTGTCGTAGTCGTAGCCCGTCATGGTCTTGCTCGACCGGCCGAAGCCCCGGCGGTCGTAGGTGATGACCCGGTAGCCGGCCTTCACCAGCGCGTCGGTCTGCTTCTCCCACGACTGCCCGTCCAACGGGTAGCCGTGGATCAGGACGACCGGCTGGCCGGAGCCGTGGTCCTCGTAGTACAGCTCGACATCGGTCGAGCCCTCGGTGCCGACGGTGATGGTTCCCATGGTGCCTTCCCGCCCGTCCGCCGTGTGCGGATCGGGCACGGCACGAAACCTAGGGAGCGAGCAGGGCCGGCCGCGTCCGTTGGACTACGTCTTCGGCGTACGTCATCGTGCCGCGCAGCACCGAGGCGAGCTCGCCCCGTGACGTCACGCCCAGTTTGGGGAACATCCGTTGCAGGTGCGTGCTCACCGTCCTGGGCGAGACGTACAGCCGCTCGCCGATCTCCCGGTTGGTGAGCCCCTGCGCGGCGAGCTGGGCGACGTGCAGCTCGGTCGACGTGAGCCGGTCGACGGCGGCCGGGTCCTGGCGTGGTGAGGACGTGCCCGCCGCGCGCAGCTCCTGGCGTGCCCGCTCCGCCCAGGCCGACGCGCCGAGCGCGTCGAAGACCTCGCGGGCGGCCTGCAGGACGACGCGGGAGTCCGCGGGCCGCCGGTGCCGCCGCAGCCACGCGCCCAGGGCGAGGTGCACCCGCGCCCGTTCGAACGGCCAGTCGACGGGCACGGCGTCGAGGGCCGCCCGGTAGAGCTGCTCGGCGGCGTCCGGCGGGCTGAGCAGGGCTCGGGCCAGGCTCACCCCGCAGTGCAGGGCGGGCGAGGGCGTCCCCTCCGCGAGAGGCGTCAGCTCCCGCAGAACCTCCCGCGCCGCTTCGGAGAACTCGCTGCGCACGGCCGCCTCGACCAGTTCGGCGACCCCGTAGAACCGCAGCCAGGGGTGGAAAGCGGGATCGACGGGGTCGAAGACGCGCTGCAGGTGACCGAAGGCGTCGCCGTAGCGCCCCTGGCAGAGTGCTTCCTGGCCGCGGGCCATCTGCACGATGGCCAGTGCCGGACGCGCGCCACAGGGCAGAGCGGTGCGCTCCGCCTCCGCTGCCCACGCCTCCGCCCGCGGGTCGCCGCAGACGGCGGCGATCTGTGCGCGGATGGCGTGCACCATGGCGTGCACGAGGGGCTGACCGGTCTCCCGGGCCAGCTCCGCGGCCTCCTCGGCGGCGAGGTGAGCAGCGCGCACGTCGCCGAGACGAGCGGCACTGCCCGCCTGGACGCACAGCGCCCGGGCCAGCATCGACAGACGTCCCTGTGCCCGGAGCAGGTCCAGCGACCTCGCGGTCAGCCGGCCGGCCAGGGCGGGAGCGCCCACCGTCACCGCGGCGGCGCCCAGGAGCTGGTCGCCCTCGGCGTCCTCGGACGAGCGCTCCAGCTGACCGGCCAGTGCCTCGAGGGCCGCTCGTCCGCTCTCGACGGGTGCGCAGTACGCCCGCAGGGCCACCAGGTCGGCGTTGTCCGCGTCCACGGACATCCGGCCCGCCGCGGCGGCGACCCGCAGCCGAGCGGCCGGTCCCGGCTCTCCCCAGAAGCAGTGCAGGACCGCGCCCCACAGCATGCGCAGTCCGAGCACGGGCTCACCACCGGCGGCGATCTCGACGGCCAGCTCGGCCAGCTCGGCGGTCGCGGTGCCCTCCCCCTGCGCCGCCCCTTCGACCAGGGCGATGCCGACCCAGGCCGCACGGCCCTGGTCCCGGACCGACAGGTCCAGCGAGCGCGCCCGGGCGACCAGGTGCGCCGCGACGTCGCTCTGGCCCGACTCCAGGGCGAGCTCGGCCGCGCGCAGCAGCCGGTCCGCGCGAGCGGAGGGGTCCGCGGTCAGCTCGGCCGCTCGCCGCAGCGCGGCCAGTGCCGCGCCGACGCCACCGCGCCGCACGGCCCTGCCGGCGGTGAGGTCGAGATCCCGCGCCGCGTGCTCGTCGGGACCGGCGGTGGCGGCGGCGCGGTGCCACGCCTGCCGGTCGGGCCGGCCCTGGAGCTCGTGGGCGAGAGCGGCGTGCGCGGCCTGGCGTTCCGCGGCCGTCGCGGCGTGGTGCATCGCCGAACGGACCAGCGGGTGCCGGAAGACCATCCCCCAGGGCTCGAGCAGGCCCGCGCCGACCGCCGGCTCGAGGGCGGCGACGCCGACCGCGGTCCCCAGCATCCGGGCAGCGGCGGCGAGGCACTCGTCCATCGTTCCGTCACCGTTGAGAGCCGCGAGGAGGAGGACCGCCCGTGTGTCGGCCGGAAGCCGGGAGACGCGTGCCGTGAAGGTCCGCTCCAGCCGCTCGGTCAACGGCAGCGGCCCCGGCGTGAGGGCGTAGGCACCACCGACCGACCGCAGCGCGACCGGCAGCTCGGTCAGCGCCAGCGGGTTCCCGGCCGCCTCCACCAGCAGTCGCCGCCTCACCTGCTGCCCCAGGCCGGGGGCGACCGCGTCGAGCAGCTCCCCCGACACCTCGTCCGTCAGCGGGTCCAGGTGCAGCACGGGCAGCCCGGCGCAGCCGAGCCGGTCGTCGAGGCAGCGGGTGACGGCGACCAGGGCGAGGGGGTCGGACTCGATCCGCCGCGCGACGAACCCGAGCACGTCGAGGCTGTCCCGGTCCATCCAGTGGGCGTCCTCGACGACCACCAGCAGCGGTGCCTTCACGGCCGCGTCCGACAGCAGGGTCAGTGCGGCCAGGCCGACGAGGTAGAGGTCCGGCACGGACTCGTCGACGAGCCCGACGGCCGCGCGCAGGGCAGCGCGTTGCGGCGCCGGCAGGTCGTCGATCCCGTCTCGGAGCTGGTGGACCAGTTGGTGCAGGCCGGCGCAGGGCACGTCCTCCTCCGACTCCACGCCCACCGCCGTGATCACCCGCGTCCCGTGGTCGGCGGCCTGCGCCGCCGCCTCCGCGACCAACGCCGACTTGCCGATGCCGGGGGCGCCGAGGACGACCACAGCGCCGCCCGACCCCGAGGCGGCCTGCTCGACCAGGGCGGCCAGTGCACGGCGCTCCGTCTCGCGACCCAGCAGCGCCCGTCGTTGCATGCGCGCTCTCTCTTCCGTGTGACGTCCCGCTGCCGGCGAGCGGCCGCGGTCCGCAGAATGGCACGCGCGTCGCTTCGGGCAAAGCGAGGACTCCGCTGCCCACGGGGGTATTCGAGCACCCGACTGAACATCCCACGGGGCTCGTCGCTCACGAGGTGGTGCGGTTCACATCCACGCCCCGGTGCCGGGGCTCTGACAACGTCGATCGGGACACTCGGCGACCGGCACAGCCGCGGTCGGTGACCGTGCTCAGAGCGCGTAGACCCGGCCGGCGGTGCCCGCGAAGATCGAGGCCTGCTCGTCGGGAGACAGCTCGGAGGTCAACTCCCGGGCGGCACCGAGCCACTCGTCGTAGGTCGCGGCCAGCAGGCAGACGGGCCAGTCCGAGCCGAACATCAGCCGCTCGGGGCCGAACGCGTCCAGCACGACCTCGAAGTACGGCCGCAGGTCGGCGACGCTCCACGACGTCCAGTCGGCCTCGGTGACGAGCCCGGACAGCTTGCACGTCACGTTCTCGTGCGCCGCCAGCGAGCGGATCGACGCGGCCCACTCCCCCGGATCCGTTCCGATCGCGGGCTTCGAGCAGTGGTCCACCACGAACCCCACCTGCGGCAACGCCGCCACGGTCCGGCGCGCGGCCGGCAACTGGTGCGGCAGCGTCAGCAGCTCGTAGACCAGCCCGTGCGCGCCGACCTGGGCGAGCCCGTGCCAGACGTCCTTGCGGCACAACCACTCCGGGTCGGGCTCGCCCTGCACCTGGTGCCGGATCCCGCGCAGCCACGAGCCGTCGGGCGAGTCCACCAACGCCGTCAGGGCGTCACCGACAGCCGCGGACGTCAGGTCGACCCAGCCCACCACCGCGCCGACGACGTCCGAAGAGGCCGCCACGGCGAGGAACTCCGGCGTCTCCTCCGGCACGCACACCGTCTGCACCAGCACGGACGTGGACACCTCCGACGCCACCGCGACGAAGTCGGGCTCCAGGAACGACCGCCGGATCACGCCCATCGGCGGGTCGGTGATCCAGTCCTGGTCTCGCACCGACAGGTCCCACAGGTGGTGGTGAGCGTCGACGATCACGGCGTCGGAACCTCCTCGCCCAGCAGCCCCAGCGACTTCAGCTCGGCCCACAGCCCGGCGGGGATCGGCGCCGAGAAGTAGGCCGCGTTCGAGGTCATCTGCCCGGAGTTGCGCGCCCCGATCACGACCGACACCACCGCCGGATGCCCGAGAGCGAACTGGATCGCCGCCTCGGGCAGCGTCACGCCGTGCCGCGAGCACACCTCGGCGACGGCCCGGGCCCGTGCCACCAGGGCAGCGGGCGCGTCCTCGTAGTTGTACTTCGCGTCGGCGGCCACCTCGGGCTTGGACAGCAGTCCGGAGTTGAACACCCCGCACGCCACCACGGAAACACCGCGCTCCAGACACAAAGGCAGGAATGAGGGCAGCGAAGGCTGCTCCAGCAACGTGTACCGCCCGGCCAGCATCACCACGTCGATGTCGGTCTCGCGGACGAACCGCTCCGGCATCTCCCACTGGTTCATGCCGACGCCGATGGCACCCACGACACCCTGCGACCGCAACGACTCCAGGGCCGGATAGGCCTCGGAGAACGCCGCGTCCCAGTACTCGTCGGGATCGTGGATGTAGACGACCTCCACCCGATCGGTCCCGAGACGCTCCAAAGAGGACTCCAGCGACCGCTTCACGCCGTCGGCCGAGTAGTCCCGGATCCGGCGGAAGTGGCGCGGGACCGCGAAACCCTCGTCGTCGAACCCTTCGCCGTCGAACGGCTCCAGCACGCGCCCGACCTTCGTCGAGACCACGTACTCGTCGCGCGGCCGTCCGGCGAGCCCCAGTCCGATCCGGCGTTCCGACAGCCCGAGCCCGTAGTGCGGCGCGGTGTCGAAGTAGCGCACGCCCGTCTGCCACGCCGCCTCGACCGCCCCGAGCGCCTCCTCGTCGGAGATCTCCCGGTACAGGTTGCCGATCGGCGCGCCACCGAAGCCCAGACGGGACACATCGATCTTCACGGCAGCTCCCACACGAGTCGCACAGCGGGTTCGGCGCCGGAGTAGTCGTCCTCGACCTCCAGCAGTTCGGCCATCCGAGCCTGCCACGGAACGTTGGCGGGGTGCTCGGCCAGATGCGCGCGCATCGCGCGGTAGTCATCGACCTCGACGAGGTGGAAGAGCTCGCGCCCAGAACGCCAGATCCGCCACGACCGCACCCCGGCCTCGCGCAACGCCCCGTCCAGCTCCCGGGGAATCGTCGCGTGGATGCGGTCGTAGTCGGCCTCGCGTCCCTCGCGCAGCCGGGTGTGCAGCGCAACGGTCTCCAACGCTCACTCCTGCTTCTGCCCGGTGGCGAACCGCGTCACGATCAGCGCGAGGATGATCACCGCACCGTACGAGGCCTTGATGTAGAAGCCGGAGACGCCCTGCAACCGCAGGATCTGCTCGACCAGCCCCAGCATCAGCACACCCGACAGCGCACCGAACAGCGTGCCCTTGCCGCCGTTCAACGAGATGCCACCGATCACCGCGGCCGCGAAGACCTGGAAGATCATGCCCTCGCCCTGCGTGGCGGCGACGGACCCGAGCCGTCCGGTCATCAGGATGCCCGCGATCACGGCCAGCACCGAACCGATGATCAGCACGGTCCACACCACGCGGTCGACCCGGATGCCGGCGGCACGCGCGGCCTCCGAGTTGCCGCCGATGGCGTACAGCGAACGGCCTGCGCGCAGGTACTTCAGCACGAAGATGCCCACGGCGTAGCAGACGATGCAGATCCACACCGCCGCCGGCAGCCCGAGCCAGGTCGTGGAACCCAGGTACAGGAACGACTCCGGCACGTCGATCAGCGACTTGCCCTCGGTGATCGCGAGCTGCAGGCCGCGCAGCATCGTCAGCATGCCCAGCGTCACCATGAACCCGGACAGGCCGACCTTGAGGATCAGGAACCCGTTCAGGCCACCGATCGCGACGCCGATCAGGATGCACAGCGGCAGCGCCAGCCAGGCCGCGAGCCCGACGTCCAGCCCACCGGCCGACGACGGGATGATCAACGCCACCGCCAGCGCGGGCGCGAGACCGACCGTCGACTCGAGCGACAGGTCCATCTTGCCGACGATCAGGATCATCGCCTGCCCGAGCACCAGCAACGACAGCTCGCTCTGCTGGGTCAGCACCGCGATCAGGTTGCCCGGCGTCAGGAAGATCGGCGAGAGGATCGCCCCGACGACCAGCAACAGGATGATCACCGGGACCAGAGCGAGGTCCTGGTAGCGCGCCAGCCGGAACTTCTGCTTCTCCGAAGGCGCGGTCGCCGAGACCGGCGGTGTCATGGCCTTGGTCATTCCGTGCTCATTCCTTCAATCGCAGAGATCAGTTCCTGGTCGCGCCAGCCGCGGCCGAACTCCTTCACGACCTCGCCGTGGAACAGCACGAGCACGCGGTCGCAGACCCGCAGGTCGTCGAGCTCGTCCGAGACGACGATCGCCGCCTTGCCCCGCCGCGCCTGCGCGTCGACGACCCCGAGCAGCGACTCCTTGGACTTCACGTCGACACCCGCGGTCGGGTTGATCAGCACCAGCACCGACGGGTCGCCGGCCAGCGCACGCGCCATCACGACCTTCTGCTGGTTGCCGCCGGACAGGTCCGACACCGGCTGGTCGGGGCCCGCGGCCTTGACGTCGTACGACGCGATCGCCGTGCTGCCGGCCGACCGTTGCGCCGACGGCCACACGAACGCGTTCGCCGTGCTCATCGTCGCGTTCTCCGCGATCGACAGGTCCAGCACGAGGCCCTGGTGGTGCCGATCCCTTGGCACACAGCCGATTCCGGCCTTCAACGCGGCCGGGACGTCGCCACCGCGCACGACCGAACCGTTGACCGAGATCGTGCCCAGAGACGGCTTGCGCAGTCCGTAGACGGTCTCGGCGAACTCGTGCTTGCCCGACGACGCGCTGCCCGCGAGCCCGATGACCTCACCGCGCGTCGCCGACAGCGAGATGTCCGAGAAGTGGTCGCCGCTCAACGACGACACGGTCAGCACCTCCTCGGTGAACGACGGCCGGTCGTCACCGCTGGGCACGTTCAACCCGCCGGCCTCCCCGGTCATGGCCTCGATCAGGGCGGGCTTCGACATCTCGGCCACCGCGGCGGTGACGATGTGCCGCGCGTCGCGGTAGACCGTCACCGTCTGGCAGACCTCGTAGACCTCCTGCAGGTGGTGGGAGATGAACAGGAACGTCACTCCCTTGTCCTGCAACGACCTCATCCGGTCGAACAGCCGCTCGATCGCCGGGCCGTCGAGCTGCGCGGTCGGTTCGTCGAGGATCACGAACCGCGAGCCGATCGACAGCGCCCGCGCGATCTCGACGAGCTGCCGCTGCTCGACGGTCAGCGTGGACACCAGCGCGTCCGGCCGCACCGCCACGTCGTAGGTCTCGAGCAGCGACGAGGCCTCGGCGCGAAGCCTCTTCCAGCTGATCAGCCCGCCGCCGAGGTCCTGCCTGTTGATGAACAGGTTCTCGGCGACCGACAGCTCCGGCACCACCGTCGACTTCTGGTACACACAGGCGACGTGCCGGCGCCACGCCGCGCTGTCCGCGACGGGCGGCGCGGGGTCGCCGAAGAAGGTGACCTCGCCCGTGTCCGGCGTCTGCATGCCGGTGAGGACCGAGACCAGCGTCGACTTGCCCGCGCCGTTGCGACCGACCAGCGCGTGCGACTCACCGGCGCGGATCTCGATGCCCACGTCGTCCAGCGCGAGCGTCCGCCCGAACCTCTTCGTCACGCCACGCGCGACAGCCGCGAATTCGCTCATCAGATCTGGTTGCCCCAGAACGCCTTGTCGTCGACGTTCTCCTTGGTGATCAGCGGAGCCGGGAGCTGGTCCTCCAGGCGGCCGCCGCCGGTGTCCACGATGGTCGAGTCGTGGTCGGTCTTGCCGGGCTGGAACGTCTTGCCCTCGACCGCGGCCTTCGCGTAGAAGAGCGCCCACTGCGCGTAGAGGTCGGCCGGCTGCGAGACGGTCGCGTCGATCTCGCCCTTGCGGATCGCCTCCAGCTCCTGCGGGATGCCGTCGTTGGAGACGATGAAGATGTGCTTCGGGTCGGTGGGCGGCACGATGAGGTTCTTCTGCCGCAACACCTGCAGCGTCGGCGTGAGGAACGCGCCACCGGCCTGCATGTAGATGCCGTTGATGTCCGGGTGCTGGTTCAGCCGGGTCTGCAGGGCCGCGGACGCCTTCGGGCCCTCCCAGTCGGTCGGCTCCTCGAACACCGTGATGCCGGGGTAGTCCTTCTTCATGCAGGCGGCGAACGCCTCGGAGCGGTCGCGGCCGTTGACCGACGCGAGCGCGCCCTGGAACTCGACGACCTTGCCCTTGCCGCCCAGCTTGTCGCCGAGGAACTTGCAGGCCTTCTCGCCGTACGCCTTGTTGTCCGCGCGCACGACCATGTAGGTCTTGCCCTTGTCCGGGCGGGTGTCGACGGTGACGACGGGGATGTTCGCCTTCTCCAGGCGGTCCAGGGTGGACGCGATCGCGCCGGTGTCCTGCGGCGCCATGATGATCGCCTTGGCGCCCAGCGACTGCAGGGACTGCGCGTTGGCGACCAGGTTCTCCACCTTGTTCTGCGAGTTGGTGGGGTTCAGCAGGTTGAGGCCGAGGTCCTTGGCCTTGTCCGGGAAGTACTTGATGTAGGAGTTCCAGAAGTCGGTGTCGGCACGCGGGTGGTCGGCACCGATCGGGCCGACCCCGCTCGCTCCGGTTCCGGCTGCTCCGCCACCACAGGCGGACAGTGTCAGTGCACCGGCGAGCGCGAGGCACACCGCGGCGGTGAGGTTGCGACGCTTCATCGTTGTCTTGCCTTTCATGGCTGCTGGGGACGCAAGCGCAAGCCGTGCATGCCACCGTCGACCGCGAGGATCGTGCCGGCGGTGGAACCCGAGAGCGGGCTCGCCAGGTAGGCGATGGCTCCCGCGACCTCCTCGGCGGAGACGAGCCGGCCGTGCGGCTGGCGTGCCTCCAGCGCGGCCCGCTCGGCGGCGGGGTCCGGTGCCGAGTCGAGCAGACGGCCCACCCACGGGGTGTCCGCCGTGCCGGGAGCGACCGCGTTGACGCGAATGCCTTCGCGGACGTGGTCGGCGGCCATCGCGAGCGTCAGCGAGTACACCGCGCCCTTGCTGGCCGAGTAGAGAGCACGCTGCGGGAGCCCGGCCCAGGCAGCGATGGAGCACGTGTTGACGATCGCCGCGGACGGCGAGGTGCGCAGGTGCGGCACGGCGGCCCGGGAGACGCGGACCATGCCCAGCACGTTGACGTTCAGAACCTTCGACCACTCCTCGTCGGAGTTGGCCGTGACGTCGCCCTGCGCCCCGATGCCGGCGTTGTTCACGACGACGTCGAGCCGCCCGAACCGTTCGACCACCTCGGCGACGGCCGCCTTGACGCTCTCGTCGTCGGACACGTCCGCGCGGATCCCGACCAGCGGGTCCTTCACGTCCGGGTTCAGGTCCAGCGCGACGACCGTGGCGCCGCGGCTCGACAGCAGCTCCGCCGTGGCGAGACCGATGCCGGACGCACCGCCCGTGACGACGGCGACGAGTCCTTCGAAGTCAGTCATTCTCGGCCTCCAGAGCAGTCCACACAGGACCCTCGGGGTAGACGTAGTCGGCCAGCGTCTCGTCCTTGAGCTGGGCGGAGAAGCCCGGCTGCGACGGCGCCAGGTAGCGGCCGTTCTCGACGACGGCCGGGTCGAGGAAGTGCTCGTGCAGGTGGTCGACCCACTCGATCACGCGCTCGCCGACATCTCCGGAGATCGCGACGTAGTCGAAGAACGACAGGTGCCGGACCAGCTCGCACAGGCCCACCCCACCGGCGTGCGGGCACACCGGGATGTCGAACTTCTTGGCCAGCAGCAGGATCGCGACGTTCTCGTTCACGCCGGCGACGCGGCAGGCGTCGAGCTGCAGGAAGTCGATCGCACCGGCCTGCAGCAGCTGCTTGAAGATCACGCGGTTCTGCACGTGCTCGCCGGTGGCGACCCGGATCGGTGCCAGCGCGTCGGCGATCGCGCGGTGTGCCAGCACGTCGTCCGGCGAGGTGGGCTCCTCGATCCAGTACGGGTCGTACGGCGCGAGCTCCTTCATCCAGCGGACGGCCGTGTCGACGTCCCAGCGCTGGTTCGCGTCGACCGCCACGCGGGTGTCCTCGCCGACGACCTCGCGGGCGAGCTTCATCCGGCGAACGTCGTCGTCGAGGCTGCCGCCGACCTTGAGCTTGATCATGTCGAAGCCGTCGGCGAGGGCCTCGCGGGCCAGCCGGGCGAGCTTCTCGTCGGAGTAGCCGAGCCAGCCCGGTGACGTCGTGTACGCCGGGTACCCGTCGCGGGCGATGGTGTCCGCGCGTTCGGCCTTGCCGTGCTCGACCTCGCGCAGGATCTGCAACGCCTCGTCCGGCGTCAGCGCGTCGCTCAGGTACCGGAAGTCGACGAGGCTGACGATCTCCTCGGGCGTCATCTGCGCGAGGAACTTCCAGACCGGCAACCCGGCGCGTCGGGCGGCGAGGTCCCAGGCCGCGTTGACGACGGCGCCGATCGCCATGTGCGCGACGCCCTTCTCGGGGCCGAGCCAGCGGATCTGCGAGTCGCCGATGAGCTCGAAGTACAGCTCCGCCAGCGCTTTCGCGTTCTCCGGCACGTCCTTGCCGACGACGTGCGACGCCAGCGCCTTGATGGCGGCGGCCTGCACGTCGTTGCCGCGGCCGATGGTGAACGCGAGCCCGTGGCCCTCGGGTCCGTCGTCCGTGCGCAGCACGACGTAGGCGGCCGAGTAGTCCGGGTCCGGGTTCATCGCGTCGGAGCCGTCGAGCTCGCGCGACGTCGGGAACCGGATGTCCAGGACGTCCAGTGCGGTGATCTTCGGCATGGCGTCAGGCCTGCCCGAGGGTCTGGCGCTGCTTGCCGAGGCCTTCGATCTCCAGCTCGACCACGTCACCGGCGCGCAGGTACGGCTTGGGCTCGGGCTGGCCGAGCGCGACACCAGCGGGTGTACCCGTGTTGATGACGTCACCCGGACGAAGGACAAGGAACTGGCTGAGGTAGCGCACGATCTCCGCCACCGGGAAGATCATGTTCTTGGTGGACGAGTTCTGCTTGATCTCGCCGTTCACCCAGAGCCGCATCTGAAGGCTCTGCGGGTCGGCGATCTCGTCGGCGGGCACGAGGAAGGGGCCGAGCGGGTTGAACGTCTCGCAGTTCTTGCCCTTGTCCCACGTCCCGCCGCGCTCGATCTGGAACTCGCGCTCGGAGACGTCGTGCGAGAGCACGTACGCGCCGACGCACGCCAGAGCGTCCTCTTCGGACTCCAGGTAACGGGCGGTGCGCCCGATGACGACGCCGAGCTCGACCTCCCAGTCGGTCTTCACGGACCGGCGCGGCACGAGCACCTCGTCGTACGGGCCGACGATCGTGTCGGGCGTCTTGAGGAACATCACCGGCTCGCCCGGGATCTCCGCTCCCGTCTCCTCCGCGTGGTCGCGGTAGTTGAGGCCGATGCAGATGACCTTGCCCGGATGCGCGAGCGGCGAGCCGACGCGCACGCCCTCGGTGCTCAGCGCTCCGAGCTCACCGGCTTCGAGGGCGGCGCGCACGCGGGCGACGCCGTCGTTCGCGAGGAACGCCCCGTCGATGTCCGGGGTGATCGGCAGGAGGTCGTATGTGGTCCCGTCGTCGGTCCTGACGGCAGGACGCTCGTCACCGACCGGGCCGAGGCGCAAGAACTGCACGGCCGTTCCTCCTCTGCTCACACCTACGAAATACATCGGATGTATAGCCCTGCGACACCGCTCGCGTCTAGGGCTCAGCCCGAAGTCGTCCGATGAATAAGAGGAGTTGATCATGAATTTGGTGGCCGCGGCGCTCCTGGCGGGCGCACTGCTGGCACCGGTGGCCCCGGTCGAGACTGTAACCGTTTTCGTCGAGCTGACCTCGGGTGCGGCGGTCGACTCGGGCACGGTCGCGCAGGCGCGTTCAGCCCGGGACCGGACATCGGAGCACGTTTCCCGGGTCGTCTCCCGGTCCGGCGGCCGGGAGGTCGCCCGAACGACCAACGCGGTGCCCGGCGTCGTCCTGGCGGCGGACCGGACGCGGCTGGCCGCCCTGGCGCGCATGCCCGAGGTCAGGGCGGTCCACCGGATGGTCCCCAAGAAGCTCGCGAACGCGCACGCCGTCCGGCTCACCCGGACGTCCGAGGTGTGGAAGTCGCTCGGGAGGTTCGGCGACGGCGTGCGGATCGGCGTGATCGACACCGGCATCGACTACCGGCACGCGGACTTCGGCGGCGGCACCTTCCCGAACGCCAAGGTCGTCGGCGGCTACGACTTCGCGGGCGACGCCTACACCGCCGCGTCCGGGTCGATCCCCGAGCCCGACGCCGACCCGGTCGACTGCGACGGCCACGGCACGCACGTCGCCGGCACCGCGGCCGGGTACGGGGTCAACGCCGACGGCACGACCTACCGCGGTTCCTACTCGTCGGTCGACCTCGACTCGATGAAGATCGGCCCTGGTACGGCACCGCGCGCGTCGCTCTACGCGTTGAAGGTGTTCGGCTGCGAGGGCGGCACGAACCTGACCGCGCGGGCGCTCGACTGGGCGCTCGACCCCAACGGCGACGGCGACTTCTCCGACAAGCTCGACGTCGTGAACCTGTCGCTGGGCAGCGACTTCGGCGCCCCGGACGACCCGGACGGGCTGTTCGTGCGCAAGCTCGTGGAGCACGGCGTGGTGGTGGTCGCGGCGGCCGGCAACGGTGGCGACTTCTACGACGTGTCCGGCTCCCCCGGCAACTCGCCCGAGGCGATCTCCGTGGCGAACAGCCGCGACTCGTTCTCGATGCTGGACGGCCTCGAGGTCGCCGGGAAGCAGTACGCGGGCCAGTACAGCCAGAACTTCAAGGACTCCTTCGACCTCACGCTGCCCGTTGTGCGGCTTTCGTCCGATGTGGACGGCTGCAAGCCGATCTCGGAGGCGCTCGCGGGGAAGATCGTCTGGCTGGAGTGGGACGACAGCGACGCCACCCGCGCGTGCGGTTCGGGTGCCCGCACGGACAACGCCTGGAAGGCCGGGGCGGCCGGGGTGCTGCTGCCGACCGCGCTGCCGGTGTTCGCGGCCGGGATCGCCGGAAACGCCCACATCCCGGCGTTCCAGCTGACGGCGGCGGCCTCGTCCGCGGTGCGCCCGGCGCTGGAGGCCGGGACGTTGAAGGTGCGCCTGACCTCGGCTTTGAAGGTCGCCGTGCCTTCGGTCGAGCCGTCGATCCAGGACACGATCACGCCGTCGTCGTCACGCTCGCGGTCGTCGATCGCGGTGGCCGCTCCGGGTGACACGATCTTCTCCGCCGCGTCCGGCACGGCCTCCGCGGGTGTGTCGATGGGCGGCACGTCGATGGCGTCACCGCACGTCGCCGGGATCGCCGCGCTGCTGCGCGAGGTCCATCCGGAGTGGACGGTCGCGGAGGTCAAGGCCGCGCTGATGAACACCGCGTCCGGCGTGATCCGCGACTCGAAGGGCGTGCGGGAGGCCCCGATGCGGGTCGGCGCTGGCCGGGTCGACGGACTCGCCGCGCTCTCGTCGGACGTGCTGGTGCTGGGCGACGCGTCGTTCGGCACGGTCGAGGTGGGCGGCCCGGTGCTGACCAGCCGCACCCTCAGCCTGGTCAACAAGGGCTCGCAGACCGTCCGCCTGCGCGCGCAGTACGACCCGATCACCAGCGTGCCCGGGGTGTCCTTCCAGGTCACCGCGCCGTACGTGGTGCTGCGGCCGGGTGGTTCGGCGTCGGTGCCCGTGCAGCTGCGGATCTCCAACCCCGCCGCGTTGCGCAAGACCCCCGACCCGACGGTCGCCCTCGACGAGGGCCGTCAGTTCCTGGCGGAGGCGTCCGGGCTGGTGACGTTCACAGGTGACCGCTCGCTGCGCGTGCCCGTCTACGCGGCGCCGAAGCCGGTGTCGCGCCTGAGCCTGTCCGGCGACCGCGTCGCGGGCCGTGGCCTCGACCAGCCCGGCTACCAGTCGCGGACGACCGTGCTGCAGCTCGGCGCGCGCTCCGAACGGCTGCCCTCGTGCGGCCCCGAGGTGCAGGACGACTGCGCCGTGAACCGCACGGCCCGCGGCGGTGACCTGCGGTACGTCGGCGCGACGGCGACCCGGGACCTGCTGGCGTTCGGCGTCGCGACCTGGGACACCTGGGCGAACCTCGGCAGCAACACCCAGCCGCGGGTGCGGTTCTCGGTGGGTGGCAAGGACTTCGTGACGACCGCCGTGAAGCCCACCAACCCCGACGGTGACGTGACGGCCGACGTCTGGCTCGCGCGGACCGTCGTGGCCGGTACGGAGGACGTCGTGGACGAGCAGCCGCTCAACGGGTTCGACGGGTCGACCGACACGAACCTGTTCGACAGCGACGTCGTGGTGCTGCCCGTGTCGCGGGCCTCGCTGCCATCCGGACCGGTGACCTACACCGTTGGCGTGCAGAGCCGTTACACCGCTCCGGCGGACGAGGACGACCTCGTCGACGTCGTCCCGGCGGCGTCGTTCGACTACGGCCTGATCGTCCCCTCACTGTCCACTGTGGTCCGTCCGGGTGATCGTGTTCCGGCTGGATCGCTGGTGTTGTTCCACCACAACGCGACGGGTAACCGGGCCGTCGTGAGGTGACACCCGGTTGGGCGTGCCTCAGCCGACCGTCTCTCGGCCATACTCGGCTTTCATGGATCTGGTCGTGGGACTCGACGCTGGCGGCACGTCCACCAGGGCACTGGTGCTCGGACTCGACGGCGCCCGCCTGGGCCAGGGCCTGGCGGGCGGCGCGAACCCCAACTCGCACCCGCCCGCGGTGGCCGCCGCCCACATCGGTGAGGCGCTGCTGGAGGCGTTGGACGGTCTCGACTCCCGCAAGGTCCGCTCCGGCGTGCTCGGCATGGCGGGTGCCTCGCGGATGACCGACCCGGCCGTCCTCGACCTGTTCCAGGCGGCCTGGGAACGCGCGGGGCTGCACTGCCCGATGCGGGTGATCACCGACTGCGAGGCCGCGTTCGCCACCGGCACCTCGTCCGCCGACGGCACGGTCCTGGTGGCGGGCACCGGTTCCATCGCGGGCCGCATCACCGGCCACCGCATGGTCGGCCAGTCCGGCGGGTACGGCTGGCTGATCGGCGACGACGGGTCGGCGTTCTGGCTGGGCCGCGAGGCCGTCCGCGCCACGTTGAAGCTCCTCGACCTCGACGCGCCGCTGGAGGGCCTGGCGACCGCCGTGCTGACCGCGGCCGGCGCGAAGAACCGGGGTCAGCTGATCACCGCGGTCAACGCGCAGCCGCCGATCAAGCTCGCCCAGCTCGCGCCGCTGGTGAGCTCCGCCTACCACCACGGCGATCCGGAGGCGCTGGCGATCGTGGGCTCCGCCGCCCGTCTGCTCGCCGACACGGCCACCGCCGTCCGCGAGCCGTCCGACACCTCGCCGATCGTGCTGGTCGGCAGCCTGATCAAGACGCCGGTCGGCACTCACCTGAAGGAAGAACTGCTCGCTCGCTGCACCGCCCAGGTGATCATGGCGACGGAGGGTGCGGCGGGAGCGGCGTGGCTCGCGGCCGTCGACGTGCTGGGGCCGGACGCGCCGAGGCCCAGCAGGTCATGAGGCCAGCAGGCGGCCCGAGTGCGGGATCCGCTCGTGGTAGGCGCGCAGCAGTCCGGCGTGCACGTCGTCCACGTGTTCGGCGGCGTCGGCGTGCCACACCAACGAGATCCGCCGGTGCAACGGGTTGCCGATGATCGGCTTGAGCAGCACGCCCGGCAGGTCGTGACCGGGGAAGAACCCCGCCACCGCACCGGTCGAGCGCACCAGGTCCGCCGCCGCGACCGGGTCGACGCCGAAGTGCGCGCACCGCGGGGTGAACCCGACGGCCTCGCAGGCGAGCTCGAGGTTCAGCCGGCCGCCGTGGTTCTCGTCCGGCACGACCCACTCCTCGCCGGCGAGCTCGGACAGCAGCACCTCGGTGCGCCCGGACAGCCGGTGGCCCACCGGGACGCCGACCAGCATGCGTTCCGTGACGAGGCCGCGGAGGCCGACCGCCGCCGGGAACCGCAGGGGGCTGCGCGGGAACTCGACCACCAGGGCCAGGTCCAGGGCGCCCGTGCGGACCAGTTCCAGCACGGCGTCGCCGCCGCGTTCGATGTGCGTGGTCTGCGGCAGACCGGGCAGGACTTCTCGGACCACCCCGACCAGCAACGCCGTCGGGGAGCCCGCGACCCCTCCCAGCCGGATGCCGGAGTCACCGCGTTCGGCCAGCTTGCGCGAGGTGACGAGCAGGTCGTCGAACCGTTCGACCAGGTCCTGGGCCCGCAGCACGACGTGGCGGCCCAGCTCGGTCAGTTCGACGCCTTCGGTGCTGCGCAGGAACAGGGGGCCACCGAGACTCGCCTCGATCCGCTTCACCTGCGTGGTGAGCCCGGCCTGGGCGATCTTCATCTGCGAGGCGGCGCGGCTGATGCTGCCTGCTCGCGCCACGGTCAGCACCACGTGCAGATGCCTCAGCTCCATTCGCACTGAGGAAGCCTAAAGCAGTCAACGAGCCACAAACACGGCCACGCGGGTGTCACCAGATCACGCTCTGTCGTCATGGCGAGCGCGGTTGCTCTGTCCGGCCGATAACTCCGCAGTTATCGACAGCTCACACCTGCCGCAATGCGCGCGGGCTGCCCCAGGCTGCTGTTGACCACCAAACGACCGCAGGGGTGTGAGAGCCATGAGGAAAGCGTTGCGGCTGCGACGCCTTTCCCGTCCGCACGACGACAGGTACCTGTTCGTGCCGTTGGACCACAGCGTCTCGGACGGGCCGGTGGTGCCGCGGGACCGGTGGCAGGAGCTCATCCGCGCCGTCGTGCAGGGCGGAGCGGACGCCGTCATCGTCCACAAAGGACGAGTGCGCACCGTGGACCCCGCCGTGCTGGGCGGATGCGCGTTGATCGTGCACCTCAGCGCCGGTACCGCGCACATGGCCGACGCCAACGCCAAGGTGCTCGTCGGCGAGGTCGACGAGGCGTTGCGGCTCGGTGCCGACGCGGTGAGCGTGCACGTCAACATCGGCTCCGACACGGAGGCCCGCCAGCTCACCGACCTCGGCAGGGTCGCGGCGGCGTGCGACGCGTGGAACGTCCCGTTGGTCGTGATGGCCTACGCGCGCGGCCCACGAGTCGGCGCCCCGCGCGATCCCGCTCTCCTCGCGCACGTCGTCAACATCGCGGCGGACCTGGGCGCGGACATCGTCAAGACGAACCTCGCGCACCCGGCCGAGGACATGGCGGACGTCGTCGAGAGCTGTCCGATCCCCGTGATCGTCGCGGGTGGCCCGGCCTCCACGCACAGCCTCGCCGGGCACGCCAGGGTCGCGATGGCGGCGGGCTGCGCGGGACTCGCCGTGGGCCGGCGGGTCTTCACCTCGCCGACGCCGATGTCGCTGGTCGCGGAGCTGGCGTCGATCGTCCACGCGCCCGCCGACGCAAGTCTCATCCACGCTCTGACTGCTTTGGAGAACCGGTGAAGTTCGCCTGGATCGACCTGAGGACCGTGCCGGAAGCGCACCGGACCGCCGTCGTCGACGCGGCCGTGCACAGCCGCGTCGCCGGCGTCGTCGCGGACGACCCCGCGCTGCTGGACGGCCTGCCGCCGACGATCACCCGAGTGCTGCTCGTCGCCGAACCCTGCGACAGCCCGCACCTGGTGATCGCGCCGGTGGACGACCAGGACTCGTTGGACCGGTTGCCCTCGCGGGCCGCGTACGTGACGGTCAGCGACGACCGCACGCTCAAGCTCGCCTGTGCCGCGGCGGAACGACTGGACCACACCGTCGTCGCGTTCACCGACCCGACGAAGATCCCGCTGGAGATCGTGATCGCGGCCGCCGACGGCGCCCCCGGCAAGCTGGTCACCGTCGTCTCCGACCTCGCCGAGGCCGCCATCGTCCTGGAATGCCTGGAACACGGCTCGGACGGCGTGCTCATGGCCCCTTCGGACGCGACCGAGGTCTTCGCGTTGGCGAGGCTGCTCGAAGCCGCGTCCCCGCCGCTGACCCTGGCCACGCTCACCGTCGAGGCGCTGACCCACAACGGCCTCGGCGACCGCGTCTGCGTCGACACCGCCTCGCACTTCCGCGAGGACGAGGGCATCCTCGTCGGCTCGTTCTCCTCGGGCTTCGTCCTGTGCTGCAGCGAGACGCACCCGTTGCCCTACATGCCGACGCGCCCGTTCCGGGTGAACGCGGGCGCGCTGCACTCGTACGTGCTGGGCCCGGCGAACCGCACGAACTACCTGTCCGAGCTGCGCTCGGGCAGCAAGGTCCTCGCCGTCGACGCCCAGGGCCACACCCGCGAGATCACCGTCGGCAGGGCCAAGCTCGAGTCCCGCCCGATGCTCACCATCACCGCGCGCTCGCCGGAGGGCGTCGTGGTCGACCTGATGGTCCAGGACGACTGGCACGTCCGCGTCCTGGGTCCCGGCGGCACGGTGCTGAACGTGACCGAACTCCGCCCCGGCGACTCGGTGCTCGGCTACATCGCGTCCGAGCAACGGCACGTGGGGCTGCCGATCGGCGAGTTCTGCAATGAGTCCTGACATGCGTGCGTTCATCACCGACCTCTTGCACCGCCACGGCGACGAAGTGCCGATCTTCAGTCACCGCAGCACAGTCACGCACGGGCTGTTGCGCGCCGACGTGGCAGCGCACGCTCTTCGTTTCGCCGCGGTGGGAATCGGCGAAGGCAGCACGGTCGCCGTCCAGGTCCCGCCGAGCTTCAGCCACCTGGAGGCGGTGCTCGCGTTGTGGAGCCTCGGCGCCCAGGTGATCTCGATCGACCACCGCCTGACGCCGGCCGAGGCCCACGTCCTGCACTCGTTGACGCGCCCGCAGTTCCTCGTGCACCCCAGCGGAGAGGTGTCCCCCGGTTTCCAGGAGCGCTACGGCCTGGTGGCTTCTCCCGTCGACGGCCTCCCCGCAGCTACCGCGCACCGCCTGGTGCAGTTCAGCTCCGGCTCGACGGGCCGCCCGAAGGTGATCGGCCGGTCGACCTCCTCACTGGCCGACGAGGTGGCGCGGTTCGCCGCCTCCGACGGCATGGTGCGCCGAGGCGAACGCCTGCTGCTCCTCAACTCCCCCGCCCACAGCTTCGGCCTGATCGGCGGTCTGCTGCACTCGCTCGCCGTCGGCGTGCACCTCGTGTTCGCCACGAACCCCGCCGCGGCCGCGCACCAGGCACGGGCGTTCGAGGTCGACTTCATCACCGGCCTGCCGTTCCACTTCGACCTTCTCGCCTCCGGCCGGTTGCCCGAGGTGCGGGGCGCGTTCGCGGGCGGCGAGCTCATGCCTCCCGACGTCGCCGACCGCTTCCTCGCCGCCCACGGCTTCCCGGTGGGCGAGTGCTTCGGCACCACCGAGACCGGCGCCCTCACCATGGCCGTCGGCGGCACCGTCCGCCCGTCCGTCGGCCCGCTGATGCCGGGCGTCACCGCCCGCGTCCGCGACGGCCTGGTCGAGGTGGCGCTGCCGGAATCTCCCTACCTGGACTCGGGTTCCGCACGGTTCTCGGGCGGCTGGTTCCGCACGGGCGACCGGGGCGAGTTCGCGGGCGACGAACTGCGCCTGCTGGGCCGCGCCGACTCGCTGGTCGTGGTGCGCGGCAACAAGGTCGACCTGACCGAGGTCGAGCAGGTCCTGCGCGGACATCCGCAGGTGACCGAGGCCGTGGCCGTAGGCCCGGACATCCGCGCGTACGTGGGCACCCGGAGCGACACGCTCACCGCCCAGGCGCTGTCGCGGTGGTGCACGGAGAGGCTCGCGGAGTTCAAGCTCCCCCTGCACATCCACGTGATGGACACGCTGCCCAGGACGCCGAGCGGCAAGATCATTCGCAGCGTGGAACCGCTCCACGCGTCCTACCTGCAGGCCTCACGCCGTTCCCCCAGCACGACGTAGGAGGGCACTGACCTAAGAGGCGGTCTCCGGCACCTGCGGGTGCCGGAACCCAGGGTGGTCGGCAGGCAAAGCCCGCCGCAACATCCACCCGGAAACCAGGATGCAGACGATCTGCAACGGCCAGGACATCGCCACCCGCAGGGTCGCCAGCCAGAACACCTGAGCGTCCAGCCACAGTGGAGTGAAGACGGCGACACGCAGCACGTACTGCCCGACCCACGCCCACGAGGCGATGGAGTAAGCGCGCAAAAGGGCAGGATCTCGCCGCCACCGAGTCTTCTGCCCCAACAGCGTGCCCACCACCACCCCGAGCAGAGGCCAGCGCACGGCGATGGAGCCTGCCCACGCCAGTGCGGAGGCCACGTTGGACAGCAGCTGGATCAGGAAGAAGTCCTCGACACGGCCCGTGTAGAGCGCGACCAACGCAGCCGCCACGACGAGCAGGACCGAGAACACGACGGCGCGGGGCTTCTCACCTCGTACGAAGCGGAAGACGCCGATCGCGACTCCGCACAGGACAGCAGCGACGGCGCCCGCGCCTATCGAGTGGCCGAAGAGCAGCCAGCCCGCGACGAACGCCAGCGGAGGCAGGGAGGCGTCGAGGGCGCCGCCTCGGCCTCCCAGGAGCGATGCGAGTGACTCCTGGCGCACGTCCGTCATGGTTCCAGAGTGCCTTAGGTCAGCCTAAGTCAGGTAACGGACCCGCATCGGGGATTGACCGCGGTGAACCAGGTCACTACCGTCTCCACGAAATCGTCTGGAAAGTTAACAGACAGGAGCGGACCTAATGCGTGCCGGAAGCCCACGACTGCTGCGGGAGATCAACGACCGCGCAGCCATCGAGGCTCTGCTGCGCAACGGGCCGCTGACCAGGTCGGAGTTGGAAGGCCTGATCGGTCTCTCCAAGCCGGCGACCGCACAGCTGCTCACCCGCCTCGAAGACGCCGACACCGTGGTCCGCAACGGACTGCGCGGCGGCGGACGCGGGCCCCGGGCGCAGCTGTGGTCGGTCAACGGGGCGCTTGCGCACATCGCCGCTGTCGATCTCACCCCCGAGACGGTCGACATCGCGATCGCGGACATCTCCGGTGCCGTGCTCACCGAGCACAAGGCGCCGATGCCCGCGAGGCACGGCGTGCTGGAGGCGTTCGTGAGCGCGGTCGGCAAGGCCTGCGGTCAGGCAGGTCTGAGCGCCGACCAGTTGCTGCACGTCGTGGTCGGCTGTCCGGGAGCGGTGAACCCCGCGAACGGTGAGCTCGCCTACGCACCCCATCTGCCCGGCTGGAGCAGTTTCGACATGCCCGGCCGGTTGCGGGAGCAGCTCGCGACCTCGGTGAGCGTCGAGAACGACGTCAACCTCGTCGCGCTGGAGGAGATGGTCGCTGGACGGGCCACCGAGGTGAGCGACTTCGTCGTCATCTGGCCCGCGGACCTCGTCGGTGCCGCCGTCGTCGTCAACGGATCGCTGCTGCGCGGCGCCTCCGGTGGCGCGGGCGAGATCGACGGGCTGATGATCCCCGACCGCGCGGCGGCCGACACCGACACGGACCGCTCCGGCGGCACGTACGGCGAACTGCTCAGCAGCACGTCGATCTGCAAGCTCGCACGCGCCCACGGGCTCGCCGCGCGCAACGGCCACGGGGCCGTGCGCAAGGCGCTGGCCGCGGGTCCGGCGGGCCGTGAGTTCATGGCCGATCTCGCCAAGCGCATCGCCACGGGCGTGGCTAGCGTCGTCGCGGTGCTCGACCCGGAACTCATCCTCCTGTCCGGCGACATCGCCCAGGCAGGCGGAACCACGCTGAACGACCTCGTTGCCGCGGAACTGCGGCAACTGGTGGTGCCGAGAACACCTATTCAGCTGGCTCTGGTGACCGGGAAGCCGGTGCGCAGCGGCGCACTGCACTCGGCCCTGGCCGTGGCACGTGAACAGGTGTTCGGCCTCCCGGCAGCCACCACGGCTCCATTCCGCGGCCCAGTGGTCGCCGGGTCCCCACGTTGATCGAGAAGGAGTGCACATGCGCAAGCACACCCGTGCTGCCTTGCTCTGTGTCGCCGCAGCGCTGACCCTCACCGCATGTGCGGCGGGCAAGGGTGGCGGCGCGAGTTCCGATGCCGCACCTGCTCCTGGCAAGGACGACAAGCTCACCCTCACGGTCTGGAGCAACTACTCCGACCGCGAGCTCGAAGAGGTCACCAAGGCCATCAAGACGTTCAACAAGAAGTTCCCGAACATCGAGATCAAGCACGAGGGCTCGCAGGACGACGACAAGATCACCGCGGGCATCCGTTCGGGCAACACGCCGGACGTCGCGCTGTCGTTCACCACGGACAACATCGGCCAGTTCTGCTCCTCCGGGGCGTTCCAGCCGCTGAAGTCCTACATCGACCGCGACAAGGTCGACCTGAACCAGCTCACCCCGGCGGTCCAGCAGTACACCGAGTACAAGGGCAACCGCTGCGCGATGCCCATGCTCACCGACGTGTACGCCATGTACTACAACAAGGACAAGCTCGCCGAGGCCGGCATCACGACCCCGCCGAAGACGCTCGACGAGCTGTACGACGCGGCCGTGAAGGCGACCAAGAAGGCGCCGAACGGGGACATCGAGGTCGCGGGCTACCTGCCCACGATGGGCTTCTACGCCAACCGCCCGACCATCCTCGCGCCGACGTTCGGCGCGGAGTGGGAGAAGGACGGCAAGTCCTCGCTCGCCAGCTCCGCCGGCTTCACCGAGATGATGACGTTCCAGAAGAAGCTCGTCGACTTCTACGGCTACGACGCCCTCGAGCGGTTCCGCGCCGGCCTCGGCCAGGAGTACTCGGCCGACCACGCGTTCCACCAGGGCAAGATCGCGATCATGGTCGACGGTGAGTACCGCACCGCGTTCCTCAAGGCCCAGGCGCCGCAGATCAAGTTCGGCACCGCCCCGTTCCCGACGGCGAAGGGCGTCGCCTACGGCACGGCGTTCACCACCGGCACGATCATGGGCATTCCCAAGGGCGCCAAGAACCCCGGCGCCGCGTGGGAGCTGATCAAGCACCTGACGTTCGACACCGACACGATCGTCGACCTGTCCAACGCCATCAAGAACGTCCCGAGCACCAAGGCCGCCATGGAGAGCCCCGAGCTCGAGGTGGACGAGCAGTTCAAGACGTTCATCGACCTGGCCAAGAGCGACAAGCTCAAGGGCAACCCCGTCACCCCGATCGGTGACGCGCACATCAAGGCCGTCACCGACTTCTCGGTCTCCTACCAGTCCGGCAAGGTCCCGGACTTGGCGGCAGGCCTCAAGGAAGTCGACAAGAACATCGACGACCTGATCGCCAAGAGCGGCAAGTAGAGGACTCGCAAGATGACCGCCACGCTCGGCGCCAAGCCCGCCCCCGGCAGGGGGCGGGCACGGTCCCGCCACCGTTTGGCCGTGCTGGGGTTCATGGCCCCGGCAATCATCGGCTTCGTCCTGTTCTTCGGCTATCCGCTGGTCACCACGGTCGTTCTCTCGTTCACGAAGTACGACCTGATCAACCCGCCGGAGTTCAACGGACTCGACAACTACTCGTTCATGTTCAAGGATCCCCTGCTCGGCAAGGCGATCGCGAACACGCTCTGGTTCGTCGTGGTGCTCACGATCGCGCGGACCGTGTTCGCGCTGGGCGTGGCGTCGGTCATCGCTCGTCTGAAGTCGGGCGTCGGCCTGATCCGCACGCTCTGCTACCTGCCCTCACTGGCACCGCCGGTGGCCGCGACACTCGTGTTCTTCATGGTGATGCGCCCCAACGGTGGTCCGCTCGACACCGTGCTCGGCTGGTTCGGAGTCGACTCGCCGCTGTTCTTCTCGGACCCGGCGTGGGCCAAGCCCGGCATCACCGCGATCATGCTGTGGATCTCCGGCGACCTGATGATCATCATCCTCGCCGCGATCCTCGACGTGCCTCAGGAGCAGTACGAGGCGGCCGAACTCGACGGCGCCGGCCCGATCCGGCGTTGGTGGCACGTCACGCTCCCGACGATCTCCCCGGTGCTGCTCTTCGGCATCGTGAACTCGGTGATCCTCGCGTTGCAACTGTTCACACAGGCGGTCGTCGCGGGGTCGGCCGGCTCGGGAGCGGCGGACGCGACGGGATCGACCAAATACCTCGGTTTCCCGGACAACTCCACCCTGACGTTCCCGGTTTACCTGTACACGCAAGGCTTCCGCTACTTCGACATGGGCTACGCGGCTGCCATGGCCACGGTCCTGTTCATCATCTCGTTCGCCGTGACCATCGTTCTGGTGCAACGAATGCGCAAGAACTCCACCGCTGAGGAAGGGGGTCCTGGAGCATGACCGCCACGCTGACCAAACCACCGGTCGACGCCCCTTCGGAGCCGGAGCAGCCGCGCAAGAAGCTCAACGTCAGCGCTGTTCTCAACTGGGTCGCGACACACGCGATCGGCCTCGCGCTCGGCCTGATGTTCGCGACACCCGTCGTGTTCGTCTTCCTCACCGCGGTGATGTCGGACAACCAGGCCTTCACCTCGGACCTGTGGCCGCGCGAGTGGCACTGGGAGAACTTCGTCGAGGTCTTCGACAAGGCGCCGCTGTTCCAGTACCTGGTCAACAGCCTCACGTACTCGCTGCTGGCGACGCTGGGCATGCTGATCTCGTCGATCCCGGCGGCCTACGCGCTCGCGAAGCTGAAGTGGCGCGGCCGGAACGTGGCCTTCATCCTCGTCATCGGCGCGATGATGCTGCCGCCGCAGGTCGTGGCCGTGCCGCTGTACGACACGTGGTCGGGACTCGGCCTGACGGGCACGCTGGTCCCGCTCATCGCGCCGTACTTCCTGTTCGACGCGTTCAGCATCTTCCTGCTGCGCCAGTTCATGCTGACCATCCCGCAGTCCTACGTGGACGCCGCACGGGTGGACGGCTGCTCGGAGTTCCAGGCGCTGGTGCGGATCATCGTGCCGATGGCGAAGCCCGGCATCGCGGCCACCGCGCTGTTCTGCTTCCTCTTCACCTGGAACGACTACTTCGGGCCGTTGCTCTACACCGGCGAGGTGAAGGACCAGTGGACGTTGTCGCTGGCGCTGGCGACGTTCAAGGGCATGCACATCGTCCAGTGGAACTCCTCGATGGCCGTCACGTTCCTGACGATGATCCCGGCCGTCGTCCTCTTCGTCTTCGCCCAGAAGTCGTTCGTCAAGGGAATCACGTTCACGGGAGTCAAGGGATGAAACTCACCGTCGTCGGTGGCGGGTCCACCTACACACCTGAGCTGATCGACGGCATCGCCGGCCGTCGCACCAGCCTGGCGGTGGACGAGATCGTCCTCGTCGACCCGGACCAGCACCGCCTCTCGCTCATCGGCCCGTTCAGCCAGCGCCTGCTGGACCACGCGGGCCACCCGGCGAAGGTGCGCACCACCTCGTCGCTCGAAGAGGGCATCGAGGGCGCGTCCGCTGTCCTGCTGCAACTGCGGGTCGGTGGGCAGAAGGCGCGTGCCTCGGACGAGACGTTCCCGCTGACCTGCGGGTGCGTCGGCCAGGAGACCACCGGCGCGGGTGGCCTCGCCAAGGCCCTGCGGACCGTGCCGGTGGTCCTGGACATCGCCGAGAAGGTGCGTCGGATCGCCGGGCCGGACACGTGGATCGTGAACTTCACGAACCCCGTCGGCATCGTGACGCGTGCCCTGCTGCAGGAGGGGCACAAGGCGATCGGCCTGTGCAACGTGGCGATCACGTTCCAGCGCTGGACCTCCGCGCTGCTCGGCGTGGATCCGTCCACTGTGGAGCTGGAGCACGTCGGCCTGAACCACCTCACGTGGGAGCGCGGCGTGTACGTGGACGGCGTCGACCGGCTGCCGGAGCTGCTCGAGAAGCACGTCGAGGGTCTGGCGGAGCACATCGGCATCGACGGTGAGCTGATGCGGCGCCTGAACATGGTGCCGTCGTACTACCTGAACTACTTCTACAACCACGACGCCGTCGTGAAGAAGCAGCTCACGTCTCCTCCGCGCGCGGAGGTCGTGGCTGCGGTGGAGAAGGAACTGCTCGACATCTACGGCGACCCGTCGGTCGTGACGAAGCCGGAGCAGCTGTCGCAGCGCGGCGGCGCCTACTACTCCGAGGCGGCCGTGCAGCTCGTGCACGCGCTGACCGGCGGTGAGGGCGCTGAGAAGCACGTGGTGAACGTGCAGAACAACGGCTCGCTGCCCTTCCTGCCCGACGACGCCGTGATCGAAGTCTCGTCCACTGTGGACGGAAACGGCGGCAGGCCGTTGCCCGTCCGTCCCGTGGAACCGTCCATCTCCGGCCTGATCTCACACGTCACCGCGTACGAGTACCTGGCGCTGGAAGCCGCAAAGCACGGCGGCCGGGACCGGGTGGCGAACGCGCTGCTCGCTCACCCGCTGATCGGGCAGCACGCCATCGCGGACCAGCTGGCCGACGAGCTGATCGCGCAGAACCGCGATCTGCTGCCGTGGGTGAAGGGAAACTGACAACGATGACCGACCGGGTGCTCGCCATCGACGGCGGGAACAGCAAAACCGCGGTGCTCTTGGTCGACGCGGACGGCAAGGTGCTCGCGCAGGTGCGCGGGCCCGGTGCCCCGCCGCAGACCGTGGGCATGAAGCGCGGACTCGACGTGTTCGAGGGACTGGCACGCGAGGCCGCAGCTCAGGCGGGACTGTCCCCCGACGAGCCGATCGCCTCGCACACGTCCGCCTACCTCGCGGGAGCAGATCTGCCGCGCGAGGAGGAGGACCTGACGCGGGCGATCGCCGAGCGGGGTTGGTCCAGGACGACGTTCGTCGGCAACGACACGTTCGCGCTTCTGAGGGCAGGTACCGCCGCCGCTGGGGGTGTGGCGGTCGTCTGCGGAGCCGGCATCAACGCCGTGGGTGTGGCCCGGGACGGTCGCACGCACCGCTTCCCCGCCCTGGGCGCGATCTCGGGTGACTGGGGTGGCGGTGGCCAGCTCGGCAACGACGCGCTCTGGCACGCCGTGCGCGCCGAGGACGGGCGCGGCAAGCCGACGCTGCTGCTGCCCGCGCTGCTGAAGCACTACGGCGAGACGTCGATCTCCACCGTGGTGGAGAAGATCCACTTCGAGGAGATCGAGCTGGACCCGCACGCGTTGTGCCCCTTGGTCTTCGAGGTGGCCGCGCAGGGGGACGCCGTGGCGCTCTCCCAGGTCGACCGGCTCGTCGAGGAGATCGTCGTGCTGGCCACCGTGTCGATGCGCAAGCTCGACCTGATGGACGAGCCCGTGGACGTGGTGCTGGGCGGCGGGGTCCTGACGCACACCGGTGACACGGTGGTCGGCCCGGTCCGGCAGCAGATCCTGGAGGCCGCCCCACTCGCCCAGGTCCGCCTGGTCGACGTGCCCCCCGTGGTGGGCGCGGCGCTCCTCGGCCTCGACCACATCGGGGCCTCGCCGGGCGCGGAGCTGAGGCTGCGCTCGGCGTACAGCGAACAGGTACCGGCGGCCGCCCTGGACGTCGCGGCCAGCGGCTGACCTTCCAGATCCCGTCTCAGGGGGTAGATCGGCGGCGGCGCCCCCTGAGACGGTCCCAGTCCCACTGCCCGGGGCAGATCGGCGGCGGCGTCCCGGGTAGTGGTCCCACCCCTTTCCGAGGGGGCAAGTCCGGCGGCGGCGCCCCTTCGGAAAGGCCCAGCGACCCCCGCAGCGACCTCACGCGCCGAGGTCGTTGCGGGGGTTTTCGGCGTTGAGGGCGCGGGGCGGTGCCACGGTCGTGCCGACGACGCTTTCGCGGGGCGTCGCCACCTCGGGCGTGACCACGGGGTTGGAGTGCGGGGGCGGCCTGACCTCCAGGCGCCCGCCGGCCCCCGGTGACGCCGGGCCGCTCAGTGCGACACAGGCCAGAGCGGCTGCTGTGAGAAGGGCGACACCGAGCGAGAGGAACGGAAGCGGCAAACCAGAACGCATCCGGCAGAACTTAGCGATCGAATCAGACGAATCCGCAGGAACGTGCTCAACCATCCCTCAATCGAGTGGTAAAAGAATCGTCACGCACTGCGACCAAACTTAAGATGCCATAACCGACGGTGGCGTAACCACGGGTTCGTTGTGCATGCTAACTAGTCGCCTCCGGACGGGAGCCCGCCGGCGAGTGGTCAGACCGGCACGTCGCACGAGTGAGGGGGATGTTGTGCTGCTGCGATGGAACAGTCTCGTGTCCCTGGGGGACAGCTTCACCGAGGGCATGGACGATCCTGGTCCACAAGACACCTACGTCGGCTGGGCGGACCGCCTCGCGGGCATGATCGCCCAGCAGGCGCCTGAGTTCAGGTACGCCAACCTCGCCGTCCGCGGCAAGATGCTGCAGGAGATCATCGACGACCAGGTGCCGCTCGCGATCTCGCTCAAGCCCGACCTGGTGACGTTCTGCGGCGGCGGCAACGACATCATGCTGCCGAACAGCGACCCGGACGCGCTGGCCGAGGTCTACGAGGTGGCGGTGGCGGACCTCCGCGCCACCGGCGCCGACGTCGTGATCTTCACCGGCTTCGACACCCGCTCCACGCCGTTGCTCAGGAGCATCCGCGGCAAGGTCGCCATCTACAACTCGCACCTGTGGTCGATCGCCGAGCGCTACCACTGCCGGATGGTCGACCTGTGGGCCATGCACCCGCTGCACGACCGGCGCGCGTGGAGCGCCGACAGGCTGCACCTCTCGCCGGAGGGCCACCAGCGGGTCGCGCTCAAGGCCGCCGCGGTGCTCGGGCTGGTCGACGACCGCTCCTGGGACGCGCCGTGGCCCGCCGCCCTGGAGCAGGCGGACTGGGTCACCCAGCGCAAGGCGGACCTGAAGTGGGCGCGCGAGTACGTGGTGCCGTGGATCGGCCGCACGCTGCGCGGTGAGTCGATGGGGGACGGTCTGGCGCCCAAGCGGCCCGACCTGCTGCCCGTCGCCCGGTGCAGCGACGAGAGCCGCATCGGCAACTGAGGAGAGTGCGGTTCACAGCGCCGTGAACCGCGTCCCCCGGTCTCGCAGCACGGGCAGGACCTCACGCAGGGCCGCCACCGTGCCGGACCTGTCACCACCGCCGTCGTGGCACAGCACGATGTCCCCCGGCCGGCTCCCGCCGATCACCCGCGCCACGTGTTCCGCGCCGGGCTCGCTCCAGTCCTCCGGGTCGACGCTCCAGTCGACGCCTCGGAGCCCGTGCGCGTGAAGTCGCCGCAGCACCAACGGCGACCAGTCGCCGTAAGGCGCGCGGAACCACGTCGCCGCGACTCCCGTCACGTCCTCGATGCACCGCTGCGCGTCCACGATCTCCTTCTCCAGCAGGGTTTTCGTCAGCGCGGCGAACGACTGCGGGTGGTGCATCGTGTGGTTGCCGACCGAATGCCCTTCGGCGACGATCCGGCGGGCCAGCTCGGGGTGGGCGCGGACCTCGCTGCCGATCAGGAAGAACGTCGCGTGGATCTCGTGGCGCGCGAGCAGGTCGAGCAGCGCCGGTGTCCAGAGCGGGTGCGGGCCGTCGTCCACCGTGAGCGCGACCGCCTCCGGGTCCGCGCCGAGATCACCGAGCACGTGGGCGGGACCACCGGACCCCGGCCACTCCACCATTTCCCCCACGCACCGCAGGCTAACGGCTCCGCCGCCCGCCCGGAGGTGCCCGAACAGAGGAAGGCCCGACCGGCACTCTCCCCCGAATGCCGGTCGGGCCCTCCAGAAGCAGGCGCCTTACCCCCTCGGTAATCCCCCACTCGGCGGCCTGCTCGTCCAACATCCCATGCTTTGGGACCAGACGACTAAACGTCCGCTAAACCTCGGACGACAACGAGTCCAAGGCGGCTCTCACCTCGACCGCCCGAGCCGAGTTGACCTGCGCGTACAGGCGCAGCGCCTCCGTCAATTCCGCTGCCGCAGCAACCCATTCCGCCCGACGGAGCAACACGCCGCCGAGCACGTGCCGGCCGAAGCCCTCGAGGTACGTCACCTCCGCGACGGCGGCCTGGTCGACGACCTGGCGGGCCAGCATCTCGGCCTGGTCCAGGGCTCCCGCCTGCAGGTGCAGCTCGGCGAGGTTGGCGAGTCCGCGCATCAACGCGACGTTGTCACCGGAGCGCCGGTACACCTCGACGGCGTGGGCCTGGTGCTGCAGCGCGATCTCCACGTGCCCGCGGGCCTGTTCGACCTGCGCCACGTTGTTGAGGCCGTGCGCCTCGCCGACGACGTCACCGGACTGCTGCGCGAGCTGCACGGACTCCCAGAAGTGCAGCAGGGCCTCGTCGTGCTGCTCCAGCCGGAACAGGACGTCGGCGAGCTGGGCGAGCGTCAGCACGAGGTACTGGCGCTCACCCAGCTCCACCGCGATCCGGTGCGCGCGACGCGCGTCCGGCAGCAGGACGGGCCGTCCCAGCCGGGCGTTCGTCGTGTAGGTCGTGTCCAGCATCAGGACCAGGCCGAGGCGGCTCCCCGTCACCTCGGCCGCGGCCAGGCCGAACCCGACCAACGCCACCCACTCGCCGGTGAGCGCGCGCACTGTCGCGTAGTGGTGCAACAGCCGGACCAGCTGCCACACCTGGTCGTGCAGGCCCCTTTCGGCGGACGCGTGCACGACCGCGACGATGTTCGGCCACTCCTGGTCGAACCAGTCGAGCGGGTCGCCGAACGCCGGCAAGGCCGTGGAACCGTTGTCCGCCAACGCGAAGTCGAGTCCGTCACGCGCGGGCCTGATGGCCCGGCGGACGTGGTCGCACGCCACGAGGTAGTAGTTCACCAGGCGCCGCAACGAGTCCAGGTCCGCACGGCCCGCCCCGCGCACGTACAGGCGGACCAGCTCGTGCATCGTGAAGCCGTCCGGCCACGGTTCGACCAGCAGGTTCACCCCGACGAGCTGCGCGAGCCGGGACCGGGCCGACTCGACCTGGACGCGGGTCAGCGCGGCGACGGCGTGCGGCGACATCCACCGGCCGGGCGCCATGCCGACGGACTGGAAGATCTCGCCCAGCTCGGACGGCAGGTCACGGGTCGAGAGGTCGAGCGCCCGCGCCACCCCGAGTCCCGCCCCGGGCAGGTCGAGGCCGCGCATCCGCTGCCCGTCGTCGGCCAGCTCCCCCACCAGCTCCTCGACCGTCCACTCCGGACTGATCACGAGCTTCGCGGCGGCCACCCGCAGCGCGAGCGGCAGCCCTCCGCAGAGCTCCGCGAGCTTCTGCGAGGCCGCCGGGTCCTCGACCGACAGCGGCTTGCCCAGCACGTCGTCCACCAGCGCGCGGGACGACGGGTCGTCCAGCGGGCCGAGCTTGCGCACGCGAGCGCTGTTGGTGACGACCAGCCGTTCCATCAGCGACCGCGACGTCACCAGCACCACCGAGCCCGACCCCGGCGGCAGCAACGGCTGGACCTGGTCGTGGGCCGTCGCGTCGTCCAGCACCACCAGCACGCGACGGCGGTGGAGCAACGAGCGGTACAGCCCGACGCGGTCCTCCACGCCGACCGGCACGCCGTCCGCCGGAACGCCCATCGCCACCAGGAACCGGGTCAGCACCTCGCCCGGCTCGGTCTCCCCCAGCGACGCGAACAGCACGCCGTGCGGGAACAGCTCGGAGTTCTCGTGCCCCCACGTGATCGCGAGGGCGCTCTTGCCGACACCGGGCGCACCGGTCAGCACGGCGACCGACGTCGCCAGCAGGTTCCGGGTCGCCACCACGTCGTCGAGCCACACCCTGTCGTCGTCGCGGCCGAACAGCCGGGACGCCGACGCGGGCAGCAGGGCGGGCGCCACGATCCCGGCGCGCGGGGCCACCGGGCGCGACTCGACCGGGCCGATCACGCTCAACGACGGGTCGTCACGCAGCACCTGCTCGTGCAGCGCCCGCAGCTGCGGGCCGGGGTCGATGCCCAGCTCGTCCACGGCGCGGCGCTGGAAGCGCTGGTAGGCCTCGAGGGCGTCGGCGCGCTGGCCGCTGCGGTACAGCGCCCGCATGCTGTGGGCGACGAGGCGTTCGCGGAACGGGTACTCGGTGCACAGCCCGCGCAGCTCGCCGACCAGCTCCAGGTGGCGGCCCAGTTCGAGCTCGGCGTCGATGCGCTCCTCCAGCGCCGACAGCCGCAGCTCCTCCAGGTCGGACGTCATCGGGTCGCCCGGCACGTCCGCGAGCACCGGACCGCGCCACAGACCCAGCGCCTCGCGCAGCAAGCCCGCCCTGATGGCGGCGGGCTTGCCGCGAGAGGACGCCACGAGCTGCTTGGCACGGTGCAGGTCGAGGCGCCACGGATCGACGGTCAGCTGGTAGCCCGTGGGCGTGGTGCGGATGGTCGCGGAGCCCGCGGGATCGGACTCCTCCAGCACCTTGCGCAGCCGCGAGACGTACCCGTGCACGATCGTCCGCGCGGTGGCCGGAGGCGTGTCCGTCCACAGCGCGTCGACGATCTGGTCGATCGAGACGGGTCGGTTCGCCTCGACGACCAGCATGGCGAGCAGTCCGCGCATGCCGCGGCGGCCCAGTTGGACGAGCCGTCCGTCCGCGAGCACCTGGAGTGGACCGAGCACGCCGAACTCGAGTCCGGTTTTGCTCCGCATGCCCCTCCTCAAGTGCGCTGACCTCGTCACTTCAGAAGGTGGGCAAGCCCGAGTCTCAGATACAAGTACGGCCCAGATTCGCGGGACGCTACTGTTCACACGTGCCGCGAGATCGGAACTCCGTGGTTGACCGCGGCGCCGGGTGTCTCCTCGGCGGCGCTCTCGGTGATGCGCTCGGTGCGCCCGTGCAGTACCTCGGCTGGGCCGACATCCAGCGCGAACACGGTCCCGAGGGCGTCCTGGGACCACCGAAGCCAGCGCTGTTCACGGACGACACCCAGCTGACCCTGTTCACCGCCGACGGTTACCTGCGCGCCTGGGTGCGGGGCAAACGCACCGGGGACTGGGAACCGTCCCAGATGGTCTGGCACAGCTATCGACGCTGGCTGATCACCCAGCAGCAACCGGCCCCCGAGCGGGGTGCGGTCGGGCTGCTCGCCGACGAACGGCTGTACGAGAGCCGCTCGCCGGGCCTCACGTGCCTGCGCGCGCTGGCGGCCGAGACACCGTCCACTCCGGAGAATCCGCACAACGAGTCGTCCGGCTGCAACGGCGTCACGCGCACCGCTCCGGCGGGCTTCGCGCCGTCCGCGGCGATCGCGTACGACCTCGGCTGCCGGTTCGCGGCCCTGACGCACGGCGGCACGGGCGGCTGGGTCTCCGGCGGCGCGCTCGCGTTGCTGGTCCACCTGCTCGCCGTGAAGGCGCGCCCGTTGCGTGAGGCGATCGACCAGGTCATCGGACGCGTGCTGCGCGACGACACGTACACGGCGACGGTGCTGACACGGGCCGTGGTGCTGGCGGACGAGCACGACGGTTCGTCGCCCGTGCGCGTCGACAGGCTGGGCAGCGGCTGGACCGGTCCGGAGGCACTGGCGATCGCGGTCTACACCGTGCTGACGCACCCGAAGCCGTCGCAGTTCGTGGACGCGATGCGCGCGGCCGCGAACCACTCCGGCGGCAGCGACGCCACGGCGGCGTTGACCGGCAACGTGCTGGGCGCGTTGCACGGCACGGACGCGCTGCCCCGCGACTGGCTGATGGGCCTCGAGATGGTCGACGTGCTGGACGCGATGGGCCGCGATCTCGGCATGTCCGCGGTGAACCTGGACTTCAACGAAGACCGCTACGCGTAACTTCGGCCGACCAGCCAACCGCGCGTGGTTGCGAGTTCGCGCTGGTCGTCCGTTCGCCTCTTCGTCGTGAATCGGCGAAGCCCAATCAGGGCGAAGCGGCGGGCGGATGGCCAGCTTCCCGGCGAACGAGCCGGAGTCTGCGGAGCAGCGACCAAAAAAAACAGGAACAGCCCGTGGGGAGCGCTCCCGAATTCGCTCACCCACGGGCTGTTCCGCACGATCACTTGGTCAACAGCAGGCCGGGTCTTGCCCCGAGCGCGAGCTCCGATCCAGCTCTTGATCAACGAAAAACGTGCCCCGGAGTCAAGGCTCCGTTGGGCGAGCATGTTAACAGATGTGTACGGGAAGTCCAGGACTCGAGTACACGCGACGATCTTCGTCGACGATGAAGACCTCGCACTCCTCCTGTGCCGCCGCCCACTCGATCCCGTCCCTGCCCAGCGCAAACGCTGCTGTGGCAGTGGTATCCGCGATCGCGAGGTCGTCGGAGAAAACGGTGACCGACAGGATTCCCGTGACGGGCTCGCCGGTGCGGCCGTCGAGGATGTGCTGTCCGCGTTCGTACAACGCTGACGTGGCAACGGCTCCGTCCCGCACGCCGAGCACGACGCTGAGCTGGTCGGCGAGATCGGGGTGCCGAACGCCCACGCGCCAAGGCTTTCCGGGCTCGGGCTCGCCGGCCGTCACGACGTCGCCGCCGGCGTTGACGCAGAAGGAGGTCGCTCCGCCCTCGCGCAGCACGTCCGCCGCCCGTTGCACCGCCCAGCCCTTCACGACCGCGCACGGGTCGAGACCGCGGCCCGGCACCTGTGCCGTGAACGCGCCACCCGTCGACTGCTCGTACCAGTCGCACAGCGACAGCACCTCGACCAGGTCCGGGGTGAGCTCTTCCCTGGTGAGCTCACCCCGGTCCAGCCGGGACACCTCGCTGTCGGGCTTGAACGGCGAGAACCGGGCGTCCGCCTCACGAAGCCAGGCGAACGCCCGCTCGGCCAGTGCGGCGTCCCCGTCACGCAGGTCCACCGAGATCGGCAGGCCCATGACGTGGTCGACGCGCCGCACCGCCACGGCTACCGCGCCCCGTCGAGGGCGGCCTGCAGCGACTGCTTGTAGCCGTCGGAGGTCGCGGTCGCGCCGGACACCGTGTCGATGTCCGCGCTCTGCGCCTTCAGGGCCGACTCGCGCAGCAGCGGCAGCGCCATCCTGGTCGGGTTGCTGTTGGGCGCCCGCAACGCCTTCACGTCAACGATCTTGGTGCCCTGCAACGTGACCTGCACCTGCACGGTGCCCTCGGAGGTGTTCACCGCGGGCCCGGGCACGGTGCGGTTCTGGGCCTGCTGCTGGGTGGTCTGCTGCTGCTGGGTCGTCTTGGGTGCGGCGCCCGTCGTCTTCGGTGCGGCACCGGTGGCCTTCGGGGCGGTGGTCTGGGGTGTGGTGGTCCGGGGTGCGGTCTGCTGCTGTTCCTGGGCCGCCGGAGCGGCGGCCTCGTTGATCTCGCCCTCGTGCGCGGCACCGGGTGAGTAGAGCCAGACCGGGACCAGGCCGGCCACGCTGAGCACCGCTACGGGAATTGCCCACTTCACGTCGTCGAACCCCTTCAGTTGGCCAGCGCGAAGCGCTCGGCGTGGATCTGGTTGCTGGGCACTCCCAGTTCGTCGAGGCTCTTGATCACCGTGTCGGTCATGCCGCCGGGGCCGCAGATGAAGACGTCGCGGTCCAGCACGTCGTGGACGAGCGCGGCGATGTTCTCCGGTCCGAGCAGCGGGCCGTTCGCGGTGATGGTCTTCGAGGAACCGGTGACCAGGCGCAGCACCGCGCCCTTGGCCCTTACGAGGCCTTCGATCTCGCGCAGCAGCACGGCTTCGCGCGGGTCACTGACCCGGTAGAGCACCACGACGTGACCGCGGATCTCCTCCAGCAGCGCGCGCACCGGCGTGATGCCGACACCACCCGCGACGAGGAGAGCGTTCGGCTTGGTCTGGTGCATGGTCGTGAACGCGCCGTACGGGCCCTCGGCGAACACACGGGTGCCGACCTTGATGTTGCGGATGTCCGCGCTACCGGTGCCCAGGGCCTTCGCGGTGAGCCGCAGGTACTTGCCGTTCGGCGCCGCGGACAGCGAGAACGGGTTGGCCTGCCACCAGCGGTCCTTGGTCAGGAAGCGCCACAGGAAGAACTGGCCCGCCTTCGCGCCCAGCTGGTCGAGGTCCTTGCCCTCGATGTAGACCGAGACGACGTTGTGCGCCTCGGGCACCACGGCGGCGACGTGGAACTGGTGCTTCCAGTTGCGGTAGAGCGGGAGCACCACGCGGCCGAGGAGGACGGAGCCGAGCGCGAACGCCCACAGGCCCCACCAGTAGCCGGTCGCGAGCGCGGACTTGCGGAACGTGCTGCCCACCGCGACCTGGTGCGAGAACGCCAGGAAGATCGCGACGTAGGTGTACAGGTGGATGAAGTGCCAGGTCTCGTAGGCCAGCCGGCGCCGCGCGAAGCGGGCCGAGACGGTGCCGACGACCATGATGATCGCCCACGCCACCAGCGCGCGGAGGATGCCCTCCAGCTCGGTCGCCTGCCGGACGATCTCGGCGACCGGGCCGTCGGCGCCCGCGTTGCCGAACGCGATGAAGACCAGGTGGCCGATCAGCGTGAAGAAGATCGTGAAGCCGACCCAGCGGTGCCACCCGGTGAGCTTGTCCATGCCCAGCCGCCGGTCGAACCAGGGCAGCCGTGCCACCAGGAGAAGCTGGAACGCCATGGCGAGCGCGCCGTAGAGACCCGCGAGCCGGCCGAAGTTGACCAGCTTGTTCGAGCCGACGCCCGCCGCGTTGAACAGGTACGTCACGAACGCCGCGTTGGCCAGGAGGAACACGTACAGGCCGGCTTTGGCCAGCATCTTGTGCGGCGTCGCACGGCCGGCCGCAGCCTGTCGCGCTGGGGGCTGCAGGGTGGTCGTCACGGCGGGCTCCTCGGTCGGGCGGTCTCTGGCGGTCGATCTCGATCCTTGGCGTTCGAGCTGTGGCTCCCCTTTGCCCGCGCTGTCGACTTCCTGTCGATCGAGCGCCGGAGCCACCAGGTGACGCACCATGAGCACGTGGACAAGGGGAACTCGGTTCGATTGCTCGTCGTAGATGACGAGCCGCACATCGCTGACCTGGTCGCGACGGTCGCCCGGTACGAGGGCTGGCAGGCCGCGACGGCGCTCAACGGCGAAGAGGCGTTGAGAGAGGCAGCCGAGTTCCAGCCGGACATCGTCGTGCTCGACCTCATGCTGCCTGACCTGGACGGATTCACCGTCCTAGATCGAATGCGGGCGGCCGGGGCGATGGTTCCGGTGGTCTTTCTGACGGCCCGTGACGGCACCGCGGACCGTGTGGCAGGCCTCACCAGAGGCGGCGACGACTACCTCGTAAAACCTTTTTCGGTCGAGGAGCTGATGGCCCGGCTTCGGGCCGTGTTGCGCCGTTCGACGGGTCCGTCGTGGAAGCGATCGGTGCTGAAGGTGTCCGATCTGGTGATGGACGAGGACACGCGCGAGGTCCGCCGCGGTGGCAAGCTCGTGACGCTGACGCCGACCGAGTACGAGCTGCTGCGGTACCTGATGCGGCGCTCGCCGGCCGTGCTGACGAAGGCGCAGATCCTCGACCACGTGTGGGAGTACGACTTCGGCGGCCGCTCCAACGTCGTCGAGCTCGTCATCTCCCACCTGCGCCGCAAGCTCGACGACGGCCGCGAGCCGTTGATCCACACCGTACGCGGTGTGGGGTACGTGCTCCGCCGAGCAGCTGAGTGAGCCCCACGATGAAGTTGCGGTTGAAGCCCGTCCGCGACTGGCGGCTCGGCACCCGCCTCGCCCTGGGCCTGGGTGCGCTCGCGCTGACGGTGTTCGTGATCGTCGGCTGGGTCATGATCTCGTCGATGAAGGACTTCCTCGACCGCCGCCTCGACGACCAGATGGTGATCAGCCAGACGAGCGCGGTCAAGGAGATCGACAACCACGGCAAGGTCTCCAAGCTGCCGCCGGACTGGCTCGCCGTCGTCTACAAGATCGAGGACGGGGAGCTGAAGCCCCAGCCGGGCGACCAGCAGCCCGCCGACCGCGAGGAGTTCGACGCGCTCGCGAAGAGGGCGCTGGTCGCCGACGAGTTCCAGACCGAGTACCTGCGCGGCGAGGGCAAGTTCCGGCTGCGCGCCTGCCAGGTCGTCAAGAACGAGTGGATCCTCGTCAGCGCGGCCCCGACGGACGACCGGGACGGCACGATCTCCCAGCTCGTCACGGTCGGGGTGATCGCGTTCCTGGCCGCGCTGGTCGCGTTGGTCGTGGGCGGTCAGGCGCTGATCCGCAAGGGCATGCAACCCCTGTCGGACATGGCCGACACCGCGCACGACATCTCGTCGCACGACCTCACCGACTCGGGCGACCTCACCGTGCGCGTGGACGGACGCGGTGGCGGCGTCGAGGTCGAGGAGCTGCGCGAGGCGTTCAACAAGATGCTCGCGCACATCGACTCTTCTTTGGCCGCCCGCACGGCCGCAGAGCAACGCCTGCGCCGGTTCATCGCCGACGCCTCGCACGAACTACGCACGCCCCTCACGTCGTTGCGCGGCTACGCGGACCTGTTCAAGTACGCGGCGGCCAACGAACCGGGCGAGCGCGAGAAGCACCTGGAGAAGCTGCGGTCGGAGGCGTCGCGCATGAGCGTGCTGCTCGACGACCTGTTGTTGCTGGCACGCCTGGACTCCGCGGCGACCGAACCGCCGTTGCGCCCGGAGGACCTCGACCTCTCGGTGGTCGCGGAGGCCGCCGCGGACGCGTTCCGCGCGGGCAGGCCGTCGCACGAGCTGATCCTGGACGCGGACACGGTCTCGATGACCGCGGACCCGACGCGGCTGCGGCAGGTGCTCGACAACCTGCTGACCAACGCGGCCGTGCACACGCCCGCCGGCACCGCGGTGGTGCTGAAGGTGACGGCCGAGAACGGCTGGGCGGTGATCCGGGTGGCCGACACGGGCCCCGGCATCCCGGCCGCGGACCAGGCGAGGATCTTCGACAGGTTCTACCGCGTGGACGACTCGCGGACCCGCCAGCGCGGCGGCAGCGGCCTGGGGCTCGCCGTGGTCCAGTCGCTGGTGGAGGCGCACGGCGGCACGATCGAGCTGTCCAGCAGGCCGGGGTCGACGGTCTTCACGATCCGCCTCCCCCGGCACCCGTAGCTACTCGGCCTGCGAGCTCGTCGCCCAGAGGTCGATGCCCGACTCGACGGCGTGCTTGTCGATCTCGGCGAGCTCGTCGTCGGTCAGCGGCGGCGCCTGCAGGGCCGCCAGGTTCTGCTCCAGCTGCCCGACGGAGGAGGCGCCGATCAATGCCGACGTGACGCGCGGGTCGCGGATCGTCCACGTGAGCGCGAGCTGCGCCAGCGACTGACCGCGCGACCGGGCGATCTCGTTGAGCGACCGGATGCGGCCGAGGTTCTGCTCGGTCAGCAGGTCCGTCGACAGCGACTTGCCCTGCGACGCCCGCGAGCCCTCGGGAACACCGTTGAGGTACCGGTCGGTCAGCATGCCCTGCGCGAGCGGCGAGAACGCGATGCAACCGGCGCCGACCTCCTCCAGCGTGTCCAGCAGCTCCGGCTCGATCCAGCGGTTGAGCATCGAGTACGACGGCTGGTGGATCAGCAACGGCACACCCGCGCTCTTGAGCAGCTGGGCGGCCTCGCGGGTCTTCGCGGGCGAGTACGACGAGATGCCGGCGTAGAGCGCCTTGCCCTGCTGCACCGCGGACACGAGCGCGCCCATGGTCTCTTCCAGCGGCGTCTCGGGGTCGAACCGGTGGGAGTAGAAGATGTCGACGTAGTCGAGGCCCATCCGCGTGAGCGACTGGTCGAGCGAGCTGAGCAGGTACTTGCGGCTGCCCCACTCCCCGTACGGCCCGTCCCACATGTCGTAGCCGGCCTTGGTGGAGATCACGAGCTCGTCGCGGTACGGCCTGAGATCATCCTTCAGGATCTGCCCGAACGTGATCTCCGCCGAACCGTAGGGCGGACCGTAGTTGTTGGCGAGGTCGAAGTGCGTGACACCGAGGTCGAACGCCCTCCGCGCGATCCCGCGGCCCAGCTCGTAGGGGCGGTCACCGCCGAAGTTGTGCCACAGGCCGAGCGAGATGGCGGGCAGCTTGAGGCCGCTGCGTCCCGTCCGCCGGTAAGTCATCTGGTCGTAGCGCGCGCTATCCGCGAGGTAGGACATGGTGACCACGATGTCACGTCCTAACGAGACAGTGCAGGACATGAATCGTGGTCACCACGTGCCGGCGGTCACGCGTTCTGGATCCGCCAGTGCTGGTCGTTGAAGTTCGGGTGGCAGTCGAACTGGAACGCGGGCGCTCCGTTGTGGTTCGCCGCTGCGCTCACCACGAGGCAACGGCCGGTGACGTTGTTGATGACGACGCTGTAGAGGTAGTAGCCGATCGAGTCATAGGCGTCGACGACGAACCAGTGCTGATCGGCGTAACCGGCGCAGTCGAGCTGGAACGCCGGTGATCCGTTGTAGTTGTCCGCCGACCTGATGGAGAGACACCGGCCCGTGTACGCGTTGCGGACCTCCCACCGGTCGTAGCCGTAGTACCGGAGGTCCCAGACCTGGTCCGCGAACCCGCAGTCGTGCTGGAACGCGGGCGCGCCGTTGTAGTTCGCCGCTCCCCTGACCGCGAGACAACGGCCGGTGTTGACGTTCTTCCAGGTGCTCAGGAACTGGGCCGTCACCTCGCCGGAGCGCTTGACGTAGGTGATCTTCTCCGCGGCCTGCGCGGGAGTGTTCAGTGTCGCGACCATGAAAAGAGCCGCCGCCATGACCAGGACACGCCGAAGAAACGCCATGAGCAATCCCCCATTGCCGAGTGGTCGAAGTGTGGCGAGAGTACTGACGATCCGCGTCGCGGCACGCCCGGTTGCACACCGGGGCAGACCACTCGATCAGACGAAGCCGGATGGCCGCAGCCGAACGCCGGGACCCGCTCCCGATGCGATTCCCCGCCGGCACGGCCGCAGATCCGCGGTTCACATATGAGGTCGGCTCATTCCCGAAGTGGACTCGCCCAGCGCTGTCGAAGTTGTTCCGGGGCTTCACGAACCGAACCGCGACCAAACGACTACGGAACGCACATGAGGCGGTGCGGATAGTGCCGGAAAACGGGCTCCGCAAGGACACCGCTCGACTTCTGGCAAGCGGCTGAGCCCGTCGACCAGCGCGAAGGAAGGCTTCTTGGCCCGCGCGAAACAACGCGGTGTCGGACCCCGGGAAGCATGAAGGCTCCCCGACCAACCGTCATGGCTGGTCAGGGAGCCGAATTGAGCCGGCGAGGGGAATCGAACCCCTAACCTTTCGCTTACAAGGCGAGTGCTCTGCCAATTGAGCTACGCCGGCCGGCGCGTGTTCGCGAACATCGTAAGCGCCCGTTGCGGGTGCTACCTGCGGCGAACGGTCTGCTCTCAGTGTGATCGGATTGCTCCAACAGGAGTCACACCAACCAACCGAGTGGATCAAAGCGTCAGACCGACCGCCTTGACCAGGTCAGGAGGGTAACCAACAGATAGTGATCATGTCCTCCTTTTCGGGTCGCCCGATCGGAGGTGGCCGACGACACAGCAACAGTCGAAGTGCCCGCCACGATCACACGACGGAGGTGCACGAGATTTCCACGAACAGCCTGCACGGCCCCGCTCTGCCCGATGACACCACGGTTCACCTGGTACTCGATCTCGCCCTGAAGATCGGTGAGGTCCAAATGTCCAGTGGGGCCGGCGCGGCCGACGTGACAGCCACGATTCTCTCGGTCACCGAGAGCTATGGACTTCCGCACACGGAAGTCGACGTGATCTACACCTCTATCAGCGTGTCGTGTCATCGCGGCACGGAGGCGCCGCCGATCACGTCGATCCGCGTCGTTCGTCAGCGCAGTCTCGACTACACGCGACTCGCGGACGTCGAGCACCTGGTGCGCAATCTGGGGCCTATCGAAGAAGCGCACGCACGGCTCGAAGACATCACGAACGCCGCGCACCCGTATCCCCGTTGGGTCGCCACCGCCGCGTGGGGTGGCATGGCCGCCGCGGTCGCGTTTCTCGTCGGCGGCGGGCTGGTGCTCGCGCTCACCGCCGCGGTCATCACGGCCGTGGTCGACCGGGTCGGCCGGATCCTCAACCGCCGCAACCTGCCGTTCTTCTTCCAGCAACTGGTGGGCGGCGCGCTCGGCACGGGTGCCGCGCTCGCGATCTTCTCGACCGGGTTGCTGCCGGTGCGGCCGAGCCTGCTCGTCGCCGTCGGGATCGTCGTGCTGCTGTCCGGGCTCGCGCTCGTCAGCACCGTGCAGGATGCGATCTCCGGCTACAACGTCACCGCAGCGGGCCGCACCGTCGAGACCGTGCTGCTCAGCGCCGGTCTCATCGCGGGTGTCGCGCTGGCGATCCGCGCGGCCGTCCACTTCGGACTGGACATCAAACTCAGCGACCCGTTGCCCGCTCTGATCTCCGCGGTGCCGATGCAGTTCGCGGCCGGCGCGGCGACGAGTGCGTTCTTCGCGCTCGCCTGTTACGCCCGGCCCCGCGCGCTCGTCGCCGCCGCCATCTCCGGCGCGATCGGAACGGCCGCCTACGGACTCATGACGAGCCTCGGCCTCGACGCGCTGCTGAGCTCCGCGGTAGCCGCCGCGATCACCGGTTTCGGCGGCGCCACGATGACCCGCCGGCTGCGCATCCCGACGCTCGTCGTCGTGCAGGCGGGCGTCGTCCCGCTGCTGCCCGGCTGGACGACCTACCGAGGCCTGTTCCAGCTCACCGCGGAGGGCGATCCGGCCGGTCTGAGCACGCTGGTCTTCGCGAGTGGCATTGCTCTCGCCCTGGCCGGAGGTGTCGTGTTCGGCGAGTACCTGGCCCAGCCGGTGCGCACTGGACTGGGGCGTCTGGAGCGCAAGTTCGCAGGTCCTCGCATGTCAGGACCGCTCAAACCCACCAAGCGTCGTTTGGAGTGAAACTCGCTGTGACGGGGGTTACACGACACGCCGACTCCACGCTCAGCAACTAACGTCTTTCGCGTGAGCATGGACATAGGCGAGAACGGGGCAGAGTTCGTAGTCGTGGCCAACCGGCTGCCGGTCGACCTGGAGCGACTCCCTGACGGGACGGAGCGCTGGAAGCACAGCCCGGGAGGGCTGGTGAGCGCGCTCGAGCCGTTCCTCCGCTCACACAGCGGCGCCTGGGTCGGCTGGCCCGGTGTCTCCGACACGGAGGTGGCGCCGTTCGAGGACGACGGCCTGCTGCTGCACCCCGTCGAGCTCTCGGCCAAGGAGGTCGAGGACTACTACGAGGGCTTCTCCAACGGCACGCTCTGGCCGCTCTACCACGACGTCGTGGCGCAGCCGGCGTTCCACCGGCACTGGTGGAACACGTACGTGAAGGTCAACCAGCGGTTCGCCGATGCGACCGCGAAGGTAGCCGCCCAGGGCGCGACGGTGTGGGTGCAGGACTACCAGCTGCAGCTCGTCCCGGCGATGCTGCGCGAGCAGCGGCCCGACCTCAAGATCGGCTTCTTCCTGCACATCCCGTTCCCGCCGGTCGAGCTGTTCATGCAGCTCCCGTGGCGCACGGAGATCATCCGCGGCCTGCTCGGCGCCGACCTGGTGGGCTTCCACCGGCCCGGCGGCGCGCAGAACTTCCTCTGGCTGGCCCGCCGCCTCGTCGGCCTGGAGCCGAGCCGCGGCACGGTCGGCGTCCGCACGAGGCCCGGTGTCGTGCAGGTCGGTGACCGCACCGTGCGCGTCGGCGCGTTCCCGATCTCGATCGACAGCGCGGGCCTCGACGCCGTGGCCCGGCGCAAGGAGACGCAGGCCCGCGCGAAGCAGATTCGAGCGGACCTCGGCAACCCCAAGCGCATCCTGCTGGGCGTGGACCGCCTCGACTACACGAAGGGCATCGACGTCCGGATCCGCGCTCTCTACGAGCTGATCGCGGACGGACGCGTGGACCCCGAGGACGTCGCGATGGTCCAGCTCGCCACGCCCAGCCGTGAGCGCGTCGACCACTACGTGACGATGCGCAAGGACATCGAGCAGTCCGTCGGCCGGATCAACGGCGAGTTCGGCCGCGTCGGCAAGCCCGTCGTGCACTACCTGCACCAGTCGGTGAACCGCGAGGAGCTCGTCGCGTTCATGAGCGCGGCGGACGTCATGGTCGTCACGCCCGTTCGGGACGGAATGAACCTCGTCTGCAAGGAGTACGTGGCCTGCCGATATGATCTTGGCGGGGCTCTGGTGCTCAGTGAGTTCGCCGGCGCCGCCGCAGAACTGACCAGTGCGTTCCTGGTGAACCCCCATGACCTGGACGGTGTCAAGAACGCTCTGCAGGCCGCCCTCGACATCGATCCCGCCGAAGGCCGCCGTAGGATGCGCGCGCTGCGCCGCCAAGTCCTCACCCACGACGTTGACCGCTGGGCGAGGTCGTTCCTGGAGGCGTTGGGCACGCAGACCTCGGTCTGAATCCTTTCAGATCGTTTTGTATCCGACCCATCGAGTGCTCCAGGAGGGGCGTTGACCGCCGAGGCCCTCCCCGCCGAACTGCGCCGAGCGATCGTCCAGCTCGCGCGGACCCCGCGACTGCTTGTCGCCAGCGACTACGACGGAACACTCGCGCCGATCGTGAGCGACCCGGAGGCGGCCCGCCCGCTCCCGGAGTCGGTGAACGCGCTGCGTTCACTCGCGTCGCTGCACGAGACCACATCGGCCGTGATCTCCGGTCGTGCGCTGCGCGACCTGGCCACCCTTTCCCGACTGCCGGGCGAGGTCCACCTGGTGGGCTCGCACGGTTCCGAGTTCGACGTCGGCTTCGTGCACGCGCTCGACGGCGACGCCAAGGCGTTGCTGCGGCGCATCGAGGCCGCCCTCGAAGAGATCGTCGACGGCCAGGAGGGCGTGCACCTCGAGGTCAAGCCCGCCTCGATCGCCGTGCACGTCCGCCGTGCGGCCAGCGAGGCCATCGGCACAGCGGTGCTCGACGCCGTCCGCTCCGGTCCGTGCACCTGGGAAGGTGTGCAGGTCACCGAGGGCAAGGCCGTCATCGAGCTCGCCGTCGTCGAGACCAACAAGGGCCACGCCCTCGACATCCTGCGTCACCAGGTCGGCGCCACCGCGGCGATCTTCCTGGGTGACGACGTGACGGACGAGAAGGCGTTCGAACGCCTGCACGGTCCGGACCTCGGCATCCGCGTGGGTCCCGGCGAGTCGCTGGCCCAGCACTACGTGGCCGACCCCGCCGACGTGGCGACGGTGCTGGCGTTCCTCCTGGAGGAGCGCCGCGCGTGGCTGCACGGCGACCAGGCCGTGCCGATCGAGCGTCTGACGATGCTCGCGAACGAGCGTTCGGTGGCCCTCGTGACGCCGGACGCCAAGGTGAACTGGCTGTGCCACCCCGAGCCGGACTCCGCGGCGCTCTTCGCGGACCTGCTCGGCGGGCCCGCCGCCGGTCACTTCTCGATCAAGCCGGAGCACGGGTCGCTGCCCCTGGGCCAGCGCTACCTGCCGGGCACGATGATCGTGGAGACCCGCTGGTCGCGGCTCCTGGTGACGGACTACCTGGAGCACGGCCTCGCGTCGCACCGCACGGACCTCGTCCGGCGCATCTCCGGCTCGACCAACGCGGTGATCACGTTCGCGCCGCGCCCGGAGTTCGGCCAGGTGCCGGTGCGGCTGCTGCGCGAGCGCGACGGCCTGCGCATCGTCGGCACGTCGGACCCGATGGTGCTGCGTTCGCCCGGTGTCGACTGGGAGATCACCTCGGACGGCGTGCAGGAGACCGCACGCGCCGTGGTGCGTCCTCGCGAGGGTGCGCCGGTGTTGCTGGAGCTGCGTTGCGGCACCGACGACATCACCGAGCACACCTCGCCCGAGTCGGTCCGCCGTGACCGCGCCGCCGGCTACTGGTCGGACTGGGCCGCGGGCCTGCACCTGCCGAAGGTGCAGACGGACCTCGTGCTGCGCTCCGCGCTGACACTGCGCGGCCTGGTGCACAAGGACTCCGGCTCGATCATGGCGGCGGCCACCACGTCGCTGCCCGAGGAGCTCGGCGGCGTCCGGAACTGGGACTACCGCTACTGCTGGCTGCGCGACGGCGCGATGACCGCCGCCGCCCTGGTGTCGGTGGGCTCGTTCGCGGAGGCCGACGGCTTCCTGGCGTGGCTGCACGGCGTCCTGGAGACCATCCCGGGCCCCGAGCGGCTGCACCCGCTGTACACGCTGCACGGCACCCAGCTGGGTGCCGAGGCCGTCATCGAGTCGCTGCCCGGCTACGCCGGCTCCCGTCCGGTCCGCGTGGGCAACCTCGCGAACCAGCAGGTGCAGCTCGACGTGTTCGGCCCGGTCGTCGACCTGGTCGTGCAACTGGCCACCGCACGCGGTTCGCTCTCGGACGCCGACTGGACGATGGTCCAGGCGATGGCCGAGGCAGTCTCGCGGCGCTGGCACGAGCCCGACCACGGCATCTGGGAGGAGCGGCACGCGCCGCGCCACCACGTGTACTCGAAGGTCATGTGCTGGCTGACGATCGACCGCGCCATCAAGCTCGGCGAGCAGTTCGGCCGCGAGCTCGACCCGTCCTGGGTGCCGCTGCGCGACACGATCGCCACCGACGTGCTCAAGAACGGCTGGAACGACGAGGTCCAGTCCTTCACCACGGCCTACGACGGCGACGACCTCGACGCCGCCTCGCTGTTCGTGGGCCTGTCGGGGTTGATCGACCCGGCCGACGAGCGCTTCCAGTCGACCGTGACGGCCATCGAGGCGGAGCTGCGGTCCGGTTCCACCGTCTACCGCTACAAGCGCGACGACGGCCTGCCGGGCGACGAGGGCGGCTTCCACCTCTGCGCCGCCTGGATGATCGAGTCGTACCTGCTCACCGGCCGCCGCACCGAGGCCGAGGAGCTGTTCGGCCAGATCGTCGCGGCCGCGGGCCCCACCGGCCTGCTGCCCGAGGAGTACGACCCGGTCGCCGAGCGCTCGCTCGGCAACCACCCGCAGGCGTACTCGCACCTGGGCCTGATCCGCTGCGCCCAGCTGCTCTCGCAGTGATCCAGTAGTTCTGCTTCGCCACCGCCGCGGTCCTCTCAGGGCCGCGGCGGTGGCTTTGGCGCCGTCTCGCGTCGAGTCCTCAGAGCCGCGGCGGAACCTTCTCGATGATCTTCGCCGTCCCCGGCGAGCCGCCGAGCAACGAGATCGTGTCGCCCCGGATCAGGTGCGCCCACGCCGGCGGCACGAACGGCCGAAGCCGGGCCGTGCCGCGCTCCCCCGGCCCCAGTACGGGCTTGGACTCGATCCACAGCGCCGCCACCCGCTGGTGGTTGCCCGTGACGTCCCACATCGGACGCTCTCCCGTGGCCCGCAACGGTTCCGCGTCGACGGCCATGGTCAGCTCGACCCGCAGCACCCCTTGGATCGACTCCACGCAGCGCCACTGGAACCAGGCGTCGTCCTGGTCCATCTGCGTGGCCGCCTCGGCCAGCAGGGCCCAGAAGCGCGGTGTCTGCCAGGTGTTGCCGTCGAACTCCCCCAGCAGCTGGAGCACCAGCTCCCACTCCTCGAGGTCCAGGTAGTCGAGCAGGTCCGCGCTGCGCACCTCGGAGGGCACCAAGAACGCGGCGAACCGCAACAACTCACCGATCTCGCTGTCGTGTCTCCCCAACACCGGCTAATTCGATCACAGTCGCCGTTCCGGCCACCGGCTGTCCCTCATGGAGGGTGATGACGTCGCCCGGCACGAGGTGGCGCCGGCATTCCGGCCACGCGGGTAACAGCCGGACCGTCGCGCGACCGCCCGGCCGGAGTTCCGGGTTCGACTCGCCCCACGGCCTGGCCGACTGAGCGCCGCCGGTTCCCACGTCCCAGCGCACCGGTGTCCGGACCTGGGCCACCCTCGGCCCTGACGTGCAGGTCCGTGCGCAGCAGCAGGCGTCGGTACGCCTCGTACTCGCGCCAGCGGCACCACTGGGAGGGCAGGCGCAACTGCTCCGCCGCCCGCACCAGGAGGGCCCAGTACTCCCAGGGCTGCCAGTCGATGCCCCCGAAGTCGCCCAGCAGTTCGAGCGCGAACTCCCACTCGTCGCGCTCCAGGACTCCCGCACGTCCGCGGCCGAGGCCCCGCTGTCGCTGCGCTCGACGTCCGACACGAGCGCGACGGCGCGACGCAGCAGGTCGGTCATCCCCGGACTCGCGTCGCCGGCTGTCAGTCGTCCTCGGGCTCGTCCTTGGCGTCTCCCTTGCCGCTGCTGCGCCTCCGGTTCAGCCCCAGCACCTCCAGGGCGGACACCAGGTCGTTCGCCACCAGCGCCCGCACCCCCTCGGGCAACGGCCCGTGGTCCGGCGGCACCAGGGCCTTCTTGAACCCCAGCCGCGCGGCCTCGCTGAGCCGCTTGCCCACGCCGTTGACGCGCCGGATCTCCCCGGCCAGGCCGACCTCGCCCAGCACGACCAGGTCCGCGGGCAGGGCGATCTCGCGTTCGGCCGAGGCCACCGCCAGCACCACCGCCAGGTCCGCGGCCGGTTCGACGAGGCGCATGCCGCCGACGGTGGCGGTGAAGACGTCCTTCTGGAACAGGTTGACCTTGCCGCGCTTCTCCAGCACGGCGAGGGCCATCGAGATCCGCGCCGAGTCGAGGCCGCTCACCGCGCGGCGGGGAGCGGGCAGGTTCGTCTTGGCCACCAGGGCCTGCACCTCGCCCAGCATCGGGCGCTTGCCCTCGACGATCACCGTGACGCAGGTGCCCTCGACGGCCTTCTCGCGGCGGGTGAGGAAGAGGCCGGACGGGTCCGGGACGCAGGCGATGCCGTCGTCGCGCAACTCGAAGCAGCCCACCTCGTCCGCCGCGCCGTAGCGGTTCTTGATGCCTCGCAGGAGCCTGAGGCTGGAGTGGCGGTCGCCCTCGAACTGCAGCACCACGTCGACCAGGTGCTCCAGAACCCTCGGCCCCGCAACGGATCCGTCCTTCGTGACGTGTCCAACCAGGACTACCGGGAGGCCTCGCTCCTTGGCCATCGCGATCAGTCCTGATGCGACGGTCCGCACCTGCGTGACGCCGCCGGGCACGCCCTCGACGCTCACCGTCGACATGGTCTGGATGGAGTCGACGATCAACATCGACGGCTTCACCTGGTCGACCTGGCCCAGCAACGCGCTGAGCTCGCTCTCTGCCGCCAGGTACATCTCGGCGTGGAGGTTGCCGGTGCGTTCGGCGCGCAGCCGCACGTGGCCCGCGGACTCCTCGCCCGTGACGTAGAGGCAGCGGCCGTGCGACTCGGCCCAGCGGTGCGCCGTCTCCAGCAGCAGCGTCGACTTGCCGACGCCCGGTTCGCCGGCGAGCAGCACGACGGCACCCGGCACGAGGCCGCCGCCGAGCACCCGGTCGAACTCGCTGACACCCGTCGAGAGAGCCCGCGCCGACTCGATGTCGACCTCGCCGATCGGCCGGGCCCGGGAGGTCGGCGCGCCCGCCACCACCCGCGTCACCGAGGCGGTGCCTCGTTCCTCGATGCTGCCCCACGCCTGGCACTCGGGGCAGCGGCCGAACCACTTCGCCACCTCGTGCCCGCACTCGGCACAACGGAAGATCGGCCGCGCTGTCTTCGCCACGACCAGAACGGTAGAGGACAGGTCTGACACTTCCGATCGCCGCAGGTCACAGCCGCGCGCAGAAGTCTTGGAGATTTTCTGGGCCGGTATGTCGATCCGGCACGGGTCCCGTTCGACGCATCAGTGGAAGGACACGACACACCTGGAGGACACAGTGAGCACCGCAACCGCTCCCGCGACGCAGACCCGCAAGTTCGCCGTCGGCCGCTACGCCACCGTGGTCACCCGCGTGCTGACCGGCCTGCTGTTCGCCACGACCGGCCTGAACGGCTTCCTGATGTTCATGCCCGCCCCCGACCCCAGCACCATGGCGCCCGAAGGGGTGGCGTTCAACGCTGCCCTCTACGCGACCGGCTACATGGTGCAGCTCACCAGCGCCGTCCAGCTGATCGCCGGTGTCCTGCTGGTGGTCGGCCGGTTCGTGCCGCTGGCGCTGGCCCTGCTCGCCCCGGTGGTCGTGAACATCTTCCTGTTCCACGTCTTCCTGGAGCCGAGCGGCATGATCATGGCGCTGCTCGTGGTCGCCGCGGAGATCGGCCTCGCGTGGGCCTACCGCGACAAGTTCGCCCCGATGCTCAAGGCCTCCTGACAGAAACGAAAACGCCGCCCCCTGGCTTCCAGGAGGCGGCGTTTCGCTTGCCAGGAACGGCTTGGCACACATGTTCTTGCGAGTTCGCGTCGGTCGTCCGGTCGCCTCGTCGGGTCAACCGCAGAAGGCGATTCGGCCCGACGCGGCGGCCGGACGGCCGACTTCCCGGCGAACTCGCCGCCGCTGCGGAGCAGCGGCAGAAAAATCAGTGGCCGCCGGACTCGTGGTTCTCGCTCGTGCGCTTGTGCTCGGACGGCGCCACGGGCACCTCCAGCGTCAGGGAGCCGGCCTTCTCGAACAGGAAGGTGATCTTGACGGTCTGGGCCGCCACCACCTCGCGGTTCAGCTTCTTGAGCGTGCAGCGGATCTGCAGCACCTCGAGGTCGGGGTCCACGGCGACGGGCGCCGAGGAGGACGGGCGACCGGTCGTCGACGGGGCACCGGAGGACGACGCGTTCGACGACGGCGTACCGGCGTTCGAGGACGGGTTGCCCGACGTCGAGGACGGCGTGCCCGCGCTGGACGACGGCGTGCCCGCGTTCGACGAGGGGGCGCCCGAGGTCGGCGAGACCGACGAGGACGAGGCAGCGGACGACGAAGGCGCGGAGGTCTTCGTCGGTGCCTTCGAGGCGTCGTACTCGGCCCGCAGCGCGTACTGCGCCGGGATCTCCTTCGAACCGACGACCTCGGCCTCGGACTCCGACGCGTCCGACTTGATCGACAGCAGCTTGTCCGGGGTGGACCCCGAGTTCGCGATGACGAACGTCAGCGGCGCGTCCGCACCGTCTTCGTACCTGTTGCCGTCCGGCGGGAAGGCGAGCATGACGTTGCGCACCGCGATCGGGCCAGCGTTGCCGCTCGCACCGTCCACTGCGGCGACCTGGGTGTCGGTCTGGGTGACCTGACCGGCGCTGCAGCCGACCGCCACCAGGCCGAGGCCCGCGGCCAGCGCTGCCGTCACGATCATCCGGCGAGACACTCCTGAGTTCACGGCTCCAGCGTCCTTCCTAGGGAACAACCACCAGGCAAGGAGCCTAACCGGGGCCCGAATCGAGGGCGCGACTGGCTGCCAGTCGATCTTCGATGAGACGTACCTTGCACGCGAACAGGTGGTTTGTCAACCCCCCCGCATGGCCCTGACCAGCACTAACGGATCATCGAGCAGCGATCGAAGGGTTGCCGGACGTGTTAGGATGGAGGCATCGAAAGGGGCAGAGGACACATGGTTTTCAAGGTCGGAGAGACCGTCGTCTACCCGCACCACGGTGCCGCTCTCATCGAAGCAATCGAGACCCGCGTGATCAAGGGCGAGGAAAAGAAGTACCTCGTTCTCAAGGTAGCGCAGGGCGACCTCACCGTACGGGTTCCCGCTGACAACGCCGAAATCGTAGGCGTGCGTGACGTTGTCGGCCAGGAAGGGCTCGACAAGGTTTTCGAGGTCTTGCGTGCTCCCCACACCGAGGAGCCGACCAACTGGTCTCGGCGGTACAAGGCCAATCTTGAGAAGCTCGCCTCCGGCGATGTGAACAAGGTTGCGGAAGTGGTGCGCGACCTCTGGCGGCGCGAAAAGGATCGCGGGCTTTCCGCCGGCGAGAAGCGGATGCTGGCGAAGGCGCGGCAGATACTGGTCAGCGAGCTGGCGCTGGCCGAAGGCACCGACGAGGACAAGGCCGAGGTTCTCCTCGACGAAGTTCTCGCCACTGCTTCGTAGTTTTCACAAATCACAACTGAGCATCGGATGTAAGTCGCGAACATGAGTGTTGTCGCGCTCGTGCCCGCGGCAGGGCGGGGTGAGCGTCTGGGCTACGGGATGCCCAAGGCGCTCGTGCCGGTCAACGGTGTACCGCTGTTGACTCGTGCCGTGCGAGGCCTGTTCGAGTCGGGTCACGTCCAGTACGTCGTCATCGCCGCTCCACCGTCCGATGTGGACTTGGTGCACACCGCAACCGCCTCGCTGGCTCCGGCCGGCGGGGCGGTGCACGTGCTTTCAGGGGGTGCCGAACGCACCGACTCGGTGCGACTCGCCCTCGAACACGCGCTCCGCGTGATTCCGGACACCTCGATCGTGCTGGTCCACGACGCCGCTCGTGCCTTCACCCCTCCCGAGGTCATCGCCGGTGTCGTCGCCGCCGTGCGCGACGGGTACGACGCCGTCATCCCGGTGCTGCCGGTCGCCGACACGATCAAGCAGGTGGACGAGGTCGGAGTGGTCGTCTCCACACCTGATCGAGCCGGGTTGCGGGTCGTGCAGACCCCGCAGGGTTTCCGCGCCGAGACTCTCAGAGCCGCCTACAGCTCCGGTATCGCCGCGACTGACGACGCCGGTCTCGTCGAGAAGAACGGTGTCCCGGTGCACACGGTTCCCGGACACCCCCACGCCATGAAGATCACCACGCCGTTCGACCTCGCGATCGCGGCGGCACTGTTCAGCGGAGGCCAGCGGTGAGGATCGGTCAGGGCGTCGACGTCCACCCGATCGAGGCAGGACGTGAGTGCTGGGTCGCCGGCCTGCTGTGGGAGGGCGTGGACGGGTGCGCCGGTCACTCCGACGGCGACGTCGCCTCCCACGCGCTGTGCGACGCGCTCCTGTCCGCCGCGGGCCTGGGTGACCTGGGCGCCGTCTTCGGCACGTCCGACCCGCGCTGGTCCGGTGCGCACGGCGTGGTCCTGCTCACGGAGGTGCGCCGCCTCGTCGAGGAGGCCGGCTTCCGTGTGGGAAACGCCACAGTGCAGGTCATCGGCAACCAGCCGCGCATCGGCAAGCGCCGCGAAGAGGCGCAGAAGACCCTCTCGGACGCAGTCGGAGGCCCGGTCTCGGTCGCCGGCACCACCACGGACGGCCTCGGCCTCACGGGGCGCGGCGAGGGCATCGCGGCGATCGCGACGGCCCTGCTGTTCGAAGCGGACCCGCCCGCCTAACGCCGTGAACGCTGCGCCGGCACGTTGAGCACGGCCGTGCCGCCGTCGAGGTCCACCCGGCTCCGCGGCGGCGCGTGATCACCCTCGTCGTCGCGCAGCTGCCGCTCCTCCTTGCGGAACTCCAGTTCGTCGCGCTTGCCCGCCTCGAACGTGGCCCCGAGCTCCCCGATGCCGGCCGTCGACATCGGCATGCCCTTCTTCCTGCCGCGGAAGAACCTCTCGAACACGGCGAGGAAGAACAGCGCGGCCACCAACGCGGGTAACGACATCGCGAACAGGAACCCCAGGCTCATACCTTCCCAACTCCCCGCACAGCGGTGTGGTTCCCGCCACTACCATCGCCTGGTGCCCAAGTACGACGTGTGCCTCTCCTTCGCCGGCGAAGACCGCCCCTACGTCGACGAGGTGGCCCGCCACCTCACCGAACTGGGTGTGACCCGCTTCTACGACACCGACGAGCAAGCCGATCTCTGGGGCAAGAACCTCGTCGAGCACCTCGACCAGATCTACCGCCACGACTCGCGCTTCTGCGTGATGTTCGTGTCGCAGCACTACGCCAGGAAGATGTGGACCAAGCACGAGCGGCAGGCGGCGTTCGACCGCGCGCTGGTCTCGGACACCGAGTACGTGCTGCCCGTCCGCTTCGACGACACCGAGATCCCCGCGCTGCGGGCCGGCACCGGGTACCTGGACATCAGCAACCGCACTCCGCGCGAGCTGGCCGAGATGATCGCCAGGAAGGTCGGCACCGCGGTCCCCGGACCGAAGGCGGGCTGGGAGTACCAGCTGTTCGCCGACACCGTGGGGCTGCACATGCGCAACCTCAAGGACAAGCGGACCCGCCACGAGATGGGCGGCTCGAAGCCGACGCGCATGATCACCGAGGACGTCGACGCGCTCGACACGTTCATGGCGCGCAGCCGGGCGTTCGACAAGATCATCAACGGTGTCGCGGACCTGCTCTCCCCCGGCAGGCTGCAGAGCGCGTTCGGCCCGGCCGGCCGCCCCGGCGACAGCGACAAGATCAAGTATCTGGCGAACAGCTTCGTGGAGGCGTACGAGAGCCTGCTCGACTGGTCCGCCGAGCTGCGCGGCACCACGACGCCGGACCGCTTCACCGCGCTCTACTCCACCGCGGCGCACCTCTCCGACCAGCCACTGCAGCAGATCGAGCAGTTCGTCGAGGAGTTCCAGGCGGCCAGCGCCCGCGGCGCGGGTGATCTACAGCTGACGCTGTCCTACGACTCGTCGGCCGTCGAGGTCGAGCTCAAAAAGGTCCAGACCACCTAGCCGTTCGCACGTAGAGTCGGGAGCGTGACGATCCGCGCCGCGCTCTTCGACTTCTCCGGCACGCTGTTCCGGCTCGAGCACCCCGAGCTCGAGTCCAACGGTGACCTGATGCGTGCACTCACCGCCCCCGTCGGGATCACCGACGGCATGGACCCCGACCTGGTCGACGGCTGGCTGCGCCGCGACCTCGACCCCGACGTGCACCGCTGGGTCCACGTGAAGGTGCTGAAGGACGCGCTCGTGCCCGACGCCGAGGCGTTCTACGACCAGCTGCTGCACCCCGAATCGTGGGTGCCGTACCCGGACACCAAGGCGACGCTGGAGCACTTGAAGGACGTGCCGGTCGCGGTCGTCAGCAACATCGGCTGGGACATCCGCACGGTGTTCGAGCTGCACGGCCTGACGCACCTCGTGGACGAGTTCGTGCTGTCCTACGAAGAAGGTGTCATCAAGCCGGACCCGAAGATCTTCACCACCGCGTGCGAACGGCTGGGCGTCGATCCCCGCAATGCCGTAATGGTCGGCGACAGCGAGGAGGCGGACGGCGGAGCCGAGGCCGTCGGTTGCTCCTTCCGGCTCGTCAACCCCGTTCCGACGAGTGACCGGCCCACTGCTCTTTTGGATGTGGCCCGTACCATTCCCGTGTGAGCCTCCACATCTATGACTCGGCGAGCCGGTCCATGCGGGAGTTCCACCCGCAGGTCAACGGAACGGCGTCGATCTACGTGTGTGGGGCGACTGTGCAGGGCGTGCCGCACATCGGGCACGTCCGCAGCGGCCTGAACTTCGACGTCCTGCGTCGCTGGCTCGCCCGCGACGGTGCCGACGTCACGCTGGTCCGCAACGTCACCGACATCGACGACAAGATCCTCACCAAGGCCGCCGAGCACGGCCGGCCGTGGTGGGAGTGGGCGTACACGCACGAGCGCGCGTTCGACGACGCCTACGACGTGCTCGGCTGCCTGCCGCCGTCGGCGTCCCCGCGCGCCACGGGCCACATCACGCAGATGGTCGAGCTCATGCAGCGGCTCATCGACAAGGGCCACGCCTACGACGTCGACGGCGACGTCTACTTCGACGTGCGCTCGTTCCCCGAGTACGGCGCGTTGTCCGGCCGAAGGATCGACGACCAGCAGCAGGGCGAGACCGAGGTGCGCGGCAAGCGCGACCCGCGGGACTTCACGCTGTGGAAGGCCGCGAAGCCCGGTGAGCCGTCCTGGCCGACCCCGTGGGGCGACGGCAGGCCCGGCTGGCACCTGGAGTGCTCGGCGATGGCCACGGAGTACCTCGGCAGCACGTTCGACATCCACGGCGGCGGGCTCGACCTGATCTTCCCGCACCACGAGAACGAGCAGGCCCAGTCGCGCGCGGCAGGTGACGGCTTCGCGAACTACTGGATGCACAACTTCTGGGTGACGTTCTCCGGCGAGAAGATGTCGAAGTCTCTCGACAACACCGTCTCGATCCCGGCGATGCTGGAGGTCGTCCGCGCCCAGGAGCTGCGGTACTACCTGGTGGCGCCGCACTACCGCTCGCACATCGAGTACTCCGAAGAGGCGTTGCAGGAGGCGGTGACGTCCTACGGGCGCATCGAGTCGTTCCTGCGCCGCACCGTCGAACGCGTCGGCCCGATCGAGCTGCGTGGCGACATGTGCCCCGACTTCGTGGTCGCGATGGACAACGACCTGAACACGCCCCAAGCCGTGGCCGCGCTGCACAACAAGGTGCGCCAGGGCAACACGGCACTCGCCGACGGCGACCACGAGACGGCCCGTGCGGCCGCCGAGTGCGTGCGCCGGATGGCTGACATCCTCGGCGTCGACCCGTTGTCGCCGAAGTGGAACGACCAGTCGTCTGCCGACCTCGGCATGCGACAGGCGTTGACCACGTTGGTGGATCGACTTCTCGTCGAACGCCAGGAAGCCCGCAAGAGCAGGGACTTCGCACGCTCAGACGCGTTGCGGGACCAGCTGCACGACGCGGGCATCGCCGTCGAGGACACCCCCGACGGTCCGCAGTGGACTTTGAAGGACGACTGACTTCCGTGGCTGGCAATTCCAAGCGCAAGGGCGCGATGCGCAATCCGGGCTCGAAGAAGGGCGCGGTCACCGGCTCCGGCGGGCAGAAGTCCAAGGGCCTGCAGGGCAAGGGCCCGACCCCGAAGGCGACCGACCGCCCGAACCACCCCGCCTACAAGCGGGCCAAGGTGGCGGCGAAGATCGACGCGAGCAAGACCCAGCGCCGGCAGACGAAGGAGAAGGCCTCCGCGGAGACCGTGGCGGGCCGCAACCCCGTCGTCGAGTGCCTGCGCGCGGGCACTCCCGCGACGGCGCTGTACGTGGCGCTGGGCATCGACGCGGACGACCGCGTGCAGGAGGCCGTGCGCCTCGCCGCCGAACGGGGAATCTCCGTGCTGGAGGTGTCCCGCGGTGAGCTCGACCGGATCACCGCCGGCGCGATGCACCAGGGCCTCGGCCTGCAGGTGCCGCCGTTCGAGTACGAGACCCCGGACGAGCTGCTCGCGATCGCCCAGCGGTCCGGCACGCGGCCGCTGCTGGTCGCGCTCGACGGCGTGACCGACCCGCGCAACCTCGGTGCGGTCATCCGTTCCGCGGCCGCGTTCGGCGCGCAGGGCGTCGTGCTGCCCCAGCGGCGCAGCGCGTCGATGACGGCGGTGGCCTGGCGCACGAGCGCGGGCACGGCGGCCAAGCTGCCGATCGCGATCGCCACGAACCTCACCCGCACGCTGCGCGACTGGGCGGAGGCGGGCCTGATGATCGTGGGCCTCGACGCGGACGGTGACGTCGACGTGGACGGCCTCGAGCTCGCGACGAGCCCGCTCGTCGTCGTGGTCGGCTCGGAGGGCCGCGGGCTCGGCCGTCTGGTCAAGGAGACGTGCGACCAGACCGTGTCGATCCCCATGGCCGCCGGTGTCGAGTCGCTCAACGCGTCGGTCGCGGCCGGTGTCGTGCTGGCGGAGGTCGCCCGTCGCCGCCGCATCGACGCCAAGGGCTGACCCTACTGATGGCTCTTGTGTGACGGTTGCCTGACGTTATTGATCAGTTTGCGACGCCATGCGCGTCCATAACCGACGTTAGTGATCGTTTTCCTCGCCTGCGAAACCGGTTTCGTTACGCGGGCGAGGAAACGAGATCTCCACACTTGCCAGAACTACGCCGTGCAACAGGATGACAAACCGCGTGGCCTATTTCGCGCCACTCCTGGGCACGGGTACCTTCGTCTCGATCGGAATTCGCAGGTCAGGCCGTGCAGGAGTCGGAGCTGCTTGCACCGGTTGGCCGAGCTACGGAGGCCCGTTTGGCACCAGCTGACACGCAACGTGACCATTTGGGATCCAATCAGGCGAACCCGAGGTCAACTGTCAAGAAGATCAGCTCTACGTTTCGCTATTGTAACTACTTTAGGTAACTGCTCTGCTCCGTTTAGGTACACACTGTGGTAGGACAGACGTTGAACGGTCAGGCAGCTTCTACCGTGATTGTCGATAGGAATTGATTACCACCGGCGGGGGCGACGTGACTCGGCGTAGAGCGAATCGGGACGTGCCGATTCGCCGCGCGCGGGCGGCGGCCCCGCGAGGTACCGCATGACGACCCGCGGCACCCTGCGCGAGCTCGTGGGTTTGCGCGAGTTCCGCGCCATGTGGATCGGTTCGACGCTTTCGACCGCCGGTGACCAACTCGCCGCGGTCGCATTGTCACTGCTGGTATTCGAGCGGACACGATCTGTCGCCGCAACCGCTCTCACCTGGTCGTTGACGCTCTTCCCGCCGCTGATTTCCGGTCCGTTGCTCGGCTGGGTCGCCGACCGGTTCCCACGACGCACGGTAATGGTGACGACGGCCTGGTTGCAGGCCGCGCTGATGGCCGCGATGGCCATTCCGGGCATGCCGTTGTGGGCGATGATCGTGCTGCTGGTGGTGGTTCTGGCGATCTCCTCGCCGTACCTCGCGGCCCAGGAGGCGAGCCTCCCGAACGTGCTGCCCCCGAAGCGCTACGACGACGGGGTGGCGCTGTTCGGCACGTCCGTCGACATAGCCCAGATGGCAGGTCTCGCGGCCGCGGGCTTCCTCGTCGCGCACACCAGCCCGGGCCTGGCGCTCGCGATCAACGCCGGCACGTTCGTCGTCCTGGCGATCTTGGTGCAGACCTCGGTCAAGCACAGGCCGGCCGCGGATCCGCTGGGCCGCAAGAAGAAGGACGACGAGGACCAGCCGCGCGGCGTGCTGACGCTGATGGTGGCGGAACCCCGCCTGAGGACGCTCCTGGGCGTCCGTCTGCTCGCGGGCCTCGCGATGGTCCCGGAAGGCCTCGCGGTGCCGCTGGCGGCGAGCCTGAACGCGGTCTGGGCGGTGGGCCTGATCCTCGCCATCGAACCCGCCGCGAACGTGCTGGGCGTGGCGCTGCTCTTCCGTCTCGTCCGGGACCCGGCGAAGCGGGAACGTCTCATCGGTCCGCTGGCGATCCTGTCGCTGGCGCCGTTGATCATGTTCGCTTTCAACCCGAACCTGACCTGGACGATCGTTTTGCTGGTGATTGCCGGTATAGGCGGGGCTTATCACACACCCGCTCGTTCGGCGTGGATGCGGCTGCTACCGGACCAGTACCGCGGAAGGGCTTATGGCATTGGGCGCGCGGCGTTGCGCTCGAGCCAGGGCGGCGGAATGGCGCTGGCGGGCGTGGTCGCCCATTCGATCGGGTCGGTGACGGCCACGATCGCGGGAGCGGGCGGCATCGGACTGCTGCTGGCAACACAAGCTACCTTCGCCTGGCGACGCGCTCGGGGTCGCGACGACACGAAGGTGGTGGCAATCTGAAACAGAACGGTCACCAATAGCGATATCCGTCGTGGAGGCACCAAGATGATCCAGGTGCGGTTTTGAAGCCGGGTAGAGGAAGGGTGGCGTTCAGAAGTCTCGGTTGCACATGGAAGGACACCTCCTCGTTGCGACGAGCGGCAGCGTGGTGGTCTACGACCTGGTCAGCGGCGGCTTAGCTCATGAAGTGCCATGAGCGTAGGGGGTCGTGGTGAAGAACAGTTTGACTGATCGCAGGCGATCGCGGGCACTCGGCTTGACTCCGATTCGCAACTGGGACCTTTGGACCGTTGCGCCTAGTGCGATCGCATACTTTTTCGTGCTCGAAGCGGCCGTAGCCGTAGCGGCCATCTGGCTCCTGACGAAGCTCACCGCCGTGTCGAACGACGACTGGCTGCGCTTCGGCGCGCTCATCGCCGCGATCACGATCCACCTGACCGTCGTGCGCAGAGCCGAAGAGGCCCGCCGAAACGAGGCGTCAGGCCCCCACATCGACCTGACCTCTGTCTGGACGTTCGCAGCGGCCGTGGCACTCCCAGGCGGCCTGGCGGTGATCGCCACGATCTGGATGCGCATCCTGATCCAGCCGATCGCCCGCCGCCAGCCGTACCGCTTCGTCTTCGGCACCGCCTCCATGCTCGCCTCCACGCTCCTGTCGTGGGCACTTGTCCACCTTTCAGGTGTCTCTTTAGCCGCCACGGGAAACGTCCCCACGGACCTGAGCCTCGTTCTGATCCTGGCGATAGCGGCAGTCGTCTACTGGCTCGTCCAGGTGATGACGGTCGCCGCGGCGTTCAAAATCGTCACCCCGAACTCGAAAGTCCTCGACTTCCTGGGTTCCAAGGTCGACAACATGCTCGAAATGAGCACCCTCGGCGCCGGCGCGATGCTCGGCATGCTCATGACGAGCCACTGGGTGGGCCCACTCCTGCTGATGGTCCCGGTGATCCTCGTGAACGCCCTGCTCTCCAGGGCAGGCGAACGCCGAACCCACCTCGAACGCCTGCTGCGCGAACAGGAACAGCTCCACCAGCGCCTGGCAGCGGACGCCCACACCGACTACCGGACGGGCCTGCTGAACACCAACGGCCTGACCGAGTACGCGGGCCGCCTGGCAGAACGCTGCCGCCTGGACGGCGAACCGATGACGGTCCTGGTCATCGACCTCGACCACTTCAAGCGCATCAACGACACCTGGGGCCACCCAGCAGGCAACGCCGTACTCGCCGAGGTGGGCAGAATCCTCCGCGAGAAGCTCCGCCCAGGAGACGTGGCGGGCCGAGACGGCGGCGAGGAGTTCGTGGTGGCGCTGAAGGACACCCCGGTGGCCCAAGGCGTGACGATCGCCGAACGCATCCGCGAGGCCATCGGCTCCCTGGCCGTCCCGACCACGGACAAGCACCGCAACGTGGTCACCCTCTACGGCCGCGAAATCCAACCGCCGGAACCGGAAGGCGAGTCGCTGCAGGCGATCTCCGCCTCGATCGGCGTGGCGGTGATCCCCGACAACGGCCCGGACATGGCAACGGCCCAGCACTCCGCAGACGCCGCCTTGTACAAGGCGAAGGAGAACGGCAGGAACCAGGTCCGAGTGGCAGGCCTGGACATCCCGCCACGCCTGATGCCGGCGCCACGGCAAGACGACAACACGAAGCCGATCACGTCACGCACGGCCTGACGCACGCTCACGCACGGCCTGACGCACGCTCACGCAGGCGTCCCCTTGAGTTGAGAACCCCCCGCGACCCAACGTACCCAGCGGGTCTGACAGTCCCGCGATGCCGAAGGCGAGCCCACTTCCAGCGCACGCGAAGCCGAAGGCGAGCCACCTTCTCGAACGCGATGCCGAAGGCGAGCCGTCCCGAGCAAGCGACGCCGAAGCGAGCAGTCAGTCCTAGCGATGCCGGAGGCGAGCAGTCTTTCCATAAGAGCTGGGCGGTGGGGTCCCATCACGAGTCGCGCCACAGCTCTTGCTGCATGCAAAGAGGGGTGTCAACTCGACACGCTTTTCGTCGAGTTGACAC
>NZ_JBSGUQ010000018.1:0-79612 GCF_053608005.1 Lentzea sp. NPDC055074
CTCAAAGGAACTACCTCGACGAGGAGGTAATTCATATATTACTGGCTGTGTTTCGGCACGCTGTTGAGTTCTCAAAGAACACGCGCACACCGCAGCTACCCTCCGAGGAGGTTCACTTCCGGGGCTGTGTCAGGCTTAGAAGTCTTGTGTCGCACTCCGTTCCGGCTGTGTTTCCCGGCCCGTTCCGTGCTGACATGGAGAAATTTACACGGGCCCTGTACGAGATCCAAATCGGGGGTCACTAACGGCTAAACCCCAGGTCAGACGCCGCGTCGACGGCCCAAACATGCCAAGATCGACGAAGAGTGTGACCGGGGCCACGCCGACAATCTTGTATCCAGCGTCAGCGCGGTGCGCTGGGCAGGTGCACGGCCACCGACAGACCCCCTGTCGGCACGGCCACTGCCTGCGCAAACCCGCCGTGGGCGGCGACCGCGGCCCGCACGATGGAGAGCCCCAGGCCCGTGCCGGACTGGCTGGTCCGGTCCTTCCCGCCACGGCGGAACGGCTCGAACAGCTCCTCGACGCGGTCCGGCGGGATCAGCTGACCGGACGACGACACCCGCAGAACGGACCACTGCGGCCCCGGCTCGACCACGGTCTCGATCCACCCGCCGACGTGGTTGTGGCGGATGGCGTTCTCCAGCAGGTTGCCGGCGATGCGCTCCAGCAGCGCGGGATCCCCGACCGCGAACGCCGGCGCGCACCGGAACACCGTGCGCAGGTCGCGCGCCTCGGCCTCGGCACGCGTGGCCTTCCACGCGGACTCGACCACCGCGGACAGGTCGACCGGCTCACGCACGGCGAGCCCGATCCCGTCCGTGCGCGCGAGCAGCAGCAGCGCGGACACCAACTGTTCGGCGCGCTCCCCTGCGGAACGCACGACACCGGCCATGCGCCGCAGCTCTTCGACGTCGGCGTCCGGATCGGAGAGAGTCACGTCCAGTTCCGTGCGCACCACCGAGAGAGGAGTGCGCAGTTCGTGCGATGCGTTCGCCACGAACCGGCGTTGCGAGTCGAAGGCGGCTTCCAGCCGGTCGAGCATCGAGTCGAACGTGTCCGCGAGCTCGGCGACCTCGTCACGCGGACCCTCCAGCCGCAGCCGCGACCCCAGCGACTCCGCCGACAACCGGCGAGCGGCCCCCGTCACGTCGTGCAGCGGCTTCAGGACTCGACCGGTGAAAGTCCACGTGAGCACGGCGGCGGCCACGATCATGCACGCGAACGCGATCAGGCCGGCGCGCAGCAGGTCATCGCGTGCGGCGGCGGTCAGCGCGTCGGTCAGCACCTTCACGGTGACGGTGACGCCGTCCACGGTGACCTGGCTGTCGGAGGGGAACGACGGCGACGAGTCGAACACCCGCCCGACGAGCGTCCACCCGAGGAACAGCAGGACAGCGCTCACCACCGCGACGAGCGCGGTGGTGAGGAGCGTGATCCGAAGGCGAAGCCCTGGTCCGCGCCTTCGCATAGGTCAGTCCTCAGCAGATCCGTTCGAAGCACTCGGCACCCGGTACCCGGAGCCCACGACGGTGTCGATGATGCCCGGTTCGCCCAGCTTCTTGCGCAACGTCATCACGGTCACCCGCACGGTCGTGGTGAACGGGTCGGCGTTCTCGTCCCACACGCGCTCGAGCAGTTCCTCGCTGCTGACGACCGATCCCTTGGCCGCGAGCAGCACTTCGAGGACGCCGAACTCCTTGCGCGTCAGCTCGATGGGCTGCCCACCGCGCGAGACGGTGCGTCGCGCGGGATCCAGCTCCACGTCCTGAGCGGCGAGCAGGGGCGGTGTCGCCGGAGTCGCGCGCCGGGCCAACGCCCGCACGCGCGCGACCAGTTCGGGGAACGCGAACGGCTTCGCGAGGTAGTCGTCCGCGCCGAGCGACAGGCCGGACACCCGGTCCTCGATGGACCCGCTGGCCGTCAGCATCATGACCCTGGTGAGCGCGCCGGAGCTGAGGATCTCCTTGCACAGCTCGTCACCGGACATCCCCGGTAGGTCGCGGTCGAGCACAACCACGTCGTACCGCGTGACGGTCGACTTCTCGTGCCCGGTCTCGCCGTCGTAGGCGACGTCCACGGCCATACCTTCGCGCCTCAGGCCGCGAGCGATCGCATCGGCCAGTGGCGCCTCGTCCTCGACTACCAGAATCCGCACGCCTCAAAGGTGCCACACACACCTGAGAAAGCACTTAACGACACCTTCACGTGCGCTGTCGGATCTCTTCTTCGGTCCGATCCGCGGCGGCATTCAGAAAACGCAGGATCACGGCCTGTTCGGCCTCGTCGAAGTCGGCCAGGTCGGTGCGGTGGCGTTCGTTCAGGGAGTCGTAGAGGCCACCCACATGGCGCACCGCGTCCTGGTCCGGCTCGATGACGACCTTGCGGCGGTCGTGGGGGTCGGGCACACGGCGCACGAACCCGGCCCGTACGAGGCGTTCGATCATCCGGGAGGCCGAGCCGCTGGTCAGGTTGACGCGGCGCGCCAGTTCGCCGGGCGACGCGGGCCCGGAGTTCGCGAGCACGTACAGCGCCTGCAGATCGGTCCACGTCATCCCGAGCTGTTCGGCGAGCATGCCGTTGAACTGGATGACCGGGATCTGCCACCGGGCGATGGCTCGCAGGACCTCGTCCGTCATGGCACGGCAGCCTACTTGCACCACACAGTCGCTGCGTCACGCAGTAATCTTATGCTAGATTCACTGCGTGATGCAGCAAACTTCGATGTACGACCACCCTGTCTGGGTGGTCACGGACGCCGATCTGGCCCGCTCCGTCCTGTCGGACGGCCGTTTCGCCAAAGACCCGGCTCTCGCTCCGGCGCACTGGGACGCCCACACCGCGGGTCTCGAACCCACCGCGGCCGAGCAGATGTCGGTCACCACGCTCGACGGCGACCCGCACGCGCGGCTGCGCAAGGCCTTCGCGCCGCTCTTCAGCGCGGCTCGCGTGCGCGCCTACTTCCCGCGCATGCGGGTCATCGCCGAGGAGCTGCTCAGGGCGCTGCCGGACGAGGTCGACCTGGTCGAGGACTTCACGACCCGCTATCCGCTGGCCGTCCTCTGCGAGCTGCTCGGCATCCCGGCGAACGAGGTCGATCTCGCGATGGACGCGTGCCGCCTGATGCACGTCGACTACCCGGCCCACGTCCCCGCGGCCATGGGGAGCTTCGCCCGGCTGGCCTCGCAGGCGACCGCCGAGCTGCGCATGCCGGACGGCAGCACGGAGCAGGACCTGCACTACCAGATCTTCACGATCCTTTTCGCGGGCCAGCTCACCACCGACCTGGCCGCGGGCTTCCTGCTCGCGCGGCTGATCGGCAGCGACGGCACACCGGCCAACCTGGTGCGCGAGACGTTGCGCGAGCATCCCCCGGCGCCGTTCACGTTGTGGCGCTTCACGACCACCGCGGTGGAGCTCGCGGGCTCCGAACTGCCCGCGGGCTCTCCCGTGCTCGTCGACCTGACCCGCGTGCCGGACCTCGTGTTCGGCCACGGCCCGCACTTCTGCATCGGTGCGCAGCTCGCCCGGCTCGAACTCGAAGCCCTGGCCGAGGCGTTCCAGGCGGTGTGGCCCCGCGCCCGCGTCACCGCGCCGCTGACCCACAGCTCACCGGGCGGGATCATGGGCAGCAGGTTGGACGCGCTGCCGGTCAGACTCGCTTAGGCCGTTCCACCACGACGGTCGAGGCCGTCTGCAGTGCCCGGAGCTCCAGCAACGCGGGGTGCTCCTCCGCCAGCCGGGCCGCGTTGAGCAACGACCGCAGCGCCGCCGTCTCCCCACGCGCACGCTCCAGCGCCGCACGTCCCTCGGACGCCGCGACCAGCTCGGCCAGCGCGGCCCGGCGCAGCTCACCGGGCATCACGACGTCGCGCACGGCCACCTCGGTGACGGACACCCCCAGCTCGGCGGCCCGAGAAGCCACACCGGCCAGGACCTCGGCGGCGATGGCGTCACGCTCGGCGTCGACGGCGGAGTGTGCGCGCGTGAGAACCGCACCGCGCAACGCCAGTTGCACAGCCGTGTAGAGCTCAGCCTCGGGACCGGCGGACGCCACCACGAACGTCGTCGCCGAGGACACGGCCCAACGCACGACAACGGTCACACGCACCAGCACGCCATCGGACGTGGGCACGTCCTGCGCGGCCGGAGTGAGCGAACGGGGGCGCACGTCGACACGGTGCAGCACGACGTGACGCGGGAACTTGTGCTGGCCGGGCTCCACCTCGCCCACGAGCACGCCACGGTCGAACCGAACGCCCCGCTCCCACGGGAACAACGTGTGCTTCATCGTCTCCACCTCCGTCCAGACAGACCGAGACCCCGGCCGGCGGGGCCGCGAACGGGAGTCCACAAGGGACTCGCAAAGCTCGCAGCCCCCGTGTGCGACCGGGGTCTCGGCGTTCAGGATTAGAACCTGGTGCCTTTACAGCGACCATGCGCCGCCCCGATCGCGGAACCCGGCTAGGAAGACCTGCCGGGCCGCAGAAGGCGGCGCGAGGTGGAGGTTAGCGGACCTACTTCTCCACGTGCTCGTCGATTTCGACGGGCAGGCACTCCAGGCGAGCGGCCCACTCCGTCACGCGCCGTGCGACGTCCTGCGCCGTGATGCCGCACAACGCCAGCACCTCGCCACGCTCACCGTGGTCGTGGAACTGCTGCGGGATCGCGATGTCCCGCAACGGCACGTCGACGTCGGCGTCACGCAGGGCGGCCGCGAGAGAGGAACCGAAGCCACCGTGGCGGCCACCGTCCTCGACCGTCACCACGAGCTTGTGCGACGCCGCCATCTCCACGAGGTCGGACGACATCGGGTAGATCCACCGCGGGTCGACGACCGTCACGCCGATGCCCTGGTCCTCCAGCCGTTGCGCGGCTTCGAGACCGAGTTCGCCCAACGCACCGACCGTCACCAGCAGCACGTCGTTGCCCGACCGCCGAAGCACGTCCACGGACCCCACGCGTTCCAACGCGGGCAGGTCCGGGCCGACCGAGGCCTTCGGGTAGCGGATCACCGACGGCGCGTCCGAGATCGCCACAGCTTCGCGCAGCTCCTCGACGAGCGTCCCGGCGTCACGGGGCGCCGCCACGTGCACGCCGGGGATGACGCCGAGGATCGACATGTCCCACATGCCGTGGTGCGACGCGCCGTCCGGGCCAGTGACGCCAGCGCGGTCCAGCACGACCGTGACGCCCTGCTTGTGCAGTGCCACGTCCATCAGCAGCTGGTCGAACGCCCTGTTGAGGAACGTCGCGTAGACGGCCACGACGGGGTGCAGGCCACCGATGGCGAGACCGGCCGCGGAGGTCAGGGCGTGCTGCTCGGCGATGCCGACGTCGAAGAACCGCTCCGGGAACGCCTTGGCGAACGCGTTGAGGCCGGTCGGGCCCTGCATCGCGGCGGTGATCGCCACGACGTCGGACCGTTCGCGGCCGACGTCCACCAGCGCGTCGGAGAACACGTGCGTCCAGGTGCGCTTGGACGGCTTGACGTCCTCGCCGGTGATCGGGTCGATGATCCCGGTGGCGTGCATCTGGTCGGCCTCGTGGTTCTCGGCCGGCGCGAACCCCATGCCCTTGCGGGTGACGGCGTGCACGATGACCGGGCCGCCGAACGACTTCGCGCGCTGCAGTGCGGACTCCAGCGTCGCCAGGTCGTGGCCGTCGACCGGGCCGATGTACTTGAGGCCCAGGTCCTCGAACATCGCCTGCGGCGCGAGCGCGTCCTTGATGCCGCGCTTGGCGGCGTGCAGGGCGGCGTAGAGGGGCTTGCCGAAGAACGGCGTCTGCTCGAGGACGCTCTTGCCCTTCTCCAGCACGCGCTCGTAGCCGGGGCGCAGCCGCAGCGACGACAGGTGGTCCGCGAGACCACCGATCGTCGGCGAGTAGGAACGGCCGTTGTCGTTGACGACGATCACGACCGGACGCGTCTGGTCCGCCGCGATGTTGTTCAACGCCTCCCAGCACATGCCGCCGGTGAGCGCGCCGTCGCCGACGACCGCGACCACGTGGCCGTGGGCGCCGTTGATCTGCTTCGCCTTCGCCAGTCCGTCCGCGTAGGACAGCGCCGTCGAGGCGTGCGAGCTCTCCTGCACGTCGTGCTCGGACTCCGACCGCGACGGGTAGCCCGACATGCCGCCGCGCTGGCGCAGCCGGTCGAAGCCGTCACGGCGGCCCGTGACGATCTTGTGAACGTACGACTGGTGACCGGTGTCGAACACGATCGGGTCCTGCGGCGAGTCGAAGACCCGGTGCAGTGCCACGGTCAGCTCGACGACACCCAGGTTCGGGCCCAGGTGCCCGCCCGTCTTGGACACCTTGTCGACCAGGAAACGCCGGATCTCCTCACACAGCTGCGACAGCTGCGCCTCGTCCATCCGTTTCAGATCAGCTGGTCCGTGCACGGACTCCAGCAGGGTCACCACGCCCACCTCACTCCTGAAGACTTCGGCTCAGTCTACGGAGACGCGACTGAGACGCAGCCTCAGCTCGTCTCAGGCACGAGCAGGGCGATGCACTCCATGTGGTGCGTCATCGGGAACGCGTCGAACGCCCGCAGCTCGGCGAGCCGGTACCCCTGAACTGTGAATTCGGCCAGGTCGCGGGCCAGTGCGGCGGGGTCGCAGGCGACGTAGACGACCCGCTGCGGACGGCGTCGTGCGACTTCAGCCACAACGACCTTGCCCGCCCCCTTGCGAGGGGGGTCCAGCACCACGACGTGAGGGTCCTCGACGGGGAGCTTGCGCGTCACGGCGCGTTCGACCTTGTCCGCGACCCACTCGACCTGGGTCATGCGGCGCAGGTTGCGGCGGCCGTCCTCCACGGCACCGGGGAAAGACTCCACGACCAGCACGGATCCGCTTTCGCCGACCTGCCGGCCGAGCACGGACGCGAAGAGCCCCGCACCGCCGTAGAGGTCCCACGCGCGCTGCCCCGGCTCGGCCGCGGCCCACTCCCCCACGACGGTCGCGAACGTGTCCGCGGCGGCCGGGTGGACCTGCCAGAAGCCGTCCGCGGAAATTCGCCACTTCCGGCTGGCGGCGGTCTCGACGGCCGTACCGGTACCGGCGCGGCGCGCGGTGTGTCGGCCGCGGACCTCACCCACATGACGGTTGCCGTCACCGTCCTGGACGATCGTGAGCTCCTGGGCCCGCCACTTTCGGTCGGCCACCGCCTCGACCATGCCCGGCCGGCTGATCACACAGTGGTCGACCGGGATCACATCGTGGGAACGCAGGCCGCGGAAACCGGGTGTCCCGTCGCGGTCGACGGCCATCCGGATGCGGGTCCGCCACTCCAGCGGGCCGCCCGGCAGCGCCTCGACGACGACGTCGCGTTCGATCTTGCCGAGGCGGCTGAGCTGCTCCCGGACGACCTGGGCCTTCAGCTCCCGTTGCGCGTCCCACGAGACGTGCTGGAAGTCGCAGCCACCGCACATCCCCGGCCCGCTGAACGGGCACGGCGCCTCGACTCGGTCCGGTGACGCCTCCAGGATCTCTACGGCGTCCGCACGGCAGAACGAGCCGCCGTTGTCCTCGTACACAGACACCACGACGCGTTCGCCGGGCAGCGCGTGACGCACGAACAGGACGCGCCCCTCGTGCCGCGCGACGAAATGCCCGCCGTGCGCGACGGGTCCTACCTCGACCTCGAACTTGCGTCCGGTCCAGTCTTCCTTGGTCGTGTTCATCGGTCGTCAAGTCCCCTTCGGACAGCGCCGGGCGCGATGACGTCCTTGTCCTTGACCTTCACCGACGATTCCAGCTGCCAGGGAACGCTGGTCACCATCACACCCGGCTGGAAAAGCAGCCTTCCCTTGAGCCGCAACGCGCTCTGGTTGTGGAGGAGCTGCTCCCACCAGTGGCCGACGACGTACTCGGGGATGAACACCGTAACAACGTCGCGCGGGTTGTCCGACTTGACTCTCTTGACGTAGTCGAGGACGGGCTTGGTGATCTCCCGGTAGGGCGACTCGATGACCTTGAGCGGGATCTTGAAGTTCTCCTTCTCCCACTCCTGCACGAGCCTGCGGGTGTCGCCGTCGTCGACGTTGACCGTGACGGCCTCCAGCACGTCCGGACGCACGGCCTTGGCGTAGGACAACGCCCTGATAGTCGGCATGTGCAGTTTGGACACCAGCACCATCGCGTGGTTGCGCGCCGGCATCGTGCGCACGCGCTCCTGCTTGCGCAGTTCCTCGGCGACGGTGTCGTAGTGCTTGCGGATGGCCGTCATCAACGCGTAGATGGCGGCCATCGCGGCGATGGCGATCCACGCGCCCTTGGTGAACTTGGTGATCAGCACGATGATCAGCACGGTCGCGGTGAGCGCGAGGCCGAACGTGTTGATCGCCTGCGAGCGCCGCATCCGCCGGCGGGCCTGCTCGTCGGTCTCGGTCTTGAGCAGCCGCTGCCAGTGCTTGATCATGCCGAGCTGGCTCAGCGTGAACGAGACGAACACGCCGACGATGTAGAGCTGGATCAGCCGGGTGACCTCGGCGTCGAACGCGATCACCAGCACGACCGCGAACCCGGCCAGGAACAGGATGCCGTTGGAGAACGCGAGCCGGTCGCCGCGGGTGTGCAGCTGACGCGGCAGGTAGCGGTCCTGGGCGAGGATCGAGCCGAGCACCGGGAAGCCGTTGAACGCGGTGTTCGCGGCGAGCACGAGGATCAGCGCGGTGACGCCGGCGATGAAGTAGAAGCCGGGCGGGAAGTTGTCGAACACGGCGTGCGCGATCTGCGCGACCATCGTCTTCTGCTCGTAGCCCTCGGGCGCGTTGGTGATCTGCTGCGCGGGGAACTCGGCCATCCGCACGTCGGTGAGCTGGGCGAGGATGATCAGGCCCATCAGCATGACGACCGAGATGGTGCCCATCAGCAGCAGCGTCGTCGCGGCGTTGCGGGACTTGGGCTTGCGGAACGCGGGCACGCCGTTGCTGATCGCCTCGACACCGGTCAGAGCGGCGCACCCGGACGAGAACGCCCGCAGCACCAGGAACACGAACGCGAGCCCCATCAGGTGGTCGGACTCGGCGTGGATCTCGAGGCCCGAGCTCTCGGCGCGCATGTCGTCACCCATGACGAAGCCGCGGAACAGGCCGTAGCCGATCAGGCCGAAGACGCCGATCATGAACGCGTAGACGGGGACGGCGAACGCGCTGCCGGACTCGCGGATGCCGCGCAGGTTCACCGCCGTCAGCAGCACGATGGCCGCGACCGCGAACTCCGCCTTGTGGGTCGCGACGAACGGGATCGCGGAACCGATGTTCGCCGCCGCCGCCGAGATCGACACCGCGACCGTGAGGATGTAGTCGACGAGCAGGGCGCTCGCCACGGTGAGCCCCGCTCTGCGCCCCAGGTTGACCGTCGCGACCTCGTAGTCACCGCCGCCGGACGGGTAGGCGTGCACGTTCTGCCGGTAGCTGGCGACCACGGTGAGCATGACCACGACGACCGCGACCCCCACCCACGGCGCCATGGCGTAGGCGCTCAGGCCCGCCACCGACAGCATCAGGAAGATCTCCTCCGGCGCGTACGCGACCGACGACATGGCGTCGGAGGCGAACACCGGCAAGGCGATGCGTTTGGGCAGGAGGGTGTGCGCGAGGCGATCACTGCGGAACGGCCGTCCTACCAGGAGGCGTTTGGCAGCGGTGGCGAGCTTGGACACGGCCAGAGCGTAAGGGGTCCGCTCACCGGGACGGGCTAATGCTGGGTAGGTTCTGCGGAGAGTTCGCCTGAGGAGGCATGTCGTGCACGTGGTGATCATGGGGTGTGGCCGGGTGGGGGCGTCCCTGGCCAGGGCTCTGGAGCGACTCGACCACCAGGTCGCCGTGATCGACAAGGACCCGCAGTCGTTCCGCAGGCTGGGCAGCGACTTCCACGGACAGCAGGTCATCGGCAACGGTTTCGACCGCAATGTCCTGATCGAGGCCGGCGTCGAGCGCGCGGGCGCGTTCGCGGCGGTCTCGAGCGGGGACAACTCGAACATCATCTCGGCGCGGGTCGCGCGCGAGACGTTCGGCGTCGAGCACGTCGTCGCCCGCATCTACGACCACAAGCGCGCGGCGGTGTACGAGCGCTTGGGCATCCCGACCGTGGCGACGGTGCCGTGGTCGACGGACCGGTTCCTGCGGATGCTGTTGCCCGAAGGGGCGGCGACCGCGTGGCGCGACCCGTCCGGCACCGTGGCGGTGCTGCCGATCGAGGTCGACGAGGCGTGGGTCGGGCGGCCGGTGCGCGAGCTCGAGGAGGCGATCGGCGCGCGCGTGGCGTTCGTGATGCGCTTCGGCACGGGCGTGCTGCCGGAGCGTTCGACCGTCGTGCAGGCCGACGACACCATCTACGTGGCGGCGCTGTCCGGCACGATCACCGACGTCGCGGCGGCGGCGCTGCAGGCACCGGAGGAGAGCTGATGCGGGTCGCGATCGCGGGCGCGGGAGCGGTGGGGCGGTCCATCGCGCAGGAGCTCGTCTCGGACGGGCACCAGGTGATGCTGATCGAGCGGGACCGGGCGCACTTCGACCCGAACTCCGTCGAGCAGGCCGAGTGGGTGCAGGCCGACGCGTGCGAGTTGTCCTCTTTGGAGGACGCGGGCATGCAGCTGTGCGACGTGGTGATCGCCGCGACCGGGGACGACAAGGTCAACCTCGTGGTGTCTCTGCTCGCCAAGACGGAGTTCGCGGTCCGTCGCGTCATCGCGCGTGTGAACGACCCGACGAACGAATGGCTCTTCACCGAGTCGTGGGGTGTCGACGTGGCCGTGTCGACGCCACGGCTCCTCGCCGCGATGGTCGAGGAGTCCGTGACGATCGGCGACGTCGTGCGGCTGATGACGTTGCGGCAGGGGCAGGCGAACCTCGTGGAGATCACGCTCGACGAGTCGACGCCGTTCGCCGGCCGTGCGGTCTCGGAGCTGCAGCTGCCCCGGGACGCAGCCCTGGTGACGATCCTGCGCGGCGGGCGGGTCATCGTGCCGCAGCCGGACGACACCCTGGAGGGCGGCGACGAGCTGTTGTTCGTCACGACCGCCGCCGTCGAGCAAGACATCAAGACGGCTCTGGGCTACTAGGCCCACCAGTACTGGTTGCCGCCTCCGTGGCAGTCCCACAGCTGCACGGAGGCGCCCTGCCACCAGTTGGCGCCCGCGATCTCGACACACCGGTTGCCTCCGAGGAACGACCGGATCCTGCCGACCTCCTCCGGCCGGGCGGCGGGCCGGTAGAACGTCTGGAACGCGTTGCTGCCCGGCTGGCAGTCGAAGATCTGCAGGTGCGCGCCGACGTCTCCGTTGCCCCAGGCGGCGGTGAGGCACCGGCCGCCGTCCGCGTTGCGCAGCGTCAGCCCGTCCCAGTACCAGCGCTGGGTGAGGGCGTTCTGGCAGTCGACCATGAGCACCCCGGCACCGTTCTGCCCGGTCGCGGCGGTCATGCACCGGCCGTTGAACTTCGACTGGACGTGGATGGTGTTCTGCGCCTGCGCCGCTGAGGACGTGACGAGGACGCCACCGGCGACGAGAGCCAACGCCGCCATGATCGCTGTCTTGCGCTTGGAAAGTTTCATGGTCTTCCGACGCCTGGCGCCCACCGCTTGATACCGCGCACGCTCGGTTCGTCCGGTATCTGCGCAACGGAAGCGGGCGCTTGTGAGCGATCAGCTACCCCTGGTCGCTTTCGAGCCTCACGCCGCCGTGCCGCATCCGGTGGTGCGTTGTTATGCCACGGTCGCCACGTCCCGTATTCCACTCTCTCGTGGTGGACGGCGGGTGTGCTGGCGGCTCTGGGTGGGCCGGCCGACGCCTCGACGCGGCATCTGGTGTGGGCGAACAGCCAGGGAATCCGTTGTACCTCAGGAAACTCGTGGCGGCGGGCCGGCACCGCGGCCCGGTGACCGAGACCGTCGGCGGGTGGAACTGGAGCGGACCGCTGGAGCTGTCCGGGCGGCTGGCCGAACTCGTGGACATGGGGTTCGTGCGTATCGATGAAGACGGACGCGCGCGTCGCTCATCCGCTCTACTGCGCGCGCTTACGAGCGACATGCCCGGCGTTGCGCGCACGGGCACACCGCCGTGCCTTGGCTGATCGACTGGAAGCGGAAGGCGCTCTCGATCGGACCGGTGTCGCGCCACGGCGCGTAAATCGACGTGCGCGGTGGGCCGGGCGTTGGGCACACTGCGAGACGTGTGGCCGTTCGTGGGCAGGGTGCGCGAGCTCGAGGATGTGCTGTCCACGCTCACCTCGGGCAATGGCACCGCGCTCGTCGGACCGGCCGGTGTGGGCAAGACACGTCTCACGGACGAGGTCGTCGCACGGCTGGAGCGGACCGGTCTCGCCGTGCAGCGCTGTTACGCGACGGTGGCGACGTCCACGATCCCGTTCGGGGCCATGGCCGCGTTGCTGCCCGCTGACATGCGCACGGCGAATCCGCTCGGTCGCGCCGTGGAGCACCTTCTAACCGGACCACAGCCGTTGGCGATCGTGGTGGATGACGCGCATCTGCTCGATGACGCCTCCCTCGCGTTGCTGCACCACGTGATCCGGCATGGGCACGCACGGGTGCTGGTGACCTCACGACCAGGTGAGCGCACGGACCTGTGGCAGGAGGGGTTGCTGCGCCACTACCCGCTCGGCGACCTGTCGCGGGCCGAGTCCGGGCTGCTGCTCGAACGCGCGCTGGACGGGCCGGTCGACACCCGGTCGGCGTCGCTGCTGTGGTCGGCCAGCGCGGGAACCCCGTTGTACCTCAGGGAACTCGTGGTGTCGGGGTGTGCGGCCGGGGCGTTGCGGGCGGACGACGGCATCTGGTCGTGGCACGGGGCGATCGAGCTCGGCAGCCGGCTCGGCGAGCTCGTGCAGTCCAACCTCGGCCGGCTGGAACCGTCGCACCGGCACGCGCTGGAGCTGCTCGCCTACTCCGAACCGGTGGAGTTGGACCTGCTGGCGTCGCTGGTGTCGGAAGAGGCAGTAGACGACCTGGAGACGCGCGGGTTGGTTCGTGTCGTGTCATCGGGTCGTCGCACGGTCGTGCGGCTCGGGCATCCGTTGTACGGCAGCCAGCTTCGCGCGACATGCCCGACGTTGCGCGCGCGGTCACACCACCGCGCGTTGGCCACCGCTCTCGAGGCAACGGGCGCACGCCGCCGTGAAGACCTCATGCGCATCGCCACGTGGCGGCTCGACGGCGGTTCGCCCATCTCGGTGGACCTGCTGGCCGCGGCCGCCGAACAGGCGTGGGCCGCGCACGACGTGACGCTCGCCGAACGACTGTGTCGTGCCGCTGTCGAGGCGGGCGGCCTGAACCGGATCGGGCACGTGTTCGGCCAGGTGCTGATGCACGGCCGCGCACCGTGGCAGGCCGAAGAGACGCTCGCCGACGTGATGGCCGGCCCGCTGTCGGCGGAGGACCTGAGCGGCCTCGCCGCCACCCGTTCGATGAACCTGCACTTCGGCCTGGGCGACGCGGACGCCGCCGCGGCGATGCTCGACGCCGTTGACACGCCTGGCCTCCCCGCGCACGTGCGGGAGTGGCTGGAGGTGGTCCGGGTCATCCTGGACGCCCAGCAAGGCCACGTGGCATCGGTGCTCGAACGCACCTATCGCCCCGTGGCGCCACATCTTTCCGTCCACTTGCAACGGACCCGAGCGTTGTGCCTCCTGCACGCGGGCCGCTACAGCGAGGTCTCCCAGGAGATCGACGCCTACGAAGCCCTGGAAGAACCCGGCGAACCCGACGACGGCGCCCTACGGATGCGGTGCTTCGCGTTGGCGTTCGCGGGCCGTCTGGCCGAGGCGGAAGCCCTCGCACTCACGATGTACGACCGGACGTTCGACGAGCTGGCGTTCACGGGCGCGACGGCGCTCTACAGCGTGTTGTCGTTCTGCGCGCGCATGCGAGGCAACGCTACCCAAGCCCTGCGCCTGGCCCGCGAAGGCAGCCCGAAGTCCCCCGCGAACCCTCTGGTCTTCGACGCCATCGCCCTGGCGAACCTGGCCGCCTCCGGAGCGCTCACCGGCGACACCCTCTTGGCCCAGGAAGCACTGGCCCGTGCCGAGAAGGCCCGCCGCCCGGCCTGGCGCCTGACCGGCACCACGGTCTCGGTGACCCGCTCCAGGGTGCTCGCGAGCACCGGCGACCTCCGAGCCGCCGCCGGCGCGGCCATGGCGGCCGCCGACGAGTGCGCCGAACTGGGCGTGCACAGCAACGAGGCCATGGCACTGCACGACGCGGCCCGCTTCGGCGTGGACACCTCCCAACGCCTGACAGCCCTCACGGCCACCATGGACGACCCGATGACAACGGCCTACGCGGCACACGCGACCGCCCTCGTGCACGCCGCACCGGCCGCCCTGGAGGCCACGGCAACGGCTTTCCACCGCCTCGGCGCCACCCTGTACGCCGCCGAGTCCCTGGCCGCCGCCACCCGCCTGCACCGAGCCCGGGGCAACCCCCGCGCCGCCTCCCAGGCCTCCGCCCGCCAGGCCCTGCTGATGCGCGACTTCGACGGCGTCCACACCCCGGCCCTGCACACCGGCGACCTCCCCCACCTCACCCGGCGCCAGACCGAGGTCGCCCGCCTCGCGACGTCCGGGCTCACCAACCAGCAGATCGCCACGCGGCTGCACACGTCCAAGCGCACGGTCGACAACCACCTGTACGCGGTCTACGGGATTCTCGGCGTGACGGGACGCGACGAGCTGCGCACGGTGCTCGGCCCGTCCTGACCGACGCCTCCGTCGGTGAAACGCCTCGCGGCCGGCACCTCAACGAAGAGGCGCCGGCCGCGAGGGTGTGGAGCGGGTCAGTCTCTGGACTTGTCGCGGGACTCGGCGTCGACGACGCGCTTGAGCTCGTCCATGTCCGGGGTGAGCAGGTCGTCCGCGGTGCGGGCGAGCACGGCGTCGGTCTCCGCCTCGACGGCCGCCGCGGCCTTGGCCTCAGCCGCCTCCTCCGCCGCCTTGAGGCGCTTGTCCGCGCGGCGGACCGCCCAGACGGTGGCGAGCAGCGCGACGGCCATCAGCGGGTAGCCCATGCCGAGGCGGGCGACGGCGAGCCAGCCGACCTGGTCCTCGTCGTAGAGCCAGCGCTGGACGGCGAAGCGGGCGAAGAAGACGAGGGCCCACACGAAGGTCGCGATGTCGTAGTCGCGGACCGAGGCCTTGTCGTCGCGCCAGGAGCGGTCTCTGCCGTTGAGGAACGTCCAGAGCACGCCGGCGAGCGGCCAGCGCACGATGATCGACAGCAGGAACGCGCTGCCGTACACGACGCTCTGCCAGATGCCGAAGAGGAAGAAACCCTTGGCCTCGCCGGTCTTGTAGGCGATGAACGCCGCGACGCCCACGCCGAGGACGGCGGAGATCGCGGGTTGGATAGTGCCCTTGCGCAGGGCGAGGACGACGCCGATGACGACGGCGGCGGCGAGCGAGCTGATGATCGCGGCCATCAGGTTCTTGGTCGCGAAGTTGACGATCACGAAGACGAGGACGGGCAGCGACGAGTAGAGCATTCCGCTCACGCCGCCCATCTGTTCGAGGACGGTGGGCTGCTTTTCTTCGGTCTTGACTGATGTCATGAAGCGTTCTGCAACTCGTAGTAGGGGTTGTAGAGCACCTTGCGCCCGTCGCGCACGGCGATGCGGCCTCGTGCCTTGATCGTCCGACCAGGCTCGATTCCCGCGATGCGACGGCGGCCGAGCCAGACGAGGGTGACGCCCTCGGTGCCGTCGTAGAGCTCGGCTTCCAGGGTGGCGGCCGCGTCCCGGGGGCAGAGCTCCACGCTGCGGAGCCTTCCGAGGACGGTGACCTCCTCACCGGACTTGCAGTCGCAGGCCTTCACCGCGCCGACGGCCTCCGCTTTTCGCGAGAGGTCGTCCGCGTCGAGCTCGGCGACGTCGCTGGTCAAGCGACGCACCAAGCGGCGCCAATAGCCGCTCATCCCCGACTCCTGCATTGCTCAGGTGGCCCCGTGGTGTGGACCGTCTGACAGTGAGGGTACGCACGGGCGACGACAATCCCGGGTGTGCCTGCCGAGACCGTGCTCCTGCTGCCCGGAACCGCCTCTGACGAGGTGTTCGTCCGATCCGTGTTCACCGAGCCGTTGTCGCAGGTCGGTGCCGTTCTCGCCGCACCACGTGTCCGCACACTCAGTGAACGGTTGACGGCTCTCGACAATGCCCGCGCAGGCCACCCGATCGTGGTGGGTGGTGTCTCGCTGGGCGCGCACGTCGCCGCGCGGTGGGCGGTGGCCAACCCGGACCGGTGCGCGGGCCTGGTTCTCGCACTGCCCGCGTGGACCGGTTCTCCGGACGACGCACCGGCGGCGCTCGCGGCCAGGGCGAGCGCGGAGACCGTCCGGTCCCAAGGGCTCACGGCGGCGCTGGCCGGCACGACCGGCTGGCTGCACGACGAGCTGACGAGGGCCTGGCGCGGCTACGGCGACGAGCTCGTGCCGCACCTCGAGGAAGCCGCCGAGTCGCTCGCGCCGACGCTCGACGAGCTGAAGACGCTGGACGTGCCGACGGGGATCGTCGGGTGCACCGACGACCCGGTGCACCCGATCGAGGTCGCGCGGGCGTGGGCGGAAGCCCTGCCCCGCGCCGTGCTCGTCACGACGACGCTGGACGCCTACCCGCACGCTCTGGGGCGTGCGGTGCAGGCGTGGCAGCAGGCGCGTTAGCCCTGCTGCTGGATGTGCCGGGCGATCGCCTCCGGCAGCTCGACCGGTAGCGGGGTGCGGGGCGGCATGGGCTGCTCGCCGCGCACGACCACGGTGCCGCGCAGCATCTCGCGCAACGCCTGCGAGTTCTGCTCGAAGTGCTCCTCGGGGCCCGCCGCGACACCGCGCAGCATCCAGCGCGGACCGTCGACGCCGACGAACAGGATCTGCACGCCCTGGTTGCGCGCGGTGATCTCCTCGCCCCACTCGCCGTTCTCGCGGTTGATGCGGGCGCCGTCCTCCTTGAGGCCGTCGATCAGCTCGGCACCGACCTCGCGCCACAGGCCGCCCGACTTCGGCGCGGCGAACGCGCTGACCGTGAGCTGGCCGACGGACGTGAGGACGTGCACGGCGCGCACGGAACCGTTCTGCTGGTCCATCTCGACCTGGAGCTGGGCCTCGGCCGGCATCGGCAGCTGCACCGAGCCCAGGTCGAGCCGTTCCACGTCGTCGTGGGGCGCGACCGTCGAGTCCCACGGGCCGTCGACGTCGTCGAAGACCTCGTCGTGCTCGGAACCGGTCTCGACCGCCCCCGAGGAGTGACGACCGCGCTTGCGGCGCCTTCCGAACATGCCCCTACCCCTCCGCCTTCATCCGGGCGAGCACCACGTGCCCTCCGGTCGAGCCATAGCCTCCCGCACCGCGTTCCGTCTCCGGCAACTCGGTGACCTCGCGGAACACCGCGTGCTCGACGCGTTGCACGACGAGCTGGGCGATCCGGTCCCCGCGCGACAGCGCGATCGGCTCCCGGAGATCATGGTTCACGAGGCAAACGCGGATCTCACCGCGGTAGCCCGAGTCGATCGTGCCGGGTGTGTTCACGACGCTCAGCCCGACCCGCGCGGCCAGTCCCGACCTGGGGTGGACGAAGCCCGCGTACCCGTCCGGCAGCGCGATGGCGACACCGGTGCCGACGACGGCGCGCTCTCCTGGTGGAATGACCACGTCCGACGTGGTGACCAGATCCGCCCCCGCGTCGCCGTAGCGGGCGTAGGCGGGCGCGGGAACCCCCGGATCGAGCCGGGTCAGCAACACCTCGACGCTGGACACGGCGGCCGAGATTACCCTGACGACGTGAGTGAGACTGCCGTGACCGCCACTACGACCTTCCGCGAACGCCTGTACGTGACGTGGTGGATCTGGCCGCTGCCGCTGCTCGCGGCCGCGCTGCTGGCCGCCGAGGTGCACATGGGCTTCCCCGGCGTCCGCTCGTGGCTGCCGTACGTGATCCTGCTGCCGCTGACGGTCGCGCTGATCGTGAAGATGAGCTCGACGAAGGTGGAGGTCGCCGACGGCGAGCTGCGCGCCGGTGACGCGCACATCCCGCTGGAGCTGCTCGGCGCCGTCGAGGTCATCGCCCCCGAGGACCGCCGCCGGGTCATGGGCCGCGACCTCGACCCCGCCGCGTTCGTCGTGCACCGGGGCTGGGTCAAGCCGCTCGTGCGGGTGCACGTGACAGACCCGGAGGACCCGACGCCCTACTGGGTGATCAGCACCCGGCACCCCGAGGCGCTCGCCGCCGCGATCAAATCCTGAGAAACACAACTGGGCGCCACCCGTGAGGGTGAGCGCCCAGTTTTTCTTCGGCGGACTGGTGCTGATGCGGATCAGGCGCAGTCGCGGCAGATGTACGTGCCGCCGTTGTCCTCGGCGAGCCTGCTGCGGTGGTGCACCAGGAAGCACTTCGAGCACGTGAACTCGTCGGCCTGCTTGGGCAGGACCTTGAAGGTCAGCTCCTCACCGGACAGGTCGGCGCCCGGAAGCTCGAAGTTCTCCGCGCTCGCGTCCTCGTCGACGTCGACGACGCCGGACTGCGTCTCGTTCCGCCGGGCTTTCAACTCCTCGAGGGAGTCCTCAGCGAGTTCGTCCGCCTCGCTGCGACGCGGCGCGTCGTAGTCGGTCGCCATCTTCTTCACCCCTGCGGTCTACGGAGACTGTTCGTGTCGCTGGTTAACGCTCCAGCGACCTCTTTTGTGCCCCACGTCAAGGTGACGTAGGTCTCCCACACCCGGCGGGCAAGCCAACCCCCTTGACGTGACCGTCGGCTTGATCGAAATGTGTGCGGAGCGCGCAGAGGGTAGCTCATTGCCCGAGTGCCTCCACATCGGGTTACCCCTTACCGACCGGACGGGTGACACAACCTTTCTACGCTGGACCGATACCCTGTGCGAGAGCACGCGTGCTCCGGCGTGCAACCTGACGCCGGGCCGGTACCGTCCTGACTGTGAGCGATCAGGCCGGTGCAGTGGGTCACGCCCGTCAGGGCGCGCATCAGCCGGGTTGGGCCTAGGCTGATTCAGGGGACGGATCACGGGGAGGGCTTCGAACGTGGGATCCGCATCGGGAAGCTTGACGCCTTACAAGAGGCGTCGGCCCGTGCCCGCGCTCGTCCTGTTCGCGGTGCTGTTGGTCAGTTCCGTGTTCGTGTGGGTGAAGGTGCTCGGCAACGCGAGCGACGTGGACGCGGCGATCAGGTGCAACGCGCCCGGCAACGTGGCGGCGTCGGCATCGGCTCCGGCCGATCCCGCGGCGCCCTCGACCCCGCCGCCGCCCGCGCTGGGCACGGTGCTGGAGCACGACGCACTGGACCGCACGAACCCGGTGCCGGTCGGCGACGTGAACTTCAAGGCGATGAACGCCTCGACGCAGCGCAACCACGCCAAGGCCGTGGCGACGATGTTCACCGAGCTCGGCCTCAAGCAGGCGGCCGATCCCGGCAACGACCCGATCTACCCGGCGGGCGACATGAACTGCCGCGGTCAGCTGCGCTTCGGCGCGCCGGGCGCGGGCGCCGCGAGGACGTTGTCGCTGCTGGAGCCGTGCCTGGAACTCGTGCGCGACGACCGCCAGGACGCGACCGTCGACGTCGCGATCGGCAAGAAGTTCGACGAGGTCAAGCCGAACAGCGGCGCCCGCAAGGTGCTCGACCAGCTCAGCGAGTGGGCGGCGCAGCAGCCGGCGCAGCAGGGGGGCCAGGTCGCCGCGGCCACCCCGCCGACGCTGAACGCCGACAACCTGGCCGCCGCCCGCGACGTGACCTGCTGACCCTCCGTTCCGATACCTTGCGGGCATGGGGGTAGATCTTCTTCCGGACGAGCACGTCCTCTGGCGGGGAAGACCGGTCAGACGCGCGGTGTTCACGCGTCCGGACCTGCGCTGGATCCGGTTCAGCCTGAAGTTCCACGCCGTCCTGATCCTGCTCACCCTCGCGGTGGCCGGCGCGGCGCACGAGTGGGCCGGGTACCTCGACAGCTGGTCCGACGTGCTCGGCGTGTGCGCGGGGTTCGCGACGCTCGGCCTGCTCGGTCTCGCCGAGCCGTTCCTCTGGCGCCGGTTCACGTTGCACCGCACGACCTACTACGTCACCGACCAACGCGTCCTGTCCGTCCCTGGCCGGCGAGCGCGGTCCGTGCGACTCACCGAGATCGACCGGCTCTCGTTCGACGAGGAACCCGACGGCTCCGGCCACGTCCGGCTCGACGGACGGGTCGCGCCGGACGGTTTCGGCAACGGGACGGTGGCCGAACTGCTCCACGTCCCGGACGTCGGCGAGGTCGTCGCACTGCTCTCGAGGCTGACCGGACAGCCCGCGATCCGACGTTGATTCGTCAACACCCGACGTTGACTGGTCGACCTCGAATCAGACCCTTATGCAAAAGACGTTTGCGGACGACCGCAAACGTCTTTTGCACAACCGATATATTAGCGCTCTGACCTGGGGTTTCAGACCTTGCCGTAGCCCGACTCGACGAGCGCGCCGTACAGGGCGTCGGCGATGCCGGGGGTCGCAGCGAACGTCGCGTCCTCCCCCAGTTCGGGCGACGAACCGGGCAGCCGCACGACCGCGCCGGCCTCCGCGGCGATCAGCCCGCCGGCCGCCCAGTCCCACCGCCCGAGGCCGTGCTCGGTGTAGGCGTCGAGCCGTCCGGCCGCCACCGAGCAGAGGTCCAGCGACGCCGCGCCGGCCCGGCGCAGGTCGCGCACCCGAGCCGACATCCGCGCCCACGCGTCGGCCTGGCGCTGACGCCGCTCGGGCCGGTAGGCGAACCCGTACCCGAGCAGCGAGAGGGACAGGTCGGAGGTCGAGGACACGCGCAACGGCGTGCCGTCCAGGAACGAGCCGTACCCGCGCGCGGCGGTCCACATGCGGCCGGTCGCGGGCTCGAACACCGCGCCCGCCACGGACTCGCCGTCGAGCTGTGCCGCGATCGACACCGAGTACCAGGGGATCCCGTACAGGTAGTTCACGGTGCCGTCGATGGGGTCAACGACCCAGGTGAGCCCTTCGGCGCCGGCGCGGCCGTCAGGGGCGCCCTCCTCCTCGCCGAGCACCGGTTCACCGGGGCGCAACTCGGACAGACGCGTCCGGACGAGTTGTTCTGAGGCGCGGTCCGCGGCGGTCACCACGTCCGTCGAGGTGCTCTTGGTGTCGAACGAGACGACGGCGGAAGCGCGCATGCGCTGAACAAGTGCGCCTGCTTCCCGTCCGACGGCTGTGGCTATGTCGACGAGCGGCCGGGGATCGAACACGACCGGTTCCCTCCTGCGTCACTAGCACGGGACTATCGGACAACGTCAGGCTAATGTCTGCGCACCACGTGTACTGAATCGAAGCAAGCAGGATCGAGTAGGAAGGACCACGGGGATGGGCATCACCCGCGGGTTCGGTGTGGACATCGGCGGCTCCGGCGTGAAGGGCGGCCTGGTCGACCTCGAAGCAGGGGCACTGGACGGCGAACGCATGCGGATCCCCACGCCCCAGCCTTCGACACCGGAGGCGGTGGCGGACGTCGTCGCGGAGATCGTCGAGAAGTTCCAGTGGGACGGTCCGGTGGGCATCACGCTGCCGTGCGTGGTCAAGCACGGTGTCGCGCTCAGCGCCGCGAACGTGGACAAGGGCTGGATCAACTGCGACGCCCAGACGCTCTTCGCCGAGCGTCTCAAGCGCAAGCCCGAGGACATCGTCGTGATGAACGACGCGGACGCGGCCGGCATCGCGGAGATGTCGTTCGGCGCCGGCGTGGGCAAGAACGGCACCGTGGTCCTGCTGACGTTCGGCACGGGCATCGGCAGCGCCGTGTTCCTCGACGGCAAGCTGGTCCCGAACACCGAGTTCGGCCACCTCCAGGTCGACGGGCACGACGCCGAGTCGCGCGCGGCCGCCTCCGTGAAGGAGGAGAAGGACCTGTCCTGGGAGGAGTGGACGCCCAGGGTCACGCGGTACATCAACGTGCTCGAGGACCTCATCTGGCCGGACCTCGTCATCGCCGGTGGCGGCGTGAGCAAGAAGGCACACAAGTGGTTGCCGTTGCTCAAGGTGCGCACTGAAGTAGTCGCCGCCGCACTGAAGAACGACGCGGGCATCGTCGGCGCCGCATGGGCCGCCGCGCACGGCGTCAGGCCCTGATGAGCGTTCGACACCGAAACGTGTCCGACTCGATCTAGCTGCGAGAACGCAGGTGAGAGCGCCCCGAAGCACCTCGGGGCGCAACACCGCGTCACGGACGTCGTTACAATGGAACGCACACCCGCCAAGCAAGATCGGCGGGGAGATCCCCTGAACTCTGGCGACCGAGGTTTCGCGCCCTCTGGTCCGCCTTTGAACGACCGTCGCGAAAGGGCGTACGTGGCAGCCGCAGAAACCGCAACCCGACGCTCCAGCTCCGCCGCGAGCGCCGCCAAGACGACCAAGGCGACGGCGGCCGGCGAGGCCGAGGAGAAGCCGAAGCGCAAGACGACCGCTGCGGCAGCGAAGAAGCCCGCCGCCGCCAAGGCCCCGCGCAAGACGGCCGGCAAGGCCGATCCTGCCGCGAAGGGCACCGCCAAGAACGGCGAAGACCCCGAGGACATGGAAGGCGCTCCGGGCGCCGAGGACCTGGAAGACGTCGAGATCGTCGACGAGCCGGTCGTCGACGAGCCCGAGCAGGCGGAGGACCCCAAGCAGGACGGGGACTTCGTCTGGGACGAGGAGGAGTCCGAGGCCCTGCGCCAGGCGCGCAAGGACGCGGAGCTCACCGCCTCCGCCGACTCGGTCCGCGCCTACCTCAAGCAGATCGGCAAGGTCGCCCTCCTCAACGCCGAGGAGGAGGTCGAGCTCGCCAAGCGCATCGAGGCGGGTCTCTACGCCGCCGAGCGCGTGCGCCGTTCCGAGGAGGAAGCGGAGAAGCTCACGCCGCAGCTGCGCCGCGACCTGCGCTGGATCGTCCGTGACGGCGAGCGCGCCAAGAACCACCTGCTCGAGGCGAACCTCCGTCTCGTCGTGTCGCTGGCCAAGCGCTACACCGGCCGTGGCATGGCGTTCCTGGACCTGATCCAGGAGGGCAACCTGGGTCTGATCCGCGCCGTCGAGAAGTTCGACTACACCAAGGGCTACAAGTTCTCCACGTACGCCACCTGGTGGATCCGTCAGGCGATCACCCGCGCGATGGCCGACCAGGCCCGCACCATCCGCATCCCGGTGCACATGGTCGAGGTCATCAACAAGCTCGGTCGCATCCAGCGCGAACTGCTCCAGGACCTGGGCCGCGAGCCCACCCCGGAGGAGCTCGCCAAGGAAATGGACATCACGCCCGAGAAGGTGCTGGAGATCCAGCAGTACGCGCGTGAGCCCATCTCGCTGGACCAGACGATCGGTGACGAGGGCGACAGCCAGCTCGGCGACTTCATCGAGGACTCCGAAGCCGTCGTCGCCGTCGACGCCGTCTCGTTCACGCTCCTGCAGGACCAGCTGCAGTCCGTGCTCGCGACGCTGTCCGAGCGCGAGGCGGGCGTCGTCCGGCTGCGCTTCGGCCTCACCGACGGCCAGCCGCGCACCCTGGACGAGATCGGCCAGGTCTACGGCGTCACGCGTGAGCGCATCCGCCAGATCGAGTCGAAGACCATGTCGAAGCTCCGCCACCCGTCGCGCTCGCAGGTCCTGCGCGACTACCTCGACTAGGTCTTACCGAGTCATACGCACAAAGCCCCGCACCGGTTCGGTGCGGGGCTTTCGTGTTTCCGGAACTGAGTACCCCTGTACTCATGTGCCGCCGGGCCGTCCCCGCCAGCATCTGTTCCGTACACCGGAACGAGGGGGAGACATGGGCAGGTCCGTGCTCGAAGGCGCTTTCTCACTGCTGGACAGGCTGACGGACGAGGGCGAGCTGGGGCTCTCGCAGCTGGCCGAGCGCTGCGAGATGCCGAAGACGACGGTGCACCGCCTGCTGGAGCAGCTGGAGGCCCTCGGCGCGGTGGAGAACGTGCGTGGCCGCTACCGCGTCGGCGTGCAGGTGTTCCGGTTCGGGCAGGCCTGGGAACCCGCCCCCGGCGTGCTGCGGGTGGCACGGCAGCCGTTGCGGGCGCTGTCGGCGACGACCCGGACGTCGACGATCCTCACGGTGCCGCGGCGGGACCGGGTGCTGGTCGCCGCGGCGAGCATCGTGCGGGCCGAGGACGTGGTCCGGCTGAGGCCGGGCTCGACGGTGCCGGCGAGCATGGAGTTCGTGAGCTCTCCGGTGCGCGTGCCGTCCAGCGGCGTCATCGGTACCGTCTCCGCGGTGCTCGGCAACGGTCGCAGCGCCACGGCCCTGAAAGAGGCCGTGGGACACGCCGCACGAGCCATCAGCGCGGCCCTCGCGAGCTGAATGATCACGGTTCCGCGTCCGAATCGTGGGACGTTCGTGACCTGTTCGCTGCGGGCGGACAAGGGCAACCGATATCACACTCCCGGTCGCACGCAACCGACCGGATGGCCCGAACCTGCTGCTCCACCAGCGGGTTTCCGGTTGCTCAGCGTGCGTGTCAAGACTGTGAACCGGTGGCGAACACATGTGTAGTTCTGCTGCAGGCGGGTAAATCGCATAGTGACGCGAGTCGCCACGCACACGGGAACACTGACTATCGCCAAAACGTCTGTCAGAGTGGAGCCAGCGAGCACCGCGCACCTGCCAGGGGCGCTGTGGTCGCAGCTTGGTAAGAGGGCACCGGAACACTTCAGTTCCGTTGCCGGGACGGAGGGAGATTCATCATGACTGCAGCACTCACCCGCCCCGAGTTGACCGCTGCCGACCGCTGCGACCGCTGCGGGGCTGCTGCCCAGGTTCGCGCTTTGCTCCCGTCCGGGGGCGAGCTGCTGTTCTGCGGGCACCACGCCCGGGCGCACAGTGAGAAATTGCGCGAACTCGCTGCTGAGATTCAGCAGGGCTGACTTCCACCCCACCTAGCCGCTCGGGGCGGAGATCCGCGAGGATCTCCGCCCCCTTCGCTTTTCCGGGGTGTTCTAGATGGCGTCGAGGACCGGTTCGAAGGCCAGTTCCGCGGCGCCGACGAGCTTCGCGTCGCGCCCCAGGGGTGAGGTCACCACTCGGGTCCCGCCGACCGCGCGGGAGACCATGCTCCGCCGTTGCACGGCCTCGCTGACCGAGTCGACGACGGACTGCGGCAGCGCCGTGTAGAGGTCGCCGAGCACGACCAGCTCGGGGCCGAGGACGTTGACGATGTTCGCGAGCCCCAGTGCGAGCCAGCCGGCGAACTCGTCGAGCACCGACGGGTCGTCGAGTGCCCTCAACGCCGCGACGACAGCACCGCGCGGAGCGTCGTCGGGCAGGCCCAGAGCCCGGCACAGCGCCGGTTCGCCGACCTCGGTCTCCCAGCAGCCGTCGCAGCCGCAGTAGCACCTCAGGCCGCGCGGGTTGACCACCATGTGCCCGAGCTCGCCGACGTAGCCGGCGGACCCGCGCAACGGTTGCCCGGACAGGATCACTCCCCCGCCGACGCCGACGTCCGCGGAGATGTAGACCATGTCCGAGGACTCCCGTGCGGCGCCGCGCACGTGCTCGGCCAAGGCCCCCAGTTCCGCGTCGTTGCCGACCTGGACCGGCAGCTTCAGCACCGCCTCCAGGCGCTTGCCGAGCGCGACACCGGTCCAGTGCAGGTTGGGCGCCTCGTGGACGTGCCCGTCGGCGCGTCGCACGACGCCGGGCACCGAGACACCCACCCCGACCGCGGTGGCGTCGAGGTCGTCGGCCATGAGGCGCGCCGACTCGACGATGTGCGTGATGACCTCCCCCGGATCACGCGTCCGGTGCAGGTTCCAGCTGTCCCGCCCGAGGATCTCCCCTCCGAGGCCGACGAACCCCATCGCCACGTGCTCGACGCGGACGTCGATCGCGATGACGACGGCGGCGTGCGGCTGGGGCAGTACCAGCAGGGACGGACGGCCCGCTCCGCTGCGCAGAGCGGGCACGCGTTCAGCGACCACACCGGCTTCGGCGAGGCCGTCCACCAGGGCCTTGATCGTGCTGCGGTTGAGTCCGAGCTCAGCCGCGAGCGACGCCCTGGTGGACGGTCCGTCGACGTGCAGGCGGCGCAGCAGCGCCGTCCTGTTGTGCCTGCGGATCTCGTCGGGACGGGTGCCGGACGTGGGTCCCGTCACCGCGTCATCGAGCCGCGGTGGCCGCCCGGCGGCGGGACAACGCGTCGACGCTCGCGGCGAGCAGCAGGACCAGGCCGGTCACGATGAACACGACGGCGGCGGGCTGCTTGAGCAGGCCCATGCCGTTCTGGATGATCGCGAGCACCGCGCCACCGATGACGGCGTCACGCAGCCGGCCCTTGCCGCCGAACAGCGACGTGCCACCGATGACGGCCGCACCGACCGACAGCAGCAGCGTGTTGCCGGCGCCGGCGTTCGGGTCCACGGAACCGACCTTGGACGAGTACACGATCGCGCCGATCGCGGCCGCCGAGGAGGCGATCACGAAGACGCTCATCCGGATGCGCTCGACGTTGATACCGGCGCGGCGAGCGGCCTCCTTGTTGCCACCGACCGCGTAGAGGTGCCGGCCGTAGCTGGTGCGGTCGAGCACGAAGGTGCCGATCACCAGCAGCACGAGCACGAGCGGCACCACGTACGGCACGCCCTCGATGATGACCAGCGTGCTCGGGGCCCGGTTCAGCGAGAGCGCGTAGGTGATGACCGCGGCCAGCAGCGCGAGGGCACCGATCTTGGCCAGCACCAGCGAGGTGGGCTGGGCCACGAGTCCCTTGCGCAGGCGGGAGAAGTGCCGCGCGAGCACGACGGCCGCGTAACCGCCGACGGCGACGATGAACAGCACCCACGAGGCGATGGGGTTCAGGTTGCCGTTGGCGACGTTGAAGATCGTGTCGTCACGCAGGCCGAGCGTGCCGCCCTGGCCGATGAGCTGCAGCACGACACCGCCCCAGACGAGGAACAGCGCCAGGGTCACGACGAACGAGGGGATGCCGACCTTCGCGACCAGGAAGCCGGTGATGCAGCCGATGGCCGCGCCGACGCAGACCGCGAGCAGCATCTCGAGCCAGGCGTTGGCGGGGATGCCGACCGCGGCGATCACCAGCGCCACGCCCGAGAGCGCCACACCGGCCCAGATCTTCATCACGGCGGCGAGCACGATCGCCAGCACCAGCAGGCCGCAGAACACGTAGAACACCGTGTCGCCCATGCCGCCGAGCAGGTTGCCGTTGTGGATGAGGTGCAGTGCCATCACCGCTGCCGTCACACCGGACGCGGTACCGGCGGACAGGTCGATCTCGCCGAGCAGCAGCACGAACACCAGGCCCATCGCGATGATGGTGATGCTGGCGCCCTGCTGGAGCAGGTTCGCGAGGTTGCCGAGGGTGAAGAACGTGTCGGACAACGAGCTGAACACGACGAGCAGGACGACGAGGCCGAGCAGCGCGGGCAGCGAGCCGAGCTCGCCTCCGCGGACCCTGGCCCAGTAGTCGCGCACCGCTTCGCCCGTGGACTGGGACGTCGTGTCGATGCCGAAGTCGGAGATCGCACCCTGCGGGGTGGCCTCCGCGTCGTGCGTTTCGGTGGTGTCGGTCATGCTCGCCTCTTCGGAACTCATCAGATCGTCGCCGCCTCGGGGCGGGCGATGCCCAGGTCACCGGAACGCCCGGCGGTGATCAGCTCGACCACCTGGCCGTGCGTGACGTCCTTGGACCCCACGACCGCGGCCATGCGTCCGAGGTAGAGGCACGCGATCTTGTCGGCGACCTCGAAGACGTCGTTCATGTTGTGGCTGATCAGGACGACCCCCAGCCCCTGCTCCGCGAGACGGCGGACCAGGTCGAGCACCTGCCGCGTCTGCGCGACGCCGAGTGCCGCGGTGGGCTCGTCGAGCAGCACGACCTTGCTGTTCCACAGCACGGCCTTGGCGATCGCGACGGTCTGGCGCTGGCCGCCGGACAGCGACGAGACCTGCGTGCGCACCGACTTGACCGTCCGCACGGACAGCGAGGCCAGCGTCTTGCGCGCCGCCTGCTCCATGTCCGTCTCGTCGAGCAGACCACCCTTGGTGCGCTCACGGCCGAGGAACATGTTCTGGACGATGTCGAGGTTGTCGGCCAGCGCGAGGTCCTGGTAGACGACCTCGATCCCGAGCTCCGCGGCGTCGCGCGGACCCTTGATGTGCACCGGTTCGCCGGCGAACCGGACCTCGCCCGAGTCGGTCGGGTGGATGCCCGCAATGCACTTGACCAGCGTGGACTTGCCTGCGCCGTTGTCGCCGACGAGGGCAGTGACCTCACCGGGGTTGACGTCGAGGTCGATGTCGTGCAGGACGTGCACGGGACCGAAGCTCTTGTTGATGCCGCGCAGCTCGAGAATCGGCTCGCTCACTGGGGTTTCCTCCGTGGTTACCACGCGGCGAGAGCGGGGTGCGGCTTCACGCGCACCCCGCCCTCGTCGCGAGCGGTGTTACTTGATGCCGAGCTCGGTGCAGGCGGCCTGGGTGTCGGCCACGCAGATCTCAGCTGCCTTGACGAAGGCGGCGTCGACGACGGTCTTGACCTTGTCCTTGGTGATCAGCTGGGACGTGAGCAGCACGGACTTGACGTCGCGGTTGCCCTTGGTGTCCTTCGTGACGCCCGAGGCCAGCTTGTCGGCACCGGCGGTGTCGCCCTTGGCCAGCAGACCGGCGAGCTTCGCGGCGGCCTCGGCCTCTTCCTTGATCGGCTTGAAGACCGTCATGTACTGGTCGCCGCGGAGCACGGCCTGCAGGCCGTCCGGGGTGGCGTCCTGACCGGTGACGGGGACCTTGCCGTTGAGGCCGACCTTCTTGAGGACCGTGATCACAGCGCCGGCGAGGCCGTCGTTGGCGGCGACGACGCCGTCCACCTTGCCGCCGTTGCTGGTCAGGATCTGCTCGAAGACCTGGCCACCCTTCTGGTTGTCCCAGTTGTCGATCGGCTGGGACTGGACCAGCTTGAGCTTGCCCGAGTCGTAGAGCGGCTTGAGGATCTTCTTCTGGCCGTCCGCGAAGAGCGTGGCGTTGTTGTCCGTCGGCGCGCCCTCGATCTCGATGACGTTCGCGCCCTGCGGCTTGTCCTTGAGCGCGTCGGCCAGGCCCTGGCCCTGCAGCTCGCCGACCTTCACGTTGTCGAAGGACACGTAGTACGACGAGGAGCCACCGGTGTTCAGGCGGTCGTAGTCGATGACCTGGATGCCCTGGGCCTGCGCCTTCTTGGCGACAGACGCACCGACCTCGCTGTTGGGCGTGGCGATGATCAGGACCTTGACGCCGGCGTTGATCATGCCGTCGGCCAGGGTGCTGAACTTCTGGACGTCGCCCTGGGCGTTCTGAATGTCGGGGACGAGGCCCTCGGCCTTCAGAGCGGCCTCGAGGAGGGGCTTGTCGAAGCCCTCCCAGCGAGCGGAGGAGGCGGTCTCAGGAAGGATCACGCCGACCTTCGCGCCATTGCCGCTGCCAGAGTTCGTTTCGGTGCTGCCTCCGGTGCCGGAGGACGTGTTGGCGCCGCACGCCGAGACTGCCAGGGCGAGGCCCGCGGTCACGGCGATGGAAGCGAGAGTCTTGCTGCGCATCCGCCATCCCTTTCACTGCGCTGTGTCACAGAGAATGTTGTGGCGCACAACGTATGCCTGACATATGCGTGACCGGAACCACACTGGATCGATTAAGTCGCAACGATGCGGTAACCCTGGCGAAATTTAGTCACTGAGAGTCGTGAGAGCGTTACCACCGCGCTACCGATTCCCACGGCGATATATCGGATATCGCCTGCGGCGAACACTCGACGGCTACCTGCTGGACACCCCTAGGTTGGGTGCATGACCGTCGACAAGGAAGCCGCCGAAAGGCTGGCGGGCTCGTTCGGCGCCGAGGCGGCGCGCTACGACCGCACCCGTCCGGCGTACCCGGAGGAGCTGGTCGGCAAGATCGTCGCCGCGAGTCCCGGGCCGCGGATCGTCGAGGTCGGCTGCGGCACCGGCGTGCTGTCGCGACAGCTCCAGGCGGCCGGCCTGGACGTGCTGGGCGTGGAGCACGACGAGCGGATGGCCGAGTTCGCCCGCGGCTCGGGTGTGCCGGTCGAGGTGTCCAAGTTCGAGACCTGGGACCCGGCGGGCAGGGTGTTCGACGCCGTCGTCGCCGGGCAGTCGTGGCACTGGGTCGACGCCGAGGCGGGTCCACCGCAGGCCGCGCGCGTGCTGCGGCCCGGCGGGGTGTTCGTGGGGTTGTGGCACGTGTTCGGGACGCCGGAGCCGATCGCCGACGCGTTCGTCGCGGCGTACGAGAAGGTGGCGCCGCAGATCCCGTACCGCGTCGGGCACTCCTACGAAGAGGCGTTCGAGGCGTACCGGGCGGGCTGCGTGAAGACCGGCGAGGCGTTCGTCGGCACGGGCGCGTTCTCCGGCGCCGAACAGTGGTCGGCGACCTGGGAGCAGAGCTACACGACCGCCGAGTACACCGACCTCATGCTCACGATGAGCCCGATGGCCGTGCTCGCCCCCGAGCAGGTCACCGAGCTCCTCACCGACGTCGGCGGCGCCATCGACGCGATCGGCGGGCGGTTCACGCAGCGCTACGCGACGTTGGCCGTCGCCGTCACCCGCGTCTGACACATCGGTCACCAGGAGCGCAGGGTCGCGATCCGTTCCTCGAGCTGTTCGATGGTGGCCATCGCGGTCGGCGGCCCACCGCAGTACTCGCGCAACGAGTTGTGGATCTTGCCGTGCGGCTTCTTCGTGCGGTGGTGGTGCATCGCGACGAGGGTGTTGAGCTCCTTGCGCAGTGACGTGAGGCGTTCCTGCACGCCCACGGGCCGTGCCTCGCGCACCGGGGCCTCGGGCTTGGGGCGTTTGGCGGCGATCGCCATCTGCTCCTCCTGCCGCTGCAGCAGCAGGGTCCGCACCTGGTCGGGCTCCAGCAGGCCGGGCAGGCCGAGGTACTCCTGCTCCTCCTCGGAACCCGCGTGGGTCGGGGCGCCGAACGACGACCCGTCGAAGATCACCTGGTCGAGCTCGGCGGTCGTGCCCAGGGCCGTGAACGCGCGCTCGTCCTCACCGGGCTCGTCCTTGGCCTGGTTGGCCGCGGCCATGAGCTCGTCGTCCCAGCCGTCCTTCTCGCGGTGCGGCTTGCCGAGGACGTGGTCGCGTTCCGCTTCCAGCTCCGACGCGAGCTGGAGCAGCACCGGCACGGACGGCAGGAACACCGTGGCGGTCTCGCCGGGCTTCCGGTTGCGCACGAAGCGCCCGACGGCCTGGGCGAAGAACAGCGGGGTCGACGACGACGTCGCGTACACGCCGACGGCGAGCCGCGGCACGTCGACACCCTCGGACACCATCCGGACGGCGATCATCCAGCGCTCGTTCGTGGAGGCGAACTCGGCGATCTTGCCGGACGCCTTCGGGTCGTCCGAGAGCACGAGCGTGGGGATCTGGCCCGTGACGCGTTCGAGCACCTGCGCGTAGGCCTTCGCGACGGTCTGGTCGGTCGCGATCACCAGGCCGCCGGCGTCGGGCAGGCCGTTCTGGCGCTTCTGCGTGAGCCGCTGGTCTGCGGCGCGCAGGACCGACGCCATCCAGTCGCCTGCCGGGTCCAGTGCCGTGCGCCAGGCCCGCGAGGTCTGCTCCTGGGTCAGCGGTTCACCCAGTCGTGCGGTGTACTCCTCGCCCGCGCTGGTCCGCCACGACGCCTCACCCGTGTACGCCAGGAACAACACGGGCCGGACCACGCCGTCGCGCAGCGCGTCGGAGTAGCCGTAGGTGTGGTCCGCCTTGGACGTCTTGAAGCCGCCGTTGCTCTCCTCGTACTGCACGAACGGGATCGGCGAGTCGTCGGACCGGAACGGCGTGCCCGTGAGGCACAGACGGCGCACCGCGGGCGTGAACGCCTCACGGATCGCGTCACCCCACGACTTCGCGTCGCCTCCGTGGTGCACCTCGTCGAGCAGCACGAGCGTCTTGCGGTTCTCGGTGCGCACGCGGTGCAACGTCGGATGGGCGGCCACCTGCGCGTACGTGACGGCCACGCCGTGGTAGTCGCGGGAGGTCATCGCGTTGGTGTTGCGGAAGTTCGAGTCGATGTGGATGCCCTGCTCGGCTGCGGCCTTCGCCCACTGGTGCTTGAGGTGCTCGGTGGGCGTGACGATCGTGACGGCCTCGATCGTCCGGTCGGCCAGCAGCTCGGCGGCGACGCGGAGCCCGAAGGTCGTCTTGCCCGCGCCGGGGGTCGCGACGGCGAGGAAGTCCTTCGGCTTGGCGGCGAGGTACTTGGTCAGCGCGCGCCGCTGCCAGGCTCGCAGCGGTCGCATTGCTGCCGGCGTTGCTGCTGGCGCTGTCACAGACGTGTTTCTCCTCATTTGTGCAGGTCAGACATAGCAATACCCTCAGGCGGACCGTGGCCGAGGGCACTGCGACTCTACCTGTTCCGAGCGTCGATGCCGCGAAACGTGGCGGTATGCACCATGCTTGTCACTGCGATGGGTTCGCCTTCCGACAACGACGCACCACGCAGGTCCGGCCGCAAGGGGCCGCTGCGTCTACTCGCGCGCACGCTGTCGAAGGCGTGGCAGGGCAACATCTTCTCAGAAGCCGCCGAAGCCGCGTTCTGGCAGACGCTCTCGTTCCCTCCGCTGCTGCTCGGAGTGCTCGGCTCGATGGGCTGGATCGGCACCTGGTTCGGTCCCGAGATCGTCCTGTCGGTGCAGGAGAAGATCATCGGGTTCACCCGGACGATCTTCAGCGCGGACGTCGTCAACGGCGTGATCCAGCCGACGGTCGCGGAGATCCTCTCGACAGGCAAGGGCGAGATCGTCTCCATCGGCTTCCTGATCTCGCTGTGGGCGGGCTCGTCGGCCATGTCGTCGTTCGTCGACGCGATCACGGTCGCGCACGACCAGTACGGCGTGCGCAACGAGCTGTGGCAACGCATCTTCGCCCTGCTGCTCTACATGGTGTCGCTGGTCGCGCTGGTGGTCGGCCTGCCCGTGCTGGCGCTGGGCCCGGACGTCCTGCCGCAGTTCTTCCCCACGTCGTGGCAGCCCTACATCGAGACGTGGGTCGGACGCTTCTACTACCCCGGCGTCGCGCTGCTGCTGGTGCTCTCGCTGTCGCTGCTCTACAAGGTCGCGCTCCCGCGAAGGCTGCCGTACCACCGCGTGCTGCCCGGCGCGATCCTGGCGATGGCGGTGTTCATCCTGTCGTCCATCGGCCTGCGCCTGTACATCCAGTGGATCACCACCACCGGCTACACCTACGGCGCGCTGGCGACGCCGATCGCGTTCCTGCTGTTCGTGTTCTTCATCGGCCTGGCGATCACGATCGGCGCGTACTTCAACAGCGCCATCCAGGAAATGTGGCCCGCGCGCATGACCCGCCGTCAGCGCCGCCGGTGGCGCCGACTGGAGATGGAACGCGCGGCGTCCCGCATCCGGTCCGAGGCGGCCGCGCCCAAGCAGGAGAGCGGCGGTAACGGCTACTCGGCGCCTTCTCCGGCGGACACACAGCTCACGTCGCCACTGCCGATCCAGAAGCCCTCACCCGAGACCGAGGAAGAGAAGCAGCGCGGTTAGCGCTCGGATTCGAGACAGCAACGCCCGCCGCCTCGGACCAGGCCGAGGCGGCGGGCGGCGGAAACCGCGCTTCTACTCGTCGCCGCCGGGAGGCAGGCCCTCGTAGATCTTCTTGCAGTCAGGGCACACCGGCGAACCGGGCTTCGGCGACCGCGTGACCGGGAAGACCTCGCCGCACAGCGCGACCACGTGGGTGCCCATCACGGCGCTCTCGGCGATCTTCGCCTTGCGCACGTAGTGGAACATCTTCGGCGTGTCGTCCGAGGACTGGTCCGTCTCGTCCGGCCGTACGTCGACCTCGGGGAGAGTCTGGGTGCTCACGCGCCCAGGGTACCTGGGATGATGTGCGCTCGTGACCACGCTGCACATCGCTGATGAAGTTGCCGCCGCCCTGGCCGAGAACCGGCCGGTCGTCGCGCTCGAGAGCACCATCCTGTCCCACGGCCTGCCCGCGCCGCGCAACCTGGCGGTCGCCGCACGCCTGGAGAAGGTGGTGCGGGAGGCCGGCGCGGTGCCCGCGACGATCGCCGTGCTCGACGGTGTGCCGCACATCGGTCTGTCCACCGCCGAGCTCGACCGCGTGTGCAACGCGGGCGACCTCGTGAAGCTCTCGCTGCGCGACCTCGGCCCCGCCTACGCGCTCGGCCGCAGCGGCGCGACGACCGTGGCCTCGACCACGGCCCTCGCGCACCAGGCGGGCATCCGCGTCTTCGCGACCGGCGGTCTCGGCGGCGTGCACCGCGGCGCCCGCGAGACGTGGGACGTGTCGGCCGACCTCGACGTGGTGGCGACGACGCCCGTGCTGATCGTGTGCTCGGGCGTGAAGTCGATCCTGGACATGGGCGCGACCCTGGAGGTCCTCGAGACCAGGTCGGTCCCGGTCGTCGGCTACCAGACATCCCGTTTCCCGGCCTTCTACCGCCGCGAGTCGGAGTTCGACGTCCCGTGGCGCGTCGAGACGGCCGCCGAAGCCGCCGCGGTCTTCGCCGCCGGTGACCGCGGCATGCTGCTCGCGAACCCGATCCCCGCCGCGTACGAGATGGACACGGACCTGCACGACCGCCTGCTCGCCGAGGGCCTGCAGAAGCTCGTCGACTCCGACGTGCGCGGCAAGGACGTCACCCCCGTCCTGCTGGAGCACTTCCACACCGCGAGCGACGGCGTGAGTCTCGACGCGAACGAGGAACTGGTCGTCAACAACGCCTCCGTCGCCGCCGCCGTCGCCGTCGCGCTCTTCGGCGAGCTGTTCCGATGAGGCCTGTGGTCGTGGTCGGCGACGCGGGCCTCGACGTGGTGGCCCGCCACGCCGGCCCCATCGCCCACGGCGGCGACGTCCGCGCCAAGGTGACCATCGAGCCGGGCGGCGCCGGCGCCAACACGGCCGTCTGGCTCGCCGCGTGCGGCGCCTCCCCGGTCCTGGTGGCCCGCGTGGGCGCCGACTCGGCGGGCCGCCAGGTCCACGCCGAACTGACCTCGGCGGGCGTCCAATGCGCCTTCGCGGTGGACCCGGACCTGGCGACCTGCTGCGTGGTCGTCCTGGTCGACGAACAGGGCCAGCGCTCGATGCTCCCCGACCGAGGCGCGAACGCCCGCTTCTCCCCCGCCGACCTCGACCCGGGCCTGCTCGCCGCGCCCGCCGGCCACCTGCACCTGTCCGGCTACGTGCTGCTCGACGCGACCTCGCGTCCCGCCGGGCTGGCCGTGCTCGAGGCCGCCCGTGCCGCGGGCTGGACGACGTCGGTCGACCCGCAGGCCGCCGCCCTGATCCACTCGGCGGAGGCGTTCCTGGACGACGTGCGCGGTGTCGACTTCCTGCTCCCCAACGCCGACGAGCTCTTCGCCCTGACCGGCTCGTCGGAGCCGTCCGCGGCCAAGTCGCTGCTCTCCCACGTCGGGGCTGTGGTGATGACCTCTGGGCCCGACGGGGCGACGTGGATCGACGCGAACGAGCTGGTCTCGGTCCCCGCTGAAGCCACTGAGTGTGTCGACTCGACGGGCGCGGGCGACGCGTTCGACGCCGGTTTTCTCGCGGCCTGGTTGTCCGGCGGGTCGAAGCACGACGCCCTGCTCGGCGGCGTCCGGGCTGGCTCTCGGGCGGTCAGCGTGGTGGGTGCTCAGCCGCCTCGCTAGTTCTCGACGCGAACCGATATATCAGCCGAAGTGATATATCGGTTCCGCTCGTCGCGCTCCCGCTTTCCGCACCGCCGCAGGTCACATGGTTCTGCCCGGCGAGCCGGATGCAAAAGACGTTTGCGGACGAAGTCAAAAGACTCATTGCAAAGGCCAGGAGGATGCCGGGCGGCCCTTGCAACGGGTCTTTTGCGGACGAAGTCAAAAGAGTCGTTGCAAGGGTGCGGGCGGCGTTGTACGCCGGGGCGATTCGGGCGGGTTCGGCTGTCAGCCGTCGATGACGGTGGTGCTCTTCTGCGCGATGGCGCGGCGCTCGACCTCGTACCGGCTGGCCTTCTCGGATTTGCGGGGCGGCCTGTCGTTCGCGATCAGCACGGCCATCCACGGCAACGGCACGGACAGCACGATGAAGAACAGGGCGAGCCACCAGGTGTGCGCGAACAGAGCCGCGAGGATGAGGCACGGGAAGCGCAGGCTCATCATGATCGCGTACTTCTTGCGCCGGGCGGCGTGCTGTTCTTCGTAGGACGGGGCCGCCTCGGTGATCAACACCGGGGTGTCGTTCCGGTCGGGACTGCTCACGACACCACCTCCACGTGTCCCATGCTCCCACGTCCGAGTGACGCCCGGGACGGCCGGTCGGCGGTTAACATCCGCGGGTGGTCGCCCTTGATCGCCTCGTGGACGTGCTCGGCAGTCTGGGCACGCATCTGGCCTGCGCCCCGAGGGGACGCGACGCCGAGCTCCGCGGGGTCGCCCTGAACGATCCGGCGGAAACCCCGCCGGCCGTCGCGGGGGACGTGTTGCTCGGGCTCGGGACGCCGTCGGTCGCCGCGGCGGTGCGGCTGGTGTCCTCCACGGTGGCGTCCGCGGTGGTGTTGCACGGTCGGCCGCCGCTCGACGAGCGGGTGATCGCCGCGGCGAAGAAGTCCGGTGCCGCCGTGTTGCTCGTGGATCCGTCGGTGCCGTGGAGTCAGCTGGCGAACGTCACGCAGACGCTGGTCAACGGCGGTACGCGGACCGGGGACCTGTTCGGGCTGGCCGACGTGATCGCCGGTGTGGTGGGCGGGCCGGTGACGATCGAGGACCAGCAGTCCCGCGTGCTCGCGTACTCCTACCGGCAGGAGGACGTCGACCCCGTGCGGGTGCAGACCATCCTCGGGCGGCGGGTGCCGGAGGAGGCTCGGCGGGCGCTGGACGAGTTCGGGGTGTTCACGCACCTCGCGTCGTCGGACGAGCCGATCTTCGTGCCGAAGCTGACCCCGCAGCTCGGCAACCGGCTCGTCGCCGCGGTGCGGGCCGGGCGCGAGCTGCTCGGGTCGGTCTGGGTCGAGGTGACCGGGCCCGTGGACGCGGCTCGGAGTGCGGCGTTGGTCGACGGCGCGCGCACGGCGGCGTTGCACCTGTTGCGGTCGCGGGCGTCGACCGACCTCGAACGCCAGGCCGAGGCCGATCTGGTCATCAGGCTGCTCGACCAGCCCGAGTCCGCCGATGTCGCACGCCTCGGACTGCCGTCCGCCGACCTGCGGGTGATCGCGGTGCAGGCGCACGCGGGTGAGGGTGAGCACGGTGCGGCGGTGCTCGCGTTCCAGCGGGCCACCGCCGGGTTCGGCTGGTCGCGGCCTGGGCGCAGCGCGTTGTTCGGCAACGTCCTCTACACCGTCATCCCGGCCGCCGACGACGCCGTCGCGTGGGTGCGTTCACTGGTGCGAGAGCTTCCAGCGGAAGCGACGGTGCTGGCGGGCGTCGGCGGCCCGGCCGAGGCGACGCAGCTGCCCTCGTCGCGGCAGGAAGCCGACGAATGCCTCGCGCTCTCCACCGGTACACCGGTTGTGTACGACGACGCCTGGGCTCAGGTCCTGCTGCATAGACTCGCCGCCGTCGCCGAGGCCGGACGACTGCCGACACGTGGACCGATATCCAATATATTGCGTCACGACGCCGAGCAAGGCACGCAGTACGCGGCGACGCTCCGGGCGTGGCTCGCGGCCCAGGGGGACGTGCGGGTGGCGGCGAAGGAGCTCAACGTGCACCCGAACACGTTGCGGTACCGGATGCAGAAGATGTCCGAGGTGACACCACTCCCCCTCGACGACCCGGACCAGCGGCTCGCGATGGCCATCGCCCTCCGGATCACGCGCTGAGACCGGGGGCGTGAAAGCATCTCCTCCCGTGCACCCCGATCTTTCTGCCGATCTCTGCGCTCGTCTGCGAGAGGCCTTCCTGAACTCCGGCTACACCGCGGACGGCGTCGTCGACGCGCTCGGCCCGCAGGCCCACGCCGCACTCGGCCGCGGCGAGCCGGAGCCCGCCCGCCGCGCGAGCAAGGACGCCGGGTCGCTCGGCACGCTGATCCGCCTGTTCCTGCTCGGCGACGAGGAGCCCGACAAGGACGTCCGCCGGGCGCTCGGCGGTGTCGACATCGACGACGCCGTGAAGAACGAGGTCCTGGCCGTCGACAAGACCGCGGGGGACTTCAGGGCCGGACTGGACGTGCGGCCGTACGAGGACAACTGGTGGGTCATCGCCGACCTCGACTCCGACCTGCGCGGCGCGGCGGTCCCCGAGGACCACGTGCTCGGCGTCGGTCACGCGTCCATCAGCCTCGCCCGCGCGACCAAGCGCACCCCGGTCGGCACGCTGCTCGACCTCGGCACCGGATGCGGCGTCCAGGCCCTGCACGCCAGCACCCACGCCCAGAAGATCACCGCGACCGACCTGTCCGAGCGCGCGCTGAGGCTCGCGCAGGGCACGTTCCGCATGAACGAGCTCGACGTCGAGACGCTGCAGGGCGAGTGGTTCGGGCCGGTCGCCAAGCGCAAGTTCGACCACGTCGTGTGCAACCCACCGTTCGTCGTCGGCCCGCCGCGCGTGGACTTCGTCTACCGCGACTCCGGCCTCGGCGGCGACGACGCGTCGGCGCTGGTCATCCGGCAGCTGCCCGCGTTCCTCAACGAGGGCGGCGTCGGCCAGCTCCTCGCGTCGTGGGTGCACCGCAGGGGTGAGGACTGGGAGGAGCGCGTCTCCGGCTGGCTGCCGCGGGGCGGCATCGACGCGTGGTTCGTGCAGCGCGACATCGCCGAGCCCGCCCTCTACGTCGGCACGTGGCTCAAGGACGCGGGCGTCGACCCGCGCAGCCCCGAGGGCCGGCGGAAGGCCGCGGCGTGGCTCGACTGGTTCGAGGAGAACGACGTCCAGGGCGTCGGTTTCGGCTACGTGACGCTGCGGCGCACCGACGAGATGCACTCGCAGGTCATCTGCGAGGACCTGCGCCACGCCTACGACGACCCGCTGGGCCCGGAGGCGGCGCGCTGGCTCGACAACGTCGCGTGGCTCCGCGCGAACCCCGACCTGCTGGGGCAGCGGTTCCGGGTCGCCGACACCGTGCTGCTCGAAGAGGTGTCCGAGCCGGGCGACGAGGGCTGGCGCAAGGTCGTCGCGCGTCTGCACCGCACCGACGGGCCCGGCTGGCAGCACGAGGTCGACGAGGCGACGGCGAAGCTCGTCGCCGGGTGCAACGGCGCCCTGCCGCTGGAGGACCTGCTCGCGCTGCTCGAGTTCGCTTACGGAGAAATCGACGCGGAAGCGGCCTTGCCGATCGTTCGTGATCTCATCCGGCACGGAATGTTGATTCCCGCGTGAAAGCAGTTGTGGCGCGCGTCACAGAGGCGAGTGTCGAAGTCGAAGGGGAGATCGTCGGCGCGATCGACGAGCCCGGATTGCTGGTGCTCCTGGGCGTCCATCACGACGACACACCCGAGCAGGCGGCCAGAATGGCGCAGAAGCTGCACGGGCTCCGCATCCTCGACGGTGAGCTGTCGTGCGAGTCGACCGGTGCTCCGCTGCTGGTCGTCAGCCAGTTCACCCTCTACGGGGACACCCGCAAGGGCCGCCGTCCGTCCTGGACGGCGGCCGCCCGGCCCGAGCACGCGGAACCGTTGGTGAACGCCGTCGTGCAGGAACTACGCCAAAAGGGCGCGCACGTCGAAACGGGACGATTCAGGGCGGAGATGAAGGTACGGAGCGTGAACGACGGTCCGTTCACGGTGATCGTCGAGGTCTGACTAAACGGTTCTCAGCCAATCCTCAGATTAGTCGCGCAACCGCTGTGACAGCGGCGACGTCTTCAGGTCATGGAAGTCGGGAACGAATTCGGAATCGTCTTCGTTACCCAGGTATCAGCCAGCTAGCGATGGGATCCCGAGCGGGCCCGCCGCAACCGGCAACCAGGGCGCAGCGCCGCGCCGCCTTGACCGCCACGCGCGACTGTCCTGACCGACAGCAGCGTCGCCCGCACCAGGGGGAGGGAGATCCATGACCGTCACGAGGATCTCCGACCGTGAAGTCGGAGAGAACACGCCCGCCGTCGTCGAGCACGAACTCGACGCGCAAGGACCAGCAGCCGACCTCGTTCGAGTCTACCTGAACGGAATCGGCAAGACCGCGCTCCTCACCGCCGAAGAGGAGGTGGAGCTCGCCAAGCGCATCGAGGCCGGTGTGTTCGCGCAGCACGTCATGGAGACGGCCAAGCGCCTCACCCCCACCCGTCGCGCAGAGCTGGGGGAGCTCGTCCGCGACGGCCGCCGTGCCAAGGACCACCTGCTCAAGGCCAACCTGCGTCTCGTCGTGTCGCTGGCCAAGCGCTACACGGGCCGCGGCATGCCGCTGCTGGACCTGATCCAGGAAGGCAACCTGGGCCTGATCCGCGCGGTCGAGAAGTTCGACTACACCAAGGGCTTCAAGTTCTCGACGTACGCGACGTGGTGGATCCGCCAGGCGATCACCCGCGGCATGGCCGACCAGGGCCGCACCATCCGCCTCCCCGTCCACCTCGTCGAGCAGGTGAACAAGCTCGCGCGGATCAAGCGCGACCTGCACCAGACGCTCGGCCGCGAGGCGACGAACGAGGAGCTCGCGAAGGAAGCCGGCCTCAACGTCGACAAGGTCGCCGACCTGCTCGACCACGCCCGTGACCCGGTATCGCTCGACATGCCGGTCGGCACGGAGGAGGACGCTCCCCTCGGTGACTTCATCGAGGACTCGGACGCGACCGACGCCGAGAGCGCCGTCATCTCCGGGCTGCTGCAGGACGACCTGCGCCGCGTCCTCGCGACGCTGGAGCCGCGCGAGCAGGCCGTGATCCGGCTGCGCTACGGCCTCGAGGACGGCCAGCCGCGCACGCTCGACCAGATCGGCAAGCGGTTCGGCCTGTCGCGCGAGCGGGTGCGTCAGATCGAGCGCGAGGTCATGTCGAAGCTCCGCCAGGGCGAACGCGCCGCGAAGCTGCGCGCCTACGCCTCGTAACCCCAGCTGGAGTCACGGTCGGGTCTCACCCGGTCGGCAGTATTGACTTGTGACTCAACTCACGGCACGGTCGGGCGTTACCAGAGCCACGCGACGCCCGTCGTGAGTCGGGTTAGCACGCGAAGGAAGGTCGGGACGGCCGGGGGCCGCCCCGGCCTTCCGCGTATGTGGGGCACGGAACAACGCCGTGGCAGCGATACGTCCCTTTGATGGCGGTACGGTTTTCTGATCCGAACTGCACACCGTTGGAGTTGTGTACCCCGTGCCCACCACATTCGAGTACACCGACGTCCTCCCCCTCGCGAAGGACACCGAGACCGAGTACCGCCTCGTCACCTCCGACGGGGTCAAGCTCATCGAGGCCGGTGACCGCAAGTTCCTCGAGATCGCGCCCGAGACGCTGACGCTGCTCGCGAAGGAAGCGATCCGGGACATCCAGCACCTGCTGCGCCCGTCGCACCTCGCCCAGCTGCGCAAGATCATCGACGACCCCGAGGCCTCCGGCAACGACCGCTTCGTCGCCATGGACCTGCTGCGCAACGCCGCCATCTCCTCCGGTGGCGTGCTGCCGATGTGCCAGGACACCGGCACGGCGATCATCATGGGCAAGCGCTCGGAGACCGTCCTGACCGGCGGCGACGACGAGCAGGCGCTGGCCCGCGGCGTCTACGAGGCCTACCAGGAGCTCAACCTGCGCTACTCGCAGATGGCTCCGGTGACGTTCTGGGACGAGAAGAACACCGGCACGAACCTGCCCGCGCAGATCGAGGTGTTCCACAAGCCCGGCCAGGAGCCCGTCTACGAGTTCCTGTTCATGGCCAAGGGCGGCGGTAGCGCGAACAAGACGTTCCTCTACCAGGAGACGAAGGCGGTGCTGAACCCGAAGCGCCTCGCGACGTTCCTGGACGAGAAGCTGCGTTCGCTCGGCACCGCGGCGTGCCCGCCGTACCACCTCGCGGTCGTCGTCGGCGGCCTGTCCGCCGAGCAGAACCTCAAGGTCGCGAAGCTCGCCTCGGCCCGCTACCTCGACACCCTGCCGTCGGAGGGCTCGGCGCTGGGCCACGCGTTCCGCGACACGGACCTCGAGCAGCAGGTCCTGGAGCTGACGCGGAACTTCGGCATCGGCGCGCAGTTCGGCGGCAAGTACTTCTGCCACGACGTGCGCGTCATCCGTCTCCCCCGCCACGGCGCCTCGCTGCCGGTCGGCATCGCGGTGTCGTGCTCGGCCGACCGCCAGGCCAAGGCCCGCATCACGGCCGAGGGCGTGTTCCTGGAGCAGATGGAGCGCGACCCGGCGCAGTTCCTGCCCGAGATCGAGGGCGAGGACCTCTCCGACGAGGTCGTGAACATCGACCTGACGCGTCCGATGTCGGAGATCCGCGAGATCCTCACGAAGCTCCCGGTGAAGACGCGCGTATCGCTCACGGGGCCGTTGGTCGTGGCGCGCGACATCGCGCACGCCAAGATCAAGGAACGCCTCGACGCCGGCGAGGACATGCCGCAGTACTTGAAGGACCACCCGGTCTACTACGCCGGTCCGGCCAAGACGCCCGAGGGCTACGCCTCCGGTTCGTTCGGCCCGACGACCGCCGGTCGCATGGACTCCTACGTGGAGCAGTTCCAGGCCGCGGGCGGCTCGCTCGTCATGCTCGCCAAGGGCAACCGCTCCAAGCAGGTGACCAACGCCTGCTCATCGCACGGCGGCTTCTACCTGGGCTCGATCGGTGGCCCGGCGGCGCGGCTCGCGCAGGACTGCATCCGCAAGGTCGAGGTGCTCGAGTACCCCGAGCTGGGCATGGAGGCGGTCTGGAAGATCGAGGTCGAGGACTTCCCGGCGTTCGTCGTGGTCGACGACAAGGGCAACGACTTCTTCGCGGAGACGTCCACCCCGACCCTGCAGATCAGCTTCCGCAAGTAGGTCACGGCGGCGGGGACGTCCCTAGCCCGGGGACGTCCCCGCCGTCGTCTTGGCCGGATCGGGCCGGGCCGAGCCGAGCACCACGTGCCAGCGGTCGTCCTTGACGGTCAGGGTCAGCCGCTCCTCGTACGCGCCGCCCACCGTTCGTCCCCGCAGCTGGGCGCTCGCCACGTCCGGGGCGACGTCGGACGAGATGTTCTTCTCCTCCAGCCTGATGTCCTTGCCCCCGTGGGCGTCCATCCGCTGCTTGATGTCGGCTGCCGCGTCGTTGCCGGGCGTCGCCAGTTTCTCCAGCGCGGCGGTGTCCTTCGCGTTGAGAGCGATCACGTAGGCGTCGACCGCGGCGCCGGGCGACTCCGCTCCCGTCTTCTGTCCGCCGCATCCGGCGAGCAGGCCGAGGCCCGCGAGGGCGACGATCACCCCTCGCAGGCTCCGGCCGGCGCGTGCGCGCATGGTCCTCGATTCAGGTCCGGTGGGAAACGACCGGTCGAGAGCGGTCCAGAACTTCGCAGTCAATGGGGAACAGGGCGGTCAGCCGACCCAGGAGCCTGGCGGCGCACGCGAGGGCGTGCGGTGCGCCGCCAAGCCCTGTCGCAGGACGTCCAACGCGTGCCCGCGCACCCGCAGGCGACAGGTCAGCCGGTTTCCTCGCGCGCTTCGAGCACGAGGCGGCGGGTGCCGAGGGGTGCGTCGAGCCGGACGGTCAGCGGCACCTGGCGGACCTCCTGGGTGCAGATGGTGCCGGGCGGCTGCTTGGTGATCGTGACGAGCGTGATCTGGACGACGTCGGCGGACTGGCCGGCGATCTCGGCGCGCGCCTCCTTGCAGCCGCCGCCGACGCCGAAGACCTCGACGTCGCGGCCGTCGCCGAAGACGTAGGCCTCGTCGCGATAGGTGTCTGACAACGATGTCGTGTCGACCTTCTCCTTCGCCACGGGCGTGACGTTGGGCGGGACGACCGGCTTCTCCTCCGAGATGGAGACCGGGGGCTGCACGGGCGCGGTGGGGGTGGCGCCGGACGAGCCCGGGGTGCCGCTCGAGCCCGGCGCGCTGGTGCCCGTGGGCGTGCTGCCCGGTGAGCTGGAGCCCGGCGCGCTCGACTGCGTGCCGGACGAGCAGCCGACGAGCACGGCGGCGAGAGCAACGGCAGCGACGGCGTTTCTCATGCGCTCCATCCTCGCAAACCGGGACAAGAAGTCCCTGTTAAATGTCCTGTGGCTTGTCCGGTCGAATGTTCTGGCCCCTCGGACACCGAAGTGGTGATGCCCGGCCGGCGGGGCAGGTGCCGGCCGGGCACCGTGGGGGGAGGAAGGTCTACTTCTGTTCCGTCCGCGACGTCAGGACGACCGTGCGCTCGGCGAGCGGCTCGGACAGCTGCACCGTCAGCGGGGGGAAGCGGATGTCCATGGTGCACATCTGCTTGGTCAGCGGCAGGGTCTCGAGCAGCTCGATCTTCACCGTGGAAGCGTTCTGCTCCAGCACGGACGCGCTCGCCTTGCCGCAGCCGCCCTCCTGGGCGATCACTCCGACGGTCTTGCCGTCACCGACCGTCCACACCGTGCGCGGCTGGTCCGGCGGCAGGGCGTTGGCGTCGAGCTTCGTCACGGGTTTGCCGTCCGGCGGCATCTCTCCGGGTGCGGAGTTCGGGGGCATCCCGGGAGAACTCTCGGAGGACGAGGTGGCGGTCGGCAGCTCCTGACCGCCACCTGCTCCGGTGCCCACGTTCTGCGCACTGCCACAGGCCGAGATGACGAGCAGCAGGACGCCAGTGCCAACTACGGTTCCTATGTGCCTCATGTGAAGAGGACGGAACCACGGTCACAACGGGTTGCAGTGACTCTTCGGGACTTCTCTTCACAGTTACCGGCTGACGGCGGTTACAGCCTCTCGCAGAGCTTCCAGCCTTGCCGCGGACGCGAGACCCCCGTGGTAGAGGTGGAACTCCTCCACACCGGCGTCGAGGTACGCGAGCCACTCCTTCGACAACGCCGCGCCGTCGGCCGGCTTCGGCGGCAGCCCCAGCACGTACGCGGCGATCCGCGTGTCCGGGGCAGCGGCGCGAAGAGCCTCGATGCCGGGCACCGCGACGTCCGGGCCTGGCCAGCACATCGTCGTCAGCACGTCGACGTCCGCGCCGACACCACCGGCCACGGTCGCGAACGGCCCGGTGCCCCAGGGGTCCGCCGTCACGTGCATGCCGACGCGGACCGAGGGTGCGGCGGCTCGGATCTCGCCGACCAGCCGCTGCCGCAACGACCGCACCACGCCGGTGCGCACGGCCCGAACGTCGTCCGCGAGCGCACCCAGCGCTTCCTCGACGGTGGGTGCCCCGCGATCGACCCCGGCCCGGACCGCGTCACGCAGGGCATCCGGGTCGGCGTACAGGGCTGTGCAGGCAGAGCAGAAGCACAGCGACAACAGCTTCTGCTGCACCGCGTTCCAGTCCGTGCCGTCGGTCTTCTCGTGGTGCCCGCCGTGGAAGAACCCCAGCGGCCCGGCGGCCTCCAGGATGATCCCGTCCGGCGCGCCGAGCTCCAGCACCTCGGACACCAGCACCGACGTGTACTCGACGACGTCGGGCTGCGCGGTGCACAACGCGTACGGGTAACGGTCCCCGAACGCGTTCACCACCGTCACGTCCGGATGCAAGTCTCCCAGCCGCGAGTTGTGCGTCAGCACGGTCCACGCGTACACCGGCAGTCCGGCGGCACGAACCAGTGCCGCCGCCTCGCCGAACGAGTCCGGACCGTCCATCCAGGACGGTTCGGCGGGCACCAGCCGGCCGTACTTCTCCGGCCGCACCGGCAGGTAGAACGCCGCGTGCCGCGCGTCGACGAGCCGATGCGACGGATGGAGCGGCGTCGCGGCCCGCACGGTGTGGTACGACGCGGCCAGCGCGATCGCGTCGACACCGAGGCCCTGGTATCGCGTGACGGCCTCAGGGTCTCCGATCAGGTCCCACGGGTAGGCGTGGACAACCGACTTCACCACCGGGGACGCTTCCTCTCGTAGCTCGGGTCGAACTTCTGCATGTAGCCCGTGTCGTCACGAGCCGTGATGCCGCAACGGACGTAGTTCTCCGCCAGGCGTGCCAGCGCGTCACGGTCCAGCGACACACCGAGGCCGGGAGTCAAAGGCACCGGTACAGCACCATCCACAAAGGACAGCACGCCGGGCTCCACGACCTCGTCGGCCGCGTTCCACGGGTAGTGCGTGTCGCAGGCGTAGTTCAGGTTCGGCGTCGCCGCGGCCAGGTGCGTCATCGCGGCCAGCGAGATGCCGAGGTGCGAGTTCGAGTGCATCGACAGCCCGATGCCGAACGTCTGGCAGATCATCCCTAGCTGACGCGACCGCTGCAGGCCGCCCCAGTAGTGGTGGTCGGACAGCAGCACCTGCACCGCGTCCTGCTCCACCGACGGCTTGAGGTGCTCGAACGCGACCACGCACATGTTGGTGGCCAACGGCATCGGTGCCTTCGCGGCCACCTCCGCCATCCCGGAGATCTCCGGCGTCGGGTCCTCGAGGTACTCCAGCACGCCGTCGAGCTCGGCGGCGACCCGCAGGGACGTCTCGACCGACCACGCCGCGTTCGGGTCGAGTCGCAGCGGGTGGTCCGGGAACGCCTCGCGCAGCGCCCGGATCGCCTCGATCTCCTGCTCCGGCGGGAAGACGCCGCCCTTGAGCTTGATCGACCCGAACCCGTACCGCGAGATCATCTTCGACGCCTGCGCGACGATGCCGGCGGGGTCGATCGCCTCACCCCACTCGTCGGGCTCGGCGCCGGGGTGCCCGTCCCACTTGTAGAACAGGTAGGCGGAGTAGGACACCGAGTCCCGGACCTTGCCGCCCAGCAGGTCGTGCACCGGACGGCCGAGGGCCTTGCCCTGGATGTCCAGGCACGCGACCTCGAACGGCGAGTACACGCGGTCGACGGTGCTCTCCGCGGTGATCTTCCCGGTCAGCCCGTGCTTGTCCGGTCCAGCTTTGCCCCCGAGCTGAGCGGCGACGCGCGCGTGCATCTCGTTCAACGCGAACACGTCGAGCCCGATCAGGGAGTCCACAACGGACCGCGAGCGCTCCAGGTGCCCGAGGTCGCCGTAGGTCTCCCCCAGCCCGGAGATTCCCTCGTCGGTGTGGACCTCGACGATCGTGCGCAGCGCCCACGGCTCGTGCACGCCGGCCGAGTTGAGCAGCGGCGGGTCCCGGAACGCGATCGGTGTCAGGACGATCTCAGTGATCTTCATTCCGAACGCCCTCTCAGCTCAGCAGTGCCTTGCCCGCGGCGATGATCTTGTCCAGCGAGGCCAGGTGCTCCTCGGCCGGGTCGACCAGCGGCGGGCGCACGCCGCCGACCTCGAGGCCGTTCGCGCGCACCGCGGCCTTCACCAGCGCGACCGCGTAGCCGGGGACCTTGTCCCGCAGCTCGACCAGGGGCTTGTAGAACTCGTACAGGAACCGGTTCACGAGCTTCGTGTCACCGGACTGCACGGCGTTGTAGAAACCGAGCGAGATCTCCGGCGCGAAGCAGAACACCGCCGACGAGTAGAGCTCGACGCCGATGGCCCGGTACGCGAGCTGCGTCATCTCCGCGGTCGGCAGGCCGTTGAAGAACTGGAACGGCTTGTCAACGTTGGCACGGACCGACAGCACGACGCGCTGCATCTGGTCGAGGTCGCCGAGGCCGTCCTTCAGACCCACGACGTTCGGGATCCGCGCCACCTCGACCGCGGTCTCCGGCGTGAACCGCGCGTTGTTGCGCTGGTACACGATGATCGGCAGTTCGGTGATGCCGGCGACCTCGGCCACGTACCGCACCAGACCGGCGGCCGGGTTGGTCACCAGGTAGGGCGGCAGCAGCAGGATGCCGTTGGCGCCGGCGCGCTCCGCGGCCTGCACGAACTGCTTGGTCTGCGCGACCGAGCCGCCCGCCCCGGCGAAGACCGGCACCTTGCCCGCGGTCGCCTCGACCGCGACCGCGACCGCCCTCTCGAACTCGCCCAGCTCCAGCGCGTGGAACTCGCCGGTGCCGCAGGCCGCGAACACCGCGCCCGGCCCGGCGGAGACACCGTGCTTGACGTGCTCGGCGAGCACGTCGTACGCGATGTTCCCCTCGCTGTCGAACGGGGTCACCGGAAAGAACAGCACACCATCGAGTTGCATAACCAGACTCATCCCTTGATCGCTCCGGTGGTGATCCCACGCAGGAAGGACTTCTGCAGCGACAGGTACACGACCAGGCTCGGTACCAGCGCCAGCAACGCACCGGCCAGCACGATGCCCGTTCCGACCATGTCGTCGGACCGGAGCGCGAGAAGTGCGACCGTGAGCGTGTAATCGGAGGGGTCAGCGGCGACGATCAGGGGGAGCAGGTACTGCTCCCAAATCATGTTGAAGCCGAACACGGCGATGACGCCGAGCGCGGGCTTGCACAGCGGGAGGATGATCTGCGCGAAGAGGCGCAGCTCCCCGGCACCGTCCACTTTGGCCGCCTCCTCCAGTTCGCCGGGGATCTCCTTCATGAACTCCGTCATGACGAAGATGGAGAAACCCCAAGCCCCCAGCGGGAGGATGACGCCGAGCAGGGTGCCCTTCAGACTCACGTGCACCAGCGGTAGGTCTCCGATCACCAGCGACAGCGGGATCGCGATGACCTCCTCCGGCAACATCATCGTGGCGAGAATGACCAACAGTGCGATGGCCTGACCGCGGAACTTCTTGCGCGCCAACGCGTATGCGGCGAAAACGCTCACCGCCAGCTGCAACAGCAGCGCACCACCCGCGATGACCAACGAGTTCATCAGGTAGTGCCAGATCTTGTTCTCCGCCGCGACCTGGAAGTTGATCAGCGACGGGTTGTCCGGGATCACCGACAGCTTGGTCGGGTCCGGGTTGTGGTCGAACGCGCCGGAGAAGATGACCAGCAGCGGGCCGCAGAAAAGGATTACAGCGAGGGCGCTGAAAAGAAACCGGATGCCCTTGCTCACCCACGCGTCCGGACGGGCGGACCAGCCGATGGCGCTGTCGAAGCGGCTTGAGTTCACGGTGCTCATCGCGCTTCCCTCCTGCGGCGGTACCACTGCACGCTGACCGTCAGAATCAAGGTAACCAGGAACAACAGCACAGAACCAGCCGAGGCGAGTCCGGCTTCGGACTGTTCGAACGCCGTGGTGTAGACGCGGGTCATCCAGACGTCGGTCGATCCGGCCGGGCCACCGCCGGTGAGCACGTACACCTCGGTGAAGACGCGCAGGCCGCGGATCGCCGCCAGGGTCAGCAGGATCGTGATGACCGGGCGCAACGCGGGGAGCGTGACGTTCCAGATCCGTTGCGGCGTCGAGGCGCCGTCGATCGCGGCGGCCTCGTACTGCTGGCGGTCGATGCCGGCGAGCCCGGCGAGGATGAGCACCATGTCGTACGGCGCGTGCTTCCAGATGCCGACGAACATGACCGACACCAGCGAGGTGTCGGTGCTGTGGATGTACTCCCAGGGCCCGAGGCCGACCCACGAGATGAGCTCGTTGAGGAAGCCTTCGGGCGCCGGGTAGAAGAACAGCCGCCAGATCTCACCGATGACCGCGGTGGCCGCCACGACGGGCAGGAACACCGCGGACCGGACGAACCACAGCGACTTGGTGTGGCCTTCGAGCAGCAACGCGAGGAAGAAGCCGATCACCATCGCACCGACCGTCTGACCGCCCGCCAGCACGAGGGTGTGCCAGCTGGCGGTCAGGAACTTCTCGTCCCGCAGGATCGTCGCGTAGTTCTCGAAACCGACGAAGATGTCCCCGAGGAACGGCCGGACCTCGAACAGCGAGAGCCGGATGCCCTCGGCCATCGGGATGAACTTGAAGACCAGGAAGATCAGCGCGGCGGGGAACAGGAAGAGCCACGGGACGTAGGTGGCTCCCGTGAGGCGGCGCCGGCGGCGCCGCCTCACGGGGTGGGTTTCGACGGCACCGCCGCCACTAGCCGTCGAGCCCACGTCTCGGGTGTCGCCGAGTGATCGAACAGCCGTCACTTCGACGCCTTCTGGTTCTCGAGTTCCTTCTTGAGCGACTCCGCCAGCGCCTTCAGCTCGACTGAGGAGTCAGCGGGGCACTTCGCGAAGATGGAGTTGAGGGTCTCCGAGGTCTTCTGCCGGAACGGCGCGAAGTTCGGGACGCTGGGGAACGGCCGCGCCTCGCTGGAGTACACGCCCGCCACCGTCGCCCAGCGCGGGTCCTTGTACGTCGCGTTGACGTCGACGGTCTTGTTGACGGGCAGGCGCACGACCGGCTGCGGGTCGCCCTTCATGCCGGCCTGCTGCGCCTCGGGCGTGATCAGGTACTCGGCGAGCTGCTTCTGGTCGGCGGTCTTCGCGGAGCCGGCCATCTGGTAGATGTTCTCGCCCTCGCCGAGCACCGTGGCACCGGCCGGGCCCTTCGGCGACGCGATGACCTCGTACTTGTCCTTGCCGACCGACTTGTCGAAGCGGCCGATCATGTACGGGCCGGTGAGGTAGATGCCGCTCTTGCCGGACTCGAACAGCGGGTGCGCGTCGTTCGTGCCGAGGGTCAGCGAGCCGGGCTGCATGACCTTGTCCTCGCAGAAGAGCTTGCGCAGCCGGTCGACGGCCCTGGTCGACTCCGGCGAGTCGATGCCGACGCGGAACTTGCCGTCGCCCTCGTCCTCGAGGATGTCGCCGCCGCCCTGCCAGATGTAGCTCGACGCCCACCACGCGAGGTAGCCGCGGTCGGTCGTTCCCGGCACGAGCATGCCGTAGGTGTCGTTCTGCCCGTTGCCGTCGGGGTCGTTGAAGGTGAACGCCTTCGCGAGGTCGTCGAGCTCCTCCCACGTGGTGGGGATCGGCTTGCCGAGCTTCTCGCGCCAGTCCTTGCGGATCAGCGTGACCATCGCCTGGGTGGAGTAGGGGATGGCGTAGAACTTGCCGTCCGCGCCCTTCCCGTTGTTCCACGCGCGGTCGACGACGTCGGCGCTGCCCGCGACGGCGTCGCGGTCGACCTCGGTCGTCCAGCCCTGCTTGACGAAGTTGCCGAGCGAGCCGGTGTCGGTGATGACGACGTCGGGGAGGTCCTTCGACGCGGCGCGCTGCTGCACCTGCTTGTCGAAGTCGTTGAAGATCGGCTTGTAGTCGACCTGCACGCCCGTCTTCTCGGTGAACGACTTGAAGATCTTCTCGTAGACCTTCGCGGTGGCCTCGGTGGAGCGGGTCCACACCTCCAGAGGCTTGTTCGGGTCCTTGCTCGACGCCGTCGTGCTGCCACCGCTGCCGCATCCCGCGAGCAGCGCGGCCACGCCGAGCGTGGCGAGTGTTGTGGCAGTTCTACGGCGCATCGTCGAAGCCCTTCGCGTTCAGATATGTGAACCTGGGTCGTACTTGTGAACCTGCTGCAGGACTGTAAGAATCAGCACAGCAACGTGTCAAGGGCAAGTTGCTTAACTGTTTCGAGGAGGTCAGGTGGCGTCGCCGATCGACAAGGGCACAGCCCGCCCGGGCGCGGTGAAGTCCGCCGACCGCACGGTGGAGCTGCTCGAAGTGCTGTCCGCGTCAGACCGCAGACTGACGCTGACCGAGCTGCACCGCGAGCTCAGCTACCCCAAGTCCAGCCTCTACATGCTGTTGCAGACCCTCGTGGCGCGCGGCTGGGTGGAGGTCGACTCGGACCGGGGCACCTACGGCATCGGCGTGCGCGCACTGCTCGTCGGTACGTCCTATTTGGACCACGACCCCGTTGTGCGGGCGGCGATCCGCGTGATGGAGCAGGTCCGCCAGGACATCAACGAGACCGTGCACCTTGCCCGTTTGGACGGTGGGGACGTCGTCTACCTGGCGAGCCGCGAGTCCGAGCACCACCTGCGCGTCGTCTCGCGCGTCGGCCGCCGGCTGCCCGCGCACTCCACGTCGCTCGGCAAGGCCGTGCTCTCGACGCGCACCCCGGAGGAGGTCGACCTGATCCTCCCCGACGTGCTGGCGCCGCTGACCCCCAACACCGTGATCGAACGGGCAGCGCTGCACGAGCAGCTCGCCGGGTTCCGCAACGTCGGGTACGCCCACGAACGCGAGGAGAACACCCCCGGCCTGGGCTGCTTCGCCGTGGCACTGCCCTACCGCAACCCCGTCCTGGACGCGATGAGCTGCTCGGTCCCGCTGGGCAGGCTGACCCCGGAGCACGAGCGGCAGGTCATCTCCGCCCTGCTCGACGCCGCCAGGACGATCACCGAACTCCTCCGCCAGTTCGGCCGCTGATCTCCACCGACAAACCTGATCAAGACGGAGGGTTCCCACCCGTGACCGCACGCATCCTGATCACCGGCGCCGGTGGCGGGGTGGGAACGCTGATGCGTTCCCGTCTCGCCGCGGAAGGCCGTCTCCTGCGGCTGCTGGACATCGCGGAGCTTCCCGCGGCCGCCGACGGCGAGAACGTCGAGCTCGTCGAGGCCTCGGTGACCGACATGGCCGCGATGGAGGCGGCGTCGAAGGACGTCGACGCGGTGATCCACCTCGGTGGCCACAGCCTCGAGGAGTCGTGGGACAAGATCCTGCGCGTCAACATCGACGGCACGCACACGGTGCTGGAGGCCGCACGGCGTGCCGGCGTCCGCCGCGTGATCCTGGCCAGCTCGAACCACGCCGTCGGGTACCTCGAACGGGCCGACGGCGAGGCCGGTGATTACGCGTTCCCCCGCCCGGATACCTACTACGGTGTGTCCAAGGTGGCGTTGGAAGCGCTCGGCTCGCTGTACGCCGACCGCTACGGCATGGACGTGATCGCGATCCGCATCGGTTCGTGCTTCGAGAAGCCGAAGGACGTGCGGATGCTGTCGACGTGGATGTCACCGGACGACGGCGCACGCCTGTTCGAGGCGTGTCTTTCCACCCCGTCACCGGGTTTCCGCGTGGTGTGGGGTGTCTCGGACAACAAGCGCGGCTGGTTCTCGCTCGACGAGGCCCGCGCTCTCGGTTACGAGCCGCGGGACGACTCCGAGGTGTACGCGGCCGCGGTGCTGGAGCAGCACGGTGAGCTCGACCCCTCGTCGCCCGCGGCGAGGTACGTGGGCGGGGTCTGGTGCGGCCCCGATTTCGACACGGCAGTCAAGGAGGCAGGGCGTTGAGCCACGGCGTGCAGGGCTACAACCCGCGGACCGGTGAGCCGTACGGCGAACCGGTCGCGAAGACCCCCGACAGCGAGGTGGACCGCATCGCGACCGCCGCGGCCACCGCGTTCTCGGCGTGGTCGGTCGTTCCGGCGGCGGATCGTGCCGTGGTGCTGGAGAAGGTCGCGGACGCGCTGGACGCCGAGTCGGCGCTGCTCGTCGAGACGGCGGACAGCGAGACGGCGCTGGGCGTGCCGCGGCTGACGACCGAGCTCAAGCGCACGACGAACCAGCTGCGGCTGTTCGGCGAGGTGCTGCGCGAGGGCAGCTACGTCGAGGCCACCCTGGACACGGCGAACCCGGACATCATCCCGCCGCGGCCGGTGCTGCGGCGCGTGCTCCGTCCTCTGGGGACGGTCGCGGTGTTCTCCGCGTCGAACTTCCCGTTCGCGTTCTCGGTCGCCGGTGGTGACACGGCGTCGGCGCTGGCGTCCGGCTGTTCCGTTGTGGTGAAGGCACATTCGGCCCACCCGTCGACGTCGCGGGAGACCGCGCGCGTGGTGATCGACGCGCTGCGCGAGGCCGGTGCGCCCGAGGGCGTGTTCGGGATCGTGTACGGCACCGAGTCCGGTGTCGCGCTGGTGAAGCACTCCGCGGTGCGCGCGGTCGGGTTCACCGGCTCGACCGGTGGCGGCCGGGCGTTGTTCGACCTGGCGCAGGGCCGTCCGGACCCGATCCCGTTCTACGGCGAGCTCGGCAGCGTGAACCCGACGGTGATCCTGCCCGGCGCGGCGACCCCGGAGATCGCCGCGGGCTTCGCGCAGTCGCTGGTGATGGGCGTCGGGCAGTTCTGCACGAACCCCGGACTGGTGTTCGCGCCGGAGTCGATCGTGCCCGCGCTGGGCGAGGCGGTCGCCGCGTCGTCCGGTGGCGCGATGCTGAACGAGCGGATGTGCGACTCCTACAAGGCGGGCACGGACGCGCTGGCGGCGTCGGACCTCGTCTCCGTGGTGTCCACGGGTACCCGCCCGGACGAGGCGTGGGCCGTGGCACCGCTGCTGTTCAGCACGTCGGTGAAGGTGTTCGAGGAGAACCTCGAGAAGCTGACCGAGGAGCACTTCGGCCCGGCCGCGCTCGTCGTGACGTACTCGTCGCCGGCGGAGCTGCACTCGGTGCTCGCGAAGCTGCCCGGCACGCTGACCGGCACGGTGCACGCCGCCGAGTCGGACCACGCGGAGGCCGGTGACGTCGCCGAGATCCTGCGGCGCGTGGCGGGCCGGATCATCTTCAACGCCTGGCCGACCGGTGTCGCCGTGGCGTGGGGCCAGCACCACGGTGGCCCGTGGCCGTCGACGACGAACCCGCTGCACACGTCAGTGGGTGCCACGTCGATCCGCCGCTGGATCGCGCCGGTGACGTACCAGTCCTGGCCGGACGCGTTGCTGCCCGCGGAGCTGCAGGACGCGAACCCGCTCGGCATCCCGCGCCGGATCGACGGAGTGCTGGGCGTCCACTAGGAGTCTCCCGGACGAACGGGGCCGCTGACATCATGTCGGTGGCCCCGTTTTTCGTTGGGAGGACGTGGAATGGTCGGTCGCCGCGCATACGACTTCATGTACCGGACGTGGGCGCCCTGGGAGGGCGGGGCGCGGTCCGAGCTCGTCGAGCTGGTGACCTCCGGACGGATCCCGCCGGGTCGCGCGATCGACCTCGGCTGCGGCAGCGGGGCGAACTCGATCTTCTTGGCAGAGCGCGGTTTCGCCGTGACGGGCGTGGACCACTCCCCCGTCGGCCTGGAGAAGGCCCGGCGCGCGACACCGCCGTCGTTGTCGGTCGAGTGGCTGCCCGGTGACCTGACGGCCCCCTCGATCCCCGGCGTCTCCGGGACGTTCGACCTGCTCGTCGACTACAGCGTGCTGGACGATCTGCGCGGACCGGCGGTGGACGCCATGGCGGCGACGGTGCACCGGCTGTCGCACCCCGGCTCGGTGTTCCTGATGTGGTGCTTCTACGACGAGATCCCGTGGTGGAAGCGTCGTGGTGGCCGGTTCCCCGGTCTCGGCGCGGGCGAGGAGCACCGGTTGTTCGGCGAGGCGTTCGAGATCGAACGGCTCGCGAAACCCACGCACGGCAGCGGGTTCGGCTGCTTCCTGATGACCCGCTGTCAGGCGGCGGGGCGTTAGGCGACCTGGGCGGCGATCACCCGTGCACACTCGACCGCCTCGGCCTTCGCGGTGTCGACCTCGACGTCGTAGCTCATGCCGCGGTGCACCAGCTCGGCCTGCGCCTCGGCCATCCCGGCGACCCGGTCGCCACGGGCGAGCTCCCGTCCCGCGGCGACGGCGGCGTCGCACCGCACCCCGACCCACAGCACGTCGAACCCGGCCAGCGCGGTCTCCCACCGCCGCCGCGACTCGGCCCCGCCGAGGCACACGTCGTCCACGATCACCCGTGCCCCGGCGCGGACCATCGCGGCGACGCCGGCCATCCACGCGTCCTCGAGCAGCCGGAACTCGGCCCCGACGCTGACGTCGCCGCCGAGGTCTCCTTCTGGGAACCCGATCCCCTCCGACCCGAGCCGCAACCGCGCGGGCATCACGTCGATCAGCGTGTCGACGCCGATCGCCAGCCAGGCCTGCGGCAACACGGCCTGCAGGCACCGCGCGATGCCCGACTTGCCGGAGCTGGACCCACCGTTGAGGACGATCACCTGAGCGCTAGACGACACGCTCCGACCGTACCCACGCGCGGCGTTCCTGAAGCAGCTCGCGCTGGTAGCCGAGGAAGTCGACCTCCAGGGTGTGCCGCTTCGACCTCACGTACCGGCGCCGCAGCTTCTCCCGGTACGACGTGATCTCGGCCTTCATCTCCGGCACCGGGGGCAGGGCGCCGCGGCCGGAGACCAGGTCGGCGATCCACTCCGCCTGGGCCTCGGCCAGCGGCATGATCGCCCCCAGTGGCTGGATCAGGCCGAGGAAGTACAGCCCGGGATGCGCCGGGTCCACGACCCGGCGGTACAGCGACATCTCGTTGTCGGCGGAGGACACCGCGGGGAACTCCGTGAGATCCAGAAACGGGAACTCCACCTTGTAACCGGTGCAATAGACGATCACGTCGACGTCCTCGCGGGACCCGTCGGCGAACACGACCCCGGACCCGTCGAGCCGTTCGACGTTCGGCTTCACGGTGATGTCGCCGTGCCCGAGCCGCGTCAGCAGGTCGTCGGACACGGTCGGGTGCGCGGCGAGGATGGCGTGCGACGGTTCGGGCAGGCCGTAGTCGGTGAGCTTGCCCCGGGCCAGGCGCAGCATCACCCGCAGCGACAGCGCCTGCAGCCACGCCGGCGCGAACCGGGCGAGCGGCGAGGTCGTCAGGTGGTCGGTCGGCATGCCGAAGAGGTACTTCGGCATGATGTGCGCGCCGCGGCGCATCGCCAGGAACGTGCGCGCCGAGACGCGGGACGACTCGACGGCGATGTCGCAGGCGGAGTTGCCGATGCCGAGGACCAGCACCTTCTTGTCCGCGAACCGTTCGGGCGTCTTGTAGAAGTGCGCGTGCGTCTGCTCGCCGTCGAACGTGCCGGGGAACGCGGGCTCGGGCAGCCGGGGCGACCAGTGGTGCCCGTTCGCGACGATCACCGAGCGGTAGACGGCCGAGGTCTCCTCACCGGTGTCGCGATCGCGCGTCGTCACGGAGTAACCGCCCGGCGCGGCGGACACGGAGGTGACCTCGGTCCGGAACCGGATGCGGTCGCGGAACCCGTGGTGCTTCACGAAGTCGTCGAAGTACTCGGCGATCTGGAAGTGCGACGGATAGGCGGGCAGGTGCGACGGCATGGGGAAGGACTTGAACTCCATCATCTGCCGCGAGGTGTTGATGTGCAGCGACCGGTAGGCCGAGGACATCCCGTTGTCGTTGAGATAGCGCCAGTTGCCGCCGATCTCCGACCCGGTCTCGAAGCAGTCGAACTCGATGCCGCGGGCACCGAGCACCTGACATGCGGCGATGCCGGACGACCCCGCCCCGATGACGCACACGCGCTCCATGGCTGAAGTATTTTCACGTTCACTGCGGCTGTCAATCATCGGGGTGCGTCCGGAAACGGGACGAAAATGTCGGACCGGACGGCCATGATGCCCGCATGACAGACGCGATCGTGGCCGAAGGCCTGATCAAACGTTATGGGAAGGTCGTCGCGCTCGACGGGTTGGACCTGCGCGTCCCCGAGGGCACCATCACGGGTCTGCTCGGGCCGAACGGCGCGGGCAAGACGACGGCGGTCCGGGTGTTCACCACCCTCCTCGAAGCCGACGCGGGCCAGGCGCGCGTCGCCGGGCTCGACGTGCGCACGCGGGCGGACGAGCTGCGCGGGAAGATCGGTCTCTCCGGCCAGTACGCGGCCGTCGACGACAACCTCACCGGGTTCGAGAACCTCGACATGGTCGGCAGGCTCTACCACCTGGGCCGTGCCCGGAGCCGGGAGCGGGCCCGCGAGCTGCTCGCCCGGTTCGACCTGGAGGACGCCGCGGACCGTCCGGTGAAGGGCTACTCCGGCGGCATGCGGCGCCGGCTCGACCTCGCGGGCGCGCTCGTCGCGAAGCCGGAGGTGCTGTTCCTCGACGAACCGACGACGGGCCTCGACCCGCGGTCGCGCCTCGGCATGTGGGACGTGATCGAGGAGCTCGTCAAGGTCGGCACGACGGTGCTGCTCACCACGCAGTACCTGGAGGAGGCCGACCGGCTCGCCGACCAGATCGCCGTCATCGACCGCGGCGTGGTGATCGCCGAGGGCACCTCCGACCAGCTCAAGGACCAGGTCGGTGGTGAGCGCCTCGAACTGTCCGTGGCCACGTCGACCGAGCTCGGCACCGCGAGGAGCGCGCTCGCCGGCCTCGCCGTCGGCCAGATCGGGTCCGACGACCGCCAGCACCACCTCACCGTGCCGGTCACGGGCGGGTCCGCGGTGCTGATGGAGGCGATCCGGATCCTCGACGCCGAGTCGGTGAAGGTGCTCGACATCGGGCTGCGCAGGCCGACGCTCGACGACGTGTTCCTGACCCTGACCGGCCACCACGCGGGCGACGAGTCCGAAGGCGAGGACGAGAAGTGAAGCTGCTGCAAGCGCTTGCGGACGGCGGGGTCGTCGCCAAGCGCAACCTGATCAAGATCAAGCGGGTGCCGGACCTGCTCGTGTTCTCGACCGCGGCGCCGATCATGTTCGTGCTGCTGTTCGCGTACGTGTTCGGCGGCTCGATCCAGATCCCCGGCATGGACTACCGCGAGTTCCTGATGGCGGGCATCTTCGCGCAGACGGTGCTGTTCGGCGCCACCATCACCGGCAGCGGTCTCGCCGAGGACATGACCAAGGGCATCATCGACCGGTTCCGCTCGCTGCCGATGGCCCGCTCGGCCGTCCTGGTCGGCCGCACGACCTCCGACCTGGTGAACAACGCGCTGGTCATCGCCATCATGATGATCACCGGCGTGATCGTCGGCTGGCGCATCCACTCGTCACCGCTGGAGGCCCTCGCCGCCGTCGGGATCCTGCTGCTGTTCGCCTACGCGTTCTCGTGGGCGATGGCGTGGATCGGGCTGCTGGTGCGCAGTCCCGAGGTGTTCAACAACGCCAGCTTCATCTTCCTGTTCCCGATCACCTACATCGCGAACACGTTCGTGCAGTCGGAGAACCTCCCGGCGGGCCTGCGCCACGTGGCCGAGTGGAACCCCGTCTCGGCCGTCACGCTGGCCGCCCGCGAGCTGTTCGGCAACACCTCTCCCCTGCAGCAGGCGCCGGACGTGTGGCCGTTGCAGCACCCGGTGCTCGCCTCGCTCGGCTGGGTGGTGATCTTCCTGCTGGTCTTCGTTCCGCTGGCCAACCACCAGTACAAGCGAGCGGTCGCCCGCTGAGTGGGACGGGGTGCGCTCGCCGGGTTCGCCCAATACGTTGTGCGCCATGCGAAATCTTCTCGTGGCAGTCACGTCGGTACTGGCGTTCGCGGTCTCCACGGGCACGGCGGCGGGCGCGCCGCTGCCGGGCCCGGAGATCTTCGCGACGAACAACACCGCGATCATCACGGACCCCGCCGACCCCCGGTTGCGGGACCGGCTCGTGCGGTTCGACCACGAGGTCCGCGGCATCGTGCGCTCGAACGGCGGCCACACCACGCGGTCGACGTTGCTCGACGGCGTGTTCTGGTCGAGCGACCTCCAGCAGACGACGTTCGAACGCTCCCGCAAGTTCGACGTCACCCTCGGCGCGGAAAGCCTGCGGCACACCGCATCGGTGATCGCGAAGCAGTTCCGGCAGGAGGCAGTGCTGACGTTCCGCTTCCTGCCCGCGAACTCCCCCGCCGTCGACGCCGTGCAGGTCGAGGTCGACGGCGTCACCGCCCAGCAAGTCCGTGAAGGCCTCCTCGACGACGCCGTCGTACGAGAGAAGCTCGGCGGCGGCAGCGTCACGTTGCAGGGCAAGGCGATTCTCATCGCGTCCGTCGACGATCTGCCGACCGTGCGCGCGTTCGTCACGAAGATCGGCGGCGACGTCCGCAAGGCGAAGGTGCGCAAGGGCGCGTGGGAGTTCGTCGGCGCGGAAACTCCTTTGTCGAACGGGCGAAGCGCCGCCTAACCTCGTCGGCATGGCAGCAACCCTGGTCCGCGGCCAGAACGTGGACATTCGCATGTGGACTCGACCGGACGAGGTCGAGGAGTTCGCCATGCGGCAGCTGCAGAACATCTCCTCGCTGCCGTGGGCGTTCAAGCACATCGCGGTCATGCCCGACGTGCACTACGGCAAGGGCGCCACGGTGGGTTCGGTGATCGCGTTGCGCGACGCCGTCTCCCCCGCGGCCGTCGGTGTGGACATCGGCTGCGGCATGACCGCCGTGCGCACCTCGCTCACGGCGAGCGACCTGCCGGCGACGCTGCGCGGTCTGCGGTCCCGCATGGAGGCCGTGGTCCCCGTCGGTTTCGGCCAGCACAAGGCGACGGCGTTCACCGAGAGGGACGCGTCCGACTGGGGCGCGTTCTGGAGGAGGTTCGACGACCTCACTCCCGTCGTGAAGGCGCGCGCCGACAAGGCGATGCACCAGATGGGCACGCTCGGCGGTGGCAACCACTTCCTGGAGGTCTGCCTGGACGGCGACCAGCAGGTGTGGGTCATGCTGCACTCCGGGTCGCGGGGCATCGGCAACGAGCTGGCGCAGCACCACATCGCGGTGGCACGCACGCTCGCGCACAACGCCGAGCTGCCGGACCCGGACCTCGCCGTGTTCCTGTCGGGCACGCCCGAGATGGCCTCGTACCGTCACGACCTGTACTGGGCTCAGGACTACGCGCGACGCAACCGCGCGGTCATGCTGCGCCTGGTCTGCGACGTGCTGCGCGCCGAGTTCCCGCGGATCGTCTTCGAGGAGCCGATCACGGCGCACCACAACTACGTCTCCGAGGAGAACCACTTCGGCGAGGACGTGCTGGTCACGCGCAAGGGTGCGATCCGCGCGGGCCGGGGCGAGCTGGGCATCATCCCCGGTTCCATGGGCACCGGGTCGTACATCGTGCGCGGGCTCGGCAACCCCGACTCGTTCGAGTCGGCGTCGCACGGCGCCGGCCGCAGGATGTCGCGCAACAAGGCCCGCAAGACGTTCACGACGCAGGATCTCGCCGACCAGACAAGTGGTGTCGAGTGCCGCAAGGACTCCGGTGTCGTGGACGAGATTCCGGGCGCCTACAAGGACATCGACACCGTGATGGCGAACCAGTCCGACCTGGTCGAGGTGGTCGCGAAGCTCAAGCAGGTGGTTTGTATCAAGGGTTGATGTTTCCCTTGTGAGTGAACGGGAAAGCCTCCCGGACAGCCAGAGAGTTTGCCTGTCTTGGAGGTTTTCCATGTCAACGGGCGCCATCATCGGCGTTGTGGTCGCGGTTATCTTGGTGCTGGTCGTCCTCGCCTTCGTGCTGAGGCCCGCCATGCAGCGCAAGAAGCTTCGCGACCGCTTCGGCCCTGAATACGACCGCGCGGTCACCGAGAGCGACAGCAGAACGGCCGCGGAGAAGGAGCTCGCCGAGCGCGAGCACCGCCACAGCGAGTTCGACCTGAAGCCGCTCTCCCCGACGGCGCAGGAGAGCTACCGCCGGCACTGGGCGACCGTGCAGGCGAAGTTCGTCGACTCGCCGGAGAGCGCCATCGCCGATGCCGACCGCCTCGTGACGGATCTGATGGCCGAGCGCGGGTACCCCACCGAGGGGTACGAGGCGCAGCTGAGCGTTCTGTCCGTCGAGCACGCCAAGACGCTGGAGCACTACCGCAAGGCGCACGACATCTCGGAGCGCCAGGAGATCGGCGAGGCGAGCACCGAGGACCTGCGCACCGCGATGGTGCACTACCGCGAGCTGTTCACCGATCTGCTCGAACACGGATCGGCGCCGAGCAAGAACACCAGGGAAGCCGTGCGGAAGGAGAAGACCGATGTCTGAGGCACCGAGTCACGCCGCTGGGGTTCCCACCCCGGCCCGGACGAACGCCGAGCGCACCCCGCAGACCGAGCGCATGCCGCAGCAGGCGCAGCGCACGGACGAGGCCCAGCGTTTGGACTCACAGCGTTCCGACGCCCAGCGGGCCGAGGCGCAGAGGACCGACGCTCACCGCTCCGACACCCAGCGCACTGACGCGCAGCGTGTGGAAGCACAGCGGACCGAAGCGCAGCGCACCGACGCTCAGCGCGCAGACGGTCAGCGGACCGACGCCCAGCGCACCGATGCACAGCGGACCGATGCACAGCGGACCGATGCACAGCGCGCTGAAGGTCAGCGGACTGACGCTCAGCGGACCGAGCACCAGCGCGCCGAGCACCGCGGCACCGACTCCGAGCGCACCGGCCACCAGTCGATCGGCAAGCTCGAGGACGAGTGGCAGGCCGTGCAGTACGAGTTCGTCGACGACCCGAAGGCGGCCGTCCGCAAGGCGGACGACCTCGTCACGCGCGCGATCGAGGAACTGAACACACGGCACCGCTCCCTCACCAAGCAGCTCGAGGGAAACAGTGATCCACAGACCGAGGACCTGCGACTGGCTCTCCACCGCTATCGGGAACTCTTCAAGTCGCTGGTCGCCGTCAAATAAGTGCTGGAAGCCCCGGCGCCGTGGCCGTAACAGGTGGCGGCGCCGGCAGGCATGTCCGGACTAGCTGGGAAGTTCGCGGATCTCCATCTCGAGGACGTCGATCTCGTCGCTGATGGCCTCGTCGAGCATGTCGTCCAGCAGCTTGCGGCACTCCGCCGATCCGCACCGCGGCAGTCCCGCCCCGAACCTCGGCACCTGCTCCCACCACACCGCGGGGTTGTTCCAGAACGAGCCGGAACCCTGGTCGACGCCTTCGAGGCACCGCAGCCTCTGGTCGCTCGCCGGGAGGGCCCGAACGAACTCGATGAACAACGCCAGCGCGTCGGGATTGCTCACCGGGACCGCGCCGTAGCCGCGCAGACAGTCCTCGAGTTCTGCGAGGAACTCCGCCTTGAAGGACACGGCACACCCCCGCTCCACCGCACCGTTGCGGTCGTCCTGAAGTTCGTGCCAACAACAGTACCTCCGCGGCTCGAACGGGAAACGAGTGCGAACGGGCGGTATCTTCCTGCGCCCGCACGGGGTCCGGTGACCCGCAGTCACTTCACCTGGTGGTCATGTTCCCTCGTGGGAGACGTAGCGGGACACGAGGAAACCGTTGTCCAGCTTGACGATCTGCGCCACGACGAGCTTGTCGGCCGGGTCCGCGCCGGACGTGCCGCTCGAGCCGGTCCGGTCGAACGTCAGCCTCCCGGACGCGCCTGGGAAGTCACGCAAAGTGCGCAGCTTCTCGTAGACGTTTTCTCGTGACGCCCCAACGGAGGTCTGGCGCGCGACGACGCTGACGGCGTCGTAGGCGAGCAGAACGTGTCCGTTGGGGCCCGAAAGGAATGCCCGCCGCGCGTGCTTCTTCTGGGCGGCCTCGTACGTGGTGAAGAACTGTTGCGTCGGCTGGGGAATCGGTTCGCGGCCCGGCGTCCACGCGAACGTCGTGAAGTAGAGCCGGCCGTCGGCGAATCGTTTGATGTCTTCCAGATCCGTGAAGTTCGTCGTCTCGAGCTGGGTGAGGTCGTCCCCGCCGAACACGACGGGGTCGGTGCAGTTGCTGTGGCTGAGCTCGGTGAGCAGCCCGCCGACCTCCGCGGTGCGGCCCGTGTAGAGGATGAGCGGGTTCGGTGACTTCTGGCAGATGTCCGTGACGACCTGACCGAGCTGCGTGGTGACGGCGCTGGCGGTCTCGTCGTAGTCGTGCCGTTCGGGCCCGAGGACGTCCTGGTACTGCTCGGCCAGATCCGAGCTGTACTCGTCACCGGGGCTGCGCACGAGGTGGATCGGGCGGCCTCGCAGCGCTTCGGTGCGGTCGATGACGCGCGCGGCGACCTGGGCCTGGCGGTCGTTGGCCGGGGCGACGCGGAAGAAGTACGGCTTCTGGCTGAAGTTCGTCGACGACAGGGACGAGCCGACCATCGGGATTCCCCGCGGGTGGTCCTTGGACGGGCCCAGCACGGCGAGCGCGGACTGGGTGGTCTCGCGGCTCTGGCCGAGCCCGGTCACGGCGATCACCGACGGGTCGCGCTCGGCGTAGGCGCGGATCTGCTCGGCGACCTTCTCCGCGTACTTGGACTCGCCGCCGAAGTTCGCGAGAACGAGACGCACCAACGGGTTGCGGCCGAGCCCGTCGAGCTGGTTCCAGTCGCGCTGGGCGAGGTACGCGCCGCGCAGCTCGTTCACGCCGGCGGACAGGTCGCGTTTCACGCGTTCACCGGAGCTGAGCATGGTGGCGACGACGATGGTGATGACCGAGCGGTCCTTCACCTTGGCGGCGCGGGCGTTCTCCTCGGCGATGAGCTTCGCGAGCTCCTCGACCTCGGCGTCGTCGTTGTTCTGCGTGGCCGGGTCGCCGTACGCGAACCTGCCGGGCTTCTCGCTCAGGCCGACGCACTGCACCCCGTCCATCTTGGACAGTCGCAGGCGCGCGCCGGAGAGGTCCGCGACGAGCTCGGAGGGTTCGAGAACGCCGTAACGCAAGCAGTTCGTGCTGCTTTGGAGGTAGAAAGCCGCGCCGTACAACACAAGCAGCACCACGACGAGGTAGGCGACCACACGGCGTACCGAGTTGCGGCCGGGCCAGCGCCGCGGATACGGGAACCTGCCGACCGTGGACGGGCGCGGCAGCGACACAGGCGGTGACGCGGGAGTGTTGTGTTCGAGCGCGCGTTTCATGGCCCGGTAGGCGGTCAGCCGTTCCTCGGCACCGTCGAGCTCCTGATGGGCGCGCAGGACCCGGTCGTACATCTCGACGGTCGGGCGGTCGGTGCGGGTGCGGGAACGCAGTTCCCACGTCGCGATCACCGCGTCCTCCAGCAGGCCCGTCTCCGGGCGCACCACGCTGTCGTAGCGGCGGTGCAGGTTGCGCGTGGTGCCGCTTCTCAGGCGCTCCCACCACGTGCGCGGCTCCTCGGGGTGCTCCGGTTCCTCGCCGGGTGGCATCGGCGCCTCGGCGATGGCGGCGAGCTCGGCGATCCAGCGGTCGCTGCGTTCGTCGACGTGCGGGCGCAGCCGATGCGCGACGAGGTGGACTTGGCCGAGCGCGAGTGCGTGGTACAGCGCGTCTTCGCGCTGCCCGAGGCTGTCGTAGCGGTCCTTGAGCAACCGGTGGACGTTCGCGTGCGAGAACGGCTGGTCCGGCGCGACGTCGCGAAGCCTGCGGGCGAGGAGGTCGCGCAGCAACGGGTGCAGCACGAAGTTGTCGCCGTCCTGGCCGACGAAGCTGAGCTGTGCCAGCAGGGCCCGCATGTTCTCTGCCGACCACGACGGCGGCAGCAGGGCGCGGATCACGTGCCGGTCGAGCACGCGCGGGGCCGCGAGGCGGGCGAAGATCTCGCGCGCGGCCTCGCGTTCGGGCATCTCCTCGGTGCCCGGGATCCGTTGGAAGAAGCGGAGAAGCAGGTAGTCGCCGACCGTGGCGTCCTGGAACGTCGTGGTCTCGTCGACGGGCAGCCGTTCGTCGAAGACCGAGCGCACCGACGGCAGCACCTGGTCGCGCGCGAACACGAACTGCACCAGCTGGATCGCGAGCCGCACCGCGAGCGGGTGGCCGTGCGTGACCTCGTGCAGCTCCTCCACGAGCGCCTCGGACTCGACCGTGCTGTTGCGGGTGCGGTTCCACTCCGCGAGGAACTGCCGGGTCTGCGCGAGCGTGAACGGCTCCAGACGCACCGGCTTGAAGACCTCGTTGTCCGGCAACGAGGGCGCGGACTGCTTGGTGGCAATGACGAGCAGCGGCACGTGGGGTTCCTCGGCACGTCGTTCGGCGAGGAGGCTGAGGAAGTCGGTCGGCCGCGCGGAGGGCCGTGGCCGTTTCGGCGGCAGGTAGGAGTCGATGCCGTCGAGCAGGTCGGCGCCGTCGAGCAGCAGGAGGCTGTTCATCCTGCGGTAGCGGCGGAACCGGTAGGCGGCGGTGATGTCGGCGAGGAAGGCGGCGACGAGCAGGCGGTCGATCGCGAGGGTGTCGCCGGCGCGGCGGAGGTTCCACATGTGCACGAGCGCGGCGTCGAACTTCGGGCGTCCGGCGTAGTTCTCGAACCAGCGCAACGCACTCGCGACCCGCGGGCCGCCCAGCAGCCAGCGCAGCGGGCGTGGCGCGACGACCGCGAGTCCGATGAGCCACAGCAGCAACGGCCGCAGCACCTTGCCGAGCCCTTGGGCGGGCGGCAGCATCTCGACGACCTCGGCGGCGTCCGCGACCGCGACGAGCCGCGTCATCTGCTTGGCCGCGAGCTCGCGGGCGCGGTGGTGCGGGTCGTCGGTGTGGTCGGTGTCCGCTTCTGGATGCAGCGCGAGGCGGGCGAGGTCGTAGCGCGGCAACCGCATTCGGCCGAACTCGGCGTGCTGGTAGGACCGCAGCTGCTCGGCGGCGACGTCGAGGATGTCCTTGCAGGAACGGGATCCGGCCTTGTCGAGGTCGACCATGGCCGTGGGCGCGTCGTGGTAGCGGCGGTGGACGTGGTCGAGCAGCGAGGTCTTGCCGCTGCCGCCGGGGCCGAACGCGACGATCACCGGCAGGGGGTGACTCGCGCGGCGCTCCACCAGGGACTCCACCAGTGCGGTGATGTCGTCCCTGCCGACGAGCCCGATCTCCGGTTCCAGCGCCATGATCTTCAGACGCTTCCGGGGCCGGTTGTGTTCCGTTCCGAATGAATCGGACTAGCGGTCGGCGTGCAGCCTCGCGACGAAGCTGAACCGGTCACCGCGGTAGAGCGACCGGGCGCGTTCGATCGGGTGCCCGTCGACGTCGTAGGAGACGCGGTGCAGCAACAGCATGGGCAGCGCCGGGTTCGTGCCGATCAGCAGCGCCTCGCGGGGCGTGGCGAGCACCGTCTCGACGCGTTCCTCGGCCTCGGCGAAACGCACGCCGAGCCGTTCGGTGAGGCACGCGTAGAGCGAGCCGGCGGGGTCGAGCTTCTCCAGCAGGTCCGGGAAGCGGCGCAGGCTGAGGTACGTCGACTCGAGGCCGATGCGCTCGTCGTCGGCGAGCAGGACGCGTTCGAGGTGGACGATCGGGTCGCCGGGTTCGAGCATCAGGTCGCGGGCGAGGCCCTCGTCGGCGCCGAGCTCCTCGACCGTGATGACCGTGCGGTTCGGCTCGACGCCCTGCCTGCGCATGCCCTCGGTGTAGCTGACCAGCGACAACGGCTGGACGAGCTTCGGCGGCGCGACGAACGTGCCGCTGCCCTGGCGGCGGATGAGCTTGCCTTCGAGCACGAGCTCGCTGACGGCCTGGCGGAGCGTGACGCGCGACACGGAGAACCGTTCGGCGAGCTCGCGTTCGGACGGCAGGACGGTGCCTTCGCCGAGGTTCTCGACGAGGTCGAACAGCTCGGCCTTGACCGCGTAGTAGCGCGGGACTCGGCCGTGTTCTGGGATGCCCGCGCGAACGGGTCGATCAGCGCGGTGCGGCGGGACGCGGTTCACGTGGCGTGAGCCTACGTGACGCCCCGTGTGATCACGGGGCCAGCTTGGGCGGGTCGGGGATCTTGTAGCCGGAAGATCCGATGTTCTGCTCGAGCGACTTGCGCCAGGCACCCGTGTCGATCATCTTCTGCATCGCGGCCTGGACCTTGGCCTTGCTGCCCGGGTCGTCGCGGTGCAGGCCGACGCCGTACTCCTCCTTGCTGAACGGGTCGCCGACGACCCGCAGGAGCTCGGGGTTCTGGGCGGCGTAGCCCGCGAGCAGCACGTCGTCGGTGGTGACGGCGTCGACGTTCTCCGCGAGCAGCGCCGTGACGCAGTCGCTGAACTTGGCGTACTCGACCATCTTCACGTCCTTCGCGAACTGGTCGCGGACGTACTCGGCGGACGTGGAGCCGGCGGTCGAGCACAGGCGGAGGCTGGAGTTGAGCGACTTCGGACCGTCGATGCGGCTCTCGTTCATGCGCACCAGCAGGTCCTGGCCCGCGACGAAGTACGGGCCGACGAAGTCGACGATCTGCTTGCGCTTGTCCGTGATCGAGTAGGTGGAGACGACCATGTCGGCCTCACCGCTGGTCAGGAGCGTCTCGCGGTTGCCCGGCTGCGCTTCCTTCCAGGTGATGTTCTGCTCGGAGACGCCCAGCTCGCCCGCGATGTACTTGGCGACGTCGACGTCGAACCCGCGGTAGCTGCCGTCGAGCCTGCGCACCGACAGTCCCGGCTGGTCGTAGGACACGGCGATGACCATGCGGTCGCTCGAGCTGACCTTGCTGGCCATGCCCGACCCGCCGCCGCCCGCACACGAGGCCAGCAGGAGCACGGCCGCGCATGTTGCCGCGACCAGGCGGAGAAGTGCTCTCGGCGTCATTCGTCCCTCTTACCGCGGTCATCCACTCAGGGTTATTCCACGGGCATGCGCCTGCGCACCTTGGTCGGCGCTGCCCGGTGATGCGGGAAACCTAAGCGGCGGCAGGACGCATGTCCATACTTCCGCGCGAATGAAACATCGGAATCGTTGCGGTAACTCATCAGTCACGCGGTCATCGCAAACGGCGCGGACCGGCGTCGTGCAGGGACGGAGGAGGGCCGATGACGATGCGCGCGCTGCTCACGAAAGCTCCTGCGGCAGAAGCAAGAACGGGTTCGAGCTTGAGCGAACGCACCTCCGGAAGGTCCTCAGCGAGTGCCGCCAAACGGAGTACCAGTTCCTGAAGTGCTTTCAGGTCCGCGGGTTCGTCGCCCCGGTACCCGGTGAGCAGAGGCGCTGCTTTCGGTGCGGCAACGAGTTCCGCCGCGTCGACGTCGGTGAGGGGTACCGCCCGGTAGGCCCGGTCGCCGAGGAGGTCGCTGACGAGACCGGACAGTCCGAACCAGACCAGCGTGCCGAAGCTCGGGTCGTCCTGCAGGCCCAGGACGCAGCTGACTCCCTTGGGCGCCATGCGTTGCACGTACACGCCCGGTTTGCCGGAGAGCGCGGCGAGGTCGTGGTAGGCGGCCCTGACCGACTCCCGCTGGGCGACGTCGAGGCGGACGCCGACGAGGTCGGTGCGGTGGCGCAGGCGTTCGCTGGTGGCCTTCATGGCGACGGGGTAGCCGAGCTCGTCCGCCGCCTCGACGGCCTCCTGCTCGGTGCAGGCGATGCGGAACGGGACGACGTCGATGCCGTAGCACTCCAGCAGTTCGACGGCCTTGCGGTCGTCGAGGCGGACCTCGCTCGCCGGGCTGTCCACAATGGACCTCGCCCGGTCGAGGTCGATGCCCTCGGGCCGCACGAAGGTGCCCTGCGGTGCGGCCCGCCAGCGGGCGTAGCGGACCGTGCGGGCCAGGGCGAGCACGGCGCGTTCGGGACTGGCGTAGCTGGGGATCGAGCCCTTGCCGGGCATCTTCAGCTCGTCCGGGATGCCCTCGACCGCGAGGAACGTGGAGACGATCGGCTTCGTGCGGTGCGCGGCCTCCTTGAGCGCACGGGCGTAGGCGGCGCCGGGGACCGCGATCGGGGGCACGAACACGACGACGAGGGCGTCGGTGTCGTCGCGGTCCAGGGCCTGCTGGACGGCCTTCGCGAACTCCTCCGGGGTGGCCTGGGCGCCGACGTCGACGGGGTCGCCCGCCAGGTCGAGGTCCTGGGCGAGCAGCGTGTCGGCGGCGAGCAGGCCGATCGCCGTGGAGTTGCCGACGACGGCGACGCGCTTGCCCGTGGGCAGCGGCTGGTGGGCGAGCAGGAGCGCGGTGTCGAACAGCTGGGCCAGCGAGTCGACCCGGATGACGCCTGCCTGCTCGAACAGGGCCTGGACGCTCGTTTCGTCGACCTTGGCGGCGGTGGCGGCGAGGCCGGGAGCGACGGCGTGCCGGCCGGACTTCACCGCGACGATGGGCTTGGTGCGGCCGAGCCTCCTCGCGAGCCGCGCGAACTTGCGCGGGTTGCCGAACGACTCCAGGTAGAGCAGCACGACGTCGGTGGCGGGGTCGGTCTCCCAGTACTGCAGCATGTCGTTGCCGGAGACGTCGGCGCGGTTGCCGGCCGAGACGAACGTGGACAGGCCGAGGCCCCAGCCCGCGGCGTTGGCGAGGATGGCCGTGCCGAGGGCGCCGGACTGGCAGAAGAAGCCCGCGCGGCCCCGTTGCGGCAGCTTGGGGGCGAGGCTCGCGTTGAGGCGGACCTTCGGGTCGAGGTTGAGCACGCCCAGTGCGTTGGGACCGACGACGCGCATGCCGTGCGCTCTCGCTTCCGCCGCGAGCCTGCGTTCGGCCGACAGCCCGTCAGGTCCCGTCTCGCCGTAGCCCGAACTGACGACGACGAGCGCCTTGACGCCCTTGGCGAGGCACCCGTCCATGACCTCGTCGACGCTGGCGGCGGGCACGGCGACGACGGCGAGGTCGACGTCGTCGGGGATGTCGAGCACGGTCGGGTAGGCGCGGACGCCCCGGACGGCCCGGTGCTCGGCGTTGACGGGGTAGACGGGTCCGTTGAAGTCGGCTTCGAGGAGGTTCTTGAGGACCGCGTGCCCGATCTTGGTCGGGTCGGTGGACGCGCCGATGACGGCGACGCTGCGGGGATGCAGCAGGTTGTGCACGCTGCGGGCCTCGGCGGCCTGCTCGCGGGCCCTGGCGACGGCGACGGACTCGTCAGTGGGGTCGATCGCGAACTCCAGGTGCAGCACGCCCTCCTCGAACGCCCTGCTGACCTGGTAGCCGGCGTCGCGGAACACCCGCACCATCTGCCCGTTCTCGGCGAGCACCTCGGCCTCGAAACGAGTGAGCCCGGTCTCCCGTGCCGCGGCGGCGAGGTGTTCGAGCAGGATGCTGCCCAGCCCGCGCCCCTGGTGCCCGTCCTCGACGACGAACGCGACCTCGGCGCTGTCCCCGCGATGGCCCTCGCCGCGCAGCCGGTCGAACCGGCCGACAGCGACGATCTCGTCGCCCAGCAACGCGATGAGAGCCACCCGGTCGTGGTGGTCGACGGTGCTGAACCGTTCGAGGTCGCGCTGCGGGATCCGCGGGTACGGCCCGAAGTACCGGAAGTACCGCGTCCGTTCCGACAGCCGCCCGTGGAACTCGCGCAGTTTCTCGGCGTCGTCCGGCGTGATGGGACGGAGGTGCACGGTGCCGCCGTCGCTCAGGACGACGTCGGCCTCCCAGCTCCTCGGGAAGTCGAACGGATCTCTCGCACTGTCCGGCACTGTGTCAGTCCCTGGGGTCGTCGGGATCGAGTCCGTGCAACGGGAACACCGCACGCCGGGTCTCGCGGACCGCCTTGTCGACCGGCTCCTCCACGTCCCCGCCCCACGGTTGGTACCCAGCCTCGCACCCATCAGTCATGGACGCAGGCAAAGGCCAGTCAGGTGCGATCCGTGTCGCATGGGCGACCCAGTCCGCCGGCAACGGCCGGTTCGGGTCGACGTCGCGGTCCAGCACCGTGGCCAGCAGGTGCGTCCACGACCGCGGCACGACCCTGAGCAGCTCGTACCCGCCGCCCCCGAGCGCGAGCCACTTGTACCCGTGCTCGGTGACGAGGTCCCGGAACGCCTGGTAGATCGCCCGATGCCCGTCGACGCTCAACGCCAGGTCCGCGAGCGGGTCCTCCTTGTGCGTGTCGACACCGCACTGCGTGACCAGCACCTGGGGCCGGAACGCCCGCAACAACGACGGCACCGTCGCGTGGAACGCCCGCATCCACCCGCCGTCCCGCGTGCCGGCGGGCAGCGGCACGTTGACCGCGCTCCCCTCGGCCCCGGCGCCACCGACCTCACCGGCCCACCCGGTACCGGGCCACAGGCTCATCGGATGCTGGTGCAACGAGATCGTCAGCACCCGCGGGTCGTCCCAGAACGCCGTCTGCACCCCGTCCCCGTGGTGCACGTCGACGTCGACGTAGGCGATCCGCTCCACCCCGCTGCGCAACAACCACTCGATCGCCACAGCACAGTCGTTGTAGACGCAGAACCCGGCCGCACTGTCCGGCATCGCGTGATGCAACCCACCGGCGATGTTGACGGCCCGATCCGCCTCCCCCGACGCGATGGCCCGAGCCGCCGCCAGCGACCCACCGACCACCAACGCCGAAGCCTCGTGCATCCGCTCGAACACGGGGTTGTCCGCGGTCCCGAGCCCGTGCCCGACGTCCCACCCGGCCGTGGGCGCCGCCTGCACCGCGCTCAGGTACCCGGGCTTGTGCACCAGCTCGATCTCTTCGTCGCTGGCGGGCTCGGGCGCCCGCATCTCCACGCCGTCCAGCACCCCGAGCGCAGTGGCGAGCCGCACGGTCAGGTCGAGCCGGACCGGATTCAACGGATGGTCGCCACCGAGGTCGTACCCGAGGAAGGACCTGTCCCAGACAACAGCGGCTGGCTTACCCATGCCCAGCAACCTACAGTCGCGAACCCGGAACCGATCTCACCGAACAGGGGTCAGAGGCGACATGCACCTGAGACCAGCGGCCATCCTCCTCGCACTGGGCCTGACCCTCGCCGCCGTCTCGGGCTGCGCGGAACAGGTCAAGGGCACCGCATCGGCCGACGCCAACGCGACCCAGGAGCCCGCCACCCCCACTACGACCCCGAAGAGGCCGTCCACCAGCACCGCGGCCTCCAAGCCGACGAGCCCCACCATCGCCCAGAAGCAGGGCGATGTGAAGATCACCACCAAGAAGAAGGCGGCCGGCCTGGAGACCTGCGGCGTCCTGAAGTCCGCGGACATCGAGGCGGCCACCGGCGGCAAGTCCTCGGCGGACGGCGGCTGCATCCACACCATCGCCGACCCGTCCGCCGTCATCACCCAGATGGTCACGGTCCCGGACGTGGCGGACCAGGGCGGCGAGAAGAAGCAGATCGAGATCGGCGGCAACACCGCGTGGCAGGTCAGCCCGGACAAGGGCGACTGCCAGGTCACCGTCATGCTGACCGACGACCCGAACGCCATCACCACGGCCTTCTCGGTGAGCGTCCTGGCCATCGACGAGCTGGACACCTGCGCCATCGCCCTGAAGCTCGCCACCGAAGGCTTCAACCGCATCCCCGGCGCCTGAGACCACCCGACCGACTCACCCGCCGGTAGCGACCTCCCGGTCCAACGCACACCAGTTGGACCACGACCCGGCGTACAAGGCCGCCGGCTTCTCGGCCGACGTGATCCCCGCGACCTCCAGCGCGAGCACCACCGACGAGGCGGTCACCCCAGACCCGCAGTACGCCCCGACGGCCACACCACCCGACACCCCGAGCCCGGCGAACCGCGCGGCCAGCTCCTCGGGCCCGAGCCACCGCCCGTCCGCCCCGACATGCCCGGTGGTCGGCGCGTTGAGCGCCCCCGGAACGTGCCCGGCCTTGGGGTCCACCGGCTCGGTCTCGCCGCGATACCGGGCGGCGGCCCGAGCATCGAGCAGCACACCCTCCGAAGCGAGCACCGCAGCCCCGTCCGCGTCCAGCACGGGCATCTGACCAGGCCGCACCACCACGTCACCGGCGGCATCCCCCGTCAGCGGCTCCGGCACGTCCGCGGACACCGGCAGCCCGGCCGCCTCCCACGCGGCGAACCCGCCGTCCAGCACCGCGACCTCACCGAACCCGGCCCACCGCAGAAGCCACCACACCCGAGCCGCGACCGACCCGTCCCCCGCGTCGTACGCCACGACCTGGGCACCCTCACGCACGCCGGCGGCGCGCAGCACCTCCTGCAAACGCTCCGGATCCGGCAGCGGATGACGGCCCCCGACACCGGGCGGAGCGGACAACTCGGTGTCCAGATCCACGTACACCGCGCCAGGCACGTGGCTGACCTCGTAGTCTTGGCGTCCGGGTGGTCCACCGAGACGCCACCGGACGTCCAGAACGACGGTGGCCGGACGCGCACTCAGCGCCTCGGCGAGGGCCTCAGGAGTGATCAAGGGATGCACGGCTCACATCCTGCACCCGCGCGGACACCTGTGTCCCCCGGCACGACTACCATTGACACCATACGAAGGGGAGCGGGTGTGAACGACCTCATCGACACCACGGAGATGTATCTCCGCACGATCTACGAGCTCGAAGAAGAGGGCGTGGTGCCCTTGCGCGCCCGCATCGCCGAGCGCCTGGGCCAAAGTGGACCGACGGTGAGCCAGACCGTCGGCCGCATGGAACGCGACGGCCTGGTGGTCGTGGCGGAGGACCGCCACCTCGAGCTCACCGAGCAGGGCCGCAACCTCGCGATCGCCGTCATGCGCAAGCACCGGCTCGCCGAGCGCCTCCTCGTGGACATCATCGGGCTCGAGTGGGAGCACGTGCACAGCGAGGCATGCCGCTGGGAGCACGTGATGAGCGAGGCTGTCGAGCGCAAGCTCATCAAGCTGCTCGGCAACCCCACCACCTCGCCCTACGGCAACCCGATCCCCGGCCTCGACAAGCTGGGCGACGGCGAGCCGGCCCCGCCCGCCGAGGCGGACCTGGTGCGCGTGGACGAGGTGGCCCGCCGTGGTGGCGGCCGCGTCGAGATCCGCCGCATCGCCGAGCACGTCCAGCTCGACCCTGACCTCATGGCCGAGCTCAAGGACGCCGGCGTCGTGCCGGGCGGCACCGTGGAGGTCGGGGCGCTGGGTGGCGCCAAGGTCATCCAGGTGCGCGGCGGCAACGGCAACACGGCAGAGCTCGACCCCGCGGTCGCCCACGCCGTCCTGGTGCTCGCCCGGTGACCCAGGCGACCACACCGGCCGCGAAGGCGGCAGAGGCGTTCGAACGCCAGCACGGACGTGCTCCCGAAGGGGTCTGGTCGGCGCCTGGCCGCGTCAACCTCATCGGCGAGCACACCGACTACAACGACGGCTTCGTGCTGCCGTTCGCGTTGCCCCACCGCATCGCGGTCGCGGCGTCGCCCCGCACCGACGGCGTGATGACCGTCAGCACGATGGGCGACGACGGCGGGGTGCAGGTGGCTGACCCGGTCGTGGTGGCCGACCTAGTCCCCGGCACCGTCAAGGGGTGGGCCGCGTACCCCGGTGGCGTCGCCTGGGCCCTGCGCGAGCAGGGGATCCCCGTCACCGGTGGGGCGGACCTCGTCATCGCGGGCGACGTGCCTGCGGGGGCCGGTCTGTCCTCCTCGCACGCCCTGGAATGCGCTGTCGCGCTCGCCTTGCTCGGCCTCGCCGGCGTCGACGCCGAGCGCACGGACATCGCGCGCTGGGTGCAGAGCTCCGAGAACGACTTCGTGGGCGCTCCGACCGGCATCCTGGACCAGACGGCATCGCTGTGCTGCATCGAAGCGCACGCCCTGTTTTACGACGTGCGCTCCGGCAAGCCCGAGCAGGTCGCGTTCGACGCGGCTGCCAGCGGACTCGAGGTCCTCGTCATCGACACCCGCGCGAGCCACGCCCTCGTCGACGGCGGCTACGGCGCCCGGCGGGCGGGCTGTGAGCGTGCGGCCGGCATCCTCGGCGTCCCCGCGCTGCGCGACGTCGACATCGCCGAGCTCGACCAGACGCTCGTCCGGCTGCCCGAAGAGCTGCGTCCGCTGGTGCGGCACGTCGTGACCGAGAACGACAGGGTCCTGCGCACCGTCGAGCTGCTCCGCACGGGCCGGCTCGCCGACGTCGGGCCTCTCCTGTCGGGCTCCCACACGAGCCTGCGGGACGACTACCGGGTCTCGTGCCTCGAGCTCGACGTCGCCGTCGACTCCGCGATAGCGGCGGGCGCCCTGGGCGCCCGGATGGTCGGCGGCGGTTTCGGCGGCTCGGCCATCGCCCTCGTGCCCGTCGAACGGCACGACGAGGTCGAGCGGTCCGTGCTCGCCGGTTTCGCCTCGCGCTCGCTCACGCGGCCGAGGCTCTTCACTGCGGTTCCGTCCGCGGGCGCGGGCCGGGACCGGTAGCCAAGAACGATCTCGAACAGGAATGCGAGGACTGTGGTGAAGCTGCTCGTCACGGGCGGGGCCGGATACGTCGGCAGCGTGTGCGCCGCCAGGCTGCTCGAAGCCGGACACGAGGTGGTCGTCCTCGACGACCTCTCCACCGGCCACGAGGACGCCGTCCCCGCGGGAGCGCGCTTCATCCGGGGTGACATCGCCGAGGTGATCGGCGATGTCCTCGCGGAAGGGTTCGACGGTGTTCTGCACTTCGCGGCGAAGTCCCTCGTTGGCGAATCCATGCAGGACCCAGGCAAGTACTGGACGGGCAACGTCCTTACCGCGATTCGCCTGCTCGACGCGATGAAGGAACACGGCACGCCGAAGCTCGTCTTCTCCTCGACTGCCGCGACGTACGGCGAGCCGCGGGAGGTGCCGATCCCCGAGACCGCCCCCACCGCGCCGACCAACACCTACGGCGCCACCAAGCTGGCGATCGACCACGCGATCACGTCGTACGCCGCCGCGCACGGCCTGGCGGCGACGAGCCTGCGGTACTTCAACGTCGCCGGCGCCTACGGCAGCATCGGCGAGCGGCACGCGACCGAGACCCACCTGATCCCGCTCGTCCTGCAGGTCGCGCTCGGGCAGCGCGACCACATCTCGATCTACGGCGAGGACTGGCCCACCGAGGACGGCACCTGCGTCCGCGACTACATCCACGTCCTGGACCTCGCGGACGCCCACCTCCTCGCGCTCGAGAACGCCACCGCCGGCGAGCACCGGATCTACAACCTCGGCAACGGCACCGGCTTCTCGGTCAAGCAGGTCATCGACACCTGCCGCGAGGTCACCGGCCACCCGATCCCCGCCGTCGTCGCCCCGCGGCGCGCCGGCGACCCGGCTGTCCTCGTCGCGTCCGCCGAGCGGGCCCGCGCCGACCTCGGCTGGAAGCCCGAGCGCGCCGACATCACAGGCATCGTCCGCGACGCGTGGGAGTTCACCCGCGCCCGGCACGGAGCCTGAGCCGGGATGACCGACTTCGCCTCCTTCGAGAGCTACAACGCCACCGCGCGGCTCGCGTCGCTCGCGCTGTCCCCCGACGGCACCCGGCTCGTCACGGTCGTGTCCACGCTCGCGCCGGACGGCAAGACGTGGCAGGGCGCTCTCTGGGAGGTCGACCCCACCGGGGAGCGGGAGGCCGTCCGGCTCACCCGCTCCGCCAAGGGCGACTCCTCCCCCGTGTTCGCACCGGACGGGTCGCTGCTCTTCCTCTCGGCCCGCCCGGATCCGCTCGCGAAGCCGGGCGAGTCCAAGGACAAGAAGGCGCTGTGGCGGCTTCCGGTCCGCGGTGAGGCCGCCGAGGTGCTGCGGCCGGGTGGCGGAGTCGGTCAGCTGCGCGCCGCTGGCGAGACGGTGCTGTTCACGTCGTCGGCGTACCGCTTCACGGAGTTCGGCGACGAGGACGACGCCAAGCGCAAGGCCCGCGAGGACGCCGGCGTGACCGCGATCCTGCACGAGTCGTACCCGATCCGGTACTGGGACTCGGACCTCGGCCCGGCCTACCCGAGGCTCTTCGCGGCGCCGCTCGCCGCCGTCAACGCCGAGACGATCTCCGCGCTGAGCGAGGACTCCGCGAGCCGGCTCAGCGACGAGGACGTCGCCCTTAGTCCGGACGGGCAGTGGGCCGTCCACGGCCACCACGCCGATGTCAGCGCCTCCTACGGCCGACGCACCGAGCTCCATGTCGTGCCCACGAGTGGCGGCGCGGCGCGGACCATCGCCTCCGTGGAGGGCTTCTCCTTCCACGGTACGACTTTCACGCCCGACTCGTCCGCTGTGATCACGATCCGGTTCCGCGACTCCACCGCGGACGACCCCCACCGGCGTGACCTGGTACGCGTCGACCTGGCGGACGGCTCGATCACGCCACTGGCGCCCGACTTCCAGGAGGAACCGGACCACCCGGTGGTGAGCCCGGACGGCTCCGCGGTCTTCTTCACCGCGAGCCACCTCGGCCACCAGCCGCTGTGGCGGCTGGACCTCGCGACCGGCGAGGTCACGAAGCTGACGGTCTCCGGTTACTACAGCGACCTGGTCGTGAGCCCGGACAGCAAGACGCTGTACGCGCTGCGCAACTCGATCGACCACCCGCCACAGCCGGTGCGGCTCGCCGCCACCGGAGCCGACCAGGACCCGGAACGGCTGCGGGCGCCTGGTGCCCTCGCCTCCGTGCCCGGCACCCTCACCGAGATCTCCACCGTCGTCGCCGACGGCAGGACGGTCCGGTCCTGGCTGGTGCTGCCGGAAGGTGCTTCCGCCGACTCCCCCGCACCGCTGGTCCTGTGGGTCCACGGCGGTCCGGTCATGAGCTGGAACGGCTGGACCTGGCGCTGGAACCCGTGGCTGATGGCCGCCCGCGGCTACGCCATCCTGCTGCCGGACCCCGCCCTGTCGACCGGGTACGGGCCCGACTTCATCAAGGCCGGCTGGGGCCGCTGGGGCGCCGAGCCCTACACCGACCTCATGGCCATCACGGACGTCGCCGTCGAGCGGGCCGACATCGACGGCTCCCGGACCGCCGCGATGGGCGGGTCGTTCGGTGGCTACATGGCCAACTGGATCGCCACCCAGACCGACCGGTTCCGCGCCATCGTCACCCACGCGTCCCTGTGGCACCTCGACGCGTTCTCCGGCAGCACCGACAGCTCCTACTTCTGGATGCGGGAGATGGGCGATCCCCTCACGCAGCCGGAACGGACCCTGGCCAACTCCCCACACCTGCGGGTGGCTGACATCAAGACCCCGATGCTGGTCATCCACGGGGACAAGGACTACCGGGTTCCCATCGGGGAAGGGCATCGCCTGTACTTCGACCTCGTCCGACACGGGGTCAACGCGAAGTACCTTTATTACCCAACCGAAAACCACTGGATCCTCACCCCCGGCAACTCTCGGGTCTGGTACGAGACGGTGTGGGCGTTCCTGGCCGAGCACGTCCTGGATCAGGACTGGGAGCGACCCGAACTGCTCTGAGCGCGGCCGAGCAGCTCACGGGCGCTGTCCATGTACTTCACGGACAGCGCCCGCATCTCCGAAGGCGGGAACGCGGCGCTGACGGCGGCTCGGATGAGCTTGCTCAACGTGTGGCCGGGACAGGCCTCCTCGGCGACGTCGAGCGCGACGGACGCGATCCCTCCGTCGCCGCGCTGATAGGCGTAGAAAGCGAGCAGGCACGCGGGTTCCGCTCGTTCCGGCGCCGGGGTGGCCCTGGTGAGCTCGAGCCACAGGCGTTCGGCGAGCCTGGATCTGGGCTGCACCGCGAACCCCATGCTCGCGTCGCGCACGTCGGGTACCGCCAGCGCCCTCGCCAGAGCGACGATCTCCTTGTCCGGCAACGATCCCTTGCGGTGCTCGACGGCGTCGATCGCGTCGCTCACACGCCGCAGCTCCGTCCTCGGGTCGGCGTCGGCCGAGGCCGTCATGAGCTCGTCGAGCAGCACGGATCTCCGCTCCAAGGCCTCGGGCGGATCCAGAGTGAGGATCGCGGCCATGGCCGCGCGCGACTCGAACGTCACGTTGCCCTCGTGTGCCGACGCGGCGGCCACAGCGGACAACTGGGGGTCCGGCAACGTCCCGTGGCAGTCGACGTCGAGGTAGCACAACCACTGCGCGTCCTTCTGGCACGACGGCAGCCACACAGCCTCGACGACGTCGATACCCACGCCGCCCAACTCGTGTCTGAGGACTTGGACCAGTGGCTCGTGCGGCAGTTCCTCGGGCATGTGCTCAGACGGCGGGCACACGACGACGAGGATCACCTCGGACGCGCCCTGTTCTTGCAGAGGGCCTTCCAGCTGGGCCGCTAGGAGGCCTCGATGTCGTGGGCGTGGAAGGTCGACGCGCATGGTCATGCTGACCAGATGGTCCTTCAGCACCAGCACGACCAGCGAGTCGGCCGGGTGGAACCCCATCAGGTGCGGGATCGCGGCGTAGAGATCACCGGCGTCGCGAACTCGGATCGGCTTCGAGAGGGTTGAGGGCATGGGCTCACTGTGGGCGCTGGGGCCGGGTGGTGAGCCGGGTCTGGCGTGAGGTTGTGGACAACTCGGCGGTTGTGGACAGGTTGAGATCTTGGAGCGCTCGGGAGCGGGGTTCTGTCGGGGGTGGGTGCTAGGTTGCCGCGGGTGGGGCCCCGGAAGGCCCAGCCCCGCGGCCACCCCATAAGAAACCAAAAACCGGGGCCCCCCCCCCCCCACCCCCCACACCACCCACCGCCCG
>NZ_JBSGUQ010000018.1:79622-207228 GCF_053608005.1 Lentzea sp. NPDC055074
GGGCGGGGGTGGGGGGGGGGGGTGGTGGATTGTGCCCCGCTCCGCGCCCTGCTAGGCCCACCCCGCGGCGACACGTCAGAACGAACCGAACACGGTGCGCCAGCCGCCGACGACCGGCAGCTCGACCGACGTCCGGGTGAGGTCCAGCGACAGGCTGGCACCCGGCTTCGGGCGCAGCGTGTAGTCGTAGTCGCTGGAGATCACGACGAACTCGAGCCGGTGACCGGCCTGCAGGACGTAGTCGTCCGGCACGATCGGCACCTCGACGTCGTAGAACTTGCCGGGCTTGATCGGCGACGTCCTGTCAGGACGCTCTCGGTTCTGCGGGTCGGTCGAGCCGCGCGTGATGACGTGCGACCTGCCGTCCGCCGCACGGTCGACGAGCAGCGTCGTCACGTTCGCCGCGGGCCGGTCGAACGCGACCCGCAGGTTCGCCGTCGACTTGCCCGACAGCCGCACCGGCTTCTTCGCCGGCTCCGACGTGTAGGAGAGGCGGTTCGGCGAGGTGGCCAGGTCGATCAGCGACTCGGCCGTCTTCGTCGCGTCGTCGGTCAGCTGCTCGACGCCGCGGCCGGGCAGGATCCCGAGGCCGCCCTTGGTCGTTCCGCCCGTGGACAGCCGCAGCCGCACGTCGGACGTGCCGGGGGCCGGCCAGTCCTTCTCGTCGACCCACGTCTTGTCCTCGCGCTGGATCGTCGCCTTCGGCTCCTTGTCGATGCCGTTGCGGTGACCCCAGAGGTACTGGGTGAACCAGCGGTTGAGCGTGCGTCGCCACTCGACCGAACGCAGCGTGTCCGCGTCGGTGTGCCCGGACTGGTGCAGCCAGATCTTGTGCGGCGTGCCGACCTTCTTCAACGCCGAGTACCACTGCTCGACGTGCGTCATCTTGACGTTCCAGTCGTTGAGCCCGTGCACCGCCAGCACGGCCGCACGGACCTTGCGGACGTCGTTCATGTAGTTGCGCTTGTCCCAGAACCGGCTGTAGTCACCGGTGATGCGGTCCTGGTCCTTGGCGATCTCGGCGATGATCGGCTTGCAGATCTCCCTGTCCGCGCGCGTGTAGACGTACTCGGCGAGCACGTCGGCGTCCTCACCCTGGAACGTGCCGGGTGCGACGACGGCGCCGTCCGCGCGGTAGTAGTCGTACCAGCTGGAGATCGCGGCGATCGGCACGATGGCTTCGAGACCGCGCACGCCGGTCGAGGCGACGGCGTTGGGGAGCGTTCCGTTGTAGGAGACGCCCATCATTCCGGTCTTGCCGGTGGACCAGGTCGCCTTGATGGCTTCGCCCGTGGCGGTGCGTGCGGTCGCACGGCCGTTGAGCCAGTCGACGACGACACGCGCGCCAATCGTCTCGTTGACGTCGCCCGTCGTCGGGCAGCCCGTGGACTTGCCGGTGCCGAGCGACTCGGCGTAAACGACGGCGTAGCCACGCGCGATGAAGTAGGCCTCGTAGCGACCCGACGTGATCGGGTTCGGGCCGAGGGCGGCGGTGATGCGTTCGTCGGAGGAGGACTTCAGCAAACGGCCGTTGCGCTTGTCCGGCACGTACAGCTCGACGTCGACATTGTGGTTGGCAACGTCGTTACCGCCCGAGAAGTACGGGCTGACCATGTAGACGACGGGGACCTTGAGACCGCGTTCGGTGGCACGTGGCCGGACGACCTCGGTGTAGACCTCGTCGTCCTTGCCGTCGCGGTCGCTGTCGACCGGTGCCCGGACCCAGAGGCTCTCCTTCACCACGTCCTTCGGATCGAAGACGGGTTGCGCCTCGCCGTCCAGGAACACCGGCCCTTCGGCGGCTTGAGCCGTCACGGGCAGGAATGGCAGAACCAGCACCGCTGTCAGCAGTGCAACTCTTCGTGCGCCCCTCACGAGGCACCCCCAATGCGGAAGCCAGAGACAGGGATCGCCCTGCACCCTCTCCTTTGACTGCAAGACATGTCACCCGTCGAACGGCCCTTGACCTGAGAGCATGGACCGTGCACATTTCCGACTTCGTCCACGCGTTGCCGAAGGCCGAGCTGCACGTCCACCTCGTGGGCGCGGCTTCCGTCGACACCGTCCTCGCGCTCGCGCGCAACCACCCCGGTGGGCGGGTGCCGACCGACGAGGCCGCTCTGCGGAAGTTCTACGAGTTCAGGGACTTCAGACACTTCATCAACGTCTACGGCATCGTCAACGACCTCGTCACCACCGGCGAGGACATCCGCACACTCGTCGTCGGATACGCCCGTGACGCCGCCCGAACCAACGTCCGCTACGCGGAGCTGACGATCAGCGCGACGAGCCATCTGCGGGCGGGCATCGCGCCTGACGAACTCGTCGAGGCGTTGAAGGCGGGCAGGAACGAAGCCCTCGCCGTGCACGGAGTCGCGCTGCAGTGGATCTTCGACGTTCCCGGCACATGGGATCGCGACTGGGGCATGACCAGTGCGCGGTTCGTCGCCGACTACCGGCCCGAGGGCCTCGTCGGGTTCGGGTTGGGCGGGTTCGAGTCGGACTCGCCGCGGGCTAAGTTCCGCGAGGCGTTCGCGATGGCGCGCGACGCCGGGTTGCACATGGTGCCGCACGCCGGTGAGACGACGCCGCCCAGTGAGATCTGGGCCGCGGTGCGCGATCTGCGCGCCGAACGGATCGGTCACGGCGTCAGCGCGGTACAGGATCCCGAGCTGGTGCGGCATCTCGCCGACGAGGGCGTCGTCGTCGAGGTGTGCCCGACGTCGAACATCCGCACGGGTGCGGTGACCTCGTTGGACGAGCATCCGTTGCCACGGCTCGTGGAGGCCGGTGTGCCGGTGACGATCAGCACGGACGACCCCGGCATGTTCCACACCGATCTCGACCGCGAGTACCTGCTGTGCCACGAGCGGTTCGGGTTCGGTCGCGACGAACTCGCCGGCCTCGCACGGGCCGCGGTGCGGGCGTCGTATGCGCCTGCCGAGCTGAAGGACCAGTTGCTGAAGGAGATCGACGCCCTGTGAGTGTGAGTGTGGTGACGACGACCGTCGACTCCGAGGAGATCGCGGAGTCGCTGGCGAAGGGCATCGTCGAGGCACGGCTCGGCGCGTGCGTGCAGATCGTGCCTATCCGCAGCGTCTACCGGTGGGACGGCGAGGTGCGCGTCGACGCGGAATGGCAGTGCGTCGTGAAGACGTCCACCATCCGCGTCGACGAACTCGTCGCGCACATCAAGGCACACCACACCTACGACGTGCCGGAGGTCGTCGTCACCCCCGTTGTCGGGGGCAACGACGACTACCTCACGTGGGTCTCAGAGGAGACCTCTTAGGTGACGTGGCAACGGCTCGGTGTGCAGGACGCCGAGCCGTTGCGTCGCCCTCGTCAACGCCACGTACAGCTCGCTGGGCGACATGCGTTGCGGTTCGACGACGAGGACGACGTCGAACTCCAGCCCTTTCGACGCGCGTGGCGGCATCCAGCCCTCGCCGATGACGGCGATCGTGCGTTCCTCGTGTGCGTTCGCGTGCGCGTCGAGTTCGTCGCGCACGGCCGCCGATATATCAGTGACGCGGCGGGCCCACGGACGTACGCCGGCTTTGCGCACCGACATCGGCGCCGACGCGTCCGGGTCAACGAGCTTCAGCACCGGGGTGGCGACCGCCATGATCTCGCCGGGCGTGCGGTAGTTGACCTCCAGCCGGCGGTAGGCGAACCGGTCGAACACCGATCCCCAGCTCCGGACTCCGCCCGCCGCCTGGCGCTGAGCCAGGTCACCGACGACGGTCATCGACTTGTTCGGGCATCGGCGCAGCAGTACGCGCCAGTCCATCGCGGACAGTTCCTGTGCTTCGTCCACGACGACGTGGCCGTAGGTCCACGTGCGGTCGTCGGCGGCTCGTTCGGCGAGGGTGCGCTGGTCGCGGACCTCGTGCCGGGCGGCCAGCACTTCGGCGTTGACGAAGTCCGTGACGATGTACTCGTCGGAGTCCGCACGCTTGTCGATCGACAGGACGTCCATGACTCCGCGCGCGTAGTCGAGCTGTTCCTCTTCCTCTCGTCTCGCCGCGCGCTCTGCGGTGCCGTCGGACCCGAGCAGGTTTGCGAGCTCGTCCAGCAACGGGACGTCGGACACCGTCCACGCCTCGGCGTCGAGCCGATGCAGTTCCGGTGCGCCGATCCGGAAGCAACGGCCCCCGTACAGGTCGGCGAGCAACTCCTCCGGGGTGAGCAGCGGCCACAGCCTGTCGACGGCGTCACGCAACGCGGTGCTGGTGCGGAGCTCGTGGCGGACGTCCTCCTCGATCTCCGGCCAGTCGACACCGATCAGCTTCATCGCCGGGGCGACGAGTTCCTCGGCGAGAGCAAGGAAGAAGTACTTGCGCGCGGCGTTGTGCGGGAGCTCGTAGTAGCGGGTCTTCTCGCGCGCGACGGCGGCGACATGCGCGTCGAGCGGGACGACAACGTCCTCCAGTTCGATCTCGACGGGCTCGTCGGGAAGCTCCTGCCGGTCGGCGACGGCGACGGCCAGCAGGTCCAGAACTGATATATCGCCTTTCAGTCGCTGCAACGAAGGCGTGTCCTCGACGCCGGTCACGACGCCGGGGTACAGCTCGCCGGGTGTCGCGAACACGACGTCGGTCTCCCCCAGCGACGGCAGGACGTCGCCGACGTAGTGAAGGAAGCCGGTGTTCGGTCCGACGATCAGGACTCCGTGGCGTGACAGGCGTTCGCGACGCGTATACAGCAGGTATGCCACGCGGTGCAGGGCTACGGCGGTCTTGCCGGTGCCGGGACCACCTTCGATCACCAGCACGCCGGGGCCCGAGTAGCGGATGATCTCGTCCTGCTCGGCCTGGATGGTCGAGACTATGTCGCGCATCGTCGCGGTCCTCGGCGCGTTGAGGGCGTCGAGCAGTGCTGTCGTGTCGGTCAGCAGCTCGTCGTCGTGGAAGTCGCACAGCTCCCGGTCGCGAACGCGGAAGTGCCTCCGGAGCACGACGCCCTCCGGGTTCGCAGCGGTCGCCGTGTAGAACGGCCGCGCAGCCGGCGCGCGCCAGTCCAGCAGCAGCGGTTCGAAGTCGTCGTCGAACAGTCCGACGCGTCCGATGTAGGTGCATTCGCCGGTCTCCGAGTCGATGCGGCCGAAGCACAGCCCCGCCTCGGCCGCGCGGTACTTGCTCACTTCCCTGGTCAGCAGCTCGACCGAGGTCTCGCGGTCCAGTCGCTGGGTGGCGGTGTCCCGCAGCGCGGCCGCGAGGTCGGCGGCCGCTTTGTTCCGTTCTTTGTCGAGCTTTTCATACAGAGAGGTGATCCGTGCCTGTTCGCTCGCCAACACCTTGCCCCCTGTGATACAATCTTTTTATCTTCCCGGAAAATTGATTCCGAAAATCCAAAGCCATTCTTTCTATCACACTTCAGTCGTGCGCGGCACCCTTTGCGAGAGCCCGCGATGAAGAGGATCTGGCTGGTCAGCGGCTCAGACTGTCCACGCGGACGTTCCGGCCATCCACCAGCAGTCCTGTTGCCCGGCGGCCGCTGATTCGTCGTCGGCCGCACGTGGAAATGTAGGATTCGACGAAACGGTCGACGCTGCGGAAGAGGCCTGAATGGACGTGGTCGAGGCATGAAGCTGGTCATCCTGGGCGGCGGCGGTTTCCGCGTGCCTCTCGTCTATCACGCGTTGCTCGCCGACCGTTCGCCTGGCCGCGTGACCGAGGTCGTACTGCACGACCTGGACGCCTCGCGGCTGTCCGCGATCGGCGGAGTCCTGGCTGAGCTCGCGAAGGACGTAGCGGATGCGCCGGTCGTGACGACGTCGACCGACCTCGACGAGGCGGTGCGCGGCGCGGACTTCGTGTTTTCCGCGATCCGCGTCGGCGGGCTCGACGGGCGCGCCGCCGACGAGAGCGTCGCGGCGGGCTGTGGTGTGCTCGGGCAGGAGACGGTCGGCGCCGGAGGCGTCGCATACGGACTGCGCACCGTGCCGGTCGCGCTCGACATCGCACGCCGCATATCAGTGCTGGCGCCGGAGGCGTGGGTCATCAATTTCACGAACCCCGCCGGCATGGTCACCGAGGCGATGTCCGCGCACCTCGGCCACCGCGTCATCGGCATCTGCGACTCCCCCGTCGGGCTCGGCAAGCGGGTCGCCCGGGCCGTCGGCGCCGATCTTGAGGACGCGTGGCTCGACTACGCCGGTCTCAACCACCTCGGCTGGTTGCGAGGCGTCCACGTGCGAGGGCGGGACGTGTTGCCGGATCTGCTCGCGGACACCGAGCGGCTCGAGTCGTTCGAGGAGGGCAAGCTCTTCGGCTCGGAGTGGCTGCGGACATTGGGCGCGATTCCGAACGAGTACCTGCACTACTACTACTTCACGCGTGAGGCGGTGGAGTCCGGCGCGTCGCGTGGGGCGTTCTTGCTGGAGCAGCAGAAGCAGTTCTACGCGGCGCCTTCGTGGGACAGCTGGGAGCGGACTCGTCTCGAACGCGAACAGACGTACATGGCCGAGACCCGCGACGACGAACGCGACAGCGACGACCTCGACGGCGGCGGCTACGAGCGGGTGGCCCTCGATCTGATGCATGCCATCGCGTCCGACAAGCAGGCCACCTTGATCCTCAACGTGCCGAACGGGACAACGTTGGCGTGTCTCGACAAGGAGGCCATCGTCGAGGTGCCGAGTCTTGTCGACGCGAACGGCGCGAGGCCAGTCTCGGTCAGTCAGGTGCCGGATGAGGGCGTCGGGCTCGTCACCGCGCTCAAGGTCGTGGAGCGCGCCACCATCAAGGCGGCCATCAGCGGTGAGCGTGCAGATGCGGTGAAGGCGTTGGCCCTGCATCCGCTCGTTGACTCCGTGACCGTCGCACGGAAGATCGTCGACACGCATCCGCTCCTGTCCGGAGTCTTCCGCGCTACCTTCTGAGGTCGTGGACACCGACCTGTTGCGGCAGCTCAACAACGACGTCTGGCATCCCTTCCGGCAGGCCTACGCCCGGCTGGACGCGGCGTCGTTCCTGGGCCTGTACTCGCCGGACCTGATCCGGGCGGGCGGGCCGGCGAAGCAGGTGACGAGGTTCTCCGAGTACGCGGACCAGACGGAGAAGTGGTTCGCAGAGCTCGCTGATCGCGGCAGCTCGGTCACTGTGTCTTTCCGGTTCGTCGAGCGCATCGCGACTGACGACGTCGCGAGCGAGCGCGGCATCTTCCAACTCGTGTCGACGCGTGCGGACGGCGACGGGCGCACGTTCTATGGCCGCTTCCACACGTATTCGCGGCGAACGGACGGACGGTGGCGCATCTGCGTCCACTACGACACGGACGAGCGGTCGGCGACGTTGGAGGAGGAGTTTCACGCGGCGATCGACGTCGACGACGTCGACGCGTTCAGGGAGTGACGAGGGTCTGATGCCGAGTGGTGGTGTTCTTAACTACGCTCGACCGCAAATGGACACCACCACCTCTCGCCGCGTGCCACTCGTCATGGGCATCGCCGTGCTCGTGCTGCTGCTGGACCAGGCCACGAAGTTCTGGGCCGAGAGCGCGCTGACCGGCCGCGCGCCCATTCCCGTACTCGGGGAGTTCCTGCAGCTCAGGCTCCTCTACAACCCCGGTGCCGCGTTCTCGATCGGCGCGGGGTCGACGTGGATCTTCACCATCGTCGCGGCCGTCGCCGTCGTGATGCTCGCGCGGTACGGCATGCAGCCACAGACAAAGCTGCGGGCGTCCGCGCTCGCGTTGATGCTGGGTGGCGCGACGACGCACCTGCTCGACCGGCTGTTCCGGCCGCCGGGCTTCGCACGCGGGCACGTCGTCGACTTCCTCGATTACAACGGCTGGTTCGTCGGCAACGTCGCGGACATCGCGCTGGTCGGCGGGGCGATCCTGCTCGTGCTGCTGAGCTTCACCCCGACGAAGCAACCTGCCGAGTGAGCGTGTCGGCGCGGCGGGTCGTCTCGGGCAGTCGGTAGCGCGGGGCCAGACGCAGCACCTCGGCGCACGCCCGGTCCAGGTCGATCTTGTGGCCGACCGACACGAAGACGGGTTTCACGCCGTCCTGCGTCCGCAGGGCTCTGCCGACGACCTCGTCGCCGTCGTCGCCGGCCATGACGAGGTCGCTCGTCGACCCGCGGGCGTGGCCGGGCTGCTCGAACGCGCCCATCGCGTTCTTCGCGACGCCGATGCTCGGGATGCCCGTGTGCACGCCGAGATGACACGCCAGGCCGAACCGGCGCGGGTGCGCGAGGCCCTGACCGTCCGCGACCAACAGGTCCGGCGCGACGGTCACCTGATCGAGGGCGCGCAGCAGGACAGGCATCTCGCGGAACGCGAAGAGCCCGGCGATGTACGGGAAGTCCGTCTTGTCCTCGACGACGACCTCGTCTAGGACGACCAGCGATTTTGCATCGAACACCACGCAGACGCCTGCAACTGTGTCGTTGCTACGGTAGCCGACATCTAGGCCCGCAACGGTGTCTATCCGCAGGTCAGGTGCACTTTGGGTGATTACCTGGGCGCGCAGGTGCTCTTGCATCGCTACGGCGTCGTCAACCGTTCTGGGCCACTCCACGGACGCCAGTGTGCCGTGACTCGTCGTGGTGGGCGGCGATCAGGTCGTCGCCGAAGTCACCTGAATGGCGACGCCAGACGGTGTGGACGTGGTTGGCCTCGTTGGCCGTGTTGTCGTACTCGATGAGCAGTTCCGGGCCCTGGACGCGGTAGTAGTGGCCTTCGCCTCGGCGCAGCGATCCTTCCCAGGAGAAGTGCAGGTGTTCCTGGTCGATCTGGGCGAACTCCTCGTCGGCCAGTTCGTAGGAGAGCCGATCGAGGTAGAGGCGGACGATGTCGACGAGCAGTTCCGCGGCGGGTTTGCCGAGCTGTGCCGGTGTCACGCCGACCGGCTCGGACGGGCTGATCCGTGGCGCGTTGCCGGTGCGGATGTCGTGCGGCGCGGTGTCCGCGACGACGGCCAGGCGGCGGGCGGTCGGGCCCATGCGGTCCAGGAGTTCGCGGGCCAGCTCCTCCTCCAGGCGCAGTGGCTGGCCGACGACGCGGCCTCGGTAGGTGACGCGGGCCGGGTTCGCGCCCAGGAAGAACGGCGTGGCCGAGACGCGGCCGTTGGCGACGACAACATTCACCGACAGGTGGTGTCCCTCGACGCGCCAGCCCCACGGGTCGTCGCCTGGGGTGCCGAAGAGCACTGTCGAGAAGTCGCCGCTGTGACGGTCGCGGTGCCCGCCTTCGCGGTGGTCGAGCACGTCTTCCAACGCCATCACCGCTGCGGCTTGCGCATAGGCGTGCGGGCTGAGCACGGTCGCGAGCATGCCGTGCACCGCCTTGCGCTGGTCTCGTCGAAGTTCGCCCAACGCGAGTCCGGGGCGTGTACCGGGTGTATACGCCCAGCGGTGCCTCAGGTCGTCGTCGGTGACCTCGCGGATCGCGTGTTCGTGCTGGTCAGCAGCGAGCAACCTAATATATTGGTGCGTGGCGTCAGCGACGTCGTGCAGCATGATTCGAACTTATAGGCCTTGAGGTCGCGGAGCAGCTGGTAGCAGTTCGGCGGCGTCGCTGAGGCCTCGCCGTTGCCGATCCGATGCTCGACACCTGCGGTCTTAGGTGTTAAAAACCTTACGTAATGAAGTTGCCACATGATGACGACGCCGTCTGGCGCGCCCTCGCGAACCCGCTGAGGCGCGCGATTCTCGACGTCCTGCGCAAGGGCCCGCGCACCACGGGCGAGCTGGTCGAGGAGTTGGAGACCAGCCGGCATGTCGTCATGCAGCACCTCGGTGTGCTCCGCGAGGCCGATCTGGTGCTCGTGGAGCCGCGGGGCCGGAAGCGGGTCAACCACCTGAATCCCGTGCCCATCCAGCAGATCCATCAGCGGTGGGTCGCGCACTACGAGCAGAACTGGGCAGAGGCGCTGGTCGGCTTGAAGCTCACGGTCGAGAGCGCCGAACAGGAGGATGAGGACGTTGGCTGAACCCGGCACCGAGCTGCTGCACAGCATCGTGATCGCCGCGCCCATCGAGAAGGTGTGGGCGGAGATCACCAAACTCGACGGCAAGCAGCGAGCCATGATGGACGCGATCCTCGACTCGGCGCTCGAACCGGGCGCGCCGCTGTACTACCGGTCGACCGATGGCAAGCGGGTCTTCGTCGTCGGCCGCGTCGTCGAGGTTGATCCGCCGCGACTGCTCTCGCACACGCAGCGGCTCACCATGCGCGACGATCCCTGGACCGTCGTCTCGTGGGAGCTCGAAGAGGTCGACGGCGGCACGCGGGTGACGCTGCGCAACTCCGGTTGGCCCGAGGGCGTCAAGCGGCTCGACAAGGTCGACGCGACCTGGAAGGGCATTCTCGCCGCGCTCAAGCAGGTCGTGGAGTCCGGTGACGTCGGCGCCGGCCTGAGGTTCCAGTACGCCATGATGCGCGCCTTCATGTGGGCGATGCCGGCGGGCACCAAGACCGAGAACGTCCCCGAACCGCCCGGCATCGGCCAGGCCGTCTGAAACGTGAAACCTGGTTTAGCAATGACTCGTTTGACGACGAAGTCCAAAGAATCATTGCTAAGCCGCAGGTCAGCGAAGCAAGGAAGCAATATATTGGTGTGAGCTAGGCGTGGCAGGCGATGGGGCCGCCGTGGAGCTCCATCATGTCCATCCAGACGCGAGGGAGTTCGAGGCGTTCGAAGAGGGGCTTACCGTCCAGTTCGTGGAAGGCCCGGTGGAGGTTGCCGACGAGTCGTTCGGACTCCTGCCACGACGAGAAGCGTGACTCCCCCGCGGCGAGGACGGCTTCCATCGGGGTCTTGCCGGTCCTGTGGGCGGACGTAGCCAGTTCTGACAAGTAGGTCGTGTAGGCGACCAGGTCGTCGAGGACGCTGGTGATCTCTGGGCCTCGCAGTAGCGGACCGTGACCGGGGACGACGACCTCGGCGTCGAACGCGCGCAGGAACTCCAGGGCGGACAGGTAGCCGTGGATGCTGCCCTCGGCGAGGAACGGCTGGCCGCCCGCGAAGACCAGGTCGCCGGTGAACAGGACGCGCTCGGCCGGCAGCCAGACGATGGTGTCGCCGCGGGTGTGGGCCGGGCCGGGGTGGTGGAGCTCGACCACGCGCGTGCCCAGGTGCAGTGTCATGGACGTGCTGTAGGTCAGGGACGGCGGGCGGACCTCGAGGTGGCCGTAGTCCGGGCCGGTCAGGACCTGCGCGGCGATCAGGCCGGCGGCGAGCACCTCGTCGCGGCACGCGTCGTGGCCGACGATCACGGTGGACGGTGGCATGAGCCAGTTGCCGTAGGTGTGGTCGCCGTGGTGGTGGGTGTTGATGACATAGCTCGGGTCCGCTGGGCACACCGACGCCACCGAGGCGAGCAACGCGCGGTTGCGTGCCTCGGTGGACGTGGTGTCCACGAGCAGCAGCGTGTCATCCGTGCCGACGACGGCGCCGGTGTTGTTGATCATCCAGGACCCGTCGGGCTGGACGTAGGCGTGGACCCCTGGTGCGACCTCCACCAGTTCTGGGACGAGTGCGGGCCGGTCAGGAGAAGGTTTCACCCGATCCAGCGTAGTGAGGAGTCCCTGGTCCGGCTGTGGTCAGCCCTGGGCGATGTAGGCCTGCAACTGGTCGTGCGACTGCTCCAGCTGGCCGATCCGGCTCTTCACCACGTCGCCGATGCTCACGATCCCGACCAGCTGCCCGTCGGACAGCACGGGCACGTGGCGGAAGCGCCGCTCGGTCATCACGACCGTGAGGCTGTCCACCGTGTCCGACGGCGAACAGGTGAAGACGTCGGCGGTCATGATCGCCGACACGGGAGAAGACAGCAGGTCGACGCCCACTTCGTGCAGTCGGCGCACCACGTCGCGCTCCGACACGATCCCCGTCACGCCGGAAGGGCCGACGACGACGATCGCGCCGATGTTGTGTTCCGCGAGCGCTCTCAGCAGTTCGGACACCGGGACGTCCGGGGCGATTGTCGCGACCGCCGATCCCTTGGTCCGCAACACGTCAGCGATCCTCATCTGGCGCCTCCGATCCTGTCGGTCCGGGTAGCAACTCAGGCTAGATCGGATTCGGACAGAACGGGAGATCAAGCCCACGAAGGGAGCAGGGGACGTAGCCGATCGGCCACGTCCCCTGCTGGTGTCGCGCCTGGTCCGGCGTCGGCTACGCGGTTCCTCCGCGGCGACGGGTCGCGAACTGGCGCGGCTGGACCACCGGCACCCGCTGCTGTGGCAGCTGGAAGTGCGTGTTCTGGTCCTGCTTGCCCCGCTTCTGCGCACGTCGCGCAGCGCGGTTGCCCGGCTCGGGCTGGGTCTCGGGCTGGGGTTGGCTGGTGTCAGGCATGCGAAAGCCTCCTCGCGAAGAGGGCGTGCAAAGGGCACGGCGAAAGACGGCCGTGAGAGAAGGACCCGCGCATGGGTCACCGAGAAAGCGCGCGACGTCGAGGTCGCGAGGGCAGCGTCGAGAGCGCTGCGGGCTTCATCAGATGTACAGCATGCCCGCAACGCTAGCGACGCCTTCGCGCCGTGCCAACCGAATTAACCGCGGCCCCGTGCGGCGGCCGCGCCGGCGCCGAGCATCACGAGGATGACGGTGACCATCGCCCACTTTCGGGACTTGGTCATCGGCGTCGTCTCGGGGTAGAGCGGAAGTTCCTTGCGCTGCTCGGGTTTCTGACGTGCGGCACGCACCGGCACCGGTTGCTGCGGCCGCGCGGGAGGCGGTGAGGGCGCGACGGCGGGAGGCTGCTGCACGACCGGAAGAGGCGCCGGTACCGGCGGCACCGTCGTGGTCGGAACGGGCGGGGCGGGAGGCGCTGGGGGCGGCGGCACCTCGGGACGGGGCGCGGGCGGTTCGACGCGCGGTGGCATCGGGGTCGGCAGGCAGCCCGCCGCGTCGATCATGCCCATCTGCGGGCCGCTCGCGAGCTCTTCCGCCGTGGCACCCGTGATGCGGTAGAAGCGGCTGCGGCCCTTGTAGCCGTTGTTGATGGTGTAAACGGTGCCCGCCGCGTCGATCAGCACGGCGCCGTACGTGGACTTGCCGGGCAGCCCGGCGATCTCCGTCTTGCCCAGCACCCGTCCGGACACCGGGTCGAACGTCACGACCTCGCCCGGCCCCCGGCCTGCGGCCGACACCCCCGTGAGCTTCCCGCTCGCCGGGTCGACGGCGAAGTCGTCGAGCGTGAGGGCAGGCCAGCCCAGGACGACGGTGCGCACGATCTTGAGGTACGTCGGGCTGCCCGGGTCGATGTCGATGGCGTGCAGCCGGGCGTTGTCACGCACGTAGAACGTGGTGCCGACGACCGCGCCCGCGGACACGTCGTCGGTGCGGAACCAGTGCGCGTCAACGGGTCCGAGGTCGTTGACCACGCCCTTGGTGTCGATCAGCACGATGTGCGACGGGTTCTTCCACCAGTGGTGGCCCTTGGACGTGAGTCCCACCAGACGGCCGAGCGTCGCCGAGTACCCCAATGCATTCAGTGCGTAGTCCAGGCGAGCCACTTCTGTCACTCCACCGGATGAAACGTCCACTTTCGTGAACATCGAGAAGTCTCCACCATGGGATGAACGCACTTGATAAGCATCACAGTTCGGCGCCGCCGCGTGGGCAACGGCGCTGGTGAACGGCGTGGAAAGCACCAATAGCGACGAGACCGCGCTCAACGCGAGCGAATCCCGCCGCCACCGGAATGGAGTAGCCCAATACGACAACCGGGTATTTGTGCTGTTGCCGCGCATTCCCACCTGACCATTACTCGTCAACCCCACCTTGCTGTACCGGCCACAGTAGACCGTGGTCTAATCCCACACCAAGAAAGGAGCCGAATTGAGCATTTACCTCAGTGGCACGCTCTGGGTTCTCGGTGCCGCCGCCATCTCCGCCGTTCTCGTCGTCATCACCCGCCGGTTCGGCTCGGAGGAAGTGAGCGAGAAGAACCTCGGCGCGGGCGGATCCGTGTTCAGCATCGTCGCCGGCCTGCACGCGGTGCTCGCCGCGTTCATCCTCATCTCCCTGTTCGACTCGGCCAACAGCGCCGAGGAACAGGTGCAGAAGGAGGCGAACGCGCTCGTCGCCGTCGACTGGTCCTCGGACTCGCTGCCCGAACCCGCGAAGTCCAAGGTCGACCAGCTGATCCGCGACTACGTGTCGACCGTCGTCGACGACGAGTGGCCCCGCATGCGCGACGGCGAGGAGATCGGCAACCAGGGCTGGACCACGTTGAACCAGCTCAGGGACACGATCTCGACGGCGGCGCCGGACGGCGGCTGGCAGGAGGACCGCAAGGCCGAGGCGGCGAACCAGCTCTGGGAGGTCTACCAGGCCCGGCAGGAACGGCTGGACGCGGCGGACAACGGCGTCAACCCGGTCGTGTGGCTCGCCCTGCTGATCGGCACCGGTCTCTCGCTGCTGTTCCCGTACCTCTTCCGCGGGCCGACCCTGACCTCACAGCTGCTGATCACGATCACGCTGAGCTCGACGCTGGTCCTGCTGCTCTTCGCCATCTACCAGCTGCAGAACCCGTTCAGCGGCGGGGTGCTCATCCCGCCGGACGCGTTCAGCTCCGCACTGGACAGGCTGAGCTAGCGCGAGTCGGCCGTTCCGTCCGCTTCCTCGATCTCCACGGACAACACCTCGCCGTCGATGACCTTCGGCAATACGTCCGTGTGAGTGAAGTAGCGGTTCGCGAATGCGCCGACGGCTCTGGTGGAGGCGGCGTCGACGCCACCGCCGATGACGCCGCCCAGCAGCGGAACGCCCTTCGCGGCGACGGTGCCGAGTTTCTTCGTGCCGTATTTTGTGATGAGTGCCGACGCGGCCTTCTTGGTGAACTGCTTGATGCCGACCTTTTTGAACAGCTCGGTTCCGGCATTCCCGAGAAGGCACAGCAGGATGGCCATCTGCACCTCGTCGCTGTCCACGTCGTGGCCGCGCAACGACGCGATGGACGCGATGAGGTGCGTCTGGATGACGTACGTGGCCGCGATGTTGGACGGCAGCGAGACCGGCAGCGTGATCAGGCCGCCGAGGTTCGTGACGAAACCCTGCGCGCCCGCCAGCGCGACGTGCGTGCGGATGAGGTGCTTGATCGCGTCGTTCTCCTCGCCCTTCTTGGCGAGGGCGTCGGACGCGGACTCACGGGCGCTCTTGAACGGGCCGAAGCCGTCCACGCCGGCGCGCAGCAGGTAGTCGGCGATGCCCTGCTGGACCTTGTTCAGCTCACCTTTGGACTCAGCCACAAACCCGACATTACGCGTCCGGACGGGTTCACGAGACGTCAACAGGCGGTTCCAGCGTGGTGATCGCGCCGGTGCTGCCGTCGACGGTGATGCGCTCGCCGGTCCTGATCCGCGTCACGGCCTGACGCACACCTACGACCGCCGGAATGCCGTACTCACGCGCCACGACCGCGCCATGCGAGTTCGCGCCGCCCATCTCCATCACAAGACCGCCCGCTGTCAGGAACAGCGGCGTCCAGCCCGGGTCCGTCGACGGCGCCACGAGGATCTCGCCGGGTTCGAGATGCGCGCCGACCGGGTCCATGACGACGCGCGCGATGCCGGTGATCGTGCCCGCCGACGCCGGGGTGCCGACGAGGTCGCCCTCCACCGGGCCGCCGTGGTGCACGGCCTCGGGTTCCGTACCGTCCGACAGCAGCACGCGCGGGATGTGCCTGCGCCGCATCTCGCGGTCGTAGACCTCACGGCGTTCGGCCACGAGCGGGCGCAGGTCTCCGTGCGGGGACCGCATCTCCTCGAAGTTCAGGAAGAAGACGTCGTCGCGGGCGTCGAGACGGTCGGCGGCGACGAGCTCGGCGCCGACGTCGGCGACGCGCTTCCGCAGCGCGCCGAACAACGTGATGATCAGGTACTTCGGGTACTCCCGCAGGCCGGCGAGGACCCTGGTGCGGCGCAACGCGAAACGCACGAACCAGCCACGGCCCCAGGCACGTCTGGCCAGCGTCTCGATCATCGCCTCGGCTTCGGCGGCGCCCCGTGCGAAGACCGCGTCGGGGTGGGCCTGGACGTCCTCCAGGAGCAGGAAGTTCTTCACGACGCCGATGACGTGCGCCGGGTCGTCGGACCACCGGGGCAGGCCGAGGTCGATCTCGGCGACGGCGCGGTGACCCCACCGCGCGAGGAAGCGGTCGAGCGCGGCGGGGCGTTCGCCGGCGCGGAACCGCCGCAGCGCCTCGGGGTCGTGGCGGATCTCCTGCGCCAGGTCCCACATCGCCATGTCCATCTCGGTGGTGATGTTGTTCGGCAGGCCGCGCAGCACGGTCTGCAGCTCCCCCGGCCTCGTCTTCACGACCTTGCCGACGAGGCCGAGCATCGCGAACCCGATCAGCGCGGTCGGCGCGAGCCTCGGCAGCACCGGCACGGTGCACTGCTGCAACGCCTGCTCGATCGAGAGGTTCGCGGACCTCTCCAGGACCTCGCGTTCCATCAGCAACGCGGTGCGCACGGCCTTTTCGGGGTTCACCAGTGCCTTCACCGCCGTCACGGGCAGGTGGAACCGGCGGGAGAGCCGGAGCAAGCGCTTCACCGCGGGGGTCGGCGAGGAGTTCCTGATCGCGAACCTCGGGTCGTCGAACAGGCCGCGCAGCACCTCGGAGGACCTCGCCTCCATCACGCCGAGCAGGCGCGTGACGAACTCGCGGCCGACCTTGCTCTGCAACACCTTGGTGGCGTCGAAGAAGATGCGTTCGCCGGCCTCTACATAGGACTTGCTCTTCGGGTCACCGATGACGATCTCGAAGGCGGCCTTGGAGATCTCCCGGAACACCGCGCGGCCCATCGGCGTGATCGGGCGTTCGAGCCCCTGCGCGAGGCTGAAGCAGAAGTAGACGTGTGCTTTGCCGTCCGCGTTGTCCGGCAACGGGAACAGCGTCGTGATCGGCCGCGCCTGAGTGAGGTGCGGTTCGCCCTCGTCGTCGATCGCCCACTCGGTGTCCTGGGGCGACCCGTAGTGCTGCTGCACCTTGCGGCCGAGGACGGCGAGCGCGTGGATCTGCCCGTCGGTGAGGCACTGCTCGTCGCTCTCGGCGACCTCGACGTGCTCGGTGCCGCCGCCGGGCAACGAGCGGATGACGAACTTCTTGTCCCCCAGCCGTTTCTCGACGATCTCACCGTCGTCGACGACGAAGTGGTCGGGGTTGACCGCGCCGGACACAACGGCCTCGCCGAGACCGGGGCTCGCGTCGATGACGATCTGGTCGCGCGTGCCGGTGACGGGGTTCGCCGTGAACATCACGCCGGACACCGCGGACTGCACCATCCGTTGCACGACAACGGCCAGGTAGGTCGTGGTGTGGTCGATGCCGTTCGTCTCGCGGTAGCTGACCGCGCGGTCCGTCCACAGCGACGCCCAGCACCGGCGCACCGCGTCGACCACCGCGTCCTCGCCGACGACGTTGAGGAACGTGTCCTGCTGGCCCGCGAAGCTCGCGAACGGCAGGTCCTCGGCCGTGGCGCTGGACCGGACGGCCACCGGGACCCCAGGATCGCGATCGTCGCCGAGTGCACGGTACTCGGCGACGATCGCGGCCCGGATCTCCTGGGGCACAGCGGTTTCCAGCAGAGTCCTGCGGGCGTTCTCCGGAGTGGTGCCCGCCAGCTCGTCGGCCCGCGCAACAGCGCGGTAGGCGTCCGTGGTGACGCAGAAGCCCTGCGGCACCGGCAGGCCGGCCCTGGTGAGCTCACCGAGGTTCGCGGCCTTGCCGCCCACGGTGGCGAGCATCGTGCCGTCGATGGACTTGAAGCCGATGGTGAGCGCCATGGGTCCCCTCCAGGTTCCGCCTGAAGAGGAGGTTACGAGCGTTCGGCCAAAAACTCAACACGTGATGAATAAATCACGCCACCGGGATCACAACTCCTGCTCAGAGCGGTGCGCCCAGCCCGGGAGGGGCTCGCGGGACTGCCGCCACTCCTCCGGCGGGCTCCCGATGACACCGCCGACGATCGCGGCCGTGGTGTCGACGTCGCCGCCCGCCCTGACGCACGCGATGATCGCGGCGCGGTAGTCGTCGAGGTGGTGGGCGGCTACCCAGAGCGTGAACGGCACGGTGTCCTGCGCCGTCACGCGCGAGCCGTTGCCCAGCACGTACGCGGCCTCCTCAGCGCTCCCGATCCTGCGCGCCTTGTCGATCCCCTTGCGCACGAACGAGTCTTCGAGGTGGTCGAGCACCGTCCCGAGCAGATCCCGCGGTGGCACGCCGGCCAGCCGGGCCCGGGCCGCCGCTGCCGCCGCGTGGGCCACCGCGAGGCCGCCCATGACGCCCTCCGGGTGCTGGTGCGTCACCTCGCTCGCGCGGATCGCCTGTGTCGTGACGGTGGCGGGATCGTCGGCGAAGTAGGCACCCAGCGGAGCGATCCGCATCGCGGCCCCGTTGCCGCACGAGCCCTGGCCGCCGAACGCGCTGGAGGCGGCCTCTCTCCACGGCGTGCCCTGGCGGATCTTGCGCAGGATGATGAAAGCCCCAGCGCCGTAACCACGATAGGGCTCGCAGCGGTCGGCGAACGTCGCCGCGAGCCGGGTCTGGTCGACGTCTCCGTGGTCACGGAGCTCGGCGACGAGGTTGCAGGCCATCTCGGTGTCGTCGGTCCACTCCCACGGACCCTGTGGCGGCTTGCCGGCCACGAGGTCGGGCAACGAGCGGCCGACCATGAAGAACTGAGCGCCCAGAGCGTCGCCGACGGAGAGCCCGTCGAGCGAGGCGTATGCGAGGTCCAGGCGCGCACGAGTGTGCAGAACTATGCGCATCACCTGCGATTTTACCGTTCTGACCTCGGCTGGGCACCTGGATTCGGACCTGCGGGAGCTCCGGCTGGAGCACGTCGCGTTGACGGCGACGTTCTACTCGCGCGCGGACCTGGTGCACGTGCCGATCGAGGACATCGCGCCGAACGAGGTCGCACTGGTGTGGGCGGAGCACCGGCAGACGCCGCTGCTCGCCGAGTTCACCGCGACAGCCCTGCAGGGGTGAAGACGAAGCTGTCGCGGAAGCCTCCGTCGCCTCGCCGCGTCGCCATCAACCGCATCTCCGGCATGAAGTGGAAGAACACCAGCGAACCCGACCGGTCCGGGTAGCCGAGCGTCTTCGAGTACTTGGGGTTCGTGCCGCCCAGCCACAACGGCGGCTCGCCGTACTCGGCGATCACGTCGTCGAGCAGGCAGTCCCGCTCCCCCAGAACCCCGGGGATGCGGCTGTCGGCGTCGAGGCTGAGCCAGCCCTGCCGGTGCGCGAGGTCCGCGTACACCGACGCCATGACGTCCTCGCTGCGGTGCCCGAGCGCCTCGTGCACCGCGCCGCTGACCATCGCCGCGTTCGCCGCGCCGCGCTTGACCAACGACTCGAGCTCGACCTGCCAGCGGTCCGTGCGGTCGTCGGCGAACGCCAGCGCGTCGAGCAGGGTGAGGATCACCGCCTCACCGCCGTACATGCCGGGACGCCGGACAGCGGCGTTGAGCTGACCGAGCAGGTACCGGCGTAAGTCGTCGAACGAAGGCATCTCTCCCCCTTAATGCGAGATGTTCTATCAGTTGCGGGTGAGCGAAACGGAATCGCCTTCATGACCGACAGGAGAGGCAACAACTGGGGAAGGATCACATGAGCACCAGCAACCAGCAGATCGTCGCGTACTGGGTCGAGCACGAGGTCGACCTCGTCATCGACTGGAGCACCGCTCACGAACGGTGCTGGCGCTGCGGTTACAGGTCCTCACTGGAGCAACACCTCGTAGTTCCCGCGTCAATGGGTGGCAGTCGCACCACGGACAACCTCGTGCTGCTGTGCGGGCGGTGCGTCGGCGAGTCGCCGAGCCACGTGGACCCGCAGTACCTGTGGCGGTGGCTGCGCGCGACGTCCGCGTCGTCGTTCGACACGTACTGGACGTTGCGCGGCTGGGAGGAGTTCGAGGTCATCTTCGGCCGCAAGCCCCTGGAGTGCTTCAAGGAGGCCGCGGTCAACCACCGTTCGCTGAACGCCGAGTGCCGGGCGCTGGCGGCGGACGAGTTCGCGCGGACCGTGGTGCGGTTCGGGGAAGGGCGGCTCAACCCGTCGACGATCGCGTGCGTGATCGCGGAGATCGAGAAGAAGCTGGCGGACCGTCACGGCATCAAGCTGCCGTGACGGTCCGCTCGCACTCTCAGCTGTTACTTCTTCTTGCTCGACTTCGGCGTCTGAGCCAGCGCGCTGGCCGCTGAAGTCTTCTCAGACCTGGTCGATCGTGGATCCGCGAGCACCTTGGATGCTTTCGAGGCAGCGGCAGGGCTCGTCTGTCCCTTGCTCGCTGGAGACTGCGCGAGAGCACTCGCGGCCGCAGACTTCTCGGCGGCAGTCGACTTGGGGTTGGACAGCACCTTGCTGGCGCTCGATGCGGCCTTTGAGCTTGTCTGCTTGCTGTTTCTTGAGTTCACTTCGTTCTCCGTATCACTCGTTTGGCACAAGCGTCCGGAACGTGATGTCATGCGGTTGATGGACCGCGCGGGACACCACGTCCTGACGCCACGAACACCCGGCCCTGCCAGGCCGGGTGTTCGTCGTTCCGGGGCTTCTGACCGCCGGTACGTACAGGTGGGGCCTCGAACGCGCGAAGCGTCGAGGCCCCAAGCCACTGTTCAGTTGAGCCCAGCGGCGGCGATCAGCTGCAGCCGGAGGTGCTGCCGCAGCCCTCGCACAGGTAGCACGAGCCGGCCGGACGCATCTTCGTGCCGCACGTCATGCACAGCGGCGCGTCCGCGGCCTTGCCCAGGTGCAGCTCCAGCAGCTCGGTCGAGCTGCCGACCTGCTTCGGCGCGGCGGCCTCGACCTCGACGGCCGGAGCCGCCTCCACCGATCCACGCAGGCCCTCGAGGTCCACGTCGGACGTCGCTGGAGCACCGTACTCGCCCGCGACCTGCGCCGAACGCTCGTCGGCGGTGAAGATGCCGAGCTGCGCGCGCTTGTCGTAGGACAGGTAGTCCAGGGCCAGGCGGCGGAACAGGTAGTCCAGCACCGACGTCGCGATGCGCACGTCCGGGTCGTCCGTCATGCCCGCCGGCTCGAAGCGCAGGTTCTGGAACTTCGAGACGTAGAACTCGAGCGGGATGCCGTACTGCAGACCCACCGAGATGGACATCGAGAACGCGTCCATCACGCCGGCGAGCGTGGAGCCCTGCTTGCCCAGCTTGACGAAGATCTCGCCGAGGCCGTTGTCCGGGTACGAACCGGCGTGCAGGTAGCCCTCGGCGCCACCGACCGTGAACGACACGGTCTGCGACGGGCGCTTCTTCGGCAGGCGCTTGCGGACGGGGCGGTACTCGACGACGGTTTCCGAGGCCTTCTTCTCCTCGGTGGCCTTCGCGCCCTTGCCCGCGGACAGCGGCTGGCCGACCTTGCAGTTGTCGCGGTAGATCGCGAGCGCCTTCAGGCCGAGCTTCCAGCCCTGGTAGTAGATCTCCTCGACGTCCTCGACGGACGCGGTCTCCGGCATGTTGACCGTCTTGGAGATCGCGCCGGACAGGAACGGCTGCGTGGCCGCCATCATCCGCACGTGGCCCATGGGCGCGATCGAACGCTCGCCCATGGCGCAGTCGAAGACCTCGTAGTGCTCGCGGCGCAGGCCCGGCGCGTCGACGACGTGGCCGTGCTCGCCGATGAACTCGACGATCGCCTCGACCTGCTCGTCCAGGTAACCGAGGGCCTTGAGCGCGCGCGGCACCGTCTGGTTGACGATCTGCATCGAGCCGCCGCCGACGAGCTTCTTGAACTTGACCAGGGCCAGGTCCGGCTCGATACCGGTGGTGTCGCAGTCCATCATCAGGCCGATGGTGCCGGTGGGGGCCAGCACGGACGCCTGGGCGTTGCGCCAGCCGTTCTTCGCGCCGATCTCCAGCGCCTGCTGCCAGGCCTCGGTCGCGACCTTGTGCGTGGCCGAGTCGTTGGCGCTGTAGGTGCGGATCAGGTCGTTCGCGGCGGCGTGCTTGCGCATGACGCGCTGGTGCGCCGTGGCGTTGCGCTTGTAGCCGTCGTACGCGCCGACCATGCCCGCGAGCTCGGCGGAACGGCGGTACGAGACACCGGTCATCAGCGAGGTGATGGTCGCGGCGAGCGCGCGGCCGCCCTCGGAGTCGTACGCGTGGCCGGTCGCCATCAGCAGCGCGCCGAGGTTGGCGTAGCCGATGCCGAGCTGGCGGAACTTGCGGGTGGTGTCCGCGATCGGCTCGGTCGGGAAGTCCGCGAAGCAGATCGAGATGTCCATCGCGGTGATGATCAGCTCGACGGCCTTGGCGAACGTGACGGCGTCGAAGCGGCCGTCGTCACCGAGGAACTTCATCAGGTTCAGCGACGCGAGGTTGCAGCTCGAGTTGTCGAGGTGCATGTACTCGGAACACGGGTTGGACGCGGTGATGCGGCCCGACTCGGGGCAGGTGTGCCAGTCGTTGATCGTGTCGTCGTACTGGATGCCGGGGTCGGCGCACTCCCACGCGGCCTTCGCGAGCTTGCCGAACAGCTCCTTGGCGTCGACGCGCTCGATGACCTCACCGGTCTGACGGCCGCGCAGGCCGAAGTCGTTGCCGGACTCGTAGGCGTGCATGAACTCGTCCGACACGCGGATCGAGTTGTTCGCGTTCTGGTACTGCACCGACACGATGTCCGCGCCGCCGAGGTCCATGTCGAACCCGGCGTCGCGCAGGGCGCGGATCTTGTCCTCTTCACGCGCCTTGGTCTCGATGAACTCGACGACGTCCGGGTGGTCGACGTCGAGGACGACCATCTTGGCCGCGCGGCGCGTGGCGCCACCGGACTTGATGGTGCCCGCGGACGCGTCGGCGCCGCGCATGAACGACACCGGGCCCGACGCGGTGCCGCCGGAGGACAGCAGCTCCTTCGACGAGCGGATGCGCGAGAGGTTCAGGCCGGCACCGGAGCCGCCCTTGAAGATCAGGCCCTCCTCGCGGTACCAGTTGAGGATCGACTCCATCGTGTCGTCGACCGCGAGGATGAAGCACGCGCTGACCTGCTGCGGCGAGCTCGTGCCGACGTTGAACCACACCGGCGAGTTGAAGCTGAACACCTGGTGCAGGAGCATGTAGGTGAGCTCGTGCTCGAAAATCTCGGCGTCCTGCTCGCCACCGAAGTAGCCGTGCTCCTTGCCGGCGCCCACGTAGGTCTTCACGACCCGGTCGATCAGCTGGCGCAGCGACTGCTCGCGCTTCTCGCTGCCGACGGCACCGCGGAAGTACTTGCTGGTGACGATGTTGGTGGCGTTCACCGACCACGACTCGGGGAACTCGACACCGCGCTGCTCGAAGTTCACCGAACCGTCGCGCCAGTTCGTCATGACGACGTCGCGGCGCTCCCACGTGACCTCGTCATAGGGGTGGCGGCCTTCGGTGGTGTAGACGCGCTGGATCTTCAGCGCGGCAGGCTTGGCAGCCGCCCGTGCGGCTGTCTTCTTGGCTGAGCCGCCGACGGTCTCGGTCACGGTGGATCTCCCTCGTGCAGGTGCTTGGAAAAAGATGGTTGCCTCACGCGCTTTGGTGCGCGCGGATCACTGCTCGGCCGGTGCTTCCTCGGCTCTCGCAGTGCGAAGATCAAGAATTTCCTTCTCGAAGTCCTCGACGGACGAGAAGGACCTGTACACGCTCGCGAAGCGCAGATAAGCGACCTCGTCGAGCTCACGCAGGGGGCCGAGAATGGCGAGCCCCACCTCGTGGCTGGCGATTTCCGCGCACCCCGTCGACCGGATCGACTCTTCCACCTGCTGTGCCAGCACCTGGAACGCGTCCTCGTCGACCGGGCGGCCCTGGCACGCCCTGCGCACGCCGACGACCACCTTGTCGCGGCTGAAAGGCTCCGTCACGCCGGAGCGCTTGACCACGGCGAGAACCGCTTCTTCGACCGTGGTGAACCTGCGGCTGCAGCTGTTGCAGGAGCGCCGACGACGGATCACCTGACCCTCGTCGACCTCACGGGAGTCGACCACCCGCGAGTCCGAATGGCGGCAGAACGGACACCGCACGCCACCTCACCCCTTCCCCCGCGCAGCATCCATCGCAGCAGCCTCACTGGTCGGGTTACCCACAACCTGTGGACTACTTACAACGGTGCAACCACTAGATGTAGGGGTAGAACCTAGATCGCAACCCAACCCCTGCGCAACTCGACACGGCGCATCGCGTGTCACCCTGTTGGGCGAACCGGCGACGATCAGGGGTGATTACGCAAAAAAGCCCGCCGATGACGGAGCGTTCACGTCACGGCGGGCACCGGGAACACAAGATGTAGGGGCAGACCTACGGGGTGACCCCCGCCTGCTGTAGGTAGAGCACACCGAGCGCGACGACCGTCAGTGCGCTCAGGACACCGACCGCGACGAGTTCGAACAACGACTCGCGCTTCGGCCGGACCTCGCACGAGCTCGACTCGCGCCGGGCGGGCACCACGACCGGGTGCGGCCTCGTCGCCGGGCGGCGCGGCATGACCCGGGGACCCGAACGGAGTGGACGCCCCGCTGCGACGTCCGCGTCCTCGACAACGCGCAACCGCTTCTCGACGAGCACCGCCATCACGACCTCCATCGCAGGTCAAACACTTTGATCGAACAGGGGTTCGATCGAACGTCCGTGCGAATTTCTACCAGACCCGCACTCCGAACGCCACAACACGCGCCCAAATACCTCGAACAGGTGTTTGATCTGTGCAGCAAACACGACTACCGTCGAGCACGAAGATCGACGGAGGCCGGAATCCCATTCGAACTGGGGGCGGCGAGGAGGACAGCGACCGTGGCAGGCAAGACGATCGAACCGGATCCCGCTCTTGTGGAGACACAGTTGAATGAGATCGCGGGGAACGCCGGCCTGACCCTGCGTCAGCGCAAGGTGCTCGACGTCATCCGCGATTGGGTCGACCGTTTCGGTTACCCGCCGAGTGTGCGTGAGATCGGTGAGGCCGTGGGCCTCACGTCGACCTCGTCCGTCGCGTACCAGCTGCGCGCGCTGGAGCGGAAGGGCTTCCTGCGCCGCGACCCGAACCGCCCGCGCGCGGTGGGAATGCTGCCGAACGAGATCGACGCCGGTCTCGACCCGATGTCCAAGCCGACGCCCGCGTACGTGCCGATGCTCGGCCGGATCGCGGCCGGTGGCCCGATCCTGGCCGAGGAGTCGATCGAGGACGTGTTCCCGCTGCCGCGTGAGATCGTCGGCGAGGGTGAGCTGTTCCTGCTGCGCGTCGTCGGTGACTCGATGGTCGACGCCGCGATCACCGACGGCGACTGGGTCGTGATCCGCAAGCAGCCCACCGCCGACCAGGGCGAGATCGTCGCCGCCATGATCGACGGCGAGGCGACGGTGAAGACGTTCAAGCGCAAGGACGGTCACGTGTGGCTGATGCCGCACAACCCGGCCTACCAGCCGATCAACGGCGACGAGGCCACCATCCTGGGCAAGGTCGTGACCGTGCTCAGGCGCCTTCCGTAGCTTCTCCGCGGGCCCGCTTCTTCTTCTCGAAGTAGGCGAGCCACTTCTCGCGCGTGGCGTCCATGTCCACGACGACGAAGGCGAAGAACTGGCCCATGTCCTTGAGGCGGGCACCGACCGGCGTGTCGAGACCGAAGATCTCGGCACCGTCCAGTCCGGTGTCCGCCCAGGTCGCGTTGCGCTGGCCGCTGGAGAGCCACGCGCGGTACCAGAGGTCGTCGCCCAGGAAGTAGCGCACGCGTTTGCCGTCGCGCTCGCTGTGCAGCAGGTCGATCTCCTGCAGGTAGGCCGTCGAGCGGGAGACCGTCGCCGGGCTGACCGACAGCCGCAGCACCAGTTCCGTCGCGGTCAGGCTGCCCTTGTCGGTCATGAAGATCTCGGCGAGGATCCGCGCCGCCGTGCGCGACAGCCCGGTCTGGCGGAAGACCGCGAGCAGCCTCAGGTGGAACTCCTGCACCTTCGCCGGGCTGCGGTCGAACGAGTACGCCTCCTCGTCGATGTCGAGGTCGTCGACCGACGGCATCCGGCGCATCGCCCGCTCGCTCGCCGCACGGTGTGCGGCGCCCGGCCGGTAGCTGTTGTGGCCGCCGTTGCGGGCCACCTCGCGCTGGATCGTCGAGGCCGGCCTTTGCAACCGCCTCCCGATCTCGGAGTACCCCAGCCCGTCCCAGAGGAACTGGGCGATGAGCTGCCGTTCTTCTTCGTCTAGCCGCTTACCAGGCACAACTCCATGGTGCCTTGCACCTCAGGCCATTGCAATGAGTCTTTTGACTTCGTCCGCAAACGTTTTTAGCTTGCAGGGAGGGGAAATAACCTCGTTGCAAGGGGGAGCAATGCCATTGAGTCCGATGTCGTTCCCGGACGGGCACGACGGCTGGCGGGCGCACGACCACGCCACGGTGCGCGCGGTGCTCGCGGACGACCGGTTCAGCATCCGGCCGGACCTGATGCACAACCCGTTCGGGCCGGGGAGCCCTGGCGACGCGCCGCCGTCGCCGCCCGGCGCGTTCACCGACCACGACCCGCCGGACCACACGCGGTACCGGAGCAGGCTGACCGGTCAGTTCACGGTGCGGCGGATGCGGCTGCTCGCCGAGCGGCTCGAGGTGATCACCGGCGAGCACCTCGACGCGCTGGCCGCGCAGGGGTCGCCCGCCGACCTGGTCGAGCACTTCGCGGTGCCCGTGCCGGGGTTGATGATCTGCGAGCTGCTCGGGGTGCCGTACGAGCGGCGGACGGAGTTCCAGCAGGACGCGATGCTGCTGACCGGGGGCAGCGGCGCGGAGGCCGACGAGGCCGGCGCGATGTTCGCCGCGTTCGAACGGCTGCAGCTGTTCATGCTGGAGATGGTCGCGGCCAAACGGGCGCGGCCGACGGACGACGTGCTCAGCGACCTGGTCCACGCGGAGCACGACCTGAGCGACGACGAGATGGCCGCGATGGGCATGGCGTTGCTCGGCGGCGGGCTCGACACGACGACGAACATGTTGTCGCTCGGGACGCTGGAGCTGCTGCGCGAACCGGCGCGCGTGCGGGCGATGCTCGCTGATCCGGGGGCGGCCGTCGAGGAGCTGCTGCGATATATCAGTTTAACGCCCGCCACGGCGCGGACGGCGTTGGAGGACGTCGAGATCGACGGCATCGTCGTGCGCGCGGGTGACACCGTGTTCGTCGAGCTGGGGTCGGCCAACCGGGATCCGGCTCACTACGCCGATCCCGACGTTCTCGACCTGGCTCGGGGGACGGCGGGGCATCTCGCGTTCGGGCACGGCATCCACCAGTGCATCGGGCAGCACCTGGCGCGGATCGAGCTGAAGATCGCTTATCCCGGGCTGTTCACACGGTTCCCGAAGCTGCGGCTCGCCGTGGCCGAGGACGAGCTGCCGCACCGGGCGAGCCTGGTGATCGGCGGGCTGGAGCGGATGCCCGTCGCCTGGGACTGATCAGGCGCGGCGACGGAAGCGCAGACCGATGACCAGGGCCGCGACGAGCACGAGGCCGCCCAGGGTGAGAGCCAGGGGCCAGTTCTGCCAGGAGCCGCTCGACGAGTCCGCGGGCGCTGCCTGCGGCTGGTCGGCGGCCGGTGGAGGCGTCGTGGTCGTCGGCGCGGGTGGCTGGGCCAGGGCCGCGGCGCCCGCGACGGCGCGGATCGGGGTGCCGGCGCCTTCGGAGGCGGAGAGCAGGGTGCCGTCCGGGTCGAAGGCGATGGCCTCGCCCTGGGGTTCGTTCGGCAGCGGGACGCGGACCGGGTCGCCGGACAGGGCCTTCACGACGTCGCCGTCGGGGACCGGGTACAGGTAGGCGTCGGTGTAGGTGCGCAGGGCGATGACGGAACCGTCGGCGGTCGAGGCGGCCCCGGTCACCAGGCGCGAGTCGAGGGTGCCCTCCAGCGGGCCGCCGGGCGTGTCCGTCGACAACAGCGACACGCGCGTGACCTGCTCCAACGGCACCGATATATCAGTTCGGAGCGGGGCTGTCGGGCGATATACCAGCGCGGAACCGAGGGGTTCCTTGGTGATGATGTACGGCGTCCCGGACTTGTCGATGAGCAGTGCCTCGGCGTCGTGCTTGCCGTCCGGGTACGTGACGCGGAACCGCTCCACGGCGCCGGAAGGCGAGACCTTGTGCAGGGCGACCGTGGAGCGGGACTTGCTGTTGTCGCCGGTGTCGGACGCCCAGAGGGTGCCGTCCGGCGTCATCGCGAGATCTTCGACGTCGAACGGGTCGACGGGCGCGGTGATCGTGCGCTTCACGACGCAGTCGCGGCCCATGACCTGGATGCGCAGCGTCCCGTTGTCGCTGTCGCTGACGGCGAAGAACTCTTTGCCGATGGACGTGAGCCCGGAGAGCTCCTGCATGGCTACCGGGCACACGTCCACCGGTGGAGGCGGGAGGATCAAGCAGGCGTCCCGTTCGTCGCGAACTCCTCGAGCACTCCGGCGAGGTCCGGGCGCACGCGGGCGTTGAGCAGCGTGCCCGACTCCGTGTGCTTCTCGGACAGCACCTCGCCGTCGCGGTGCACGCGGGCGACGACCTCGCCGCGCGCGTACGGCACGAGTGCCTCGACCACGACCTCAGGACGTGGCATCAGCTCGGCGATGCGGACCCGCAGCTCCTCGATGCCGAGGCCCGAGTGCGCCGACACGAACTCGGCGTCCGGGAACAGGTGCCGCAGCCGGGCCATGCCCAGGTCGCCCACGGCGTCGATCTTGTTCACGACGAGCAGCTCGCGCGGCATCGGCGTGCCGGACTCCTCGTTGATCTCGGCGAGGACCTCGCGCACGGCCTTGACCTGCTTCTCCGGCATGCCGTCGGAACCGTCGACCACGTGCACGAGCAGGTCGGACTGGCCGACCTCCTCCAGCGTCGAGCGGAACGCCTCGACCAGCTGGTGCGGCAGGTGCCGGACGAAGCCGACCGTGTCCGTCAGCGTGTACGGCAGGCCTTCGGGCGTCAGCGCGCGGCGCGTCGTCGGGTCGAGGGTGGCGAACAGCGCGTCCTCCACCAGGACACCGGCGCCCGTCAGCGCGTTGAGCAGCGACGACTTGCCCGCGTTCGTGTAGCCCGCGATCGCGACACTCGGGATCTCGTTCGCCGTGCGGCGACCCCGCTTGGTCTCGCGGACGACGCCGATCGCGGCGATCTCGCGGCGCAGCTTGGCGATGCGCGCGCGGATCCGGCGACGGTCGGTCTCGATCTTGGTCTCACCGGGACCGCGCAGACCCACACCGCCGTTGCCACCACCGGCACGACCACCGGCCTGCCGGGACAGCGACTCACCCCATCCACGCAGACGCGGCATCAGGTACTGCAGCTGAGCCAGCTCGACCTGCGCCTTGCCCTCCTTGGACTGCGCGTGCTGCGCGAAGATGTCCAGGATGAGCGCGGTGCGGTCGATGACCTTGACCTTGAGCTTCTCCTCCAGCTGACGCAGCTGGCCGGGAGAGAGCTCACCGTCGCAGATCACCGTGTCCGCGCCGGTCGACTGCACCACGTCACGCAGCTCGGAGACCTTGCCGGAGCCGATGTACGTCGCCGCGTCGGGTTTGTCACGACGCTGCACGACACCTTCGAGGACCTCGGAGCCCGCGGTCTCGGCGAGGCGCGCGAGCTCGGCCATCGACGCGTCGGAGTCGGCGGCGGTGCCCTCGGTCCACACCCCGACGAGCACGACCCGCTCCAGGCGAAGCTGGCGGTACTCGACCTCGGTGATGTCCTCGAGCTCGGTGGACAGCCCGGCGACACGGCGCAGTGCCGCGCGCTCGACGCGTTCGAAGTCACCGGTGGAGAGTTCTTCCTCTTCCCAGGTGGTGTCGAACTCGGGGTCGAACTCTGTGCTCTGGATGTTTTCCGTCATTTGCCCTTCATCGTCCCACGGACAGTTAGTCCCCCGGATACACCGCGAGGTAGATCGCCACACGGGGAACATCCGGCTTGACCGGTTGCGCGGCCAGCTCATCCATCAACGACGCGAGCCGCTGCTTTAGTTCCTCGGGGTCGACGGTGACGACCAGACGGCTCTGATCCACGTCACTGAGCCCGATGTCGGCGACCTCGCCGAGGAAAGCGTGCAACATCGCCTCGCCGACGGCGACCGCATTTTCGCTGTTGTCGAGCTGCCACGACAGCCCTGTCGACCGATAGGGGATCTCTTTGGCGCCCCTGTTGCCCGCGCGGGGCGGCATCGCCTCCAGGAATCCGGCGGCGACGAGCTTGCGCACGTGGTGCAGCGTCGTGGCCGGGTCCTTGCCGAGGCGCTGCGCCAGCTCCTTGTTGGTGAGCGGGCGCTCGAACGTCATGCGGATCATCCGCAGCCGCAGGTCAGAGCTCAGCGCGGCAGCTTCCTCGCTCGTCGCTGGACGTCGCTTCCGGGAGAGTGGCACGCGCCCAGTCTAAGTGATTGACAGTTTCCAATCACTCAGCGCAGACTCCTCGGCATGGCGCTTTGGGGGCATCACGACTTCCGCCGGCTGTGGATCGGCGACACCATCAGCCAGTTCGGCTCGACGATCGGGCTGACGGTGATCCCACTGCTCGCGGCGGGCGCGCTGAACGCGACACCGTTCGAGATGGGCCTGCTGGCCGCGGCGGGCACGATGGCGTTCCTGCTGATCGGACTGCCCGCGGGCGTCTGGGTCGACCGGATGCGCCGCAAACCGCTGATGATCGCGATGGACGTCGTCCGCGCCGTGATGATGCTGAGCGTGCCCGTCGCGTGGTGGATGGACGTGCTCGACCTGCCGCAACTGATCGTCGTGAGCCTCGCGGTCGGCGTCTGCACGGTCTTCTTCGACGTCGCCTACCAGTCGTACCTGCCGTCGCTGGTGGGACGCGACCAGCTCGTCGAAGGCAACTCGAAACTGCAGGCCAGCATGTCCGTGGCCGAGGTGTCGGGGCCGGCGGTCGGCGGGTACGTGGCGCAGTTCCTCGGCGCGGCCAACGGCGTGCTCGCGACCGGTGTCGGCTACCTGAGCTCGGCGCTCTTCCTGTCCCGGATCAAGACCGCGGAGCCCGTGCCGGAACGCCACCCCGACCCGCACCTGCGGCGCGAGATCATGGAAGGGCTGCGGTTCGTCTTCGGCAACGCCACCCTGCGCAAGATCGTGGCCTGCACTGGCACGTCGAACTTCTTCCACGGCATCCAGAACGCCGTGAGCGTGCTGTTCCTGCTGCGGGTGGCCGGGCTGAGCGAAGGCACGGCAGGCCTGATCTTCAGTGCCAGCGGTGTCGGCGGTGTGCTCGGCGCGATGGTCGCGCACCGGCTCGGTGTGCTGATCGGACAGGCGCGGCTGATCTGGTTCGTGCCTCTGCTGACCTGGCCTTTTGTTCTGCTGATGCCGTTCACCAGGCCGGGCTGGGGCATCGTGTTCGCGATGGCGGGGCTCGCGATCAGCGCGTTCGGCGTCGTCGTCTACAACGTCGGCCAGGTGAGCTACCGGCAGGCGATCTGCCCCGACCACCTGCTGGGCCGCATGAACGCCTCGATCCGCTGGGTGGTGTGGGGCGCGACGCCGCTGGGCGCACTGCTGGGCGGCGGGCTCGGCACGTGGATCGGGATCGTGCCGACGCTGTGGGTCTCGCTGATCGGCTCGGTGGCCGGAATGGGGTGGGTGCTGTTCTCGCCGCTGCGGTCTATGCGGGACCTGCCGACCGCGTCTAGCGTCGAGGCCCATGGCTGACACGAGGGTTGTGCGGGAAGGTCTCCACTTCGGCGAGGGGCCGCGACGCGGTCCCGACGGCCGCCTCTACTACTCCGACTTCTACGCGGGCGAAGTGCACGCCCTCGACCTGACGACCGGGGACGACGAGGTCGTCGTGGCCTTCGACGGCCAGCCCTCGGGCCTCGGCTGGCTGCCCGACGGACGTCTGCTCGTCGTCTCGATGCTCGACCGCACGGTCCGCCGCCTCGAAGGCGACGACCTCGTCGTGCACGCCGATATATCGGATATTGCCACCTTCCACGCCAACGACATGCTGGTCGACGCCGAAGGCCGCGCGTACGTCGGCAACTTCGGCTTCGACCTGCACGGCCTGATCGACGATGTCGGCATCCCGCGGCTGCTCGAACCGGACTTCGACCCGCAGGGCGCCGCGCTCGCGCTGGTGCAGCCCGACGGCTCCGTCAGCGTCGTCGCCGAGGACCTCAAGTTCCCGAACGGCATGGCGCTGCTGCCCGACCCGACGGGCGAGTCGGAGAGCGGGAACATCCTCGTCGTCGCCGAGACCGTTGCATTCCAGCTCACTTCGTTTTCGGTCGACCGCAACGGATCGTTGCAAAACCGCAGGGTGTGGGCCGATGTGAAGGAGTTCGGGATCGCGCCGGACGGCATCGCGGGTGACGGGGACGGCGTGTGGGTCGCGCCGGCGTTGCAGCCGGCGGTGTTCCGGGTGACCGAGGGCGGCAAGATCACGCACCGGGTCGAGACGACGCAGACGTGCTTCGCCGTCGCCGTCGTCGACGACCACCTCGTGTGCCTGACCGCGCCGGACTCGAACCCGAGCGTCGTGAAGCCGGAGCGGCTCGGGAAGATCGAGATCTACAAGCTCTGACCGATATATGGGATATCGGTCAAAGCCTGGAACTCAGGCGAGGGCGTCCCACCAGGACTTGTCGAGCTCGCCGCGCGCGACGAGCACGGCAGGTCCGGTCAGGGTCGACGTCGTCGGCTCGATGGTCACGCGGACCTGCCCGCCGAGGACGTCGACGGTCGCCGCGCCTGTGGTGCGGCCCTGGCCCGCGAGCCAGGAGGCGACGGACGCGACGGTGCCGGTGCCGCACGAGCGGGTCTCCCCCACGCCGCGCTCGTAGACGCGCATGCGCAGCGCGTCGGCGCCGATCACGTTGACGAGCTCGACGTTGACGCCGTGCGGGAACATCACCGGGTCGAAGCCGGGCGGCACGGTGAGGTCGAAGTCCTCGACCGGGGTGTCGGTGACGCACGCGAGGTGTGGGTTGCCCACGTCGACCGCGAAGCCGCCGATGCCGGCGCCGTCGACCGCGGCGATCGACGTGCCGGTGACGCGGGCGGGGCCCATGTCGTTCGTGACGGAGCCGTCCGGGTGCGTCGTCACCGTGCGGTCGCCGGCGCGGGTGCCCACCACGAACTCGCCCTGCGGCTGGTGGCCCGCGTCGACGAGGTAGCGGGCGAAGACGCGCAGGCCGTTGCCGCACATCTCGGCGATGGAGCCGTCGGCGTTGCGGTAGTCCATGAACCACTTGCCGCCGGAAGTGCCGTCGGACCGGACGACGCGCAGCACGCCGTCGGCGCCCAGGCCGCGCTGCCGGTCGCACAGCGCCTGCACGCGCGCGACGGTCAGGTCCAGCTGGTCATCGAGGTCGGGCAGGACGACGAAGTCGTTCTCCGTGCCGTGCCCCTTCACGAACTCCACGGGACAAGGTTACCGGCGGCGTCCAAAAGATCCGGGCGAGCACCGTCGAGCCAGGTGATGCGCTGGTCACGCCGGAACCACGACCGCTGCCTCCGCACGAACCGGCGGGTGGCGCGCTTGGTCTCCTCGGCGGCGAAGTCGATGGTGCAGGCTCCGTCCATTGCGGACAGCACCTGCTGGTAGCCCAGGGCGCGGGACGCCGTCCTGCCGTCGCGCAGGCCGATCCGGACGAGGGCGCGCACCTCGGCCTCCAGGCCGGCGGCGAACATCTGGTCCACGCGCAGGTCGACCCGGGAGTCCAGTTCGGACACCTCGCGGTCGACGCCGATCTGGACGGTGCCGTACCGGGCGGGGCCGGGCTTGGGGAGGTTCGCCGAGAACGGTTGCCCCGTCAGCTCGATGACCTCCAGCGCGCGCACGATGCGACGGCCGTTGGACGGCAGGATCGCGATCGCTGCGGCGGGGTCGAGCTCCTTCAAGCGCTGATGCAACGCCTCGGCACCGAACGAGGCCAGTTCGGCCTCGAAGCGCAGGCGCACCGCGTCGTCGGTGCCGGGGAACTTCAGGTCGTCCAGCACCGCCTGCACGTACAGCCCCGAACCACCGACGAGGACCGGTGGGCGGCCCGCGGCGAGCAGCTCCTCGACGACGGCCCGCGTCTCCCGCTGGTAGGCGGCCACGGACGCGGTCTCGGTGACGGACAGGACGTCGAACAGGTGGTGCGGCACACCCCGGCGTTCGGCGACGGGCATCTTGGCCGTGCCGATGTCCATACCGCGGTAGAGCTGCATGGCGTCGGCGTTGACGACCTCACCCCCGAACCGTTCCGCGAGCGCGACGGCCAGGTCGGACTTGCCGGTCGCGGTGGGTCCGACGACTGCGATGGGGGTGATCACGGGCGCTCCCAGACAGCGACGTGGTAGCCCACGCCGAACGGTGCGAAGAACTCGGCACTGGCGCAGCGCCACGGTCCGGGCACGCCGGCGAGGACCTGCCACGCCGCACGGCCCTGCGCGCCCAGTTGGCGGGCGAGGTCCAGATCGAGGCCGAGCAGGCCGTCCACGTCGGCGGCCGCCAGCAGAGTGTGGACCAAAGAATCAAAAGGTCCCGAACGCTCGTCGTCCGAACCCGGCGAGCGCGGGCCGTGCCGGGTCGAGCCGTCACCCAGGACCAGGAGGCCGGCGTCCTCGCCGGCGAGTTGTTGTCCAAACGAGACACAGTCGGAGACGGGCAGGTCACGCGGTACGAGTTCGACGCGTGACACCTCGACTGCGCAGCGTTCCCGCAGCCACGCGGTGATTAGCACTGGCAACGGAATCCGGGCGTCCGGGGCCAGGTCACCGCCGAGTGACACGGGCACATCGACCCCATAACCGAGAAAAGTTCCCGACAACGGCGGCACGTAGGTCGCACGACCGCCGTCACCTACCGCCACCGCGACCCACGGACCGGGCAGTTTTCCTGCTGCGGCAAGGGTTGCGGCGCGCACGGACTCGGTCTCGGCGGCGGCTCCCACGACCAGTTCTGGCACCAGGAGAGGTGGGTGCGGCACCACCACAGCGCGGGTGATCACAACGAACGAGGCTACCTATCGTGGACTCCCAGTACCGAGTCGAGCTCTGACCTGTTTGAATGCGCGCGGGGAACTGGGGACGGGAGACCCTCCAGCGCCCGTATTGCATCGGCCCCGCTTCTGGCGGGGCGCCCGTGGCAGGCACGGGCGTCAGATGGGAGGAACCGGCGATGTCGGAGCAGGACAGCACACCGGAGGCCGTGGCCGAGACCGCTCCAGTGGCGGTCGCAGCCGAGGGTGGGGTCGAGGAAACGCCGAAGGAGACCCCGCCGCAGGCGACGCCTCCGGCCGTCCCCGTGGCGTCGGACCACCCTGACCGCTGGGGGCGCGTGGACGCCGACGGCACCGTGTACGTGAAGACCGAGGACGGCGAACGCGCCGTCGGGTCGTGGCAGGCCGGTGAGCCGGTCGAGGGTCTCGCGCACTTCGCGCGGCGCTTCGACGACCTGCGCACCGAGGTCGAGCTGCTCGTGTCGCGGCTCAAGTCCGGCGCCGGCGACCCCAAGCACGCCCTGACCAGCGCGAAGCACGTCAAGGAGCAGCTGGCCGAGGCCGCCGTCGTCGGCGACCTGAAGGCGCTGGCCGCCCGCGTCGAGCACGTGCTGGAGCGGGCCGAGGCGGGCATGGAGAAGGCGAAGGAGGCCAAGGAGGCCGCCCGAGCCCAGTCCGTGCAGCGCAAGCAGGCGCTCGTCGACGAGGCCGAGTCGATCGCGAACGAGTCGACGCAGTGGAAGGTCGCGGGCGACCGGCTGCGCCAGATCCTCGACGAGTGGAAGACCATCCGCGGCGTCGACCGCAAGACCGACGAGCAGCTGTGGCGCCGGTTCTCGAAGGCCCGTGACGCGTTCAACCGCCGTCGCGGCTCGCACTTCGCGGACCTCGACCGCCAGCGCTCGGTGGCGAAGACCTCCAAGCAGGCGCTCGTCGACGAGGCCGAGAAGCTCATCGACTCCGACGACTGGGGCCCCACGGCCGGTCGCTACAAGGAGCTGATGGTCGAGTGGAAGGCCGCCGGGCGTGCGCCCAAGGAGGCCGACGACGCGCTGTGGCAGCGGTTCCGGGCGGCGCAGGACGCGTTCTTCCAGAAGCGCTCCGAGGCGTTCAGCGAGCGGGACGCCGAGTTCTCGGCCAACGCGAAGCTGAAGGAGGAGCTGCTCGCCGAGGCCGAGGGCATCGACCCGTCGGGCGACCTCGAGGCGGCGCGCAACCAGCTCTACAAGATCCAGGAACGCTGGGACGCCATCGGCAAGGTGCCGCGTGAGCGCATCCGCGACCTCGAGGGCAAGCTCCGCGCCATCGAGGAGCGGGTCCGCGGCGCGGTCGACGCCCAGTGGCGCCGGTCCGACCCCGAGGCCGAGGCCCGCGTGGCCCAGTTCCGCGAGCGCGTGGAGCAGTTCGAGGCGCAGGCCGCCAAGGCCCGTGCCGCGGGCGACAAGCGCCGCACCGAGCAGGCCGAGGCTCAGGCAGCTCAGTGGCGCGAGTGGCTCGCCGCCGCCGAGCAGGCCCTGGCGACCCGCTAGAGGGTCTAACGCCTGGTTGACGCTGGAACTCTTGAAGGCCCCTCTCCCGTTCGGGACAGGGGCCTTCAGGCGTTCCAGGCGCTTTCTAGCGGGCGATGCGCCACCGTTGGTCGTCGCGGCCCGTGCACAGCGACACGATCAGCCAGGTGCCGTTCGCGTACGAGCCGTCGTTCGCGGTCCCCAGGCACCGCCCGGACGTCACGTGCGCGAGCTGGTCGGTGTTCACGACCTGCCACAGCTGGGCGTCGTTGCTCCAGGAACACGCGTTCGCTTTGATGTGCTCGCCGAAGTCCTCCTGGTACACGGGCTCCATGCAGAGGTTGCTCCGCTGGTTGCGGACGCGGAACACGCCGTGGTTCGCGTCGGAGAACTCCCGCGCCCAGAACGGCTGGAAGCTCGTGCCGTCGCTCGGCGGGTGCCGTTCCCACATGACGACGTCGTTCCAGCTGTTCTGGTAGAAGTCCGCGGCCCGCTGGTCGTTGCCGGCGGGCACCAGGTACCCAGGCCCGTCGGTCGCCGGTTTCGTCGGCCCTGGAGGCGGTGGCGGGGGCGGCGGAGGTGCCAGGGTCGTCGGGACCGGCACCGGCTTCACGGTCGTCCGGCCATCGGGCGGCAGCGGGCCCGCGGTCAGCGCGGACGTGGTCGTCCCCGGCGACGCGCCGGACGTCGTGAGAGCGGTGGAGAGCAACGGCGGCGTGGACACCGGCGGAGCCGCGGCTGCCTGCTGCCCGTCGGTCTTCTTCAGGTACACAGCGACGGTGGCCGCGACGGCCAATGCCACCACCACTCCGAGCGCGATGAGCCACCGCGCCGCATGGGACGGCTTCTTCCGCTGCTCGCCGACGTTCACCGTGCCGACGGAGTTCGCCTGCACGATCACGCCGCCGTTGTCGCCGTTCGTGGTGTTCGAGCCGCCGTCCACCGCGTCCGTCATGCCCAGCGCACCTCGACTCGCCGTCGTCGTTTGACGAGAAATCGAGAAGGCGCCTCAGATCATTACAGCGGAGCCGTCACAGCTGGGGCGGGCGCGAGGCCGCGATCTTCACCCACTTGACCAGCAGGACGATCACGGCGATCACCGCGATGATCAGCCCGACGCCGGGGCCTGGGCCGATCGTCTTGTTGCTCGTCGTCGTCTGTTGCGTCCAGATCGACAGCACGCCGATGATCGACCCGGCGAACAGCCCCAGCGAGCACACCCACGTGAGGCCCCAGCGCCGCACCGCGAGCGTGACGCCGGACCCGATCACGCCGATGCCGAGGGCGAGGTACGAGAACAGCCTGGGGAGGAACAGCGACGACTCGCCCAGCACGACCTGCAGGCCCGTGTGCTCGCCGATCCACGGCAGGATCAGCGACACGAGGATCGCGAGCACCGCGATCGAGATCGTCAGGGCGCCCGTGCCGGGGTCGATGCGCTTGGCGGCTTCGTGCTCCACCGAGTCGATCTCCTTGCGCAAGAAGTCGTCCGAATCTCTGGGATCGGTCACTGGGCCGCGCATCCGGAGACGGCGGGCAGCGGCTCGGGCGCTCCGAAGGAGGGCAGTCCCAGGCCGATGCCCGCAGTCTTGGGCTTGATGCCGGCCTCGGAACGGTCACCGGCCTTGGTGCGGCGCCACGACAGCGGTTCGCCGTCCGCGACGAGGTAGTGCGGGGCCGCGTACGTCACGACGGTCTCCACGACGTCACCGGGACGCGGAGCGGAGGCACCCGGCGTGAAGTGCACGAGACGGCCGTCGCGGGCACGGCCGCTCATGCGCTGCGTCTCGGCGTCGCGCTTGCCCTCACCGGTCGCGACGAGCACCTCGACCGTGCGGCCGACCTGCTCGATGTTCAACGAGTGCGTCATCTCGTTCTGCAGCGCCACGAGCCGGTCGAAGCGCTCCTGCACCACGGCCTTGGGCAGCTGGTCCGGCAGGTCGGCGGCCGGGGTGCCGGGGCGCTTCGAGTACTGGAACGTGAACGCCGACGAGAACCGGGCCTGGCGCACCACGTCGAGCGTGCCCTGGAAGTCCTCCTCGGTCTCGCCGGGGAAGCCCACGATGATGTCCGTGGTGATCGCGGCGTCCGGCATGGCGGCACGGACCTTCTCGATGATCCCCAGGTACTTCTCGGTCCGGTACGAGCGGCGCATCGCCTTGAGCAGGCGGTCCGAACCGGACTGCAGCGGCATGTGCAGGCTGTGGCACACCGCGGGCGTCTCGGCCATGGCGGCGATGACGTCGTCGGTGAAGTCCTTGGGGTGCGGCGAGGTGAAGCGCACGCGCTCCAGCCCGTCGATCTCCCCGCACGCGCGCAGCAGCTTGCCGAACGCGAGGCGGTCGCCGAACTCGACGCCGTAGGAGTTGACGTTCTGGCCCAGCAACGTCACCTCCAGCACGCCCTCGTCGACGAGCGTCTGCACCTCGGCGAGCACGTCGCCGGGGCGGCGGTCCTTCTCCTTGCCGCGCAACGACGGCACGATGCAGAACGTGCAGGTGTTGTTGCAGCCCACCGAGATCGACACCCAGCCCGAGTAGGCCGAGTCGCGCGCGGCCGGCAGCGCCGACGGGAACGTCTCCAGCGAGTCGAGGATCTCGACCTGCGCCTCGGCGTTGTGGCGGGCGCGTTCGAGCAGCACCGGAAGCGACCCGATGTTGTGCGTGCCGAACACGACGTCCACCCACGGGGCGCGCCGGACGATCTCGCTGCGGTCCTTCTGCGCGAGGCAGCCGCCGACGGCGATCTGCATGCCGGGCTTCGCCGCCTTCTGCGGGGCGAGGTGGCCGAGCGTGCCGTACAGCTTGTTGTCGGCGTTCTCGCGGACCGCGCAGGTGTTGAAGACGACGACGTCGGGCTGCTCGGCGTCGGTGGCCCGCGCATAGCCCGCGTCCTCCAGCAGACCGGCGAGCCGCTCGGAGTCGTGCACGTTCATCTGACATCCGAACGTGCGTATCTGGAAGGTCTTCGTGTCCTGCACGGTACTCACGCCCAACACGATAACCCCTGGTCACACGCCCGAGTTCTGCGGACCGGGCTAACCCCGCCCCATCCGCGCGTTGACCAGGCAGGACCTTCGTCGGGTGCAACCGCCGCGCACCCCCGTGGCACGATGCGGTGGTGTTCGGACGAGTGCATGTCGCCGTGAGCCTGCTGACCGCCGCAACGGTCCTGACGGGCTGTACCAGCACGGTGTCGGACGTCAAGATCACGATGGCCACCGGGAGTGAGGGCGGCGTCTACTACTCGCTCGGCAAGGGCCTGGCGGACATCTGGAGCGGCCGGCTCGGCATCGCGAAACCCCAGGTCGTTCCCACGGTCGGGTCCAAGGACAACGTGACGCGGCTGGTCAACGACCAGGCCGAGGTCGGTTTCTCCCAGGCGGACGCGCTGGAGGGCGTCCCCGGCTCGGAGAAGCTGCGTGCCCTGGCCCGCATGCACGACGACTACCTGCAGATCATCGTCCGCGCCGACCTCCCCGTGACGAAGCTGAGCGAGCTGTCCGGGCTGCGCGTGTCGATCGGCGCGAAGGAGTCGGGCGTCGAGATCATCGCGGACCGCCTGCTGAAGGCCGAGAACGTCACGCCGCAGAGGGTCAACCTGAACGTCAACGACTCCGCCCAGGAGATGCAGGAGGGCAAGCTCGACGCGTTCTTCTGGTCGGGCGGCCTGCCGACGAGCCGGATCACCGAGCTCACCCAGGGCCTCGGCGTGCGGATGCTGGACCTCAAGGACGAGCTGCCGAGGTTCCGTCAGCAGTACCCCGTGTACGGGTCCGCGACCCTGCCCGCCTCGATCTACACCCTGCAGTCCGGGCCTGTCATCACGCTCGTGGTGCGCAACTTCCTGCTCGTGCAGGAGTCCATGCCCGACGACGTCGCCGAAGCGCTCGTGCGGCAGCTGTTCGACGGGCAGCCCGAGCTCGTGAAGGCGCACTCGGCGGCGCGCACGATCGAGCAGCGGTCGGCGATCGAGACGTCGCCGGTGCCGCTGCACAACGGCGCCATGCGCTACTACCGCGAGACCAAGGTCTGACTCCCGGGTTCTAGACCGCGGGCAGGGTGATCACGACCTTCAGCCCGCCGTCCTCGGGCGACTCGAGGGCCACGGTGCCGTCGACGCGTTCGACGACGAGCCGCACGATCGAGAGCCCGAGCCCGGAGCCCGGCACGTTCTGGTGAGCCGGGCTGCGCCAGAACCGGTCGGTGGCCCGTTCGAGCTCGTCGGGCTGCAGGCCGGGGCCGTGGTCGGCGACGGAGAGCTGGATCATGCCCCCGGTCTTGCGGGCGTCGACCACGATCAGCGTGCCCTCCGCGGTGAACTTCAGCGCGTTGTCGAGCAGCGCGTCCAGGATCGTCTCGACCCCGCGCGGCGGGACGAGGGCCATGCCGACCCGTTCGCCGTCGAGCACGAGGTGGACCTCCTTCGCCGCCGCGGCCGCCGACCACGCCGAGAGCCGTGCCGTGACGGACTTGTCGACGTCGACCGGCACCGGGTCGACCGAGCTCGACTCGGCGCGCGCCATGGCGAGCAGCTCGTCGAGGATCCGGTTGAGCCGGTCGGTCTCGCTCAGCGCCTCGACCTGGTGCACCTCCGCCTCGGAGTCGACGTGTCCCTCCAGGTTGGACAGTCGAAGTTTCAGGGCGGTCAACGGGTTGCGAAGCTGGTGTGACGCGTCCGCCACGAAGGCCCGTTGCGCGGCAAGCACATCGCTCACGTTCGCGGCCATCTGGTCGAACGACCGCGAGAGCTGGCGCAGTTCCGGCGGCCCGGACTCCGCGCCCACCGGCGGCACCGGCCGGCCCGCCACCACCGCCGCGAGGAGCTTGCCCGTCGCGTCGTCGAGGGCCTGCACCGGCCGCAGCGTCCAGCGCACCACCGGCAGCGCGAGCAGCACCGCGAGCGCCAGCACCAGCAGGCTCGCCGCGAGCAGCAGGGCCCACCATGCGAGCACCTCGAACCGGGTCTTGGCCGTCGGCGAGAACGTGATCACCGCGCCGCGCACCTCGCCGTCGACCAGCACTGGTTCGGCGAGCACGACCTTGGTGTCGCTCCACGGCATGAACAGCGGCGGAGCGACCGGCAGGCGCCCGGCCAGCGCCTTGCTGACCAGGTCCTGCACGGCGCTGTCGCCGAGCGCGAGGTCGTTGCGCGACGCCACCAGCGGCACGGTCGGCGCGTCGCGGGCGACCACGGCCACGCCGATGTCGTAGAGCTGGTCGTAGCGCTCCAGCTCCGGCCTCATCAGGTGCGGGCTGTCGTCGATCAGCGGCCGTTGCGCGAGCGACGCGAACCGGCTGGTGTCGGTGAGCCGGTCGAGGAACATCTCCTGCTGCTCCGCGGCCGCCACACCGCGGCCCAGCGGCACCCCGAGACCCACCAGGACCAGCACGATCAGGGCGAGCACCACGCCCAGCAGCCGAGACCTCACAGCCCGTCACCCCACCCGATCGCGACACGCCGACAGAAGATCACCCAATCGAGATCACACCTGCCCCAGCCGGTAGCCGACGCCCCGCACGGTCTCCAGCAACGCCGGCCTGCCGAGCTTCGTCCGCAGCGTGGCGACGTGCACGTCGAGCGTCCGGTTCGCACCGGACCACGTGCGACCCCACACCTCGGCGAGGATCCGCTCCCGCGTGCACACCGCCCCGCCCGCCGCCATCACGAGCGCGAGCACCTGGAACTCCTTGCGGGACAGGGCGACCGACTGCCCCGCGACCGTGACCTCGTGACGACCCAGGTCGACCCGCACGTCACCGGTCTCGAACACCTCTGTGGACACCGCGCCCACACCCACCGGATCGGCACCGCGGCGCCGCCTCACGGCGTGCACCCGCGCGACGAGTTCTCCCACGTCATAAGGCTTGACGAGGTAGTCGTCGGCCCCGGCGTGCAGGCCGAGGATCCGGTCGTCGATCTCCCCTCTCGCGGACACCACGATGATCGCGACGTCCGACGCGGCCCTGATGGCACGGCACAGCGTCACACCGTCCATGTCGGGCAGGCCGAGGTCGAGCAGCACCACGTCGACGCCGGTGAGGCGGTCGAGCGTGCCGCGGCCCGTGGCCTGCCGGTCCACGTGGAAACCCCGTCTGGTCAGGGCTGGGACCAAGGCCTCGGCGACCCTGTCGTCGTCCTCGACGAGCAGCACGCGCACTTTCGCTACCTCCCGGGCAACCGATGTCTGCCTGTGACAGAGTTGAGACCCTAAGTCTTGCTCAATGTCCTGGACTGGTGTGGTGGCGGACACCTAGGTTTCCGCCAACGCCGACGACCCCCAATGGAGGACTGGATGACTGCCGCCTCTGCCCCGCCGATGATTCGTGTGGCGGGTGTGGACAAGTTCTTCGGCCCGTTGCACGTGCTCAAGAACGTGCAGCTGGAAGTGCCGAAGGGGCAGGTAGTGGTCGTGCTGGGGCCGTCGGGTTCCGGTAAGTCGACCCTGTGCCGGACCATCAACCGCCTCGAGCCGATCGATTCCGGCGTCATCGAGGTCGACGGGCAACCACTTCCCGCCGAAGGAAAAGAACTGGCTCGACTCCGTGCCGATGTCGGCATGGTGTTCCAGTCCTTCAACCTTTTCGCGCACAAAACCATCGGCGAGAACGTGATGCTCGCGCCGATGAAGGTCCGCAAGACTCCGGCCGCCGACGCCCGCAAGACCGCGATGGAACTGCTGGAGCGAGTCGGAATCGCCAACCAGGCCGACAAGTTCCCCGCTCAGCTCTCCGGTGGGCAGCAGCAGCGCGCGGCGATCGCCCGTGCGCTCGCGATGAAGCCCAAGGTGATGCTGTTCGACGAGCCGACGTCCGCTCTGGACCCCGAGATGGTCCAGGAGGTCCTGGACGTCATGACGGGCCTGGCCAAGGACGGGATGACGATGCTGGTCGTCACCCACGAGATGGGCTTCGCCCGCAAGGCCGCGGACCGGGTGATCTTCATGTCCGACGGTGAGGTCGTCGAGGATTCCACCCCGGAAGAGTTCTTCTCGGCGCCGAAGTCCAACCGCGCGAAGGACTTCCTTGGCAAGATCCTGACTCACTAGTAGTCAGCCCACTTTCGAACGAATGGCAGGAGAAGGACGATGAGGGTTCGCACCCTTGCGGCGGTGCTGCTGACGGGCGCACTGGCCCTGACCGCGTGTGGCAAGGAGGGCAGCCCGACCGACCAGCCGGCGCCCGCCGGCCTCTTCGAGGTCGCCAAGGACGTCAAGGTCGAGGGCTCGCCCTCGTTCGAGAAGATCAAGGCGCGCGGCGAGCTCATCGTCGGTGTCAAGGAAGACCAGCCGGGTCTGGGCTACAAGGACCCGACGACGAACAAGTACAGCGGCTTCGACATCGACATCGCGCGCCTCATCGCCGCGAAGCTGGGCTTCGACCCCGAGACGAAGATCCAGTTCAAGACGATCCAGTCGGCCGCCCGCGAGCAGGCGCTGATCAACGGTGACGTCGACTACTACGTCGGCACCTACACGATCAACGCCGGTCGCAAGGAGAAGGTCTCGTTCGCGGGCCCGTACTTCGTCGCCGGTCAGGACCTGCTGATCAAGGCCGACAACACCACGATCACCGGCAAGGACACCCTCAAGGGCAAGAAGGTGTGCTCGGTGACCGGCTCGACGCCGGCCAAGCGCATCAAGGACGAGAAGCTCACCGAGGACGGCAACGTCCTCGAGTTCCAGGGCTACTCGCAGTGCGTCACCAAGCTGCTCAACGGCGAGGTCGACGCGGTCACCACCGACGACGCGATCCTCAAGGGCTACGCGGCCGCTGAGGAGGGCAAGCTGAAGGTCGTCGGCAAGACGTTCTCCAGCGAGCCGTACGGCATCGGCCTGCCGAAGGACGACAAGGCCCTGCGCGACAAGGTGAACGACATCCTGCAGGCCTCGCTCGACGACGGCTCGTGGCAGAAGATCTACGACGGCACGCTGGGCAAGTCCGGCTCGTCCGCCGAGAAGCCGAAGATCGACCGGTACTGACGGTTCCTCACGTGGCCGGTGGATCCCGCGTGGGTCCGCCGGCCGTTCCTTTGAAGGCGGACGGACGGCAAGGAAACCGATGAGCGTCCTCACCAACAACCTAAATCTGTTCCTGAGCGCATTCGGGCAGACACTCCAACTCTTCGCGGTCTCCGCGGTGCTCTCGCTGGTGCTGGGCACGCTCCTCGCGGCCCTGAGGGTCAGCCCCGTGCCGGTGTTCCGCGGCATCGGCACGACGTACGTCACGGTCGTGCGCAACACGCCGTTGACGCTGGTCTTCGTCTTCTTCGTCTTCGCGTACCCGCTGCTGGACATCGTGAAGATCGAGCCGTACACCGCCGCGGTGGTGTCCCTGTCGCTCTACACCGCGGCGTTCGTCTGCGAGGTCGTGCGGTCGGGCATCAACACCGTGCCGGTCGGCCAGGCCGAGGCCTCGCGCGCGCTCGGTCTCACGTTCATTCAGATGCTCGGCAACGTGGTGCTGCCGCAGGCGCTGCGTTCGGTGGTGCCGCCCATGACGAGCACCATGATCGCGTTGCTGAAGAACACGACGGTCGCGTCCGGCTTCGCCGTCGTCCAGGCGGGCAACATCCGCGAGCAGCTGTCGGACCAGGGTGACAACGTCCTCATCGGACTGCTGTGGGTCGCACTCGGGTTCATCATCCTGGTGTTGCCGCTGACGTACGTCCAGCAGGTCTTCGAGAAGCGGTGGAGCGTGGCCCGATGAGCATGGTGCTGTTCGACGTCCCCGGCCCGAAGGCCCGCGTCCGTCACAAGCTCATGGCCGTCGTCGGCATCGCGGCGGTGGCCGCGGCGCTGGTGTACGTGATCATGCGGTTCGTCGTCACCGACCAGTTCAGCACCCGCCGGCTCGACTGGATCAACTACAAGCAGATCCAGCTCTCCCTGGTCGAGGCCATCGGCAACACGCTGACCGCGTTCGCCGCCGGTGCCGCGCTCGCGCTGGCGTTCGGCGCGATCTTCGCGGCCGCGCGGCTGTCCGACCACGGCTGGGTGCGCGCTCCCGCGGCGGTGATCGTCGAGATCTTCCGCGCGATCCCGCTCGTGATCATGATGTTCTTCTTCTACTACGGCCTTCCCGTGGCCGGGGTGAAGCTGAGTGCGTTCACGGCGGTCGTGATCAGCCTGATGCTCTACAACGGCTCGGTGCTCGCCGAGATCTTCCGCGCGGGCATCAACTCGCTGCCGAAGGGCCAGAGCGAGGCCGCGTACGCGCTGGGCATGCGCAAGACGCAGGTCATGACGTTCGTGCTGCTGCCGCAGGCGTTGCGGGCGATGCTGCCGACCATCATCAGCCAGCTCGTCGTGCTGCTGAAGGACACCGCGCTCGGCTTCCTCATCACGTTCGAGGAGCTGCTGCGGTGGGGTACGCGCATCGGTGGTGACGCGGTCAACTTCGGCCGCCCGATGATCCCGGTGATGATCGTGGTCGCGATCATCTACATCGGACTGTGCCTCCTGCTGACGTGGCTCGCCACGTACCTGGAGAAGCGCAACCGCCGCAACAAGAAGGTCGTCAAGCTCGACAACGACGACGCGAAGCAGGTCCAGCTCGCGAACTCGATGGGTGGCGGCGGCATCTGATCCGCCGTTCTCGCAGCGAACGGGGCGTGTCCACACCGGACGCGCCCCGTTCGTCATTTCCAGAGCACCGAGTCGCAGTTGTTCGTCACGTAGTCCGCGGCCAGTGACCCGTCGCCCTGCCGGGCCTTCGCGGCCGTCTCGCGGGCGTAGCGCTGACCGTCGGGGTCCTCGGGCGAGAACGTCGGCAGCACCTCGTCCATCACCTCGAGCGCCTTCGTCGCCGCCGCCTGGTCGCCGCGTTTCCGCGACTCCTCCCAGTCGAGGTACCAGGCGCAGGAGTTGGCGATCTCCAGGACGATCCGTTCGCTGCCCGCGGGTGCCTTGTCCGGTCCGGGCCCCGACTTCTCCGCGAGCACACCGAGATCCGGTTCGCGGCCGTCCGGCCAGGTGAACCTCACGTATCCGTCGCGCATGTCCTGGGTGTACCGCTGCTGGTCGACGAGCGGAGGCACCGCCGGTGGCGGTGCCGAGCACCCCGCCAGGAGCACGAGCGCGAGCAGTGCGGTCAGTTTCCGCTCCACCACAGCGTTCCTCCAACGGTGCCCGAGGTGTACGGGCTGTTCGAGGCGAGGCAGAACTTGGTGCCCGCCTTGAAGTTCGTGCCGACGTGCTTGCGGGTCTCCTCCATCCGCACGAACGCGCCGCGCGTGGTGCGGTCGCCGCACTTGTACCAGGCGAGCTGCATGACACCGCCCAGCGCGACCCTGGCGTCGATGTCCGACCCGGCGACGGTGATCGTGCGCGCGGTGGTGAACCAGGTGATCTGGTTCTCCTTGAACGGCACCGTGATCGTCGTCGACGCCGCCTGGGCGGGCGTGGCCGACAGCATCACGAAGCCCACGGCGAGCAGGCCGGCGAGAGCGCGTTTCATCGAGAGTCCCCTTCGCAAGGTCAGACGTTCCAGTCGACGACACCGCACCAGTCCCCGGACTCCCCCACGACGTCGAGGCAGAACGTGGTGCCGGCGCGGAAGTTCGCGCCGAGCAGCCGGCGCGACCGATCTCCCGCGGGGAACAGCACGGGGCTGCCCGCCACCCGGAGGTCCCCTTCGCGCGACCACCGGATCGCGAGGTCGACGGGACTGGCCGTGACCCGGAGGTAGACGTCCGAGCCGTCCACGGTGATCGTGCGGACGGCGAGCAGGTCGGCCGATGCGGTGCGCATGGCGCGGAACGTATCGACGCGGGCGGAACCCGGTCGTCTCACGAAGAGTGGATCTCCCGTCAACTTTCGCGGTACGCTCCTGGTGGGGGAACTACCGCGGTGACGTCACATGAGTGAGGGGCACTGTGGCGCGCGTGCTTGTTGTCGACGACCAGCCGTTGTTCCGTGCGGGCCTGGTCGCGTTGCTGAACGCTTCACCTGATCTGACCGTCGTCGGCGAGGCCGGGGACGGTGCCACCGCGGCCGTGCTGGCCGAGTCGTCGAGACCGGACGTGATCCTGCTCGACATCCGCCTGCCGGACCTGGCCGCGCTCAAACGCGTCGCGGCGTCCACGCGGGTGCTGGTGCTGACGACCTTCGACCTCGACGAGTACGTCCACGAGGCGTTGCGGCTGGGCGCGGCGGGGTTCGTGCTGAAGGAGTCCGAACCGGCCCGCCTGATCGCCGCCATCACCGCCGTGGCGTCGGGTGAGATGCAGTTCAGCCCGACGGTGATGCGCAGGCTCGTGGCGGCTTATCTGAGGGGTGACACGGGTGTCTCGCCGTGGGGCTCGGTCGGCCTGGACGAGCTGACGGACCGCGAACGCGAGGTGCTCCGGCTCGTCGGCACGGGGCTGACGAACACGGCGATCGCGGGCAAGCTGACGGTCACGGAGGGCACGGTGAAGACGCACCTCAACCGCGTGATGACGAAGCTGCGGCTGACCAGCCGGGCTCAGGCCGTGGTGATGGCGTACGAGTCCGGGCTGGTCATCCCGCAGGCTCTCGCTAGGACCGCCTGAACAGCTTGTTGCCGAGCCAGACGATCGGGTCGTACTTGCGGTCGGCGACGCGCTCCTTCATGGGGATGAGCGCGTTGTCGGTGATGTGGATGTGCTCGGGGCACACCTCGGTGCAGCACTTGGTGATGTTGCAGAGGCCGAGCCCGTGCTCGTCCTGCGCCTGGTCGACGCGGTCCGCGGTGTCGAGCGGGTGCATCTCCAGCTCGGCGACCCGCATGAGGAACCGGGGCCCCGAGAAGGCTTCCTTGTTCTCCTCGTGGTCACGCACCACGTGGCAGGTGTTCTGGCACAGGAAGCACTCGATGCACTTGCGGAACTCCTGCGAGCGCTCGACGTCCACCTGCTGCATCCGGTACTCGCCCGGCGCCAGGTCCTTCGGCGGCGCGAACGACGGGACCTCGCGTGCCTTGGTGTAGTTGAAGGACACGTCGGTCACGAGGTCGCGGATGATCGGGAACGTCCGCATAGGCGTGACCGTGATCGTCTCCGACTCGTCGAAGATCGACATGCGGGTCATGCAGAGCAGCCGCGGGCGTCCGTTGATCTCCGCCGAGCACGAGCCGCACTTGCCGGCCTTGCAGTTCCACCGCACCGCGAGGTCCGGGGTCTGCGTGGCCTGCAGCCGGTGGATGATGTCGAGGACGACCTCGCCCTCGTTCACCTCGACGGTGAAGTCCTCCAGCGCGCCACCGGAGTCGTCACCGCGCCACACCCGGAACTTCCCCTGGTAGCTCATGACAACTCCTCGGCGGTCAGGTACTTCTCCAGCTCGGTGCGGTCGAACAGGTCCAGCAGGTCGTGCCGGATCGGGATCTGCGGTTTCTCCGTGACCACCGCTCCGTCACCTTCGGTCTTGCACACCAGCAGCTTGCGGCGCCACTCCGCGTCCATCACGGGGTGGTCGTCGCGGGTGTGGCCGCCGCGGGACTCGGTGCGCAGCAGTGCCGCCTTCGCCACGCACTCCGACACCAGCAGCATGTTGCGCAGGTCGAGCGCGAGGTGCCAGCCGGGGTTGAACTGCTGGTGGCCCTCGACGGTCAGCGACCGCGCGCGTTCCTTGAGCTTCTCCAGCCGTTGCAACGCCTCTTCCATCTCACCGGCGCGGCGGATGATACCGACGAGGTCGTTCATCGACTGCTGCAGCTCCATGTGCAGCGTGTACGGGTTCTCACCGCCTTCCTGCTGGAAAGGTTTAAGCGCCGTCGCCCGTGCCTCGGTGACGATGTCCTCCGAGACCGCGGGGCGGTCGGTCATCGCCCGCACGTACTCGGAGGCTCCCGCTCCGGCCCTGCGCCCGAAGACGAGCAGGTCCGACAGGCTGTTGCCGCCCAGGCGGTTCGAGCCGTGCATGCCGCCGGAGACCTCACCGGCCGCGTAGAGCCCCGGCACGGAGGAGGACCCGGTGTCGGGGTCGACCTCGACGCCGCCCATCACATAGTGACAGGTCGGCCCGACCTCCATCGGCTGCGCGGTGATGTCCACATCGGCCAGTTCCTTGAACTGGTGGTGCATGGACGGCAGCCGGCGGCGGATCTCCTCGGCGGGCAGACGTGTCGACACGTCGAGGAAGACGCCGCCGTGCGGTGACCCTCGCCCGGCCTTGACCTCGGAGTTGATCGCGCGGGCGACCTCGTCACGCGGCAGCAGCTCCGGTGGGCGCCGGTTGTTCGCCTGGTCGGTGTACCAGCGGTCGGCTTCTTCCTCGTTGTCTGCGTACTTGTCCTTGAACACCTCGGGGATGTAGTCGAACATGAACCGCTTGCCGTCGGAGTTGCGCAGCACGCCACCGTCACCGCGGACGGACTCGGTGACGAGGATGCCCTTGACCGACGGCGGCCAGACCATGCCGGTGGGGTGGAACTGGATGAACTCCATGTTGATCAGGGAGGCTCCGGCGCGCATCGCGAGCGCGTGGCCGTCGCCGGTGTACTCCCAGGAGTTCGAGGTGACCTTGAACGACTTGCCGATGCCGCCGGTCGCGAGGATCACCGCGGGTGCCTCGAACATGACGAACCGGCCGGACTCGCGCCAGTAGCCGAACGCGCCCGCGATCCTGTCGCCGTCCTTGACGAGGTCGGTGACGGTGAACTCCTGGAACACCCGCAGGCGTGCCTCGTAGTCGCCGAACTCCTTGAAGTCCTCCTGCTGCAACGACACGATCTTCTGCTGCAGCGTGCGGATCAGCTCGAGCCCGGTGCGGTCGCCGACGTGCGCGAGACGCGGGTACTCGTGGCCACCGAAGTTGCGCTGCGAGATGCGGCCGTCCTTGGTGCGGTCGAACAGCGCGCCGTAGGTCTCCAGTTCCCAGACCCGTTGCGGCGCTTCCTGTGCGTGCAACTCGGCCATCCGCCAGTTGTTGAGGAACTTGCCGCCGCGCATGGTGTCGCGGAAGTGGACCTGCCAGTTGTCGCTCTCGTTCGCGTTGCCCATGGCGGCGGCGATGCCACCCTCGGCCATGACGGTGTGGGCCTTGCCGAACAACGACTTGCAGAGAACGGCGACGCGCAGTCCGTGCTCACGGGCCTCGATCGCGGCACGCAGACCGGCGCCACCCGCGCCGATCACGAGAACGTCGAACGAATGCCTTTCCAGCTCGGGCAAAACCACTCCTTAGTTGATGAAGCGGAGGTCGGAGATCGTTCCCGAGGCGACCAGCGCGACGTACAGGTCCGTGAGGCAGACGAAGATCAGCGACGCCCAGGCGAGTTGCATGTGCCTGTTGTTCAGCTTCGAGATCTGCGTCCACGTCCAGTACCGGACCGGGTGCTTGGAGAAGTGCTTGAGCCGCCCGCCCGCGATGTGGCGGCACGAGTGGCACGACAGCGTGTACGCGGCGAGCAGGCCGACGTTGACCAGCAGGATGATGTTGCCGAGGCCCAGGCCCGTGCTGAACGCGGAGACCGCGTCGTAGATGTTGATCAGCAACAACAGCGAGGCCGCGTAGAAGAAGTAGCGGTGCAGGTTCTGCGCGATGAGCGGGAACCTGGTCTCACCGGTGTACTTGCTGTGCGGCTCGGCCACGGCGCACGCCGGCGGTGACGCCCACGCTGCGCGGTAGTAGGCCTTGCGGTAGTAGTAGCAGGTGATCCGGAATCCCAGCAGGAACGGGATGATCAGCAGCGGCGGCGTCAGGAAGCCGGGCAGGGCCGGGAACCACTGGCCGAAGTGCGAGGCCGCGGGCACGCACTCCTCGGTGAGACACGGCGAGTACATCGGTGTGAGGTAGTGGTACTGGTCGACCCAGTAGTAGTCCCCCTGGAACGTGCGGAACGCCGCGTAGATCGAGATGAGCAGCAGGCCGACGAATGTCGTCAGCGGCGGCAACCACCATCGGTCCGTGCGCAGAGTCCTGGCGGCGATCTCTGCCCTCGCCATTGGTCACCTTTCTGGGGGTCCACGTCGTTGTGGAGGAAACGCGTAACGGCCCCCGCTGTCCGCGAGGGCCGTGAGTTCGGGCTGGGTCAGGTCCGGTTGCGGTACCCACCGAGTCCTTCGTCGTCCGCGTCCTTCCAGAGCGACTCGTCGTAGGGCGTGTCGGGCACGACCACGACCTCGCGTTCCACCAGAGGCGCTTCGCGCTGCCTCGGGGTGCTCAGGTCGACGAGTTCGGTGGCGTCGATGTCCATGCGTTCTACGTCGTTGGCCAGGCGTTGCACCGCAGCCACGTCGCCATACCGGGCGCGCAGGTTGCTGACGGCATGCCGCATCTGACCGATGACCCGCCGCAACTCGACGATCTCCGTGGACGTCATGGGACACCTCCGTTCCAAGGTCGTGCCCCGCACTCTGCCCAATCTCAAGCCATGTGACAAGCACCACACGCCAAGATTCAAAACTGGTTCCAGACCAGTTACTGAATCGTTTTTGTGCCTACGACCAGCCATGACTTATTGTGTGTGGCGTCACGCCCGTCTGTGGGACGCCACCGTTGTCGTCTCGTAAGGGCCCCACCACGGCCCGTGATGACCCGGAGACCCCCATGACCGAACTGCATCCTGTTCTGACAGAGGTGACACGCCGGATCGCCGCCCGCAGCGCCGATTCACGCCGCGCGTACCTCGAGCGCGTGGCCGCCGCCGCGCAGGACGGAACGTCCCGGTCCGGCTTCGCCTGCAGCAACCTCGCGCACGGCTTCGCCGGGATCACCGGCGGTGACAAGGCCGCGTTGCGCGCGCTGCGCAAGTCCAACGTCGCGATCGTGTCGTCCTACAACGACATGCTGTCCGCCCACCAGCCGTTCCAGGAGTACCCGGCCTGGATCAAGGACGCCGTCCGCGCCGTCGGCGGCGTGTCCCAGTTCGCCGGTGGTGTGCCGGCGATGTGCGACGGCATCACCCAGGGCCGCGAGGGCATGGAGCTGTCGCTGTTCAGCCGCGACGTCATCGCCATGTCGACCGGCGTGGCCCTGTCGCACGAGATGTTCGACGCCGCCGTGCTGCTCGGCGTGTGCGACAAGATCGTGCCGGGCCTGCTGATCGGCGCGCTGTCGTTCGGGCACCTGCCGTCGATCCTGGTGCCCGCGGGCCCGATGTCGTCCGGCCTGTCGAACAAGGAGAAGGCCCGCGTCCGGCAGCTGTACGCGGAGGGCAAGGCCTCCCGCGACGACCTGCTGGAGGCCGAGGCCGCCTCCTACCACTCCCCCGGCACCTGCACGTTCTACGGCACCGCGAACTCGAACCAGATGGTCGTCGAGGTCATGGGCCTGCACCTGCCGGGCGCCTCGTTCGTCCCGCCCGGCACCGGCCTGCGCCGCGCGCTGACCGAGCACGCGGGCCGCCGCGCCGTCGAGATGGCCAAGGGCGAGGGCTACACGCCGATCGCGCACATCGTCGACGAGAAGGCCGTGGTCAACGGCGTGGTCGCGCTCCTGGCGACCGGCGGTTCCACGAACCACACGATGCACCTGGTCGCCATCGCCGCTGCCGCGGGCATCGAGCTGAGCTGGGACGACTTCTCCGACCTGTCGTCCGTCGTGCCGCTGATCGCGCGGGTCTACCCGAACGGCGGCGCCGACATCAACCACTTCCAGGCCGCGGGCGGCGTCCAGTTCGTCGTGGGCACCCTGCTCGACTCGGGCCTGCTGCACGCCGACGTCAACACCGTCGCGGGCCACGGCCTGGACCGCTACCGCCAGGAACCGATGCTGGCCGACGGCGAGCTGATCTGGGTCGACGGCCCCGGCCGTTCCCTCGACCTCGAGGTCCTGCGCCCCGCCTCGGAGCCGTTCGCGTCCGACGGCGGCCTGCGCATGCTCTCCGGCAACCTCGGCCGCTCCGTCATCAAGGTCTCGGCTGTGGCGTCGGAGAACCACGTCGTCGAGGCCCCGGCCCGCGTCTTCACGACGCAGGAGGCGTTCCAGGAGGCCTTCAAGGCGGGCGAGCTGGACCGCGACGTGGTCGTCGTCGTCCGCCAGCAGGGCCCCCAGGCCAACGGCATGCCCGAGCTCCACAAGCTCACCCCGCCGCTCGGCGTCCTGATGGACCGCGGCCACAAGGTGGCGCTCGTGACCGACGGACGCATGTCCGGCGCCTCGGGCAAGATCCCGGCCGCGATCCAGCTGACCCCGGAAGCCGCAGTCGGCGGCCCGCTCGGCCGCGTCCGCGACGGCGACGTCGTCCGCCTCGACGCCACCGCCGGAACCCTGGAGGTCCAGGTGCCCGCGGAGGAACTGGCGACCCGCCCCCTCGTCGACTTCCCGCCGACCAGCCGCGAGTGGATGGGCACGGGCCGCGAACTGTTCGCCGCCCTGCGCCGCAGCGTCGGCCCGGCCGACCGCGGCGCCACGGTGTTCGGCCCGATCACCGCGGATCACTTCGCCCCGGTCACCCACCACTAGCCGTTGCACCCGCTGCAACCAATATATTGGTTCCGCACCACTGCTGACCTGCCCCTTAGCAATGACTCTTTGGACTTCGTCCGCAAAAGACCCATTGCAAAGGGGCGGCGACGCCCGTCCGACCCAGCCCGCCAACCGCCCGCGACACGGCCCCGCCGACCGCTCCGACAGCGCCACCCAGCCGTCCCGCGAACCTCGCCGCCACCCATCCCGGATGCCATTGCAATGAGTCTTTTGACTTCGTCCGCAAACGTTTTTTGCATCCGGGTGAGCGGTGCCAGGCACAGTGGAGGCTTGTGGGACCCGCGCCCAGGGGCACGGCAACCCGAGCCGCAGGCAGCAATATGCGATATATCGGTTTTCGATCTTCAGCTACGACCCGAGTTCGGCAAGGAGAGCAGCAGTGACCAACGGTGACAATCCTCGGGTGACGACCGGCGCGGACCTCCTCGGCCTGTCGCCCGTCATCCCCGTCGTCGTGGTCGACGACGCCGACCACGCGGTGCCGCTCGCCCAGGCACTGCTGCGCGGTGGCGTGCGCGTCATCGAGCTCACGCTGCGCACCCCGGCCGCGCTCGCCGCGATCGAGAACGTCGCGCGCGAGGTTCCGGAGATCGTGATCGGCGCGGGCACCGTCACGGCGCCGGAGCACGCGGAGCAGGCCGCGAAGGCCGGGGCGGCGTTCCTCGTCACCCCCGGCACGACCGACCGGGTGCTCGACGCCGCCGACGCGACCGGGCTGCCGTACCTGCCGGGCGCCGCGACGGTGTCGGAGGTGCTGCGGCTGGCCGAGCGCGGGCTGACCGCGCTGAAGTTCTTCCCCGCCGAGGCCGCGGGCGGGGTCGACTACCTCAAGTCGATCGGTGGCCCCATCCCGCACGTGCGGTTCTGCCCAACCGGCGGCATCACGCCGCAGACCGCGCCGAACTACCTCGCGCTGCCGAACGTCGGCTGCGTCGGTGGCTCGTGGCTCGCTCCGAAGGACGCCCTCGTCCAGGGTGACTGGGAGCGCATCGAGACCCTCGCCCGCGAGGCCTCGCAGCTCGGGTAACCCAGATCACGAACCGGAAGTTCGGCTCACCCCACGAGACTGGCGTCCCGCCACGTTGGATTCTTCACCCAACAGGCGGTGACGCCGGTCTCGGCCTGCTGATGCAGTGGAACCTGCGTCGCCGTACTGGCTGACGGCGATCAATGCCGCGATCGCCGTCGTGGTCGCGCTCAGGCTGCCGCCGATCCCGGGCTGGACCCGGCCTGAGGGCAGGACGTCGAAGCTGCTCGCGGGTGTCTGCGGCGCGCTCCAGGCGCTCGGCGGGTCTCGCTGGCTGGTGTTGCTGATGATCCAGGGCATCGCGATGTTCACGCTGGTGCGGATCCTGCAGGTCAACCTGTTCCAGCCGGTGCTGAGTCGAAGGACGTCCCGGTCGGCTGGTACGGCTCGGTGCTCGCCGCGATGACGGTCTTCGAGGCGGTCGCGGCCGCACTGGTTGTCGCGCAGGATCGGGCCGGCGAGGTCCGTGTTCCTGCTGCCCGTCGTGATGGCGCTGGCGATCGGGTTCGTCGTGCCGTCCGGAGGTGTCGTGACGATCGTGTTGCTGTGCCTGTTCTCCGTGACCGCGGGCATGAGCTTCCCCGTCCAGAAGAAGCTGCTCAACGACGCGATCCCGGACTCCCGTTATCGCGCAACGCTTCTGTCGATGGAGTCCATCATGGACCGTGCCGTGTGCGGTCGTGGCGATCGCGCTCGGCGCCTACCTCGGCTCCGGGCGGCTCAACGAGTTCCTGATGCTGTCGTCGGTTGTCACCGTGATCGTGATGGCGGGTTTGATGGTCGCCGTCAGGACCACAAGGTGGCGACGAGCTCGGCTCGTCCCGTGATGCCGAGCTTGCGGTAGGCGCTCGACAGGTGCAGTTCCACCGTGCGCCGGGTGAGGTGCAGGGCTTCGGCGATCTGCCGGTTCGTCAGGCCCTGCGCCGCCATCCGGGCGACGCGGTTCTCCTGCTTGGTCAGGCCCTGCACCTGGTCGTCCTCGTCGCGGACCTCGTCGCCCGCGAGCTTGGCCAGCGGGTGCGCGCTCAGGCGCCGGGCGAGCTCGAACGACTGCCGCAGGTGCGTCGCGGCCGCGTCGGCGCGGCCCTTGCGGCGCAGGTGGTGGCCGAGCCAGTACGACGACTGGGCGTGCAGCAGCCGGTGCGGTGACGAGGCGAGGATCTGCTCGGCCTCGGTGAGGACGTCGATGTCGTCGGTGCTCATGCCGACGCTCATCAACGCCGTCCCGATCACCCGCGGGGAACCCCACCGCTTGGCCAGGTCGAGCTCCTCGTGCGCGAGCCGGGCGGCGTCGTCACGGTTGCCCAGCGCCAGGTACGCGCGCACGGCGTGGTGCCGCCACGCGATCAGCGCGGGGTTGGGCATCTCGCGTCCGGCGAGCCGGCGGCCCGCCTCCAGCAGGTCCTCCAGTCCGCCCTCCGCGTGGCACGACGCGAGCTTGAGGCGGCCGCGGGCGTAGACGATGTTGATGTGTTGCAACAGGTCGCCGTCCTCGGCGACGAGCGGGGCGGCCTCGTCGAACTGCCCCATCTCGATGCAGACCTCGGCCAGCTTCGCGGTCGCGAGCACGACGGCGGGGCACTCCAGGTTGCCCGTGGAGACCGGCGGCGTCAGGAACGTGTAGGCGCGCGCCAGGTCTCCGCTGTTGTGGAAGGCGGAGGCTCGGGCGATCATGCTGAGCATCCCGCGGCGCAGGTGCGGGTCGTGCGAGACCGGCGCGGTGCTGTGCGAGAGCCAGAACTTGTTGATGTGCTCGGGATCGTCGCCGAGCACCGGCATCAGGAACGTGAAGATGTAGGGCTCGCCGAAGACGTCGACCCACTCGCCTTCGAGGGCCTCCAGCGCGTACTCGACGGCTTCGGGGTACGAGTCGCCGCTGCGGGCGTTGCCGACCGCGAGCAACGCCGACCGCGCGCGCTTGAGGTTCGGGTCCTGCGGGACGTCGCCGACGAGGTCCTCGAAGTACTTGCCGGCGCAGTTCGCCATGCGGGTGTCGCGGTTGGCCGCGAGCAGGTAGGTGGTGCAGACGAGGTTCCAGACCTTGTCGCGGTCCTCGGGCAGCAGCCGGGCGACGACCATGATCGCGAGCGAGACGGCGAAATGCGCGTCCGAACCCGTGCACATGCGCTGGATCAACGCGAGCGCGACGTTCGCGGCGAGGTGCGGGTCCTCGCACTGCACCAGCGCGTCGCGGACCCGGTCGCGGCCCAGTGCGTTGTCCCGCAGGTGTTCCGTGTGCCCGAGCTCAACCTCGATCGCGAGGCGGTCCTCTTCGGACAGGTGTTCCTCGAGCGCCCGTTCCAGGTTCTCGACGCCGCCGACCTCGCGCAGCAGGTCGACGGACCACGGTAAGCGCACCGATCTGGCCTTCAGCACGTGCTCGGCGACGCGCTCGTCCGGGGCGTCCGACTCGAACAGCAGCCAGGCCGCGCGGGAGTGCGCGGCGGAGCGGACCGCGATCGGCATGTCGGCGAGGATGCTGTTGCGCACGAACGGATGCCGGAACGTCAGCGGGTCGGTGTCGGCGAGCACGCCGAGACGGACGAGCATGTCGACGGCGGGCAGCGCGTCGAACCCGGTGAGCGCGGACAGCAGCTCGAGCCCCGCGTCACCGTCCAGCACGGCGGCGGAGCGGGCGACCTCGGCGGCTCCGGTGTACTCGCGCAGCCGCATGCCGATCATCTCGCCGACGGCGGCGGACCCCTCGCCCTCCTCACGCAGCAGCGCCTGGAGCAGGTAGGGGTTGCCGCCGGTGAGCTCGTGGCAGCGCTGCGGGTCCCGGTCCGGGAGGTTCTCGGTGAGGCGCGCGACCGCGGTGACGTCGAGACCGTCGAGGTCGAGGCGGTTCGGGTGGACGCCGGCGATCTCGGGCAGCGTGATCTCGTCGGTGGAGAGGTAGCCCTGGGACGCGCCGAGCGCGATGACGACCGGCATCTCCTGCAACCGCGGGCGCAGGTACGCGAGCGCGCGCTTGGAGAAGGTGTCGGCGACGTGCACGTCGTCGATGACCATCAGGATCGGTCCCTTGCGCGCGGAGTTCGCGGCACGCGCGTACAGCTCCTCCAGGTCGTGCTCGTTCGCGAGGCACGGCGCGAGCTGGCGCACCACCGCGCCGGGGAGGTGGCTCTCCAGGCGGGCGCTCTTGGCCAGCCGGACGGTGAACCCGCGTTCGCGGGCTTCGGCGGCGAGCGCGTCGAGCACCGCGGTCTTGCCGATGCCGAACCCGCCGGTGACGACGACGCAGGAGCCGGTGCCCTGGACCGCGTCGTCCAGCAAGCGTCCGAGAGCGTCTAGTTCCGCGTCCCGGCCGAGTAGTGGAGAAGTCACCTCTGTCTACCCCTGCCTTCGGTACCGAGAGGACCGCAGGTCGAAGGTTTCGGTGTTCCTTCGGTGCCGACCGTAGAGACCTGCGCTTCGTAGTCGGGCAAACTTACCCACAGGTAACGATTAACGGAACTGTGAGCTGGTCGCTGGACTGTTCGGAGCTGGAGTGCTGGAGCGAGCGATGATCTTCGCCGGGCTGATGCGCGCATGGATGCGCCTCGCCGGGCTGCTCGCTGGCTCGAGTCGGTCCTCACATGCGCCCGACCAGCGGATACCGCTCCTCGTAAGTGGACATGGCGCGCGTGAGAGTGCCTACGTCGACGGGGTTGTCGACGTGCGAGGACAGCGACTCCACGACCGAGAGCACTGCGGCGATGGCCACCACGACGCCCGCCGCCACCACCAGGATGCTGCGAGCAATCGGGCACGACCTGGGCACGCCCGGCGGGTTCTCGGTCAGCACCGGCCGCAGCACCGGCGCGAACATGCCGAAGTCGGCGGCGTCACGCCGGCAGTCCTCGCACCCGGTTAGGTGCCGCGAGAAGCTCACGTGCTGCGCCGGGTCGAGTACGCCCAGCGCATATGCCGCCACATCACCGCACGGACCTTCCTGGTCCGCGCGGTCGTCGTCGTTCTGGCTCTGATCTTGGTCTGGTCCTGCTCCCGCGTGCTCGTGATGTGGTTGACGGGTCACTATCACTAGCTCCTGTCCTGCAGTGCCCGGCGGATCGTGTGCATCGCCTTGTACAGCCGGGACTTGACGGTTCCTTCGGGGACTCCGAGAACGAGCGCGGCCTCCTTCACCGTTCGTCCCATGACATACGTTTCGTAGATAGCCGAACGGTGTTCATCACTCAATTGGCGTACTACATCGTTAATGACCATCACCGAAAGTGTCTGTTCCGTGTCGTCCGGAGATTCAGCGATGTCAGGACGCAACAATTCGACTTCCTGCGGCCGCGCCTGCCGGCTTCGCCATCCGTCGATCACAATGCGACGAGCCACAGTACAAAGCCAGCCGCGCAACATGCCCGGTTCACGAACAAGATGCGCGGAGTTCTGCCACGCCCTGATCAACGTCTCCTGAACGACGTCTTCCGTCCACTGGCGGTCGTAGTTGGTCAGGCACAGGACCTGCGAGAACAACATCCGCTGGAACTGCCCGTAGAGCAAGGTGAGCAATTCTTCGTCCTGGTGGGCTTGTGCGACCTTGCCCTGATCAACCATGAAACTGACGACCTCCCCAGATATCGGCGACGGGTTCGCTTCGGGCGGCAGTCCCAGCGACTCGGTGGCCGAGCACGGAATCGTCCAGATACTACAGCGTGAACACGAAAACCTCTCGGGTACGTAAATTCAGTCCCAATGGTTCGCCAGCAGCCATGTGATCCACATCACATAAGCATCTCCGCAGGTCCAGTGAACCCCGACTCCACCTGCGCGTATCACCTTCGAAGGCAGCTCGATCACGGGAGGGAACGGGCACTATGCGTCACCGATTGGACACGCTGGGGCAGCGCTTGGCGTTGTTCGCCATGCTGTCTGTCGTATTTCTGGGGGCTTTCATCGGAGCCGTCCCGGCCAATGCGCAATCAACAGAAGTACAGCCATCGGATCGCTCGTTCATGGTTTCTCTACGCCAGGCGAACTCGTGGCTGGTGCCGGTGAGCAAAGAAGCTCCGACACGCTCGACGAATGCGGGCATCAGCAATGCCGGACGTGACATCTTCGAAGGACATTCGCGACTCGACGTCGCGCTCCTGAAATCCGCCGAAGAACTAGGCGTGGTCCTGCCGAACGACGTCAGCAGTGAACACCAGTCACTCATCGACGAGATGGCAGGACGCACCGGTGACAACCACGACCGCGCCTTCGCGACGATCATCCGACAAACGCAGGGCGGCCTTCTGGTAATGGCCGTGCAAACGCGGGCCACGACGCAGAACACCACAATTCGCACACTCGCCCACCAGACCGTGCAGATGCTGATTCGTACAATGACGGTCCTGGAGAACACGGGCAGGGTCGACCCGTCGGCACTCGAATTGGTGACCGCCAAAGCACAGGTGAACGCGGTCCGCGTAATCGGTCAGAACGTGGAACCGTCGGACCGGGAAATGCTCGTGCTGCTCGCGCAGCATTCGTTGTGGCAGAAGCCGGCCAGCCGCGAGAGCTCGGACCGCGCCCGTGACGCGAAGGTCCGCAAGGTCGCGGGCCAGCTCGCCTCCGAGCACACCCAGCTCGCTCAAGCGGTCACGGAGGCCGCCCGCAAGATCGGCGTGGACCTCCCCTCCGAACCGACGACCGAACAGAAGTCGTGGGCGAACGCCATCTCGTCGAGCTCCGGAGACGAGCTCGACACCATGTACACGAACCTGTCCCGCGCGGCCGACGGCTCGCTCATCACCCAGGTCGCCCACGCCCGCGCGACGACCAAGAGCCTCCCCGCCCGCATCGCCTCGCAGACCGCCCTGACCCTCCTGCTCAAGCACATGCTCCTGCTGGAGGGCACCGGCCTCGTGAAGGCGAACTCGCTGCAGATGACGAACACCCCGCCCATCGCCCAGCAGACGAAGTCCAACAGCAGCCCGCCCGCACAACCCGACGACTCGTCCACGAGCGTCGGCTTCCTCACCGGTATCGCCGTCCTGGTGGTCGCCGGCGCCGGCACCCTCTGGCTGGTCCGGGCGATCGGCCACCACGGCGAACACCGCCGCTGACCCCGCCCACTGATATATCGGCTGTCGCCCTCGCCAACCGATATATCAGTGCCCAGCGCCCCACCGGTCACCCGCACCACCCCTTAGCAATGGCTCATTTGACGACGAAGTCCAAAGAGTCATTGCTAAGGGGCAGGTCAGCGGGTTGCCGGGTTGACATAACCGGGGTGGATGGCGCGATCGTGCCGAGCACCGAAGCACTGCGCGGTCACGGCCGACCGGAGATCAGGCGGACGGACCCGCGGTGTCTACGAGTTCGACGGCGTGCGCCTCGGTGACGTCGACCGCCTCCCACTTGCCGATGAGCCGGTCGATCACTGCGGCCGGCACCGGTTCCGGGCGGGCCCGGTTGCGAGCGTGGATCACGTTCTTCGGTGCTTCGAGTCCGACCAGGGTGATGCGGGCGCGGTAGTCCGCGGCGAGCCCGATGCAACGCTCGCGCAGCTGCTGGGAGATGTTGGTCGCGTTCCAGACGAACCGCTCCCCCGCGCGCAACAGCGCTCGGGCCTCCTCGAACGCGGCGGCGGCCACCGCCCGTTGGTCGCCGTCGGGCGCGATGCCGAGCCGCGAGCGCACCGCGTCGAGACTCACCACCGGCCAGCCCGGCCGGTTGGCCGCGATCCAGTGGTCCTTGCCGACGCCCGGCAGCCCGGACAGCACCGTCACCTCGACGCGCGTGTCGTCGTAGGCGGCGTAGCCGGGGTCGCGGCCGGGCGTGCGGAAGTACTGGAACCGGGCGTGGTCGGACGGGAAGACGCGCGGCCGGTCGAGGCAGTCGCGTTCGCGGCAGTACTCCTCGAACAGCGCGATGTTCTCCAGCACCGAGTCCGCGTCGCCGCAGATCCGGCCGAGGATGTCGGCGCGGGCGAGCGTCGCCAGGTCGTCGTTGCGCGCGAGCAGACTCACCCGGAACGCGATGCGGTCGAGGTCGGGGCGTTCCAGCGCCCAGAACGGCACCTGGTGGTGCCGCACCAGCGCGGCGACGTGTTCGCGCCACGCGATCGGGCGTCCCATCTCCCACAGCAGCTTGCGCGCCAGCAGGTCTCCGGCGCGTGAGTGGCCATGCGCGGTGACGCGGCCGTCGGCGATCTGCGTGCGGAACGGCTTCGCAGCGTCGTGCAGCAGCACCGTCGCGAACAGCCGCACTCGGTCCGCCTCGGGACGTGAACGCCATTCGGGCAACGACACCAGGGCCTCGCACGCCATCCGGGTGTGCGTGGCGACGTCACCCTCGGCGTGGTGCACAGGATCCTGCGGCACGCCTTCGAGAGCGCGCACCCACGGGAACGCCGCACGGACGGCGTCCCAGTCGAGGGTCCACTGTGGCCCGGCCGGGCAGAGTTGCTCAAACACGGGCCACCACCTGGTTCGGCAGGATCGGGCGGTCCTGCCAGTGGCTGCCCGAGTCCAGGACGGCGGTGACGAACGTCGGCCGCACCCACTTGTAGCGCTCGACCGTGCGGCCGTCCTCCTCCACCTTGATGTAGAGGCCTTCCATGTCGTCGTCCGAATCCGTCTCCGCGACAACGACCTGCGGGTCCTGCCCCGCCGCACGCGCCGCGTCGACCAACGCGTCGCGCCACACCGTCGTGCGGCACGTGGACGGACCGAGCAACGCGGTCAAGTCCTTCAAGCGGCGCAACGGCCCCTCGTGCAGCACCGGCACGGACACGACAGGTGTGCCCGCGAGCACCCGGCGGCGTTCCGGAGTGGACAGGAACTCACCGGTCGAGCGGTCGAGCAGGTCGAACTCGCAGAAGTGGTGCGGCAGCGCGTCGTAGAACACGGTGTGCTTGGCGTACAACCATTCCCCGTAGAGCACGAAGCGCGTGCCGAGCCTCTCCCACAGCACGCCCTGGTGCGTCGCGGCCCACGCCTTCAGCGGCGCGAACTGCCGTTCCCTCGGTCCTCCCGCCAGGAAGTGGCCGCGTGACTGGAGTTTCAGCACGCCGTCCGAGTCGAAGCTGATGCCCGCGTTGGCACCGTCGAGCTTCTCCTCGACGACGAGGTGCCGCCCCGCGATCGCGCGGAACGGCACCTGGTCGAGGTCCTCGTCGCCCGGTTGCAGGCGGGAGCCCTCCAGATGGGGCGTTCGCGGGTACTTGCGCAACATGCCCCATTTTGTAACCCGTCCGTGCGCCCACAAGCGAACGGTTTACGCCTGACCGACGAACGCCGCCTTGTCGGAGTTGAAGGTCGGCTCGAACACGAGCTGCATCTCACCGGGCTGCGCGCCGACCGAGTACGCGACGTGGAACGTGTAGGTCTTGCCCGGCAGCACGGTCGCGGAGTCGAACAGCGTGCCGTCGCAGCCACCACTGCTGTCGAACACCTTCTCGGCCTTCTGCCCGTTGAACTGCGCGTCGGAGCCCATCGACATCAACGCGGTCTCGAACGCGGCACTCGTCCCGTTGGTGATGGTGACCTCGAACTTCACCGCGCGGGCGATGTTCTGCGGCGCCGCGAACTGGCCCGGTGTGCAAGCGACCGGCTTGGCGACGTCGACCGAGAGACCGTTCGCCCACGTGTACCGCTTGCCCCAGGTCGGGTTCTCCTTCAGCGCCTCCTGCTTCGCGGGTTCACCGGGCGCCCCGACCTGGCCCTCGTTGACGCTGCCGTCGATGGCGTCGACCACGGCGTTCGTCGCCGCCACGGAGAAGACGATGGCGAGAACACACACGACGACACCGATGGCCGCGAGGATCTTGCGGCTGCCGAACAACGCGATGGCGCCGAGCACGACCCCGACGAACGCGGCGATGGAGGTGAGGATGTTCAGGAGCGGGAGCCACGAGGACACGACGCCGACGATCCCGAGAATGACCGAGGTCCACGCGAGCGCCCCGAATCTCGACGGCTTCGGCGGAGCGCTCACGGGCTGGGCGTAGACGGGGGGCGTCGGATAGGTCATCACGGGGCTCCTGGCGGTTGCGATGTGTGACCACGACGTCGAACTGTCCGCTTCACCCGTTAGCCCCAGTCGGCTGCATCACCCGATCGAGTTATCAACGGCCAGTCGGATGACTCCTGAAGGTAGTCGACTGGCTACGATCCGCACATGGCACGACGACTGGCCGCGCCCCTGCTGGCAGCGATCGCCGCTCTCGGCGTGACAACGGCCCCCGCACAGGCCTCACCCGACTTCACCGGCGCGGTGAAGCTCAGCGGCTGCTCCGGATCTCTGGTCCGGCTACCGGGATCGCGCGTCGCGGACAAGGCACTCGTGCTCACCAACGGCCACTGCGTCGAGCTCATCAAGGCCGGCCAGGTGTACGTGGACCGCCCGTCGGACCGCACGTTCACGCTGCTCGACAGCTCCGGCACGGAGATCGCACAACTGCGGAGCACTCGGCTCGTCTACGCGACGATGACCGGCACCGACGCCGCGCTCTACCGGCTCGACCAGTCCTACCAGCAACTCCAGCGCCAGTACGGCACCCGCGCGCCCGAACTGTCGGCCACGCGCCCCGCCGCCGGGTCGGAGATCAGGATCATCTCCGGCTACTGGAAGAAGATCTACTCCTGCCGGATCGACGGATTCGTCCACCAGGTCAGGGAAGCGAGCTGGACTTGGCGCGACTCGCTGCGCTACACGCCGTCGTGCGACACCATCGGTGGCACGTCGGGTTCGCCGATCATCGACGACGCGAGCGGCAAGGTCGTCGGCGTCAACAACACCGGCAACGAGAGCGGAGGCCGTTGCACGATGAACAACCCGTGCGAGGTCGACGCCGCCGGCAAGATCACCATCCGCCGCGGCACCAACTACGGCCAGCAGACCTACGGTTTCGCCGCCTGCTTCGGCCCCGGCTCGGAGTTGGACCTGTCGCTTCCCGGCTGCACGGTCGCGAAGCCCTGAGACGTGAAGAAGCCGGGACGCCCCTGCCCGCGTCCCGGCTTCTTCGTCTTCCACTACCTCGCGGCGCGCGCGATCAGGTCGGCCACGGTGTCCGGGTGCGACACGGCCACCGAGTGCGACGCTCCCCCGACCTCGACGGTCGCACGGGAGTGGGCGCGCTCGGCCATCCACTTCTGCGCGGCGATCGGGATGTTCTTGTCCTTGCCCGCCACCACGAAGTACGACGGGATGCTCGCCCAGGCGGGGTCGCCGGCCTTCTCGTTCAGGGCGGTGTCGTTGATCGGGCGCTGCGTCGCCGCCGCCAGCGTCGCGTCCTTGCGGGACACGTCCGCCGCGAACTGCTGCCAGTACTTGTCCTGCGCGATCACGAGGTCGGTCGTCCCGTCACCGAGCGGGATCGGCCGCACCGCGTCGCCGAGGGTGCTGCCGGGGAACTGGTTCGACAGTCCGAGGGCGGTCTCGCCCTTCTCCGGCGCGAACGCCGCGACGTAGACGAGCGCCTTCACGTTCGGGTTGCCGAGCGCCGCGGCCGACTGGACCATGCCGCCGTAGGAGTGTCCGGCGAGGACGATCGGCCCCTCGATCGTGGCGAGCACCTGGCGCAGGTAGTTCGCGTCACCGGTGATGGACCGGAGCGGGTTCGCCACGGCCACGACCGGGAATCCCTTGCGCTGTAGGCGTTCTACGACACCGTTCCAGCTGGATGCGTCCGCGAAGGCGCCGTGGACCAGGACGACGGTCGGCTTCTTGGTGCCCTGCTTCGAGGTCTCGTCCGCGGCACCGGCACCCGACGGGACAACGGCACCCAGAGCCAGCAGCGTCCCCAGAACGGCGATCACCTTACGAACTCGCATTGCTCTCTCACTCTCTCGTCAGGCATCGCGACGGTGGTGCATCGCGCTCGATTAGGTCGTGCACGATGTAAGTTACCCGACGAGTTACCTCGCACGCGATGTGTTTCAGCTCACTGGCGTTCGGCGCCGTGCTTCACGCGGTTCAGCGCCCTGCGGAGGATGGTGATCTCCTCGAGGGTCATGCCGAGCGCCTTGCCGAGCTGGTTGAACATCTCGGCGCCGATCCACCGCAGGTCACGGCCCTTGTCCGTGAGCTGGACGAGCACGGAACGCTCGTCGTCGGGATGCGTGACGCGCACAAGCAGGCCGCTCTTCTCGAGCCGCTTGATCAACGGGGAGAGCGTGCTGTACTCCAGGTCGAGCTCCTGCACGAGCTCCCTGATCGGCCGCGAGTCCTTCTCCCACAACAGCAGCATCACCAGGAACTGCGGGTAGGTGATGCCCGCCTTGTCGAGGATCGGGCGGTAGAAGCCCGTGACCGCCCGCGACGTCGTGTAGAGGTCGAAGCAGAGCAGGTCCGAGACCGTGGGAGTCACGGCGGACGGCGCATCGGGAGTAGTGCTCACGCATTTCAGGCTACTCGGAGCCTGCCGGCGCAGTGGCGTGATCGGGTGCGGCACCGCGAACGGGACCGGCCCTGGCCTACGACCAGGGCTCGTCCAGCGCCGAAGCCTCGTCACCGGCGTTGCGCAGCTCGTCGCGCACCACGCGGTAAGCGAGGCCTTCCGCATAACCCTTGCGCGCCAACGCACCCACGAGACGGCGGATCTTCGTCGTCTCGTCCACGCCGGACAGGGTGCGCAGGCGTTTGCGGACGAGCTCGCGGGCGCGTTCTTCCTCGGCCTCGCCGTCGACCGCGGCGACGGCCTCGGCCACCACCTCGTCCGCCACGCCCTTGCGGCGCAGTTCCATGGCCAGGGCGCGGCGGCCCAGGCCGTTGTACGTGTGCCGGGAGTGCACCCACATCTCGGCGAACTGCGCGTCGTCGATCAGGCCGGCGCGGTCGAACCTACCGAGAACGATCTCGGCGGCGCCGGCACTGATCCCCTTGCGCAGCAACGCGTCGTGCAGTTCCTGCCGGGAGCGGGCTCGAGCACCGAGCAGCGCGTAGCAGATGTCCCGTGCCTTGCGCTGCTCTTCAGCCTCGTCCAAACCCCACTACCTCTTAGAACTCGACCGGCGCGGCGGGAACCGTCTCGTCGGCGTCGAGGGTGGCGCCGATGCCGAGCTTGTCCTTGATGCGCTTCTCGACCTCGTTCGCGATGTCCGGGTTGTCCAGCAGGAACTTGCGGGCGTTCTCCTTGCCCTGGCCCAGCTGGTCGCCCTCGTAGGTGTACCAGGCGCCCGACTTGCGCAGGATGCCCTGGTCGACGCCCATGTCGATGAGCGAGCCCTCGCGGCTGACGCCCTTGCCGTAGAGGATGTCGAACTCGGCCTGCTTGAACGGCGGCGCGACCTTGTTCTTCACGACCTTGACCCTGGTGCGGTTGCCGACGGGCTCGCCGCCGTCCTTCAGGGTCTCGATGCGGCGGACGTCCAGACGCACGGAGGCGTAGAACTTCAGCGCCTTACCACCGGTCGTGGTCTCCGGGGAGCCGAACATCACGCCGATCTTCTCGCGCAGCTGGTTGATGAAGATCGCGGTCGTGTTGGACGCGCTGAGCGCACCCGTGATCTTGCGCAGCGCCTGGCTCATCAGGCGGGCCTGCAGACCGACGTGGTTGTCGCCCATCTCGCCCTCGATCTCGGCGCGCGGCACGAGGGCGGCGACCGAGTCGATGACCAGGATGTCGAGCGCGCCGGAGCGGACCAGCATGTCCGCGATCTCGAGGGCCTGCTCACCGGTGTCGGGCTGGGAGACCAGCAGCGCGTCGGTGTCGACGCCCAGCTTCTTCGCGTACTCGGGGTCGAGGGCGTGCTCCGCGTCGATGAACGCCGCGATGCCGCCGGCCTTCTGGGCGTTCGCCACGGCGTGCAGCGCCACGGTCGTCTTACCGGAGGACTCCGGACCGTAGATCTCGACGACCCGGCCGCGCGGCAGGCCACCGATGCCGAGCGCCACGTCCAGGGCGATCGCACCGGTCGGGATCACGGCGATGGGGGCACGGCCCTCTTCGCCGAGGCGCATGACCGAGCCCTTGCCGAACTGCTTGTCGATCTGCGCCAGGGCCAGCTCGAGCGCTTTGTCCCGGTCGGGTGCTGCGGGTGCCATCTTGGGTCCACCTTTTGTCGTCTGCCGTTGCTTCGTCATGTTGGACCTGACGCTACTGGCGGGGTCTGACAATTCTGCGAAGCCGGGGGTCGGCGCCACTGTAGCCGAACACGTGTTCGAGCACACGTGACACTCCGAACCGCCATCTCAGCGACGATTCTCGGGAACTTCGAAGGCGTCGCAGACCGCGACCCAGACCTCTTTGGCGCCGATCCCGGCCTCCAGCGCCTGGTCGGCGGTCCGGCCTCCCAGCGACGACAGCACGTGGTCGTGGGCGATCATCTCGGCCCTGACCTGGCCGAACTCCCCTGCCATGAGCTTGCGGAACATCGTGATGCGCACCGGGAGACCCTAACGAACGGGCCTGCGCAGCGATGCGAAGAGGCACACGATCAGCAGCGGCAGCGCGGTGAACCCGACGATCAGCCCGAGCACCGCGTACGACCACACGGTCACGACGATCCCGGAGACCGCTCCCCCGATGGCGCCGCCGACGTTCATCACCAGATCGGACAGCCCCTGCGCGGCGGGCCGGTCGTCCACCGGCACGGACTCCGTCAGCAACGCCGATCCCGCCACCAGCCCGGCCGACCAGCCGAACCCGAGCAGCGCGAGTCCCACGGCGAGCTGCGGAGCGTCGTGCGAGGGCGCCATTCCCGCGACCCCGGAGGCCGCCACCAGCAGCGACGCGCCGATGGCGAGCACCGGCACGCGGCCGAACCTGTCCGCCATCCACCCGAACAACGGGCTCGCGGCGTACATCGCGGCGACGTGCAGGCTGATCACGACACCGACCACGCGCAACGACGACCCGGCGTGGTTCATGTGCACCGGCGTCATCGACATCAGCCCGACCATCGCGGTGTGGCACAACATCACACCGACGAGTGCAAGCCGGGCCATCGGCCTGAGCGTGCCCCAGACCTTGAGACCACGGGGACTCTCGCCGCTGGAGCCTCCGGCGCAGCAGTCCGCGGATTCAACCGGTCGTGTGCTCTTCACGACGACCAGCGGATCCGGCCGCAGCCCGAACTGGATCACCAGCACGGCGGCGCCGAGCACGACCGCCGCGAGCAGGAACGGCCCGACGCCGGCCGGCATGCCGAGGGAGGCGGCCACCCGTCCGGCGGGGTCGGCGAGGTTCGGGCCGACGATCGCGCCGATCATGGCCGCCCACACGACACGGGAGAGTTCGCGCGCACGGCGGTGCGGATGCGCCAGATCCGTTGCGGCGTAACGGGCCGCGTAGTTCGCGCTGGAAGCCCCTCCGAACAGGAGCAGGCCCACCAGCAGCACCTGCCACATCCCGAGGCCCACCGCGGCTGCCGCGATCAGCGCGCCGAGCCCGCCCATGCCGTAGCCGAGGACGAGCGCGGGACGGCGTCCGCTGCGTTGCGCGAGCCGGGCACCGGGCAGGGCGAGCACCGCCGCACCGGCGACGGCCGCGGTCTGCGCGAGCCCGCCGACGGCCTCGGAACCGGACAACGACGCGGCGATCAACGTGCTGAACGCGAGGCCGATCGTCACCGCCGCCGACCCCAGGACCTGGGTGCCGGTCAGGACGCGGACGACCTTGCGCTGCACGCGTTCGACCTGCGGCGCGACGGTCACCATGATCACGATCGTGGCACGCCGGAGCGACGTGCCGACAGGGCCATCAGGGGCGGTTACTCGCCCGGTTGCACGGACTTCTCGAAGAAATCGGCCATTTCGTCGGCCTTGAGCTCGTCCGCGTTCTCCTCGGCGGTCTTGGTGAGGATGCCGAACATGGGACGGCCCTTGGCGGTGAACACGAGCACGCCGGTGCCGCTCGACGTGGCGGCGCGGTAGTCGCCCTCCAGGCCGTTGCCGGTCCAGTCGGCCTCGACGCGGTCGGTCTGGAACGACTTCGCGATCGAGGAGGCGTTGTTCTCCGCGCCCGTGACGCTGTCGGTGAGGATGTACTGCACCGCGTAGCCGTCGCGGATCGTGCAGCTCACGACCGTGCCCTTGATCTCCTCCATGCCGGTGATCTGCGCGGAGTCGGCCTTCTCGCAGCCGCCGCCGTCCGGCACGGTGCCCGCGAGCTGGCGCAGGCACTTCGTGAAGCCCTGGCCGTCCTGCGCGGTGTCGTCCTTGCACTCGTCGGCGCTCGGCAGGTCCGGGCCGGAGAACGCGAAGATCGCGCCGATCACGCCCGCCACCACGAGGACCGCCGCGCCGACGCCGGCGAGGAGCTTCTTGTTGTCCTTCTTCGGCGCCTGCTGCGGGAAGTTCATCGGGTAGCTGCCGCTGACGTTCGGGTTCACCGGGTAGGTGCCGCTCGCCGAGTACGCGCCGCTGGGATACGACCCGCTGGGATAGGACCCGCTGGGGTACGACCCGCTCGGGTAGGAACCACTCGGGTACGACCCGCTGACCACCGGGTTCGGGCCGCTGACGTTCGGGTTCACCGGGTGCGGGCCGGTCACGGCGGGGCTGACCGGCGCGGTGACGACCGTGGGGGGCTCGACGAACTTGGGCTTGTCGTCCTCGGCCTTGAGCGTGATCATCGACCGGTCCACGACCTGCGCGCCGGACGCGACGATCGTCTCCGGGTGGTCGGGGTTGGTCGGGACGATGCCGACCTTCTCCGCGATCATCTGCGCGACCAGCGGCATCCGGCAGGAGCCGCCGACGAGGTAGACGTGCTCGGGCGTGACGCCGGCCTTGCGGACCGTGGAGATGAGGACCTCGGTGCTGCGGATCAGGCTCGGCCGGATCAGCGCCTCCAGCTCGGCGCGCGTGATGACGACCTTCTCGAACGGCTCCGGCATGAGCACCTCGACCTGGGGCAGCTCGGAGAGGTCCTCCTTGGCGAGGCGCAGCTCCTCGCGCAGACCGAGGCGGGCGCGGTGGTCGTCGACGGTGGTGGGGCGCAGCAGCCGCTGCCAGCCGGCCGGGTCCTTGTGCGAGACGCTGCGGCCGATGTGCTCCAGCAGCGCCTGGTCGATGTCCAGACCGCCGACGTCGCTCAGGCTGCCGTCGGCGAGGATGCGGTGCTCGGAGTCGAGCACGGACACGTCGAACGTGTCGGCGCCGAAGTCGTAGACGGCGAGCGGGCGGCCGCCGCCGAGCGAGGCCACCGCGATGGCCTCGGGGACCGGAACGAGCTCGCCGGTCATGCCCGCGAGCCTGGCCGAGGACAGGAGCCTGTTGCGCCTGCTCGGGCCCCACTCGGCGGGGTGCGTCAGGCGGATCTCGTCGAGGTGCTCGCCCTTCAGCAGGGCCGTGACGGCTTCCATCACACGCGCGTAGATGGCCGCGAGGGCGTCGTTGGTCGGCAGGTTCTGCTCGCCGAGCTTGATCGTCGCCTTGTCGATGTGGCGCTTGGGGTTCGCTTCGTAGCGCGACGGGTCCTGGCGCGAACGCCGTTCGGCCTCTCTGCCGACGCGGAGGGTTCCGTCCTCGTCGAGGTAGACGGACGAGGGCATCGTGGGCCCACCGTCCACATCCACCACACCGTGGTCGGACAGCACCGCAACCGTGTTGGCGGTGCCCAGGTCGACGGACAGGACGCGCACCGTGCTCCCCTCGCAGGACGTACCGGGTGATCGTGCCACAGAGGGGTTCGGCGGGTGCTCGGACCTGCGTAATCAGAAATTGTCGGACCCCGCCGTCATGATGGTTCGCATGGATGCGATGAAGGCTTTCTCACCGGCGACCAGGCAGTGGTTCGCCGGGGCCTTCGCCGCGCCCACCCAGGCGCAGACGGGAGCGTGGGCGGCCGCGGCGGCGGGCGAGCACGCGCTGGTCATCGCCCCGACGGGCTCGGGCAAGACGCTGGCCGCGTTCCTGTGGGCGCTCGACAGGCTGGCTTCCTCCTCGGTGCCCGCGGAGCCGAAACGGCGCTGCCGGGTGCTGTACGTCTCGCCTCTCAAAGCGCTGGCGGTCGACGTCGAACGCAACCTGCGCGCTCCCCTGACCGGTATCCGGCAGGCGGCGCACCGGCTGGGCCTGACCGAGCCGTCGATCACCGTGGGCATGCGCACGGGTGACACGTCGCCGGAGGAGCGCAGGGCGTTCGGGCGCACTCCCCCCGACGTGCTGGTGACGACGCCGGAGTCGTTGTTCCTGCTGCTCACGTCGTCGGCGCGCGAGTCGTTGCGCGGCGTGGAGACGGTGATCGTCGACGAGGTGCACGCGGTGGCGGGCACCAAGCGCGGCGCGCACCTGGCGTTGTCACTCGAAAGGCTGGACGCGCTGCTGGAGAAGCCGGCGCAGCGGATCGGGCTGTCGGCGACGGTGCGGCCGGTCGAGGAGATCGGCACGTTCCTGTCTGGTGGCCGTCCGGTGTCGGTCGTGCAGCCGAAGACGCCCAAGGTCATCGAGGTCGAGGTGGAGGTGCCGGTCGAGGACATGGCGCAGCTCGGCCAGCCGACGGGCGAGGTGTCGGGGTCGGCCGCCGGGGCCGAGCAGCGCACCTCCATCTGGCCGTCGGTCGAGGCGCGGGTGCTGGAGCTCGTGCGGGCGCACCGGTCGACGATCGTCTTCTCGAACTCGCGGCGGCTCGCGGAACGGCTGACGGCGCGGCTGAACGAGCTGGCCGAGGAGGCCGCCGAGCTGGAGTCCTTCCCGGCCGAGGCGATCGGCCAGTCCGGCATGACGGTGCAGAAGACGGCGTCCGTCGCACGTGCGCACCACGGCTCGATGTCGCGAGAACAGCGCACGGCGGTGGAAGAGGATCTGAAGTCGGGCCGGTTGCCGTGCGTGGTGGCGACGTCGTCGCTGGAGCTCGGCATCGACATGGGCGCGGTCGACCTGGTGGTGCAGGTGGAGGCGCCGCCGTCGGTCGCCTCGGGCCTGCAGCGCGTCGGCCGGGCCGGTCACCAGGTCGGCGCGGTGTCGCGGGGAGTGATGTTCCCGAAGTTCCGCGGCGACCTGGTGTCGTGCGCGGTGGTGGCGGAGCGGATGCGGGACGGCGCGATCGAGGCGGTTCGCTTCCCGCGCAACCCGCTCGACGTGCTGGCGCAGCACATCGTCGCGATGGTGGCGATGGAGACGTGGACGGTCGACGAGCTGACGGCGCTGGTGCGGCGGGCGGCGCCGTTCGCGGGGCTGCCGGACTCGGCGCTGAACGCGGTGCTCGACATGCTGTCGGGCCGGTACCCGTCCGAGGAGTTCGGCGAGCTGCGGCCGCGGATCACCTGGGACCGGGTGAACTCCGAGCTGCGCGGCCGGCCGGGTTCGCAACGGCTGGCGGTCACGTCCGGCGGCACGATCCCCGACAGGGGGTTGTTCGCGGTCATGACGCCGCCGTCGGAGAACGGGCCCGGCTCGCGCGTCGGTGAGCTCGACGAGGAGATGGTCTACGAGTCGCGGGTGGGCGACACGTTCCTGCTGGGCACGTCGTCGTGGCGGGTCGAGGACATCACCCACGACAGGGTGATCGTGGTGCCCGCGCCGGGGCAGCCCGCGCGGATGCCGTTCTGGAAGGGCGACGCTCCCGGGCGGCCGCTCGAGCTCGGCCGGGCGATGGGCAAGTTCCTGCGCGAAGTGTCCACGATGGAGGATTCGGCAGCGCGCGAGCGGGCGACGTCCGCGGGTCTCGACGCGTGGGCGACGGACAACCTGCTGGCGTACCTGGGCGAGCAGCGGGAGTCGACGCGGCACGTGCCGAACGACAGGACCGTCCTGGTGGAACGGTTCCGCGACGAGCTGGGCGACTGGCGGCTCGTCGTGCACTCCCCGTTCGGCGCCCAGGTGAACGCGCCGTGGGCGTTGGCGATCGCGGCACGGCTGCGGGAGAAGCGCGGTGTCGAGGTGCAGGCCGCGCACTCCGACGACGGCATCGTGCTGCGCCTGCCCGACGCGCTGGACCACGAGGGCGTCGAGGTGACGGCGGGCGCGGAGGACGTGCTGCTCGACCCCGACGAGGTCGAGCAGATCGTGGTCGCGGAGGTGGGCGGTTCGGCGTTGTTCGCGGCCCGGTTCCGCGAGTGCGCCTCCCGTTCGCTGCTGCTGCCCCGCCGTGACCCGAAGCGCCGCACCCCGTTGTGGCAGCAGCGGCAGCGGTCGGCGCAGCTGCTGTCGGTCGCCTCGAAGTACGAGAGCTTCCCGGTGGTCCTGGAGGCGATGCGCGAGTGCCTGCAGGACGTCTACGACGTGCCGGGTCTGAAAGAGCTGATGTCGGACGTCCGCGCGCGCAAGGTGCGCGTGGTCGAGGTAGAGACCCAGTCGCCGTCGCCGTTCGCCCGCAGCCTGCTCTTCGGGTACGTGGGCATGTTCCTCTACGAGCTGGACGCCCCACTGGCGGAACGGCGGGCGGCGGCGTTGTCGCTCGACTCGACGCTGCTCGCCGAGCTGCTCGGTTCGGAGGCGATCCGCGAGCTGCTCGACCCGGAGATCGTGGCCGAGGTCGAACGCAGCCTGCAGCGCCTGTCCGAGGACAGAAGGCCTCGGCATGCCGAGGACACCGCGGACCTGTTGCGGTTCCTGGGAGATCTCTCGGACGCGGAGGCGCTCGAACGGGGTGTGCCGCGCGAGTGGCTCGACGAGCTGGTGGCGCAGCGGCGGGTGATCCGCGTCCGGATCGCCGGCGAGGAACGCTCGATCTCGATCGAGGACGCGGGCAAGGTCCGCGACGCGCTCGGTGTGGCTCTCCCGGTCGGCGTGCCGGAGGCGTTCACCGAACCGGTGGCGGATCCGCTGGGCGACCTGCTGAGCCGCTACGCCCGCACGCACGGGCCGTTCCCCGCCTCCGAACCCGCCGCCCGCTTCGGTCTGGGCGTGGCCGTGGTGACGGGTGTGCTGGAACGGATGGCGGCCACGGGCCGGTTGGTGCGCGGTGAGCTCCGTCCCGGTGGCACGCACACCGAGTACTGCGACGCGGACGTGCTGCGCCGCCTGCGCCGGGCCTCGCTGGCCCGGCTGCGCTCCGAGGTGGAGCCGGTCGAACCGGCGGCGCTCGGCCGGTTCCTCCCTCAGTGGCACGGCCTGGGCCGGCGGCTGCGGTCGGCGCCGACGGTCGACGACGTGTTCTCGGTGGTGGAACAGCTGGCGGGAGCGCCGCTTCCCGCGAGCGCGCTGGAGTCGCTGCTGCTCCCGTCCCGGCTGCCCGGCTACTACCCGGCGTTGCTGGACGAGCTGACGGCGTCCGGCGAGGTGACGTGGACGGGGTGCGGTGCGCTGGCCGGTGGCGACGGCTGGATCGCGCTCGCACCCGCCGACGTGGCCGACCTGCTGCTGCCCGACCTGGTGCCGGAGTCGATCCCGGAGTCGCCGCTGCACACGGCGGTGCTGGAGGCGTTGTCCGGCGGGGCTTTGTTCTTCCGGCAGGTGGTCGACCGGGCCTCGTTGTCGGTGACGTGCACGGACGCCGAGGTCGTCGGCACGCTGTGGGACCTGGTGTGGGCGGGGCTGGTCACGAACGACACGTTGTCGCCGTTGCGCGCGCTGGTGTCCGGTGGCGGTGCGGCGCACAAGCCGCGCCGCGCTGCTCCGCGAGGCCGCTACGCCCGCCTGCGTTCGCGTCCCGACATGCCGTCGCGGACAGGCCCGCCGACCGCCGCCGGCCGTTGGTCCCTCGCGGTGACTCCGGCAGAGAACCCGACCCGCCGGGCCCACGCGCGTGCCGAGGCGTTCCTGGAACGGCACGGAGTGCTGACCAGGGGTGCTCTCGACACCGAGCGCGTGACGGGTGGGTTCAGCGGCGTCTACAAGGTGTTGCGGGCCATGGAGGAGTCGAACCAGGTCATCCGCGGGTACGTCGTCGAGGGGCTGGGCGCGGCCCAGTTCGCGGCGCGGGGCGCGGTGGACCGGCTGCGGGCGTTGTCGCGCCCGCCCGGTCAGGCCTCGCAGGCAGACGAGACCGCGGTGGTGCTCGCCGCGGCCGACCCGGCCCAGCCCTACGGAGCCGCGCTGGCGTGGCCGGATCCGCTGGGCGAGGGCAAGCACAGGCCTGGCCGCAAAGCCGGTGCGCTGGCCGTGCTGGTCGACGGCACCCCGGCGCTCTACGTGGAGAGAGGAGGCAAGTCGCTGCTGTCGTTCACCGACGACGAGCCGACCCTGCGCACCGCCGCGAACGCCCTGAGCCGGGCGGTCCGCGATGGCTGGCTGGGCCAGCTGGCGGTCCAGCGAGCCGATGGCGAGGTCGCGCTCACCTCGCACCTGGCGACGGTCCTGCAGGAAGCCGGTTTCCGCGCCACCCCGAAGGGCCTGCGCCTGCGGGCGTGACCTATGCGGGGAACAGGGAGCTGTAGGCGTTGAGCGCGGGTTGCCCGCCGAGGTGGGCGTAGAGGACCGTGGAGTCGCGGCCGATCTCGCCCGACGACACGAGGTGGATGAGCCCCGCCAGGGACTTCCCCTCGTAGACCGGGTCGGTGATCATCGCCTCCAGACCGGCGCCGAGGCGCATGGCCTCCAGTGTGGACTCGTCGGCGATGCCGTAGGTGCCGGCGTGGAAGCGGTCGTCGAGGAGGATGTCCTCTTCGGACACCGTGACCTCGCGGAGCTTCGCGGTGTTGTGCGTGATGCGGGTGATCTGTTCGAGGGTCTCGGCGGGTTTCGCGGACGCGTCGATGCCCAGCACACGCCGGTTCGTGTCGTTCGCGAAACCGGCGACCATGCCCGCCTGCGTGCTGCCGGTGACAGAGCAGACGATGATCGTGTCGAAGAAGACTCCGAGCTGGGCCTCCTGCTGGCGGACCTCGTCGGCCCAGTTCGCGAACCCCATGCCCCCCAGCGGGTGGTCGGAGGCACCGGCGGGGATCGGGTAGGGCTTGCCGCCGTTCGCGCGGACCTCGTCGATCGCCTGCTCCCAGGCGGGTTTGACGCCGATGCCGAACTCGGCGTCCACCAGCCGGACGTCGGCTCCCATCATGCGGCTGAGCAGGATGTTGCCCACGCGGTCGCTGCCGACGTCGGACCACTCGACCCAGCTCTCCTGCACCAGCACGGCCTTCAGGCCGGCGCGGGCCGCGGCGGCCGCGACCTGGCGGGTGTGGTTGGACTGGATGCCGCCGATCGACACGAGGGTGTCGCACCCGGTGGCCAGGGCGTCGGCGACGAGGTACTCGAGCTTGCGGGTCTTGTTGCCGCCGTAGGCGAGGCCGGAGTTGCAGTCCTCGCGCTTCGCCCACACGGCGGCGCCGCCGAGGTGGGCCGTGAGCCGGTCCAGGCGGTGCACCGGGGAGGGGCCGAAGAGAAGCGGGAATCTGTTCACAGTTCCTCCTTCAGGGTGTTCCAGTTCTCGTCGACCAGGACCGTGGCCTGCACCGCGTCACCCTTCTCGCAGGCCTCGATGATCTGCTGGTGCTGCGTCACGGAGTGGCGCGCGTTCGGCGACGAGAAGCGGCTGTGCTCGATCCGGCGCACCAGCGGCGTGAAGCGGTCGATGGTCGCGGCGATCGCGAAGTTGTCGCAGCAGCGGACGGCCACGGCGTGGAACTCGTCGTCGGCGGCCAGCGCGGCAACGGCGTCGTTGGCGTCGAGCGCCTTCTTGAAGGCCTTGTTCGCGAGGCGCATCGCGGCGATGTCCTCGGCCGTCATCCTCGGCACCGCCAGCCCGACGGCCAGGGAGTGCATCGACTGCACGACGACGAGCGCGTCGCGCACGGGCTCCGCCTCCAGCGCGGTGACACGGGTGTAAGCGTGCGGCTTCGTCTCGACCAGGCCTTCGTCGGTCAGCGTGGCGAGCGCCTCCCGCACCGGCGTGCGCGACAGCCCCAGCCGCTCCGCCAGCTCGACGTCCTTGATGGGCGTGCCCGGCTCCAGATCACCGCGCACGATCGCCGATCGGATCTCGGCCGCCGCCCGCTCCTTCAGTGACCCATATCCAATATATTGCATATCGGTGAGCGTAGGGTCGGGGCCGATTGATCGCAACCCCTCCATCCGACCTGGCGATACGCCGTCTCCCCTCCTCCGCCCTCACCTTGGCCGGGCCATTGCAATGAGACGTTTGCGGACGTCCGCAAACGTTTTTTGCATGGGGATACCGCACGCGACGACTGTCGAGAGGGAGAGACGACAAGGCTGGCGGCGTTGCGGATCTCGGGATCGCAGAGCGCACGTTCGACCGTGACGCGCCAGCAGGAGGTGGCCGTCGGCTCGGGTTACGTGATCAACCCGGAGGGGGCGTGCGGAGTTGCCGAGGAGACGCGGGACGGGAAAGCGCGGGCTCTAGGTGACCGGCAGCTTCCGGCCGAGGACCGCGAACGGGCGCGGGTCGCCGGTGAACTGGTAGTGCCGCAGCACGTCCTCGAAGCCGACGCGGCGGTAGAGCTTCCACGCCTTGCTCGGGCCCTCGGGCGTGGACAGCAGCACGGCGGAGGACTGCACGCCCTCCAGCAGGCGGCGCAGCAGGTCCTCGCCGAGGCCACGGCCCTGGGCGCGCGGGAGCACGTGCAGTTCGGTGAGCTCGAAGTAGTCGGTGAGCCAGCCGTCGACGACGCCGGGCGGCGAGACCTGCATCAGGCCGCGCCGCACCTGCTCGTGCCACCACTGGCCGGCGGCGCCGCGGTAGCCGTAGCCGATGCCGACGAGCTCGTCCTGCTCTCCCAGCGCGACGACGCAGCGCCAGTCCTCGCGCATCATGTGCGCGAGCCACATCGGGGCGCGCTGCTCGACGGTGGCGGGCGGGTAGTTCATCGCCGTCACGTACAGCGCGAGGGCCTCGCCCAGCCGCACGTTCAGTTCCGAGGCGGTGAGCTCGACGATGCGCTCCAGGCGCGGCGCGGCCGTCATGCCGACACCACCGCGACGCGGCCGCCCGTCAGCGCCACCAGATCCGCGAAGGTCGTCGGGTAGACGGCGTGCGGATGACCCGCGGCCGCCCAGATCTCCTCGTAGCCCGCCAGCGACTCGTCGACCACGGTCTCGATCGGCGCCGGATGGCCCACCGGCGACACCCCGCCGATCACCTGGCCCGTGTGCTCGCGGACGAACTCGGGATCGGCGCGCTTGACGGCGTCCGCGCCCACGAGTGCGGCCACCAGTGACGTGTCCGCGCGGTGTGCGCCCGACGTCAGCACCAGCAGCGGGGCCGCCTCGCCGTCGCGCACCGCGGCGAACACCAGGCTGTTCGCGATCGCGCCCACCTGCACACCTACCGCCTGAGCCGCGGCCGCCGCGGTCCGCACCGCGTCCGGCAGCACGACGATGCGATCGGCGGTGGCGGGAGGCAGGGCGTCCGCGACCTTGCGGATTCCGGGGTGTTCGAGCGCACTCACGTCTCCATCAGACCACGACTCGCGCCCACGTGGTGGGGCGGGTTGAGGAATCCCTCCGCTGGCAGCTACGCTTACGGGGACTCGAACATGTGTTCGAGTCGCACCATGCCTCGGAGGTGGGGTGGGGGAAGCACCCCACCTCCGAGAGCCGCCGGCTTCCCCTCGGCGGTGACGTCGTTCACCGACGCCACGAGGAGGCCGAGATGACAGCTGAGATTTCGAATCCGGCAGCCTTCCCCATCCCCTTGCCGCCCGCGTCCGCGCTCGCCCTGCTGCGGCAGGCCCGTGACTCGCTCGCCGAGTCGGAGCGCACGCCCGAACCCCCGGAGCGGTTCGCGACCGCTTACCTCGCCGCACTGCGCGCCGCCGCCGCGGTGCTCGCCCTGCGCGGACGGCCCCATCGCGGGCGGTCGCGGCCGACCAGCGCGTGGGTGCTGCTCGCCGCGATGGCGCCGGAGATGAGTGAGTGGGCCGCTTTCTTCGCGTCGTGGTCGTCCACACGGGCCGCTGTGCTCGCGGGGATCACCAGGCACGTCAACGCGCGCACGGCCGACGATCTCGTGCGACAGACCCATCTGTTCGTGACACTCGTCGATGGCGTGATGAGTGAGGCGAGGCGGTGAACTCGCTCGACATCCTGCGCCGTGAGGCGGATCTGCTCGCCATGTCCGCGATCGGCCAGCCGCCGCACAAGGGTGTGCCCGCCTGCCCCGGCCTGAACCTCGGGGAGACCGTGCGGCACATCGGCGGTGGTTATCGCGGCGCGCTGGCGTGGATCAGGCTCGGCCGCGAGCCCGAGATCGGGGAATGGAGGGAACACCCGGCCCCGGACGAGGACCCGCTCGACTTCATGCGGTCGGGCGCGGAGGCCGTGATCGCGGAGCTCGAGGCGCACGACGAGGACGAGCCGTGCGCGACGTGGTGGCCGGACCAGCAGAACTACGGGTTCTGGCGGCGCCGGCTCGCGCACGAGACGACGGTGCACCGCATGGACGTCCAGGGCGCCGCGGGCATGGAGGTGGGTCCCGTCGCCGACGAGGTCGCGGTCGACGGCGTCGACGAGGTGCTCACGTTGTGGCTGGGGCACAAGCTGGACGTGCTCGGGGTGCGGGGCTCGCGCGACAGCCTCGTCACCATCCAGGTCGAGGACCACCTGTGGCTCACGCGCTGCGGCCCGCACGGCGCGTCGGCGTGGCGCGTGGTCGACCCGGAGGACGTCCACGTCGCCGACGCCCAGGTGTCGGCGGGCCCGATGACGATGTACCGCTGGCTGTGGGGCCGGTTGCCCGACCGCATGGTCGAGGTCGTGGGCGACCACGACGCGATCGCGCAGCTGTGGGCGCTACTCCGACTCGCGACCAAGTAGCACGCTCGTGGTCTCCTCGCCCGCTGCCGAGATCAGCCGGTAGCGGGCGAGGCGGCCGTCGAAGTCCAGCAGCGCCACGGAGTTCCCGAAGTGCGGGCCGCTGGTCTTGCGCCAGTGCACCAGGTCCTCCGGCACGCCCACCAGCGTCGCGAGCTTGCGGAACACCCACGAGGCCGGGCGGGACCACGACAGCCGGAACCCGGGCCGCAGGAACTTCGGCGCCTCGTTGTGGATCGGCGAGCACACGAGCTGCGCGACGACGGCCTTGGTGGGCCTGGGGAACTCGGCCTCGGCGACGTAGCTGTGGTGGACGTCGCCGGACAGCACGCACACCGTCGCGGCGCCGTTGTTCGCGGCCTTCTCGATCATGCGCGAGAGCCGGTCGAACGACTCGCGGAACGCCGGCCAGTGCTCCAGGTCGACCGCCTGCCTGATCCCCTCGGCGGCCTTGCCCTGCCAGCCCGGCTTGCGGGCGCCGATCTCGTTGATGGACTGGAAGTGGCTGAGCGCGTGCGGCATCAGCCACGGCAGCGACGAGCCGATCAGCAGGTGGTCGATGTCGGTGCCGTCGGTGTTCTGCTCGATCCACTCGAACTCGTCGTCGCTGACCATCTGCCGCTTGCCCTCGTCGAGGATGCGGCCGGAGCGCGTGTCGACCATGAGCAGGCGGGCGCGACCGAACTCGCGGCGGAAGCTCCACCACGTCGACTTGCGGCCCTCCACCTCCTTGTCGGCCTCCTCGGCGAACTCCTCCAGCAACGGCAGCACGTCCGTGTCCTGGGCCTTCACCTTGGCGTACAAGGCGTTCTTGGCGAGCTCGGCAGGACTGAGGTTGCCGAGGTGCTGGTAGACCCAGTACGACGAGATGGCGCCGCGGATCCTGTCGCGCCACCACGGCTTGTCCGCCATCTCCTTGCGCCACACGGCGGACGTGTTCCAGTCGTCGCGCACGTCGTGGTCGTCGAAGATCATCGCCGTGGGCACGACCGACAGCAGCCAGCGGATCTCCGGGTCGCCCCAGGTCTCGTGGTAGAGGCGGGCGTACTCACCGAAGTGGACGACCTCGCCGTCGGGTTCCTCCGTGCCGTCGCGGCGCGTGCGCAGCCACTCCTTCGTGGCCTCGGTGGGTTCGTCGGCGTAGACCTGGTCCCCCAGCAGGATCAGCGCCTGCGGCCACCCCTCCTCCGGCAACTGCATGAGCCGCTGCGCGAACGCGTCGAGTGCGTCGGGGCCGACCGGCGAGTTCGGGGCGGCGCGGCACGAGCCGAAGGCGATCTGACGGACCTCACCGGTGCGGATGACCGGTTTCGGGAACTCGCTGCCGGGTTCCGGCCAAACCAGCTCCTCGTCGAGTCTCACGTCGTACTCGGTGCGGGAACCGAGGTTCTCCAGCCGGACGAGCGCGAAGTGCTGCCGTCCTGCCTGGAACGTGCGGGCGGTGTGCCCGAGGATCTTCACCTCACACGAGGTGTCGGTCTCCACCCACACCGTCGCGGACGTTTCGTCGACATACCGCAGGAGCGGTCCGAGCACCAGCTTCGCCACGCGCGAGACAGTACCCTCGCACGAGTGGAAATCACGTTCGAGGCGGCGGATCCCCCCGCGCTGGCCGCGTTCTGGTCCGAGTTCGCCGGTGACGAGATCGAGCTGACGTTCGTGTGGAGCGACGCTCCGAAGATCGAGAAGAACCGGGTGCACATCGACCTGGCCTCGACCTCACCCGAGCACCAGGCGGACATCGTGGCGCGCGCGGTGAAGCTCGGCGCCGAACACGCCGACGTCGGTCAGACCGACGTGCCGTGGGTGGTGCTGCGCGATCCGCAGGGCAACGAGTTCTGCGTCCTCGAACCCCGGCCCGAGTACCCCGGTGTGATCGCGGCCGTCGTCGTCGACTCGCGCGACCCGCTGGCGTCGGCCGAGGCGACCGGGCACCCGGTGGTGCGCAGCGGCGACGGCTTCGCGTCGGTGCGGCCCGAGCCGGGCCCGTGGCTCGAGTTCGTGCGGACCGACGACCCGGAGCCCATCACGAACCGCGTGCGCGTCCGGTGGGCCGACCCGGCGTAGCTCAGCGCGCGCCGATATCCGATATATCGGATATGAGTCGGCCGCCGCCGGCCACGACGAACGCCTCCAGCAGGTCCAGCATCCTGTCGGTGAGCGGGACGCCCAGCTCGACGGGCACCTGACCGATGCCTCCGTCGAGGACGTCCGGCACCGTCTCGTCGACGAGCAGCCAGGCCCAGGCGATCGGAGACCCGGCCTGCCCGGTCTCCGCGGCCACGTACTCCTGAAACCCGGCCAGCGGCACCCCTTCGAGCGCCGCGTCGAACCCCGCGACGAAGGCGACCGCCGTCTCGTACCTGTCGTCGGGGAGGTACATCCGGCGCCGGTGCCGCAGGTGGAAGCACAGCTCGGACAGGGTCACCGTTGCCGCCCGATTTGTCCGGCCTTATGCAAAAGACGTTTGCGGACGTCCGCAAACGTTTTTTGCATAAGGGGTGGTAAGCGCAGGTCAGAGCGCTATGACGGGAGGTTCGGTCAGAGAGCGGCCAACCGTTCACGAAGGGTGTCGAGGCCCATCGCGCCCATCTCCAGGGCCTCCTTGTGGAAGCGCTTGAGGTCGAAGTCGGCGCCCTTGCGGGTCCGCGCGTCCTCGCGGGCGGCGAGCCACAGGCGCTCGCCGATCTTGTACGCGGGCGCCTGGCCCGGCCAGCCGAGGTAGCGGTCGATCTCGTCGCGGATGTGCGCCGGCTCCGAGAGGGTGCGGGTCATCATGAACTCGAGGCCGAGCTCGGGGGTCCAGCGCTCGCCGGGGTGGAAGCCGGTGCCGGCCGGGATCTCGAGCTCCAGGTGCATGCCGATGTCGATGATCACGCGGGCAGCGCGGAACAGGTGCGCGTCGAGCATGCCGAGCAGGTCGCCGTCGTCGTCGAGGTAGCCGAGCTCGCGCATGAGGCGTTCCGCGTAGAGCGCCCAGCCCTCACCGTGGCCCGACACCCAGCACATCAGGCGCTGGAAGTCGTTCAGCGTCTCCGACTGGTAGACCGCCGTCGCGCACTGGAGGTGATGGCCCGGCACGCCCTCGTGGTAGACCGTCGAGGTCTCGCGCCACGTCGGGAACACAGACTTGCCCTCGGCGATCGACCACCACATGCGGCCCGGGCGGGAGAAGTCCGCGGTCGGCTGCGTGTAGTAGGCGCCGACGGCACCGCCGGGCGGGGCGATCTTGCACTCGAGGTTCATGAGCGCGTCGGGCAGGTCGAAGTGCACGTCGCGCAGGTCGAGCAGGGCCTTGTCGGACAGTTCCTGCATCCACGCCTGGAGCCCGTCCTGGCCGTGCACCTGGTAGCGCGGGTGCTCGTCGAGGAACGCGGCGGCCTCCGCGAGAGAGGCGCCCGGCTTGAGCCGTGAGGCGACCTCCTTCATCTCGGCCTCGATGCCGAGGAACTCCTCCCAGCCCCACGCGTAAGCCTCGGCCAGGTCGAGCCGCGAGCCGGTGAAGTAGCGCGAACCGAGGCGGTAGCGCTCCTCGCCGACGGCGTCCTTGGTCGGTGCCTGGGGCGCCAGCGTCGTACGCAGGAACGACGCGAAGTCCGCGTAGGCGGCGGCTGCGGCGGTGGCGCCGGCGTCAAGAGAGGAACGCACCGAGCCGTCGACGTTGGCCGAGGCGGCGAACGGGCCGAAGAACGTCGTCGCGAAGGTGTCGCACTGCTTGGCCACCTGGGTGACCTGACGCAGCGCGGAGACCTGGCCACGGGAAGCGGCGTGTGAGAGAGAGGCGCGCAGGCCGTCCAGTGCGGCGGGCACGGCGGAAAGGCGCCGGCCGATCGTGGCCCACTGTTCCGGCGTGTCGGTCGGCATCTGGTCGAAGATGTCGCGCACGGACTGGATCGGGCTCGCGATGACGTTGAGCGAGGACTCGGTCTCACCGGCTTCGTACAGCTCGTGCTCGAGGCCCGTCCGTTCCAGGAACACGGCGCGTGCCGCTTCCTCGGAGGCATCCGCGGGCTGCGCGGCGGTGATGGCGGCGAGCGCGCGGACGGCGAGCTCGTCGCGCGCGGCGTGTCCTTCCGGGGAGAGGTCCGTCAGCTTGTCGTCGGATCCCGCGAACCCCAGGCTCGTGGCCGTGACCGGGTCCAACGCCACGTAGTCGCTGACGAACTTGTTGCTGATGTCGTGCACGGATGCCATGTTTCGAGACGCTACCTCGCGCCCCTCGCCGCCAAAAGGTAGTTAGTCAAGCTCACGACCTTCGGAGGGGACCTGCGTCGTTCGGGCCACCCTGGCAGGATGTCCGCGTGCGTCGTTCCCGGGCACTTCTGCTGCCGGTCTTCTTGCTGCTCACCCTGTTCTCACTGAGTGGTTGCGTTCGCGTCTACGCCGCCATGGCCGTGTCCGACGACGACCGCATCTCCGGTGAGATCGTCGCGGCCACGCCCCCGACGCAGGACAACGACCCCGGTCCGCAGCTCAAGGTGCCGCCGGAGCTCGCGAGCCGCGTCACCACCAAGCCGTACCGGGTGGAGTCGTACGCGGGCACGCAGCTGTTCTTCAACGGCCTGTCGTTCGACGAGATGCGGACGCTGTCGTCGTCCACCAGCTCGTCGAACAGCCGCTACAGCCTCAACTTCCGCAGGTCGGGCGACCTAGTGACGCTCTCGGGGTCGGTCGACCTGACCCAGGTTCCCGTGGAACGCGCGGACATCCAGGTCAAGGTCAGCTTCCCCGGCAAGATCGTGAACACCAACGGCCGGGAGGAGGAGAACAACACGATCGCGTGGTCTCCGAAACCCGGTCAGGCGTCGATGCTGCAGGCGACCGTGCAGTACGCGGGCGAGAACTCCCAGTCGTTCTTCGGCTGGGCGCTGCTGGTCGCCGGGCTCACCGGCGGTGCCGCGCTCATCGTCGTCGTCCTCGCGCTCATCGCCCACAAACGCAACGTCACGCTCTAGGCGCGCGTCACCAAACCCAGGCGCCCCAGCACTTCCCGCGTCGCCTTGGCCCTGTTCATCGTGTAGAAGTGCAGCGCGGGCACGCCCTCGTCGAGCAGCCGCTGGCACATCTCGGTCGCGATGTCGATGCCGGTCGCTCGGAACCCCGCGACGTCGTCCGCGTACGGCTCGAGCCGGCGGGAGATGTCGAGCGGCAGGTCGGCGCCGGACAGCTCCACGATCTTGGCGAGGCCGCGCGGCGAGAGCATCGGCATGATGCCGGGCAGGATCGCGGCGGTGCAGCCCGCGTCCGCCACCCGGTCGCGCATCCGCAGGAACGGCTCCGGCGCGTGGAACAGCTGGGCCACGGCGTAGTCCGCGCCCGCGTCGAGCTTGCGCAGCAGGTACTTCAGGTCGGTGTCGAGGTCGCCCGAGCGCGGGTGCCCGTACGGGAACGCCGCCACGCCCACGCAGAAGTCGCCGAGCTCGCGGACCAGCCGCACCAGCTCGTCGGCGTAGTTGAGGCCCTCGGGGTGCGCGACCCACTCGCCCATCGGGTCGCCGGGAGGGTCGCCGCGCAGCGCGAGGACGTTCCGCACGCCGATCGCCGCGTACCAGCCGATGACGTTGCGCAGCTCCGCCACCGAGTGCTCGACGGCGGTGAGGTGCGCGACGGGCAGCAGCGTCGTCTCCTGCGCGATGCGGCCGGTGGCGCGGATGGTGCGGTCCCGGCGCGAACCGCCGGCGCCGTAGGTGATCGACACGAACGCCGGGTCGAGGCCCTCGAGCTCGCGGACGGCCTTCCAGAGGATCTTCTCGTCCTCCGCGTCCCGGGGTGGCAGGAACTCGACAGAGAACTTGGGTGACTGCCCCTGCAGCCGCTCCACCACCGACGTCATGAAGCCAACCCTAGTGGTACTTCCGCTGGGTGGGACACCAGCTCACCATGTGGTACGCGAGCCCCGACATGCGGGTGGCCCCGGACACAGCGGACCATGGACGCGTGTCCCACCACCCAATCGACGGTGCCCTGCCCCGGCACGTCGACGAAGCGCTGACCACGTACCTGGCCTCCCGGCGCGCGTCCGGCGAGGCGATGGACCCGAGTTTCGCGAGCGCGGTCGACGCGCTCTCCGAGTTCGTGCTGGGCGGTGGCAAGCGGATCCGCCCGACCTACGCGTGGTGGGGCTGGCGCGCGGCCGGAGGTGACCCCGACGGCGAGCTCGCGGACGAGGTCCTCACGGCGGTCAGCTCGCTGGAGCTGATCCAGGCGTGCGCGCTGATCCACGACGACCTGATGGACGCGTCGTCGGTGCGCCGGGGCAAGCCGACCGTGCACATCGCGTTCGGCGCGCGGCACCGCGAGCAGGGCTGGCTCGGTTCGGCCGAGCGCTTCGGCATGTCGGCCGCCGTGCTGATCGGCGACGTCGCGCTGGCGTGGGCGGACGACATGCTCTTCGCCGCCGGACTGCCCTCCGAGGTGCTGCGCCGGATGAGCGAGCCGTGGCGGGACATGCGCACCGAGATGCTCGCGGGCCAGTACCTCGACGTGCTGACGCAGGCGCGGGGCGACTCGTCCCCGGACGCCGCGCTGCGCATCGACCGGCTCAAGACCGCCGCGTACACCGTCGAGCGGCCGCTGCACATGGGCGCGGCGATGGCGGGCGGCTCCCCCGAGCTGATCGACGGCCTGCGCGCGTTCGGTGCCGACATCGGCGTCGCGTTCCAGCTGCGCGACGACCTGCTCGGCGTCTTCGGCGACCCCGAGGTCACCGGCAAGCCCGCGGGCGACGACCTCGCCGAGGGCAAGCGCACGCTGCTCGTCGCCCTGGGCATGCAGTACGGCGCCGATATATTGGATATCGCCCTCGGCAAGCCCGACCTCGACCTGGACACGGTCGAGGAGGTCCGGCGCGCGCTCGTGAAGGTCGGCGCCGTCGACGCGATCGAGGAGCGCATCGAGGAGTTGACGACGAGCGCGCTGGCCGCCCTGGACGCCGCCCCCGTGGCCGAACCGGCCGCCACCAAGCTCGCCGACCTCGCGATCAGCTCGACGAAGCGGGCCTTCTGAAGTCGATCATGAGTCTCTCTTCCTGAGAGTTGATTAACTCCTCGTGTCCGTGTGGCCCGTTGCCTGCTGACGCTTCCGCGCGTTGTGCAACGATGTTCGGGCGATGGCAGCAACTCCGTCCCTCCCCCGCACGAGCTCCGAGGCGTCTCCACAGGAGCTTCAACCAGTCGTGCGCGCGAACACCTATGCCATCCCCATCCGCACGACCATGCTCGGCCTGCTGGGCGTGGCGCTGATCGCGCTCGGCGGCATGGGTGCCGGCGCGATCCTCGAGCGCGACCCGCTGCTCGCCCAGGTGGGCCTGAGCTGGCTGCGCTACGGCCACGGCCGCGACCTGGCGAGCATGGTCCTGTACCTCGGGCTGGGCCTCGTCATCTGGGCGTGGATCCGGCTCGGCCGCCTCGTGCGGTGGGGCGAGATCGGCGACTTCGCGGTGCTGGTCGCGGTGACGGTCTGGACGTTGCCGCTGCTGTTCGCACCACCGCTGTTCAGCAAGGACATCTACAGCTACCTGGCACAGGGGCAGCTCGCGCTGAGCGGGTACGACCCGTACACCGTCGGGCCCGCCGTCCTGCAGAGCACGCTGTCGGAGAACGTCAGCTGGGTGTGGCAGCACACGCCGGCGCCGTACGGGCCGTTGTTCATCCTGATCGCCAAGGCGATCGTGTGGATCACGGACGCGAGCGTCATCCTCGGCGTCGTCGCGATGCGCTTCTCGCTCGCGGGCGGGCTGGTGCTGCTGTGCTGGGCGCTGCCGGGCCTCAGCAGGCACCTGGGCGGCAAGTCGGCGATCGCCCTGTGGCTGGTCGCGGCGAACCCGCTGGTGCTGATCCACCTGATCGGCGGCGCGCACAACGACCTGCTGATGATCGGGCTGATGGCCGCCGGTGTGCTGCTGGTGCTCGACCGCCGGCACGTGCTCGGCTTCGTGTTGCTCGCTCTCGCGTTCTCGGTGAAGGCGACGGCGGTCGTGATCGTCCCGTTCCTCGTGTGGATCTGGGCGGCGCGCCTGGACGGCGACAAGCGCGCTCAGTTCCGCAAGGCGCTGCTGCCGGGCCTCGCCGCGTTCCTCGGGACGTTCGCCGTGTGCACGGTGATCGCCGGGGTGAACCTCGGCTGGATCCCGGCGCTGCGCAGCTCGTCGATGATCATCAACTGGCTGTCGGTGCCGAGCGCGGTCGGCGACTTCGTGCGCATGGTCGTGAACTGGTTCGTCTACGTCGACGGCGGCATCTTCATCGGCGTGGCGCGCGCGCTCGGTTCCGTGGTGCTGATCTGGATCGCGTACACGCAGTGGTGGGCGTCCCGTGACGGCGAGGTGCGCGACGCGATCCGGCGGGGCGCGCTGACGATGCTGGCCGTGGCGCTGCTGTCCCCCGCGACGCTGCCCTGGTACTTCACCTGGCCGCTGGCGCTGGCCGCCGGGTTCGCGTGGAGCACGGCCGGCCTGGTGACGATGACGGTCGCGTCGCTGTTCCTGATGCTGGTGACGTTCCCGAACGGCGACACGGCGCTCTACTCGTGGGGCTACCTGTTCTTCGCGCTGGTCGTGTCCGGGCTCGCGGCGCGCTCGCTGGTGAAGCCCGACCCGTTCGGCCTGTCCTCGCGCTACGAATGAGCCCCAGGACAGTGGACCTGGGCTACGCCTATGCCGTCTGCCGCCGGGTGAGCGTGCGGTACGGCAAGACGTTCTTCCTGGCGACGACGCTCCTGCGGCCTGAGCAGAGGCCCGCAGTGCACGCGTTGTACGCGTTCGCGCGCTGGGCCGACGAGATCGTCGACGCCTCGGGCGTGGCCGATCGCGCGGGCGAGCTGGAGCGGCTGGAGCGGCTGCTCGAGAAGGCCCCGTCGAACCTCGTCCTGCACGCGCTGGACGACACGACGCGCCGCTACGGCATCGACAGGTCGCTGTTCACCGACTTCCTCGCGTCGATGCGGATGGACCTCGACGTGACCGAGTACGCGGACCTCGACGCGCTCGGCGTCTACATGCGCGGGTCGGCGGAGGTCATCGGGCTGCAGATGCTGCCAGTGCTCGGCACCGTCGTGCCCCGCGAGGAGGCCGAGCCGTACGCGGCCGCGCTCGGGACGGCGTTCCAGCTCACGAACTTCCTGCGCGACGTCGGCGAGGACCTCGACCGCGGCCGGGTCTACCTGCCGTTGGACGTTCTCACCGCACACGGCGTCGACCGCGAGCTCTTGCAATGGTGTCGTTTGCATCGTCGCGCAAACAAGCGGGTGCAAAGGGCTCTCGACGACCTCGTCGCGCACTCGTATGCGATATATCAGTCGGCGGAGCCGGGCATCGACATGCTGTCGGCGGCGTCGCGGCCCTGCGTACGGGCTGCATACACGCTGTATCGAGACATCCTCGGGCTCATCGGCTGCGAGGTGCTGTGGCGGCGCGTGGCCGTGCCGAACTCACGCCGGCTGGCCGTGGCGGTACCCGGCGCCGCTCAGGCCCTCATCGCACGTGTGATGACGAGGTGAGCACCGCTTTAGCCGGGCACCAGGGTTCCAGACGCCTCTCACCTGCGGAGACGTCTGGAACCTTCGTGATCGGGGGACTAGAAGCCCATGGACTGCGCGCGGCGCTTTACCTCGCGCCCACGGTCACCGCGCAATGCTTCGATCGGAGTGCCAGGGAGGCTTTCGTCCTCCGTGAAGAGCCAGCGCAGGATCTCGTCCGTGGAGAAGTTCTGGTCGCGCAGCACCGTGATGGTGCCGGGCAGACCCTTCACCACTGCTCCGGCAGCGAGGAACGCCGCCGGGATGACGAGAACGCCGGCGCGCCGCTCGGCGAGCAGTTGCCCGTCGCGCAGCAGTTGGTGGACCCGGGTGACCGGAAGCCCCATTCGGTCGGCGACCTCGGGGAGGTGGAGAACCTCCAGGTCGGCAGCCAGTACATCCGCAGCGGCAGGAATCGCACTCACGGGGGTCACAATGCCATAACCGAACTGGGAACGCCCTTCCGCCAACCGGGTCATCCTGAGCTTTACCATCTCGCACTGTGGAGAGGTCGGTTTCGAACGTGATGGGTGGACTGCTGGAGCAGCGCTACCGGGTGGACTCCGTGCTCGCGCGCGGTGGCATGTCCACCGTCTATCGAGGTCGTGACACCCGCCTCGATCGCGATGTCGCCATCAAGGTGATGGATCCTCACCTGACCGCGGACCCCTCGTTCGTGGCGCGCTTCGAACGTGAGGCGCGAGCGGCGGCCCAGTTGCATCACCCGGCAGTGGTGTCCGTGCACGACCAGGGCGTCGACGGTGACCAGGTGTACCTGGTGATGGAGCTGATCGACGGCGGCAACCTCCGTGACCTGCTCAACCAGCGCGGCAAGCTCGCTCCCGCCGTCGCGTTGAGCGTCCTCGGGCCGGTGCTGTCGGCGTTGGGCGCGGCACATCGCGCCGGGCTCGTGCACCGCGACGTCAAACCGGAGAACGTGCTGATCGGGCCTGGTGGCCAGGTCAAGGTCGCGGACTTCGGGCTGGCGCGCGCGATCGGTGAGAACGGCGTCACGAGCGACAGCGAGATCCTGGGCACCGTCGCTTATCTGTCACCCGAACAGGTGGAAACGGGCGCGGCGGACGCGCGCAGTGACGTCTATTCGGCCGGCATCGTGCTCTACGAGATGCTGGCGGGCCAGGCCCCCTACCGCGGCGAGACGGCCATCTCGGTCGCCTACCAGCACGTGAACTCGGACGTCCCGTCCGTTCCGGAGATCCCGCTGGCGCTCGACACGCTGGTGCGCAAGGCGACGCGGCGCGACCCGTCCCTGCGGCCCGCGAACGCCGACACGTTCCTGGCCGAGCTGGAGCGAGTGGGCATGGAGCTGGGCCTCACGCCGCAGCCGGTGCCCGTGCCCGGTTCGGCGCCCGAGAACGACAGGACGGTCGTCATGCGGCCGGTTCCCATCGCGGTCGGTGCCACTCCTCCGTCCGCGGCCGAGGCGACCAGGCCGGTGGTGCCGAAGCCGCCGCTGAACCAGGGCCTGAACTCCGGGGCGATGACGACGGTCCACACGGGCCCGCCGACGCCTCCTCCCGGTTTCCCGGCCGGGGCCTCGGCGACGCGGACCATGCAGCGGCCCGAGCCGCCTCGCCGCCGTCCCGCGCAGAAGCGCAAGACGCAGGCCGAGAAGCTCGAGGAAGAGCGCAAGCGCCGCAAGAAGCTCTACACGATCTGGGGTTCCGTCGCCGCCGTGGTGGTGGTCGCCATCGGCCTGTTCACCTGGTACGTCGGCGCGAACCGCTACACGGAGATGCCGTCGGTGGCCGGTCAGTCCGAGCAGAACGCGCAGCTGCTGCTCACGAAGGCCGACCTGACGGGCCTCGTCGAGAAGGTCCCGTCCAACGACGTGCCCAACGGCACCGTCATCAGCTCCGACCCCGGCCCCGGTGCCGAGCTGCGCAAGAACGATCAGGTGAAGCTCGTCGTGTCGCGCGGCAGGCCCGTGGTGCCGTTCATCACCGCCGGAGCCGAGCAGGACGCCGCCACCAAGGAGATCCAGGCCGCGGGCCTCAAGGTGGTCAAGGACGCCGCCAAGGACGCGTTCCACGACACCATCCCGATCGGCAAGGTCGTCGGCCTCGACCCGCGTCCCGGCACGGCGCTCGCCATCGACGCCCCGGTGACGCTCATCCTGAGCAAGGGACCGCCGCCGCGCCTGCCCGTGCCGAACGTGACGGGCAAGACGAAGGACGAGGCGTTCGCGGAGCTGCAGCGCGCGGGCCTGGAAGCGGTCGACGCGGGTGGTGACGACGCCCCGGAGAACAACGGGTCGCGCGTGGCCAGGACGGACCCGCCGGCGGGCACGGTGCTCGACCCGACGCAGAACAAGCGCGTCACGTTGTTCTACGAGAACAACCGCGAGATCGAGGTCCCCGACGTCACCCGGCAGAAGGTGCGGGAGGCCAAGGAGGAGCTCGAACGGGCCGGGCTGAAGGTGAAGGTCGAGTTCAACAAGAGCAACAACGCGACCGTGGTGAACCAGTCGATCCCGCCGAGGACGCGGGTGAAGCGAGGAACCGAGATCACGATCGTCGGCCTCTGACCAGTGCAAAGCGAAGGGCCCCGCGTTCTCGACGCGGGGCCCTTCGTTCTTCAGCTCGTCTTCAGGAAACTACGACCGGAGCATCTCGGCCACGAGGAACGCGAGCTCGAGGGACTGCTGCGTGTTCAGGCGCGGGTCGCACGCCGTCTCGTAGCGGCCGGCGAGGTCGTCGTCCGAGATCTCCTGGGCGCCGCCGAGGCACTCGGTGACGTCCTCACCCGTGAGCTCGATGTGGATGCCGCCGGGGTGCGTGCCGAGGCGGCGGTGCACCTCGAAGAAGCCCTGGACCTCGTCGACGATGCGGTCGAAGTGCCGGGTCTTGTAGCCGGTCGACGACTCGTGCGTGTTGCCGTGCATCGGGTCGCACTGCCAGATGACCTTGTGGCCGCTGGCCTCGACCTTCTCGATGATGGCGGGCAGCACGTCGCGCACCTTCTGGTTGCCCATGCGCGAGATGAGCGTCAGGCGGCCCGGCTTGTTGTGCGGGTCGAGGCGCTCGACGTACTCGACGGCCATCTCCGGCGACGTCGTCGGGCCGATCTTGAGACCGATCGGGTTCGCCAGCATCTCGGCGAACGCGATGTGCGCGCCGTCGAGCTGACGGGTGCGCTCACCGATCCACACGAAGTGCGACGACAGGTCGTAGAGCCGGGGCTCGTCACCCGTCGTGTCGAGGCGGAGCAGCGCGCGCTCGTAGTCGAGGAGCAGTGCCTCGTGCGAGGCGAAGATCTCCGTGCCGTGCAGCGACTGGTCGTTCACGCCGCACGCCGACATGAACTTGAGGCCGCGGTCGATCTCGCCGGCCAGGGCCTCGTAGCGCTCGCCGGCGGGCGAGGTGCGCACGAAGTCGCGGTTCCAGTCGTGCACGCGGTGCAGGTCCGCGAGACCCGCGCCGGTGAGCGCACGCAGCAGGTTCATGGCCGCGCCGGCGTTCGCGTAGGCGCGGATCATGCGACCGGGGTCGGCGACACGTGCTTCGGGCGTCGCGACCAGGGAGTTGATGATGTCGCCGCGGTAGGACGGCAGGCCGAGGGCGTCGATGCCCGACGAACGCGGCTTGGCGTACTGGCCGGCGATGCGGCCGACCTTCACCACGGGAAGGCTCGCGCCGTAGGTCAGCACGACGGCCATCTGCAGCAGGGTCCGGATGTTCGCGCGGATGTGCGGCTCGGTGTTGTCAGCGAACGTCTCCGCGCAGTCACCGCCCTGCAGGAGAAACGCCTCACCGTTCGCGACCTGCGCCAGTTGCGTGTGCAGCCGGTCGATCTCGGCGGGCACGGTGATCGGCGGCACGCTCTCGAGCACGGTCCGCACGCGACGCACCTGTTCGGCGTCGGGCCATTCGGGCTGCTGGGCAGCCGGGCGCGACAGGGCGTCGTCCAGGCGCTTGCGCATCTCGGGAGGCAGCGGCGGAAGCTCGGGAAGCGTGTCGATGGGCACGTCCACGGTCCAGTTCACGCTGCTCATCCTAGTTGTCCCACACTGAGAGACCGGGGCGGGCCTGTCAGCGGTTTCAGGCGTCCAGACCAGGGCGTCATCCGGCCCAGCAGCCGTTACCTCCGGCGGAGTGAGGTCTGTTACTTGTCAACTATCTGCCTCTGCCCTGTCACCGGGGTCGCATTGCATGATGTGGGCCATGAACGCCACCCGATTGGATGACGGCACCGCGACCCGGCTGCTGGGCGTCGCGGTCGACAACATCCAGCGCGACCATCCGGTGCATTGGACGCACGTCATCGACGGCGACGACCGGCTCGTGCCGCAGCGGGTGCTGCATCCGGTGTTCGCGGGGTCGTTCGACTGGCACTCGTGCGTGCACCAGACGTGGCTCGCCGTGCGCCTGTTGCGGCTGCGTCCCTCTCTCGCGGGGGCGGACACGGCCCGCAACGCCCTCGACAAGCTCATCACCCCCGACAACTGCGCCACCGAGGCCGCGTTCTTCGCCTCGCCGTTCGGACGGCACTGGGAGCGTCCCTACGGCTGGGCGTGGCTGCTGCTGCTCGACGCCGAGCTGCGCTCCTCGGGCCTGCCGTGGTCGGTCGCGCCGATCGCGGACGTGCTGCGCGACCGCTGGCTGGAGTGGATCTCGGTGGCGCGTCTGCCGATCCGCACCGGCACGCACAGCAACACCGCGTTCGCGACCGGCCTCGTGTTCGACGCGGCCCAGGCGAACGGCGACACCGAGCTGGTCGCCGCGTGCACCGAGGCCGCCCTGCGGTGGCACCGGGACGAGGTCGCGTACGGCGGGTTCGAACCCGACGCCGCCGACTTCCTGTCCCCCGCGCTGACGACGGCCGACCTGATGCGCCGCGCCCTGCCCGCCGCGGAGTTCGCGGACTGGCTCGACGCCTACCTGCCGGAGCTCGAGTCGGAACGGTGGCGCGTGCTGCGCGAGCCCTTCCCGGTCGACGACCCCAGCGACCCGTACGGCTCGCACCTGGCCGGGCTCGCGTTGTCGCGCGCCTGGAACTGGGAGGCGATCGCGGAGGCGCTGCCGGACGGGCACCGGTACGCGTCGCTGGCCTCCACGGCCTCGGCTGCGCACCGCGAGGCCGGGTGGACCTACGTGTTCGGCGGGCACGGGTACATGGCCGACCACTGGCTGGGGACGTTCGGCGCCTACCTCGACGTCAAAGCCTTCTGACCTGCGCTTACATGCTCATTGCAAAAGACGTTTGCGGACGTCCGCAAACGTCTTTTGCATAAGGTCGGACAAATCGGACGGCAATATATTGGATATCAGGTGCCGGACGACAGTGTCGCGCGCCGCCGGATCAGAGTCAGCGCGATGCCCGTCGCGGCCGCGTGCACCGAGGCCGCGTGCGCCCGAGGGTCGAACCGGATCGTGGGCCCGGCGACGCTGACCGCGGCCACCACCGTCCCGTCGTGGCCGAGCACCGGCGACGCCACGCAGGCGAGGCCGACCCTCGACTCCTCGAACTCGTAGGCCACCCCCGTCTGCCGGATCGTGGTCAGCTGGCGGCGGAGCATGCCGGGCGTGACGACCGTGCGCGGCGTCCGGCGGGCCAAGGGGGCGGACAGGACCTCGGTGCGCAACGCGGGCGGGGCGTGCGCGAGCAGGGCCTTGCCGATCGCCGTCGCGTGCAGCGGCATGCGCCCGCCCAGCCTCGACGGCGACGACGCCTGCCGGTGACCGCCGATCTTGGCGGCGTAGACGACCTCGTGACCCTCCAGGAGTCCGAGGTGGACGGTTTCGTGGGTGCGTTCGTAGAGGTCTTCGAGGTACGGCGTGGACACCTCGACCAGGCGGCGTTCGACCGACGCGCGGATGCCCAGCTGGAACAGGTGGCCGCCGAGGCGGTAGCCGCGCGTGCCGCGATCGAGCAGGCGGACCTCGGTCAGGTCGCCCAGGAGGCGGTGCAGGGTCGCCTTCGAGAGGCCGGTGCGGCGGCCCAGTTCCGCGAAGCCGAGCTCGTCGTCGTCGGCCCCGAAGGCGTTCAGCACCGACATCACCTTGCCCAGCAGGGTGTTCGGCACCTCGGTCATCACTCGATCGTGCCACTGAGTTCCGGTCAGCGGAACTCCGGAGTGCCCGCACAGGCGGATCCACCGCCACGATGTGCGGCATGAGTGAAGTCCGAACTGCAGCGGAGCGCCTCGCGAGAGCCGCGCGCGAGAAGGTCACGTGTGCGCCCGTGCGGGACGTCATCGGCGAGGCCGAGGCCTACGCGGTCCAGCAGCACAACATCGCCGCGCGCGTCGCGGACGGCGCCGAGCGGGTCGGGCGCAAGATCGGCCTCACCTCGCCGGCGGTGCGCAGGCAGCTCGGCGTGGACCAGCCCGACTTCGGGGTGCTGCTCGACGACATGGCGTTCAAGGACGGCGCCGTGCTGCCGACGCACCGGCTGTTGCAGCCGCGGGTCGAGGCCGAGGTGGCGTTCGTGCTGAAGGCCGACCTCGCGGACGGGCCGTTCGACGAGCAGAAGGTCGCCGAGGCGGTCGGGTACGCCCAGGCGTCGCTGGAGGTCGTGGACAGCCGGATCGCGGCCTGGGACATCACGTTCGCCGACACCGTCGCGGACAACGCCTCGGCCGGGCTCTACGTGCTCGGCGCGCAGGAGAAGACGCTGGACGAGGTCACGCCCAGCGCGGTGTCGATGGTGCTCACCGTCAACGGGGTCGAGCGCTCGACCGGCGCCGGCGCGGCCTGCATGGGCGACCCGCTGACCGCGCTGGCCTGGCTCGCCACGACCGCCGCGGCGCTCGGCGACCCGCTCAGAGCCGGTGACGTCGTGCTCAGCGGCGCGCTCGGCCCCGTCGTGCCCGTCCAGGCGGGCGACGAGGTCGAGGCGACCATCACCGGCCTCGGCACGGTCCGGGCGACGTTCGGGAAGGAGAGCTCGTGAAGGTCGCGATCATCGGGTCGGGCAACATCGGCACCGACCTCGTCATCAAAGTCCTCAAGCGGTCCAGCACCCTCGAAGTGGCGGCGCTGGCGGGCATCGACCCCGAGTCCGACGGCCTCGCCAAGGCAAGGAGGCTCGGCGTCGCCACCACTTCGGACGGCATCGACGGCCTCGTCGCCATGCCGGGGTTCGACGAGATCGAGATCGTGTTCGACGCCACCTCGGCGGGCGCCCACGCGAAGCACGCCGAGGTCCTGGCCGCGCACGGCAAGCGGGTCATCGACCTCACCCCGGCGGCGATCGGGCCGATGGTGGTGCCGACGGTCAACCTCGACGAGCACCTGAACGCCCCCAACGTCAACATGGTCACGTGCGGCGGCCAGGCCACGATCCCGGTCGTCGCCGCGATCAACACCGTCACCCCCGTGCCGTACGCGGAGATCGTCGCCTCGATCTCGTCGCGCAGCGCGGGTCCCGGCACCCGCGCGAACATCGACGAGTTCACCGAGACGACGGCGCGAGCCATCGCGGACGTGGGCGGGGCGCTCAAGGGCAAGGCCGTCATCGTGCTCAACCCGGCCGACCCGCCGATCACCATGCGGGACACGGTGTTCGCGCTCGTCGACGCGCCGGATCCCCAGACGCGGCACCGGATCCGCGAGTCCGTCGAGCACATGATCGCCCAGGTCGCCGCCTACGTCCCCGGTTACCGCCTCAAGCAGCCCGTGCAGATCGACCCGGTCGAGCAGCCGCACACGCTCACCGAGCAGCCGGTGACGCACCAGGTCACCGTCCTGCTGGAGGTCGAGGGCGCGGCCGACCACCTGCCCGCCTACGCGGGCAACCTGGACATCATGACCAGCGCGGCCCTGCGCGTCGCGGAGACGATGGCGAAAGCGGTGGTGCGCGCATGAAGCTCTACCTCCAGGACGTGACGCTGCGGGACGGCATGCACGCCCTGCGGCACCGCATCGACCCGAAGAAGGTCGCCGAGATCGCCAGGGCACTGGACCAGGCCGGTGTCGACGCCGTCGAGGTCTCGCACGGCGACGGCCTCAGCGGCGGCTCGCTCGTCTACGGCCCCGGCAGCCACACCGACTGGGAGTGGATCGAGGCCGCCGCGGAAGCGTTGACACAGGCCAAGCTCACGACGCTGCTGCTTCCGGGCATCGGCACGCTGCACGACCTCAAGCGCGCTCACGGCCTTGGCGTGCAATCGGTTCGCATCGCCACGCACTGCACCGAGGCCGACATCTCCGCCCAGCACATCGCCGGCGCGCGTGAGCTCGGCATGGACGTGTCCGGGTTCCTGATGATGAGCCACCTCGCCGAACCGCAGGAGCTCGCACGTCAGGCGAAGCTGATGGAGTCCTACGGAGCGAACTGCGTCTACGTAACGGATTCCGGTGGTCGCCTGCTCCCTCACGACGTCCGAGACCGCATCCGTGCGTACAAGGACGTCCTCGACGACAGCACCGAGATCGGCATCCACGCGCACGAGAACCTCTCGCTCGCCGTGGCGAACTCGATCACCGCCGTCGAGGAGGGAGCCACGCGGGTCGACGCCTCGCTGGCCGGACTCGGTGCGGGAGCGGGCAACTGCCCCGTCGAACCGTTCGTCGCCGTCGCGAACCTCCAGCGGTGGCAGCACAACGCCGACCTGTTCGCGCTCCAGGACGCGGCCGACGACCTGGTCCGGCCGATCATGGACCGCCCGGTCCGCGTCGACCGCGAAAGCCTCACGCTGGGCTACGCGGGCGTCTACGGCTCGTTCCTCAGGCACGCCGACACCGCCGCCCAACGCACCGGCGCCGACGTCCGCACCCTCCTGCTGGAGGCGGGACGCCGGCGCCTGGTGGGCGGTCAGGAGGACATGCTGACCGACATCGCCCTGGACCTCACACGGCGAACGTAGTTCCGATGCCCATGCCCGTGATCCACTCGGGCACGGGCTCGTAGCTCGTCCACACCAACGGGAGGCCGACGGCGACCTGCCCGATGAGCCAGCAGCGGATCTCGTGCCCGCCGCTGCCGGCGTTGTCCTCCAGCGCCTCGTGCCCGAGGGAGGCGACCTCACCGGGCGAACCCGCCACCAGCCGGTCGAGGAACCACTCGTCCCACACCGCGTTCACGCGCGCCTCCGGGTTACCTCCCATGGCGCGCACCCGAGGCTCCCGCGCGGCGGCGAACTCCTTCGCGTAGGCCCGGCCCCGGATCAACGACTCGCGCCGCTCCCCCACCACCGAGGGATCGCGCGGGTCGTTGGACGGCAACCAGTGCGACAGCCCGCCGGAAGCGACCACCAGCACCCGTCCCGGGAACGCCGACGACCGCAGCGCGGCCCCCAGCGCACGCCCCAGCTCGACGCACCGGTCCAGCGACGGCAACGGTGGCGCGGCGGTGTTGACCACCAGCGGCACCAACGGGAGCGTCGTGCCACCGGTGATCATCTCGTAGCTCTGCACGATCCCGTGGTCGACGGTCAGCGAGTACGACAGCGACACGTCGAATCCGGCCTCGGCCAGACCGCCGTGCGCCGACCAGGCGAGGGTTTGCTCCACCGGTAACGGCCCCGAGCTGCTGCCGAAGTCGCCGAACCCCACCGCCTCCTCGACGCCGAGCACGAACGGGGGCATCACGTCGTAGAAGTTGGCGTGGAAGTGGTCCGGCCCGATCACGACGATCGCGTCGGGTTCCAGCTTCTCCACGGCCAGCCGCACGCGGTCCGCGTCGCGCAGGAACACCGAGCCCGGCCCGGCGCCGTCCGGCGGCAGCAGCGTGGCGAACGGGCTGTGCGACATCCCCGCGAAGCCGATGATCTCCGCCATCAGGCCGGGTCCTTTCCGTGCAGCAACCAGGTGCGGTGCATGTCGAGGAACTCGGAGACCTTCTCCCACTGCGGCCAGTGCCCGGCGTCGTCGATGACGTGCAGCCGCGCGTCGGGAAGCCACCCGAGCAGCATGTCGGCCTCGTCCAGCCCGCCCGTCGGGTCGTGGCTGGTCCACAGCAGCAACGTCGGCGCCGCGACCTTGCCCACCCACTCCGGGTCCCACGCGAAGTCCTTGCGCACCATGGGGTCCTGCAACACCAGCGTGTTCGTGATCGCCTGCACGAACCCCGGCCGCGAGTACACCTGACGGCGCAGGTTCACCAGCTCGTCGGTGACCATCTCCTTGTGGTGGAACAGGAACTCCACCCGCCGCCGCACGGTCTCCTCGCTGGGGTCGGTCACGGCGGCCATCGTGCTGTCCCGCATGCGTTGCATGACCTCGGGCTTGTTCGCGATGTTGCCCGGTGTGTTCAGCACGAGCCGGTCGACGCGGCCGGGGAAGTGCGCGGCGACCCACGCGACGACCCAGCCTCCCAGCGACTCGCCGGACAGGTGTGCGCGGTCGACGCCCAGCGCGTCCAGCAGCCCCACGAGGTGCTCGGACAGCACGTCGATCGTGTACGGCAGGTCGGGCAGGTCCGACCAGCCGTGGCCGATCATGTCGTAGGCGGTGACGTGGAAGTCCTCCGCCAGCCCCGCGATGTCACGCGCGTAGGCCTCCAGGTGGCCGCCGGTGCCGTGCAGCAGCACGAGCTCCGGCCCGGACCCGGCCTGCAGGACCCTCGTCCGCACGGTGTGGCCGCGCACCGGGACGTCGACGTGCCGCACGACGTGGTCCACATGCGACAGTTCGCCCCAGATGCTGACGTGCTCCGGAATCACTGGTCCTCCCCAGAGGAGTCGGATGCTGGTGTGTCGAAACGGGCGCGGGCCTCGGCGAAGGTCGCGAGGCCGGCGCTCTGCCTGCGGGCGAGCCCGAAGAGGGCCAGGAGCCGGGAGTTCTCGATGGTGAGGAACTCCACCGGATGCTCCGGGGAATCGTTGTAGTGGCGGTGCCACGTCCACGGCGGCGTGTAGACGAACGAGCCGGAGGTCCACGACACGGTCTCGAACGAGTCGGGTTCCGCGTGCTGGATCTCGCTGTGCCCGTCGCCGGAGATCACGAAGTGCACGGTCTCGTGGTAGTGCCGTTGCATGTCCGAGCTCTCGCCCGGCGGAATGACCTGCCGGAAAAGCTCGAACGTCGACGTCGGCAGCTTCCCCGCGATCCGCAGCGTCGTCGGGTTCGGCACGGCGCCCGGCGGGATCGTCGCCAGCTCGTCGTCGTGCACGACCAGCGGACGCGCACCGTCCGGCCGGACCGCGTGCGTGAGCGCCCCGAGGAAGTCGGTCATGGCGAAGTCGGGTCCTGAGGTGGCCAACGCGTTCCCCTTCAGCCTGTTCTTGTCTCACACGGTGTCGGTGCGGCCGCCGTCGACGGTCAGCACGGTGCCGTTGACGTACGAAGCCTGCGGTGAAGCCAGAAACGCCACGGCGGCGGCGATCTCGCCCGGGTCGGCGGCGCGCAGGGCCGGGATGTCGGCGAGGTCCTGCGCGGCGGCGGTGTCGAAGTCCACGCCCGCCGCCTCGGCCCTGCGCCACAACACCTCCATGCGACGCGGGGTCGAGGTCGCGCCGGGTGCGACGCAGTTGACCGTGACACCGTCCGCCGCGAACTGCCGTGACGCGAGCTTCATCGCCGACGTCACGGCAGCGCGCAGCACCGTCGACGACGCCAGGCCGGGTTGCGGCTGCCGCACCGCCGTCGACGTGATCGCGACGGCCCGCCCGAACCCTCTGGCCGCCATCGCCGGCAACGCCTCCCGCAGCAACGCGAGCGGGCCGAGCAGCAGCAGGTCGAGGTCGCGGTGCCACTGCGCGTCGGTGACCTCCAGGATCCCGCCGGGTGACGGGCCGCCCGCGTTCACGACCAGCACGTCGAGCGACCCGTGGCGGTCGACGACCTCGTCCACGACCGCGGCGGCCTCGCCCGGATCGGCGAGGTCGCAGACCACGTGGTCCGCGCCGAGCGCCGCGCCGGTGTCCTTCAACGTCGATTCGGTGCGTCCGGCCAGCACGACGCGGTGACCGCTCTCGACGAGCGCCGCGGCCGTCGCCGCACCGATTCCGCCGGCGCCGCCCCCGACGAGCGCGACCCGCGTGGTGTTTCCGTCCATGGGCTCCTACAGTCGCCGTGTGCGAATGGGCGACCAAGGATGAGTCCCAGTGACCGGGACTCGCAGTCAGGCGAGCCGAGCGGTTCACTCGAACGCGCGGCGGCGATCCTGGACTCCTTCGACGTCGCGCACCGGGAGCTCGGCCTGGCCGAACTGGTGCGCAGGTCCGGGCTTCCCCGCTCGACGGTGCACCGGACGGCGGCGCGCATGATCGAGCTCGGCTGGCTCGACAAGCCGGACGACCGCTATCGGATCAGCACGGGCCTGTTCAAGCTCTCCAGCCTGGTTCCCGTGCGGCACGAGCTGCGCGAGGCCGTGCTGCCGTTCCTGCAGGACCTGTACGCCGCGGCCCGCGTGACGGTGCAGCTCGGCGTGCTCGACGGCACCCGCGTGCTGGTCGTCGAGAAGATCACCGGGCACCGGCCGATGCCGATGCTCGACCAGGTCGGCGGGATGATCCCGGCGCACTGCTCGGGCCTCGGCCGGGCGATGCTCGCGTTCTCCGACGCGTCCACTGTGGACGCAGTGATCGCCGCCGGCCTGGAACGCCGCACTCCCCGCACGATCACGAGCCCGACGGCGTTGCGGCGCGAGCTCGCCGCGATCCCGGACCAGGGCTGGGCCTACGACCGCGAGGAGGGCAACGTCGGCATCAGCTGCATCGCGGCGCCGATCTTCAGCGCCGGTGGCGGGGTCGCCGCGGCGTTGTCGGTGACCGGTCCGAGCGCGGCGGTGCGCCCGGACCGGATCGGGCCCGCCGTGCGGATGGCGGCCGCGGCGGCGACGCGCGCCTACTCGACGCGGCGCTGGGAGTCCCACTAGCCGGGACTCCCGGTTGGTCGCGGACTCGCGCGAGCTCCACAGTGTGGGCCGTCACATCCTCACTCAGGAGGACCAGGATGCGAGTCGCGATCATCGGCGCCGGAGTCGCCGGCCTCACCACCGCGAAGGTGCTGCTGCAGGCAGGGCACGAGGTCGAGGTGTTCGACCGGACACCGGACGTCGGCGGCGTGTGGAGCCGCACGAGGCGTTATCCCGGCCTCACCACGCAGAGCCCGAAGGCCCAGTACTCGTTCTCGGACTTCCCGATGCCGAAGGACCTGCCGGAATGGCCGACCGGCGAGCAGGTGCAGGCGTACCTGGAGGCGTACACGTGGCACTTCGGTGTCGACGCGTGCCTGCGGCTGGAGACGACGGTGACGTCCGTCGTGCCCGTGGACGGCGTGTGGGAGCTGACCACGCACACGGGTTCGAGGTACCGCTACGACCGCGTTGTCGTGGCCAACGGCGTGTTCTGCGAACCGCTGGTGCCGGACTTCCCCGGCCGTGACGAGTTCGAGGCCGCCGGTGGACGGGTGCTCGCGGGCACCGAGTTCCTCGACGTCGAGGAGGCGCGGGACAAACACGCGCTCGTCGTCGGGTACGGCAAGTCGGCGTGCGACGTGACGGTGCCGATCAGCGGCGTCGCGGCGAGCACGGACATCATCGCGCGACAGCTGCTGTGGAAGGTCCCGCGCAAGATCGCCGGCACCGTGAACTTCAAGATGCTGCTGCTGACGCGCATGGGCGAGGCGCTGTTCCGCTACCGGTCGCTGCGCGGGTTCGAGAAGTTCCTGCACGGCCCGGCGAACGGGATGCGGCGCTCGATGCTCAACTCGCTGGGCTCGGTGTCGGTCAAGCAGTTCGGGCTCGCGAAGCACGACCTGGTGCCGTCCGGGCAGATGGAGGACATCGTCAAGGGCGCGATCGGTCTCGCCACCGAAGGGTTCTTCGAGGGCGTCGAGTCGGGCGAGATCCGCGTGCACCGCGACAGGACGATCGCGCGGCTCAAGGCCGGCGGCGCGGAACTCTCCGACGGCACGGTCCTGCCCGCCGACCTCGTCGTGTGCGCCACCGGTTTCACGCAGGGCGTGCCGTTCCTTCCCGAACAGGTGCAGCGGCGGTTGTTCGACGAGCGCGGGAACTTCGCGCTGTACCGGCAGATCCAGCCGATCGACGTGCCGGGCCTGTACTTCAACGGCTACAACTCGTCGTTCTTCAGCCCGCTCAACGCGGAGATGGCGGCGCTGTGGATCGCGGCCGACCTCGCGGGAGCGCTCTCGCTGCCGGACGCCGCCACGCGTCAGGCGGACGTGACCGCGCAGCTCGCGTTCATGGACGGCGCGACGAACAAGCACCACTGCCGCGGCACGAAGATCATCCCGTTCTCGATGAAGAACGCCGACGAGGTGCTCGCGGACCTGGGCCTGCAGATCGGGAGGCTCACCCGCGCGTCGCACTGGCTCAACCCGATCGCGCCCTCGGCGTACCGCGAGGTGACGCCCCAGCTGCTCGCCCGTCTCAGTCGAATCGAGGTTGGAGACCATGGAAACCCCCGTGAAGCATCACGTCTACCGCAGCGGTGAGGGCACGAACGTCGGCGCGATCGGCCTGGGCATCTACACGCGGCTGACCGGCGCGGACACCCAGGGCGCCTACTCGCTGTTCGAGTACGTGGTGCCGCCGAACCTCGGCGGGCCGCCCACGCACGTCCACTCCCGCGAGGACGAGCTGTTCACGTGCGTGCAGGGACGGGTCGTGGTCGAGCTCGACGGCGACGAGCACGTGCTGGGGCCGGGCGACTCGCTGCTGATGCCGCGCGGGGTGCCGCACATGTTCCACAACCCGTTCGACGAGGAGACGCGCGTGGTCGCCGTCGTGTCGCCGCCGGGGCTGGAGAACTACTACCAGGCGTTGTCGGAGCTGCCGCCGGGACCGCGGGACATGAAGCTGGTCGCGGAGATCATGGTGCAGCACGGCCTTTCGTTGCAGAAGAAGCCATGAGCCGCGCCGAGATGGTGCGGCAGATGTGTGCCGCCGTGGATTCCGGTGACGCCGAAGCGTTCGGGGCTTGGTTCGCTGACGACGCCACCTACGTCTTCGGCAACAACGAGCCGTTGATCGGTCGTGCTGCCGTGGTCGCGGCCACCGCCGGTGCGGCCGGGGCGTTGCCGTGGGTGCGGCACGTGGTCGACCAGGTCGCGGAGGTCGGCGACCAGTTGTTCTGCCGGTTCACCATCGAGACCGAGGCGCCGGACGGGAAGCAGCTCGCGTTGCCGTGCGTGACGGTGATCTGGATGTCCGGCGAGGAGATCGTGGACTACCGCGTCCACATGGACCTCTCTCCGGCGATGGCGTGAAGAGGGGCCCGGTTCGCCGGGCCCCTCTTCCTATGCGGCGCGGACCTGGGAGACCGCCGGGCGGCGGAGCCGGGCGAGGAAGCGTTGGCACGCCTCGAAGTCGAGCTCGTCGCAGCGCCAGGCGACGTGGCCGTCCGGCCGGATGACGTAGAGGGCCTCCGAGTCCGGTTCGGTGAGGCCGTAGTGCTCGAACACCTGCGCCGAGTCGGCCCGGTGCACGCGGTCGTCCTGCCTGGCCTCGACGCGGGCGACCAGGTGGCCGCGGACGCCGAGGTCCTGCAGCCGGGCCGTCGTGGCGGTGATCTCGTCGGCGGTCAGGTGCTTGCGGGACAACGCGACGACGTGCAGCTGGTAGTCCTGCAGCAGGTCGAACACCTGCTCGCGGTCGTTGATCCTGGCGTCCGGGACGCGCTGGCCCGCGAGCGGTCCCCGCAGCGAGTAGAGCAGCTCGTTGACGTTGATCTCGCTGGGCCGGTAGCCGAGGCTGATCTGGCTCAGGCGGTGGAACGACCTGCGATGCGGGATCGGGGCCGCCGACATCCGCCCGACCAGGAACGGCCCCGCGGTGTCGCGCAGCCACGCCCGCCAGCCGCGCAGGCCCGCCGCGACCCGGTAGAGCCGGTCGGTGAACTTCAGCAGCCGGACTCCCGCCGGATGCCGTTCCGCGGAGTAGGTGTCGAGCAGGTCCACGCCCCCGGTGATCGCCGCGGCGAGCTTCCAGGCGAGGTTGGCGGCGTCGTGCAGACCCGTGTTCATGCCCTGGCCGCCCGCCGGGGAGTGGATGTGGGCGGCGTCGCCGACGAGGAAACCCCGGCCGCGGCGGTAGTCGTCGACGCCGCGCAGGTGGACCTGGTAGCGGCTGGTCCAGATCGGCGCGCTGAGGGTGACGTCCAGGTTCATCGCCTTGCGCAGCTCGGCCTGGAGGGTGGCGAGGTCGAACTCGGCGGCGGGGTCGCCGAAGTCCGTGACCATCACCCGCGAGGTCTCGGCCCCCTGGAGGGGCAGGAACAGGCCGATGCGGTCGCGGTTCACGAACACCCGGAAGTGCGCGTGGTCGAGCGGCCACTCGACCCGGCAGTCGGCCAGGAGGTAGCGCTGGCCGTACTTGTCGCCGTCGAACGCGAGCCCGAGCCGTTGCCGGACGGTGCTGTGGGCGCCATCGGCTCCGACGACGTACTGGGCGGTGATGGTGCGGTCGCCGACGACCGCGGTGACGGTGTCGGCGCTCTGGGTGAGGTCGGTGAGCCTGGTGCCGCGCCGGACCGTGACGCCGTGCCGGGCGAGGTCGCGGAGCAGCACCTCCTCCACCTCGGACTGCGGCGCCATCAGGATGAACTGGTACGGCGTGGTCGCGGCCTTCGCGCGGTCGAAGTCCAGTCCGCCGACGTGCCTGCCCCGGATGTGGAAGCGGATGCCCGTGGTGACGACACCGCGTTCGAGCAGTTCGTCGGCCAGCCCGATGCTCCTGAACAGCTCGACCGTGCGGGCCTGGACTGCGAACGCCCTCGACTCCGTGGCCGGTCCGGCGTTGGCGTCGACCACGCAGACCTTGACGCCCTGACGGACGAGCAGTGCCGCCGTCATCAGGCCGCTCGGGCCGGCGCCGACGACGAGCACGTCGCAGTCGTGGCGGGCCGCCCGCGGTCCGGTGGACTTCGGTGGGGCGACCGTCGGTTCCGGCCGGGTCCGCGACTTGCCCAGGTTGGCCAGGAAGCCACCGCCTGGGCGGGCGGTGACCTGCGGCAACGGGTTGCCGGTGAGCCTGCCCCACATCCTGCGGGTGAGCAGGAAGAGCAGGGTGACGATGGCGAAGATCAGCAGGCCCACGGGTCACCTCACCGCCGGCAGGGTGCTGGACATGCGCAGGAACTGCTGGCGCAACGGACCCGCGACCAGCGGCTGGATCGCCCGGACGAACTCCTGCACGTACGGCTCGGCGAGGTGCTTCTCCAGGTCCTGCTTCGACCGGAACGCCTCGTAGATCACGAACTGCGACCGGTTCGCGCGGTCGCGGTGGACGTGGAACTCGATCGAGCCCTCTTCGGCGCGCAACGGCTCGACGAGACCGAGGATCAACGCCTCGACCTCGTCCTCGTGGCCCGGCTTGGCCTGGGCGAAACCGAGGTGGGTGTACGGCCCTGTCTCGTCGGCGTCCGGCTCGGGCAGGACGACTCGCGCGTCGCTCATCGGGTCTCCTCAACTGCTCAACGGATGGTGAATTCACCTTCGCAGTGAGCGAGAGCCCGATCACAACACGAGTCCCAGCGAGCGGGACCCGGCAGCCCTTATGCAAAAGACGTTTGCGGTCGTCCGCAAACGTCTTTTGCACAACTGATATATCGGATATTGGATTTCGCCGAATCGGGCCTGGCCAGGCCCCGATCAGACTCAGGCGCCGAAGAAGACCTCGGCCTCTTCGTAGCGCTCCGTCGGAACGGTCTTGAGCTCAGCGGTCGCCTCGGACAGCTTCACGCGCACGATGTCGGTGCCGCGCAGAGCGACCATCGTGCCGAAGTCACCGGCCGCGACGGCGTCGACGGCGTGCAGGCCGAAGCGGGTCGCAAGAACGCGGTCGTAGGCGGTCGGCGTGCCACCGCGCTGGATGTGGCCGAGGACCGCCGCGCGGGACTCCTTGCCGGTGCGGTCCGCGATCTCCTCCGCGAGCCACTGGCCGACGCCACCGAGGCGGACGTGACCGAAGGCGTCGCGCTCACCGGAGTGCAGCACCTCGGCGCCGCCCTCGGGGATCGCGCCCTCGGCGACGACGATGATCGGCGCGAACTCGCTCTCGAAGCGGCGCTCGACGTGCTCGACGACCTTGTCGACGTTGAAGGGGCGCTCGGGGACGAGGATGACGTTGGCGCCACCCGCGAGACCCGAGTGCAGCGCGATCCAGCCCGCGTGACGGCCCATGACCTCGACGACGAGCGCACGGTGGTGCGACTCGGCCGTGGTGCGCAGGCGGTCGATGGCCTCGGTCGCGATGTGGACGGCCGTGTCGAAGCCGAACGTGTAGTCCGTGGCGCCGAGGTCGTTGTCGATCGTCTTCGGCACACCCACGACGCCGATGCCGTCGTCGGTCAGGCGCTTGGCGACACCGAGGGTGTCCTCGCCGCCGATCGCGATGATCGCGTCGATCTGGTTCGCCGCGATGGTCTCGCGGATCCGGTCGACACCGCCCTCGACCTTGTAGGGGTTCGTGCGCGACGAGCCCAGGATGGTGCCACCGCGGGTCAGGATCTCCTCGACGTCCGCGAGGTCGATCGACTTGGTGAGGTTCTCGATCGGGCCCTGCCACCCGTTGCGGAACCCGACGATCTCCCAGCCGTGTGCCTTGATGCCCTTGCGGACCACGGCCCGGATCACGGCGTTCAGACCGGGGCAGTCACCACCGCCAGTGAGCACACCGATGCGCATCTGCTTCCCCATCTCTCGTGTTCTGTGTCACGCAGACTTTCACGAGCTGTATCGGTGCAGCAACGCGGGTCTCACTTACCGGACGGGAAACCCGATTTTCTGCCGCTGCTCCTCGATCACCTTCCAGCGCGCGAGGTTGTGCCGCGCGTCGGCGAGGGCGTCGTGCGCGTCCGCCGGAGGGGCCGGCAGCTTGGGGCGGCCGACGTCGTCCCAGCGTTGCCGCAGGTCGCGGGTGAACCGGGGCAGCGCGCGCGGCAACGCGGGCATCGCACCCCACAGCTGCGCCAGCGCCACGTGGTCGTACGCGGCGAACCACGCCCACAGCTCGACCTCGTCGCGCGCGGCGTTGCGCGCGCCGAGGAAGTCGAGCAGGTCCTCGCGGATGCGGGCACGGCTGCGCCACGCCTTGTCCGCGGGCGAGGGCAGCTGGTTGAGGACGTTCTGCCGCACCCACGGCCCCGCGCGATCGGGGTCGAACTCGGTGGACACGGCGTAGAACTCGCGGCCTTCCTCGTCGACCACACCGATCGACACGAGGTCGATCGTCAGCCCGTCCTCGATGAACTCACAGTCGTAGAAAAACCGCACCGCGACACCCTAGGGGTGCGGTCAGCTCGCCTTCTTCTCGGGCACCCGGTCGCCCTTCTTGCCCTGTTCGGGCACGTCGGGCGTCTGCTCCTTGGCCTTGGCCGCGTAGACGTCGACGTACTCCTGATCGGACAGCTCCATCAACGCGTACATGATCTCGTCGGTGATGGACCGCAGCACGAACCTGTCACCCGACAGCCCCTCGTAGCGGGAGAAGTCGAGCGGCTTCCCGATCTTGATGCGGATCGGGTACGGCTTCCACATCTTCGAGCCGATGGGGTTCGCCTTGTCCGTGCCGAACATCGCCACGGGGATGACCGGCGCACCGGACTCCAGCGCGATCCACGCGACGCCGACCTTGCCCTTGTAGAGGCGAGCGTCGGGCGAGCGCGTGCCTTCGGGGTAGATGCCGAGCAGCTTGCCCTCGCGCACGATCCGCACGCCGGTGTCGAGCGCCCCCTGCGCGGCGGACGCGCTGGACCGGTCGATCGGCACCTGGCCGACGCCGGAGAAGAACCACTTCTGCAGCTTGCCCTTGAGCCCCGTGCCCGTGAAGTACTCGATCTTCGCGGGGAACGTCACCCGCCGCGACAGCATCAGCGGCAGGAAGAACGAGTCGGAGACGGCGAGGTGGTTGCTCGCCAGGATGGCGCCGCCGTCCTTCGGGATGTTCTCGGCGCCCTCGATGATCTTCGGCTGGAAGAACAGCCGCAGAATCGGTCCCAGGAGGACGTGCTTCATCAACCAGTACAGCACCTTGGGAAGCGCCTCCCTTAAGACCCCGCGAACCTTGATCCCGACATTCAGCCTACGGAGCCGACGGCACCTCACACAACGAGTCCCAGGTTTGTGGCCCGCCGTCGTGTCACAAGGCCGATCCGGGGACTGTGACTGGGCCGACTGCCGTAACCCGCAACACATCGCGCCCGTGCAACGATGAGGGGTCAGTGGGTTGCGGCTTTGTGGAGAGGCTCTGGATGAACGCCCGGCGCGACTCGACCGACGGACCGGAGAACGTCGACGAGCTCTTTGCCGAGATCGTCGCGGGTCTCGAACGGGACGGGGTCGGCAAGGACTGGCTCGACCTCGACGAGGTGGGCCCGGACAAGCACTCGGAGACCCGGCACGGCGAGGCCGAGCCGCGCACGGCCGTGGCCGACGACCCGGTGCCGGAGCCCGCCGACGAGCCCGAACTGCGAGATCCGGCGGACGAGGACCACTACGTGCCGCCGGAGCCGCCGCCGTTCCCGGTCCTGCGCGCCTCGACGCTCGCGGCCCTCGGCCTGTTCGTGCTGGGCATCCTCCTGCTGGTCGCTCCCGGCATCTTCGGCCTGCAGGCGCGCATCGGAACGCCGCTGTCGCTGGTGGCGCTGTGCGCGGGCGTCGGCTGGCTGATCCTGCGCATGCGCAACACCCCGCCGCCGGACTCGGGATGGGACGACGGCGCTCAGGTGTAACGACGTGATAACGGCCACTCAAACCTTCAGATAACGATTCGGTCATGCCTACCGTGTCCGGCATGGACCAGATGCAGCACCTGATGATGGCCCGCGCCATGGCGACCCTGAGCAAGAAGGACGCGCCCAAGCGCCATCGTCCGCGCATCCTGCGCCTGCTCGGCCGCTAGTCGCCCTCGCCGGCACTCCGCCGGCCGTTCGACTGGTGTTCGCGGCGGGCGAACAACCCCGACACGCCCGCCGCGACACTCCCCAAAATCGATATATCAGTGGAGCTGACCTGCACCCTTGCAACAGGTCTTTGGACTTCGTCCGCAAAAGACCCGTTGCAAAGGCCTGTGGCGGCAGGCTGCCCGCAGCGCTCGCGGATCAGCTGGAACGCTTTCGCAGCGCGGACGGCTTGTGCACCGCGTCCCGGCCGCTCTTCGCGCTCTCCACGCGGTACTGGGGCTCGTCCTCCGAGGCCTTCACCTTGCGGCCCGCCGCCTGCTTCTCCTCGGTGATCTCTTCCTTCACCTCGCCGTGGGTCGTCGAACCGTGGCTCGACCACTCGACCTCGTCACCGGGCTTGTACGGATGCTTCGTCATGCCACACGGGTACCCCACTCGGACGAACCAACCCGGGCGGGTGGACCACCATGACCGATCCGGTGAGTCGATCGGGCACGCCTCCTGGAGAAGCAGCTCAGGAGCGGCGCAGGTGGTTCTTGGCCGCGCGCGTGACCATCTGGGTCGTCAGCTGGGCGGCCGACTCGCGGGCCAGGGTGGCCGCGCCCACGATGCCCGCGTCGTCGCCGAGCTGCGCGGTGCGGATCCGGGCCAGCGGACGGTGGCCCGCTCCCGTCACGACGGAGGCGTAGCGCTCGCGCGCGTCGTCGAGGAACAGCGGCGCCGAGGTCGACACCCCTCCCCCGATGACGATCACCTCGGGGTCGTAGACGTCCGCGACCAGGGCCAGGCCCTCGCCGAGCCAGCGGGCCAGGTCGGCCATCGCGCGCTGGGCCAGGGGGTCGCCGTCGCGGGCCGCGCCGGCCACCCGTCGGCCCGTCACCGCGCGGGAGTCGCCCGCCGCCTCACGGGCGAGGACGGTCGAGACGCCGGGGTGCTTGGCCAGCAGTTCCACCGCGGTCGCGCTCAGGGCCGTGCCGCTGCAGTAGCGCTCCCAGCAGCCGTTCTTGCCGCACGGGCAGGGGCGTCCGTCCGGGACGACGCGCAGGTGGCCCAGTTCGGGGGCCACGCCGTACGCGCCGCGGAAGACCTCGCCGTTGAGCAGCAGCGCGGCGCCGATGCCCGTGCCGATGGCGACGAGCACGGCGGTCTTGGCCCCGCGGGCCGCGCCGAAGCGGTGTTCGGCCAGGGCGGCGGCGTTCGCGTCGTGTTCGAGGACGACGGGCATGCCCAGGCGGTCGCTCATGCGGTCCGCCACGTCGGCCTGCCTCCACGCCAGGTGCGGCGCGAACCGGACCGTGCGGCGGTCCGAGGCGATGAAGCCCGCGACGGCCAGCCCGACGGCGTTCACCGTGTGGCGGGCGGCCACCTCCTCGACGGCGGCGACGATCGCGTCCTCGAGGGCGCGCTCGCCCGCGGGCGTGGGGGCGCGGGACGTGTCCAGCACCGAACCACGCGGGTCCACGACTCCGGCGCGCACGCTGGTGCCGCCGATGTCCACTCCGACGGTGAGCACTACTCGGACTTCCTGACGACCTTGATGTGCTGCACGCGCTGGCCCGGTTCGGGCGCGGGCTCGTCAGCGGACGGAGGTGACGGTGGCGGGGTGCCGGGCTCGCGCAGGGCCGCGCGCAGCACCGCCACCAGGCCCGCCGCGTGTTCGGCGGCCTTCGCGGCCAGCTCGGAGCGGTCGCCGCGCAGCAGCGCCACGCCGTTGCACAACGGGCACCAGCCGCACGTCTCGGGCGTGTGCGCGCCGTCGCCCGCCTCGGAGACGCGCTGCAGCCACGGCTGCATGCGTTCGGCGGCCGTGTCGATGAGCAGCCGCAGCTCCTCGGCGAGCTTGCCGTTGTTGTCCTGGGTCATCTGCAAGCTCCTGAATCAGCGCCAGAGGGAAGGGTCCGGGCGGAACCCCACCGTGACGCCACCCGAGTCCATCTCCGCACCGGTGACGATGCAGCGCCTCAGCAACGACGGCAGCGCGACGAGCCGGCGCCGGCCGTCCACCGTCAGCGCCAGGTCGTCGCCCACGCGCGCGAGGTCCAGCTCCGTGTCGTCGGCCAGCGGCAACGCGATCCGCAGCGAGTACCGGGCGTCGAGCCCGCGCCCGCTGCCCGACACCTCCAGCAGCGATTCGGCGACGGCGGCACCCGGCAGCGGGTCCGAGTCGCCGTAGAGCTGGTCGGCGACCTCCAGCAGCGCCGCCACGCCCACGGGCTCCGACGCGCGGTGGTCAACCGTGCGGATCTCGCCGATCCCGGTCAGCTCGGCCAGCACGGCGTCCTGCTCGTGCCGGCGGGTGCGCAGCCACGTGGCGGCGGCACCGCGCGCGGCACCCGGCGAGGGCACCAGCCGGTTCGCGATCACGCTGTCGACCCGGATTCCCTGCAACGCCAACGCGGTCAGCGTGCGGCGGGTCTCGGCGGCGACGACGCGTTCGGGCGTCAGCACCAGCCGCACCGAGCACGACGACGCGTCCGTGAGCATCGAGCGCAACGCGTCCAGCCGCTCGGCGAGCCTGCTCAGCGCGTCCGCGGTCGCGTCCCACTTCTCGACGGTCCCGGTGCCCGCGACGCCCGCGAGGAGGCCCCGCACGACGCGCCGGTGGGTCGGGAAGAGCCGTTCGAGGTAGCCCGCGAACGCCTCGGGCAGCGACAGCAGCCGCAACGTCTCCGCGGTCGGACCGCAGTCGACGACCACGACCTCCCACGGCCCGGACGCGGCCAGGCGCCGCACCTCGGCGAGGGCCAGCAGCTCCTCGACGCCCGGCAGCACGGTCAGCTCCTCGGCGTCGAGCTCGTCGACACCGGCGCCCGCCAGCACGGTCCGCAGGTGCCCGCGCAGGTCGCCCCAGGCCTCGTCGACGAGGCCGCGCGGGTCGATCTGGCAGGCGAACAGGCCGTCCGATCCGTCTACTTCGGACGGTTCGGCGCCCAGGCGCACGTCGAGGGCGTCGCCCAGCGAGTGCGCGGGATCGGTCGAGACCACGAGCGCCTTGCGGCCGTGCGCGGCCAGCGAGGCGGCCGTGGCGGCCGACAGCGTCGTCTTGCCGACCCCGCCCTTGCCGGTGAAGAGCAGGACCCGGCTCAAGCCGCCTTCTCCGCGCGCTTCTTGAGCTCCTTGAGCGCGGTGTCGAGGATCAGCTTCTCGGCCTTGCGGCGGAACAGGCCGATCATCGGGATCACCAGCTGCACCGACAGCGTGTAGGTGACCTTGGTGCCGGTCCCGGACGGCGCCAGCACGTAGCTGCCCTGCTGCGCCTTCTGCATGGTGCCCTTGACGAGCTCCCACTTCACCGACAGACCGTCGGCGGACCAGTCGTACTTCAGGGTGTACTCGTCCTTCACGGGACCCTGGTCGATCGCGAACCGCACCTGCTCGGCACGGCCGTCGTCGCGGGTGTCGAGGACCTCGACTTCCTTCATCCCGTTCGCCCAGTCCGGGTACGACGGGAAGTCCGCGATGATCGCCATGATCTTCTCAGGCGGAGCGTCGATGACGATGGACTGAGTGGACTCGTCGGCCATGAACGTGGAGGTTACTCGCGTGGTCACCAGTTGAGGACGTGAGGCTTGCCGCTGCGCTGGAAGTGACCCACGTTGATGCACTCGGTGTAGCCGACGCGGACACGCCTGGCCAACGGCTGGTGCACGTGCCCGAACACCGACCAGCGCGGCCGTTCGCGTTCGATCTTGTCCAGCGCGGCCCGTGACCCCCATTCGGGGCGGCGCGCCACGACGTCGTAGGTCAGCTCCGGCACGAGTGGCGGGATGTGCGTGCACAGCACGTCGACCTGCCCCATCCGCTCCAGCGCCGACGCCATGTCCTCCTCCGAACGCAGGTACGGGAACCACGGCGCGTTGGGGTTGCGGACCAGTCCGGGCACCATCAGCCCGCCGCCCGCGAAACCGAACCTCAGCCCGCCGATCTCCGCGGCCTCCCCGTCGAGGACGTGCACGCCGTCACGGGCGAACTGCGGCCACAGCTGCGGACTGTCCACATTGCCCGGTGTCGCGTACGTCGGCGCGGACATGGCGCCGAACAGCGCGTGGTACTGCTCCAGCACCGCTTCTTCCACGACGGAACGGGCGTCGGCGAGCCCGTCCCACAGCGATCGGATGTAGCCCGCGGTGTCGGCGCGCCGGGTGCCGCGGCGCAGCTCGGCGAAGATCCCGACCTTCTCCGGCCCGAAGACCTGGCCGAGGATCCCCTTGGAATGGTCGTGGTAGTCGACGAAGTCGATCAGGTCGCCGAGCACGACGAGGGCGTCCGCGCCGTCACCGGCGCGCGCGAGCGCCTCCGCGTTGCCGTGCACATCGGAAACCACGTGAACCCGCACGGTTCCAACTTAGTTGACGCCGCATGGGGGTGTTCTGTGAGACGCGCGTCAAGCAAGATCACCCTGCTGGCGGGCAGCCGGCCGGACGGCCGTCCTCCAGAGTCAGTTTGAGCCCCAGCGAGACGGACTTCGCGTCGAGCTGACGGCGTTGCACCTCACGACGGGCGTCGCGGGGTGTGAACGACCCGGTGGGCGAGTCAGCGCGGAGGAAGTAGTGCACCACGGTGCCGTCGAGGACGGGCTCGAGCCAGACCTCCATGGTGCCGACGAGCGCGCCGCCGACCGTCCAGCGCAGGCCTTCCTCGCCCCTGTCGGCGTAGACGTCCAGCTCCAGATCGGGCCAGAAGGACCGCCACGACGAGGGCGGCGCGAAGGCTGCGGCGACCACCCTGGGTGGTACCGCGAGGAAGGTTTCGTCCACGACGTCCACGCTGGCCATAAGGACAAAAGGTAACGGAAGGGCGTACCCACCTTTGTATCGCCGGAATCACACGCTAGGTTTCCCCACCAGTAACATTTCACCGTACGGAGGTTGACGTGCGCGAGTTCAGCGTCCCCGCCACGGCCGCAGTGGCTCCGGAGGAGAACCTCACCGACATGGTGTGGGCCAACGCGGAGCGCTTCGGCAACGCCGTCAGCTTCCGCAGGCAGGTCGACGGCACCTGGGTCGACATCACCGCGCGTGACTTCGCCGCGCAGGTCACGGCCGTCGCCAAGGGCATGATCGCCGCCGGTCTCGAACTGGGCGACCGCGTCGGGCTGGTCTCCAAGACCCGCTACGAGTGGTCGCTGCTCGACTTCGCCATCTGGGCGGCGGGCGGCGTCGTGGTACCGATCTACGAGACGTCGTCGGCGGACCAGATCGAGTGGATCCTGTCCGATTCCGGCGCAACGGCGGTGTTCGTCGAGGCGTCGTCGCACCGCGCGATGGTCGACGACGTCGTCGGCAAGCTGCCCGAGCTGCGCCACGTGTGGCAGATCGACGGCTCGGCCCCCGCGGTCGACGAGCTGACCGCGCTGGGTGCCGAGATCACCGACGAGCAGGTCCACGAGCGCCGCAAGCAGCTCCAGGCCGACCACACGGCGACGCTGGTCTACACGTCCGGCACCACCGGCCGCCCCAAGGGCTGCACGCTGACGCACCGCAACCTGCTGTCCGAGGTGCGGTCGGCGCTGTCGCGGTTCCCGGAGATCCTCACGGCCGGCAACTCGCTGCTGCTGTTCCTGCCGCTCGCGCACATCCTGGCGCGTGCCCTGGCGATCTCCTGCGTGTACTCGCGGGTGACCGTCGGCCACACGGCGGACGTGAAGAACCTCGTCGAGGACCTCGGCCAGTTCCGGCCGACGTTCGTCGTCGCGGTGCCGCGCGTGTTCGAGAAGGTCTACAACGGCGCGAAGCAGAAGGCGCACGCCGGCGGCAAGGGCAAGATCTTCGACGCCGCCGAGGCCACCTCGGTCGCGTACAGCTCGGCGCTCGACAACGGCGGTCCCGGTCTCGGCCTGCGGATCAAGCACGCCGTGTTCGACAAGCTGGTGTTCACGAAGCTGCGGGCGGCCCTCGGCGGTCGTGCGATCGCGGCGGTCTCCGGTGGCGCGCCGCTGGGTGACCGGCTGTCGCACTTCTTCCGCGGCGCGGGCATCCCGGTCTACGAGGGCTACGGCCTGACCGAGACGTCGGCGGCGGCGTGCGTGACGTTCCGCGGCCAGGAGAAGGTCGGCACGGTCGGCCTCCCGGTGCCCGGCACGTCGGTGAAGATCGCCGAGGACGGCGAGATCCTCATCAAGGGCGACATCGTGTTCACCGGCTACTGGAACAACGAGGCCGCCACCAAGGAGGCCTTGGAGGACGGCTGGTTCCACACCGGTGACATCGGCGAGCTCGACGGCGACGGGTTCCTGAAGATCACGGGCCGCAAGAAGGAGATCATCGTCACCGCCGGTGGCAAGAACGTCTCCCCCGCGCAGCTCGAGGACCGGATCCGGGCGCACCCGCTGATCTCGCAGTGCATGGTCGTCGGCGACAAGCAGCCGTTCATCGGCGCGCTGATCACGATCGACCCGGAGTTCTTCCCGTCGTGGAAGGAGTCGCACGGCAAGCCGGCCTCCGCCGAGGTCCCCGACCTCATCGAGGACGCGGACCTGCTGGCCGAGATCCAGGCCGTCGTGGACGAGGCGAACAAGTCGGTGTCCAAGGCGGAGGCGATCCGCAAGTTCCGGGTGCTGCCGGTCGACTTCACCGAGGCGGGTGGCGAGATGACGCCGTCACTGAAGCTGAAGCGCTCGGTCGTGGCGACGACCTACTCGGCCGACATCGACGCGATCTACGCGAAGTAACAGCAGGTCGAATACGCGAAAGGCCCAGGAGCTGAGAGAGCTCCTGGGCCTTTCGACCCCCAGCGATCGTGATCCGCGGAACTTTCCGCCGAACCCGAGAAGTGTGTTGCCCCGGCCCCCCGACCGGGACATGCAGAAGAGTGCCGTACGGCGCTGACGTATCGCTGACGCGCCGATGTCACTCGGCGACAGCGCGCCAATAGGCTGTGAGTCAGACGGGGTAGATCTGGCTCGCACGAGAGGTAGACGATGGTCTCGGGTCCGCAGTTCCGGCTGCTCGGCCCGATGGAAGTACGCCTGGAGAGCTCCGCCGTCGTGCTGCGCGCCGGCAAGCACCGGGCATTGCTGGCGGCGTTGCTGCTGCGGCCGAACCGCGTCGTCCCCGTGACGGAACTGGTCGAGCACGTGTGGGGGGACACACCGCCGGCGCGCACGCGGGGCACGTTGCAGACGTACGTGATGCGGCTGCGCGCGGCGCTGGGTGACCCGTCGCTGATCCAGACGGCCGCGGACGGCTACCGGATGCGGGTGGACCCGCTGGCGGTGGACGCGCACCTGTTCGCGGACGCGGCGGCTCGCGGACGTGCGGCGGCCTCGGCGGAGGACCTGGTCACGGCGCGGAAAGCGTTCGCTGAGGCGTTGGAGCTGTGGCGCGGTCCGGTGTTGTCGGACGTGCCGTCGGAGACGTTGTACTCGGAGCACGCGCCGCGGCTGACCGAGATCCTGATGACGGTGCACGAGCAGCGGATCGACGTGGAGCTCGCGCTCGGCAACCACGCGGACCTCGTGCCGGAGCTGTTCGGGCTGACGCGGGACCACCCGTTGCGGGAGCGGTTCTGGGCGCAGCTGATGCTCGCGCTGTACCGCAGCAGCAGGCAGGCGGAGGCGCTGGAGGCGTTCCGGCAGCTCGACCGGACCCTCGACGACCAGCTGGGCATCGACCCGTCGGAGGAGCTGCGGTCGTTGCACCAGGCGATCCTGGTGGGGGCGCCGGACCTGGCCGCGCCGGTGGTGGAGCGGGAGCCGGAACGCGTGCCGTCGTCGTCGATGCGGCTGCCGGACGACATCGCGGACTTCACCGGGCGGTCCTGGCACGTGGAGCGGGTCTCCGGGCTGATCACGGGCGGGTCGGTGCCGATCGTGACGCTGGCCGGGCCGCCGGGGGTGGGCAAGACGACGCTCGCCGTGCGCGTGGCGCACCTGCTGCGGGACCGGTTCCCGGACGGGCAGCTCTACGTCGACCTGCGCGGGTACGCGCTCGGGGCCCCGGAGGACGGGGTGGACGTGCTGTCGCGGTTCCTGCGGGCGCTCGGGGTGCCGCCGGACGAGATCCCGCCGGACGCGGACGAGCAGAGCACGATGCTGCGGTCGTTGCTGTCGGGGCGGCGGATGCTGCTGGTGCTGGACAACGCGTCGGCGCCGGACCAGGTGCGGCCGTTGCTGCCGGGGACGGCGTCGTGCCGGGTGATCGTGACGTCGCGGGACGACCTGCGCGGGCTGATCGCGTTGAACGGCGCGCGGACCGTGCCGGTGGACGTGTTCTCGGTGGCGGAGTCGGCGTCGTTGCTGGAGAAGCTGCTCGGGCCGGGTGACCACGCGGAGCTGGCGGAGCGGTGCGGGCACCTGCCGCTCGCGTTGCGGGTGGCGGCGGCCTACCTGGCCGGCCGTGACGACGTGACGATCTCCGGGTCGCCGATCGAGCTCGCCTACGCCGCCCTGCCGCCCGCGCCGCAGCGGTTGTTCCGGCTGTTGTCGCTGGTGCCAGGGCCGGACTTCACGCCGGAGGCCGCGTCCGCGCTGGCCGACGTGGACGCCGAGGGCCTGCTGACGGTGCTGGCCATCGCGCGGCTGGTGGTGTCGCCGGTGCCCGGTCGCTACCGGTTCCACGACGAGCTGGTCCGCCACGCCGCCGCGTTGCGGGAGGAGGCGGACAGCCCGGCGGAGCAGCAGGCGGCGTTGACGGCGCTGCTGAACCACTACCTGCGCGGCGTCGAACGCTGCGCCGAGCTGCTCTACCCCGGGATCGTGCGGCTGCCGTCGTCCGCGTCGGGCCCGGCGCCGCGGATCTCGACGTCGGCCGAGGCCCTGGCGTGGCTCGACGCGGAACGCCCGAACCTGATCGCCGCCATCCGGCACTCGGCCGAGCACGGCCCCGCGGTGACGGCCTGGCAGCTCGCGGACGCGTTGCGCGGCTACCTCTGGATCGGCCAGCACGTCGGCGAGTGGCTCGCGACGGCGCACCACGGCCTGCAGGCAGCCCAGCAGTCCGCGCACCGCCCGGCCGAGGCCGCGATGCACGCCAACCTCGGAACCCTCTACCTGCGGCTGGGTGAGTACGCGCGTTCCGTCGAGCACCACGACCACGCCATCGACCTGTACCGGGAGCTGGGCGACAAGGACGCCGAGGCGGGCGCGCTCAACAACCTCAGCCTCGTGCACCGCCGCTCCGGCGACCTGGTCGCCGCCCGCGACACCCTCGTCCGCTGCCTCGACATGCTGCGCTCGGCGTCCGCGGACAGCGTCAGCACCGGCCTGTACAACCTCGGCCAGCTCGCCGTGGAGCTCGGCGAGATCGACAGCGCCGTCGACCACTTCTCGCAGGCGCTGGCCCTGGCCCCGAACGCCGACAGCCACACCTACCTCGGCATGGCGCTGCGCCTGCAGGGACGCCTGCCCGAGGCTCGTGCCCACCTCGAACGCGCCCTGGAGATCGGCAACGTCCCCGCCGGCGAGTCCGAGACCCTGGAGAACCTCGCCGCCCTGGAGCTCGCCTCCGGCAACCCGGTCGCGGCCCTGTCCCTCGCCTCACGCGCGCTGTCCCTCGTGGCCGACGGAGGCGACCAGCAGGTGGCGACGTCGGTCCGGATCACGCTCGGCGAGACCCGCCGCGCCCTGTCCGACCTCGACGCCGCCGCCGACCTGTTCGGGCAGGCCCTGACGACGGCCCGGCGGATCGGCTACGCCTCGGGCGAGGTCCGCGCGCTGATCGCCCTGGCCCTGGTGCTGCGGGACCTCGACCGCCTCGCCGACGCCCGGTCCGCCGCCGAGCAGGCCGCGCGGCGCAGTGCCGAACTGGGACTGCGCGCGCTGGAGAACCGGGCCCGCGAACTGGCCTGATCCGGTGGCCACCGGTGTGCGCGGAGGACGGCGGCGAGCCACGTGAGCGCAGGCACGCTGGGTCGAGCCGGGCCCCCCGGTCAGCCGATGAGGCTTTCCAGGCGGTGGGCGAGCTGGTCCCAGCGCCAGTGGTCGCTGACCCACTCCCGGCCGGCGCGACCCATCTTGGCCGCGGTCTCCGGATCGCCGAGCAGCGACGCGATCCGCGAGGCGACGGCCTCGACGTCGAGGCCGTCGACGACGTTGCCGGTGATGCCGTCCCGCACGGTCTCCGGCGCACCACCGGACCGGCCGGCCACGACGGGCAGCCCGGTCGCCGAGGCCTCCAGGTAGACGATGCCGAGCCCTTCGACGTCGAGGCCTCGCCCGCGCGTGCGGCACGGCATCGCGAAGACGTCGCCGGCGTTGTAGTGCGCAGGCAGTTCCTCCCACGGCACCGAACCAGTGAGCACGACGTCACGCGACCCGGCGGCCAGCTTCTCGAGCGTCTTGCGGTACGGCCCGCCGCCGACGATCAGCAGGGCGGCGTCCGGTACCGACCGCTGGATCAGCGGCAACGCGCGGATCAGCACGTCCTGCCCCTTGCGCGGCACCAGCCTCGACACGCACACGATCACCGGCCGGTCACCCAGCCCGTGGCGCCGGCGGATCTCGGCGCGCGCGGCGGGATCGGGGCGATACTGCTCGGTGTCCACACCGGACGGAAGGTGCTCCAGCGCCGCCATCGGCCCGAACGCCGCCGCGAACCGCGAGCGGGTGTAGCGGCTGACGTAGGTCACGACGTCCACACCGGACCCGATGGCCCGCAACGCCTGCCGCGCCACCGGGAGCATCGACCAGCCGACCTCGTGCCCATGCGTGCACGCCACCGAGCGGCTCAGCCCGAGCGACGGCGCCAGCAACGCGAGCGGGGCCGCCGCCCCGAACCACGCCGCCTCGCACGACTCGGCACGGGCGATGTCACGGGCGCGGGAGAGGACGTCCGGCGTCGGCAGCATCAGCGACGTGGGGTGCCGCACCACCGGGAACGGCTGCTCGGCGTCGAACTCCTCCGCGCCCTTCCACTTCGGCGCGTAGACGACCAGCGAGTCCGCGGGCATCCGTGTCGCCAACGCGTGCAGGTAGGACTGGATGCCACCGGGGCGGGGCGGGAAGTCGTTGGTCACCAGCAAGGTTCGGCGCACGAACCCAACGCTATCCGATGCTCGTCCTCAGAAACTCACGCCAGCCCGCCACGTCGACGACGCCGGCGTCCACTGCGGACGACGACGCGTGCCGCAGGAAGAAGTCCACGACACCGCGCTCCCCCAGCCGCGACTCCAGGTAGACCATGATCGAGTACGCCTGCTGGTAGGCCAGGTCCCGCCCGGCTCCGCCGAAGTCGTCCGGCAGCGCGGAGACGTCCGGCTTCAGCAACGGCGCGGCCTGCCGGAGCGACAGCCCGGTGCCGTGGAACGCCACCCAGTCCGCGAACCCCTCCACCAGCCACAGCGGGGCCGAGTCCGACGTCAGGTCGCGCGTCGCGACGTGCGTGATCTCGTGCCGCAGCAGCACGCCCAGCTCGACGTCCGACAACGCCGCGGCCCGCACCCGGTTGATCACGACGCGCTGCCCGGAACCGTCCCTGATGGCGATCCCGGCCATGTCCGCGAAGGCGGGCCCGACGAGCGACACGAGCTCGGTGTCCGACGCCGGGACGACGACGTCGACCCGCCGCCCCCAGCTGATATCCAATATATCGCCGACCTCGCGCACCGACGAGTCCAGCAACCCCGACACGCGCGACGCCAGCTCGCTGTCGCAAGAACTGCTGCTCACAGTGCCCGTCGCGGCCGTCAGCACCGCGTCATTGCAATGGACGGTTTCAGTCGACTGCAACTCAACGGGCCGCAATGCAACGCTGACGCCCAGCAGGAACGTCATGGCGACGGTGATCGCCAGCAACGTCCGGAGGTGCTTCACCGGCGCAACGCTAGCCCTCGATGCGCCGAATCACCGCGATGGGCCCGATGGCGTCGATGGGTGCGATCTTCACCGGCTGACCCTCCGTGGAGGCGTGCACGGCCCGTGCGTTGTCGACGGCCATGGCCACGTGCGACCGGCTCGAGTAGTAGATGAGCAAGTCGCCCGCCTGGACCTCGGCCCGCGACACGGCACGGCCGATGCCCGCCTGCCCACCGGACGTGCGCGGGATCGTGATCCCGGCAGCCGCGTACGCCTTCATCGTCAGGCCGGCGCAGTCCCACTGGTCGAAGCCCGTGGCGCCGTACTTGTACTCGTCCCCGCGCTGCGCCAGGGCGAACGCGAGCGCCATCCCCGCCCTCCCGGACGGCGCGCTGATCGGCGAGCGGTCGCCGGGGTCGCGCAGCTGGTTCACGACGGGTGCGGGCAGTCGCGTCAGTGCCGTCCGCACCTCGGTGATCTGCGCCTGCAACGCCTGGTTGCGGCCGTCCAGGTCGCTCTTGAGCTTCTCGGCGGCCGCGGTGGTCTCCGCGGCGCGGGCACGCGCGCTCTCCGCCACCTGGTGCGCCTGGCGGGCCTTCTCCACCGCGGCGGACAGGCGCGCGAGCGACTCCGCGTTGTCGGCGGCCAGCACCCGCATCATCTCGAGGCGGTTGAGGAAGTCCTGCTGCGAGTCCGCCACGAGCAGCGCCGACAGCTGGTTGAACCGGGCGCCCTCGAACGACGCCTGGGCGATGAGGTCCACCTGCCCCTGGAAGTCGTCCTCGTCGCGCTTGGCCTGCCGCTCGATCTGCTGCGCGGCCGCCACCGTCGCGGTCGCCCGGTCGAGCTCGGCACGGCGCTGCGTGAGGTCTTCCTGCGCGCGCAGGACCTCTTCGTTGAGCTTGGTCGCCTGCGCTGTCAGATCCGCGTACGCGCGCGCGGGATCAGCCGGTTGCGCGGCTGAGGACACGGCCGGCGTGACCGGGAGCAACAGCAGGAGAACCACGAGAACACGGGTGAAGTTGCGCGACATGAGGTCGCCGATCCCCCTCGCCAGAACAAGACCGCCAAGATCGACGGCGTCAGGCTACCGGGTGATCAAACGCGCCCGAGACGGGCCAGCAACACGGCGGACGGCACGGGGTGCGCGCCCCTGCGGCGCACCGAGTCCGCGACCGCGCGATCCGACGTCACCACCACCACGGGCCGCCCCTCGGGCTCCGCCGTGACCAGCGCTCGAATGACGTCATCGGCCAGTACACCGGGGTCGCTGAAGAGCACGCGCACGCCGCGAGGAGCCGCCGCGGGCACGGCCACCACTCCCGCGCCGTCGAACACCAACGTCACCTCGGCACCCGTGCGCGCCGCCAGCACCGCGAGCTGATGCACGAGCCGATCGCGTTGGTCTGACAGCGACAGCTCCGGGTAGCCGGTCTTCGTGACGTTGTAGCCGTCCACCACCAGGTGCACCGCGGGCAACGCCAGCAGCCTGTCGAGCGCGGCCGGGTCCTCCACGCGGCCCACGGCCCCCTGGGACGCGCTGGCGCCCCGCACGAGGTCGGCGGGACGCGGTCCGGTGCCGCCGCCCAGGGCCAGTTCGCGGCGCAGGCCCGTCACGGCGCCGTCGAGGGTGTCCACGAGCAACGCGAGGCGCACCTCGTCGGCCTGCCGGGCCTCCCGCGCGGACTGCCGCGCGACCTCGGCGTCCGCGATCGCCCGCTGCGCCCTGCCGCGTTCGGTCTCGGCGCGGTCCCGCTCCCGGTCGCGCTCGGTGGACAGGCGCTTGACCTCGTCCGCGGTGCGCACCTGGATCTTCTCGACCTCGCCCGCCGCGGCCTCGGCGGCGTCCTTGGCCTCGCGCAGCTTCACGCCCTGCTCCCGCAACCGCTTGCGCAGGCGCTCGAGCTCGATCTCGGCGTCCGCGCGGACGCGTTCGGCGACGCCGTCGAGCTGGCTGCGCTCGGACCGCAGCCGCTCCAGCTCGCTCTCCAGCCGTTCCGCGCGCAGGACGGCCGCGTCCCGTTCGGCCCGCAGCGTCGCGTCGCCCACCCGCCGCGTCACGAGCTCCACGTAGTGCCGTGCGACGTCGTCCCCGGTCAGCACCGCCGCCGCGGCGGCCGTCACCGGGTCCGGCGAGGTCACCTCGAGCGTCGACGGCCTGTTCTTGCGCAGCCACTCGACCACCGCGGTGCGGAAGTTCGCCGAGTCCCGCAGGCCCGCCACGACCTGGGAGCCGCCCAGGCGAGCGCGTTTCGTCGGCGCGAACTTCGCGACGGGCCGCAGGTGCTGGGGCACGTCGACCTTCGCCATCTCGCCCAGCGCGTCCGCTCCCAGCTCCGCGAGGCGCACCCGCAACGGCTCGGGCAGGGCCGACCAGTCCACAGAGGATTCACCAGCGGAGTCGTCTGCGGAGTCACCTGCCTCGTCGGCAGGCTGGTCGAACTCGGGCTCGGGCATCGGGTCGGGCACCCCACCAGGCTAGAGCCCCGTGACTCGAGCACCGCATGGACGTGTCCGCCCTTCGCAACAACGATCTGGAAAAGATCACCCGGACACCACTCCAATGGAGCAACCGCAGGTCAGCACGCTCCAGAAGATCAGCTCCGAAAATTGTCAGACCCCGTCGCTAACGTCAGCCACGTGACCGGACAACTGTCCTTCGACGAGCTCGGGACGCCCCTGCGCGACACGACGTTCGTCGTCTTCGACCTGGAGACGACGGGCGGCAGCGCCGAGGAGGACGCCGTCACCGAGATCGGCGCGGTGAAGGTGCGCGGCGGCCAGGTCCTCGGCGAGTTCGCGACGCTCGTCGACCCGGAGCGCGGCATCCCGCCGATGGTGGCCCAGCTGACCGGGATCACGCAGCTGATGGTCACGGGCGCGCCGACGATGAAGACGGTGCTGCCCGCGTTCCTGGAGTTCGCGGCCGGGTCGGTGCTGGTGGCGCACAACTCGGGCTTCGACGTCGGCTTCATGAAGGCCGCCTGCGAACGGCACGGCTACCGCTGGCCCAAGCCGTCGGTCGTGTGCACGGTGAAGCTCGCGCGGAGGGTGCTCAGCCGTGACGAGGCGCCGTCGTGCCGCCTGTCCGCCCTCTCGGACCTGTTCCACACGGAGACCAAGCCGACGCACCGGGCGCTGGCCGACGCCCGCACGACGGTCGAGGTGCTGCACGCGCTGCTGGAGCGCGTCGGCAACGTGGGTGTGCACTCGCTGGAAGAGCTGCTGGCATATCTGCCCGAGGTGACGCCGGAGCAACGCCGCAAACGCTCGCTGGCCGCCCACCTGCCGTCCACGCCGGGCGTGTACCTCTTCCGCGGCCCGAGCGAGGAGGTCCTCTACGTCGGCACGGCGTCGGACCTGCGCCGCCGGGTCCGCCAGTACTTCACGGCCAGCGAGGGCAGGCGCAGGCTGCGCGAGATGGTCTCGCTCGCCGTGCGCGTCGACGCGGTGGAGTGCGCCCATCCGCTGGAGGCGGAGGTGCGCGAGTTGAGACTTCTGCGCGCCCACCGCCCGGCCTACAACCGGCGCTCGAAGAACCCGCACCACGCGTGGTGGCTGACGCTGACCGACGAGCCGTTCCCCCGGATCTCGCTGGTCAAGGTGCCGCGTGACGGCGCACTGGGCCCGTTCCGCACCCGGAAGGCGGCCGAGTCGGTCGCGGACGCGCTGCTCGACGCCGTCCCGCTGCGCTCGTGCACCATCAAGATCCCGGCGACGAACCAGCGCGCCTCCCCGTGCGCGCTGGCCGAGCTGGACCGCTGCAAGGCCCCCTGCGCGGGCCGGCAGTCCGTCGACGAGTACTCCCCCGCCGTCGTCGCCGTGCGCGATCTGGTCGTCGGCCGCAGCGCCGACCCGTTGCGGACGCTCATCTCCCAGCTCGGTGGCCTCGCCTCGGCCGAGAGGTTCGAGGAGGCCGCGCGCCGCCGCGACCGCCTGGCGGGCCTCGTCCGGTCCCTCGACCGGGCCCAGCGCCTGGCGGCCCTCGCCGGGCTCCCGCAACTGGTGGCCGCCCGGCCCGACCGCGAAGGCGGCTGGGAGTTCTCGGTCGTCCGCTACGGCCGTCTCGCCTCCGCCGGCGTCGCCCGCCGGGGCACCCGCCCGATGCCGGTCGTCGACGCACTCGTCGCCTCGGCGGAGACCGTCATCCCGACCCCCGGCCCGCTGCGCGGCGCGCCCCCGGAGGAGGCCGGCGTCGTCCTGCGCTGGCTCGACCAGCCGGGCACCCGTCTCGTCTACGCGGACGAGCCGTGGTCCTCTCCCGCCGGCGCTGCCGCGGCCTGGGTGCCGTGGGCCGAACAAGCCGCGAGCGCCCGCCCGATCCACGACTGGAACTGACCCCGAACGCCCCCTCGTTGCACGCGCTCATGCAAAAGACGTTTGCGGACGTCCGCAAACGTCTTTTGCATGAGGGTGGATAAGTGCAGGTCAGCGGCAGCGCACCACGCCGATATATCAGTTGGGATGTCGACAAAGCGACACGAACGGAGACCGGCGACGTCCTCACGCCGGTGATCAGGCGGTAGGGCAGACTACGGGTGCTTGAGACACCGGAGCCCAGACCCGAGGAGGACGCCGTGGTCACCGCCATCGTGCTGATCCAGGCCGCCGCCGAACGCATTCCCGAGGCCGCGCAGGAGATCGCCGACATCGACGGAGTCACCGAGGTGTACTCCTGTGCCGGTGACGTGGACCTGATCGCGCTGGTGCGGGTCAGCAAGCACGAGGACCTCGCCGCCCTGGTCCCCGGCAAGATCAGCAAGGTCGCGGGCGTGCTGAACACCGACACGCACATCGCGTTCCGCAGCTACTCGAAGCGCGACGACGAGGCCGCGTTCGCCATCGGCCTGGACGACGCCCAGTAGCCCGAGGCCGCCCAGAGGCCCTCAGTCATGACGAAGGCCCCCGTGAGATCTCACGGGGGCCTTCGTCATGTCCGGAGCTGAGGATCAGGCCTTCGGGTCGGAAGGCCTGCCCGCGAGCTCGCTCGCCTCGTCCTGAGAGCTGAGGCCCTCCGAGGCGTGGATGTGCTTGCGCGCGTTCTGCAGGGCCACGGTCTCCTCGACCGGGTCCGGCGACCACGTGCTGCCGGTGACCGGGTGACCGGCCGAGCCGAGCTTGTTCATCTTCTTCGGCACCGACGCGCCCTGGTAGGCCAGTGGCAGCGGGTGACCGTGGTCGTCCACCGGGCCGAGCGGCTGGTGGATCTCGATGAACTCACCGTGCGGCAGCCGCTTGATGATGCCCGTCTCGAC
>NZ_JBSGUQ010000019.1:0-124465 GCF_053608005.1 Lentzea sp. NPDC055074
TTGCGTTGGCGGTGGGGTCCCATCACGAGCCGAGCCAAGAGCGAGCCACATGCCTGAGGGGGTGTCAAGCGGACGAAAAGCGTGTCCGCTTGACACCCCCTCAGGCATGCAGCAAGAGCTATGGCGCGACTCGTGATGGGACCCCACCGCCCAGCTCTTATGGAAAGACGGCTCGCCTTCGGCATCGCGGTGAGTGGGTGGGCCTGCACTGAGCTTGTGCTCTCGGACTGCTCGCCTTCGGCATTGCGATGGGTGGGCTCTCAGCGCGTCTTGGGCGTGGTCGGTGGGTGCTTCGTCGTGCGAACTAGGGTGTAGGCGTGCGCATTCGTCGTGTTGTCACCACCCGCGCCGGTGGCGTGTCCAAGGCGCCCTTCGACTCCTTCAACCTCGGCGATCACGTCGGGGACGACCTGCGGGCTGTCGAGGCCAACCGGGCGAGACTGGCCGAGGGGATCGGGCTGACGCCCGACCGGTTGGTCTGGATGGAGCAGGTGCACGGGCGGACTGTCGCCACCGTGGACGGGCCGCAGGGTGAGCCTCTTGAGGCCACTGATGCTGTTGTGACGAAACGGGCCGGGCTCGGGCTTGTCGTGTTGACGGCCGACTGCGTGCCGGTCCTTCTTGGTGATCAAGAGGCTGGTGTTGTCGGGGCTGTCCACGCTGGGCGTGTCGGGGCTCGTGTCGGGGTTGTGGTCGAGGCTCTCAAGGCGATGATGGCGTTGGGGGCCGAGCTCGAGCGCATCGAGGTGTTGCTGGGGCCCTCGGTGTGCGGTGAGTGTTACGAGGTGCCCGCCGAGATGCAGAAGGACGTCGAGAAGCACCTGCCCGGCAGCGCCTCCAAGTCACGGAAAGGTACGCCTGCCCTGGATCTTCGGGCCGGGTTGTGGAACCAGCTGGGGAGCGCTGGGGTCGGGAAGATCGGCGTGGATCCCCGGTGCACGTTCGAGGAGAAGGATCTCTTCAGTCATCGGCGGCAGGCGCCTACCGGGCGTCTTGCGTCGGTCATCTGGATCGAGCCGTGAACCGCGCCGAGGAGTTGAAGGAGAACCTCGCCGAGGTCGAGGAACGCATCGCCAAGGCCTGTGAGGTGGCGGGGCGGGATCGCGAAGAAGTGATGTTGCTCGCGGTGACGAAAACCTGGCCCGCCAGTGATGTGGAGATCCTTTACAGGCTTGGTTTGAGGAACTTCGCGGAGAACCGCGATCAGGAGGCGAGTCAGAAAGTCGGCCAATTAAGACATCTCGAAGAAGCGAGATGGCACATGGTCGGGCGGTTGCAGCGGAACAAAGCCAAGTCCGTCGTCGAGTGGGCCGATCAGGTCGACTCCGTGGACAGCGTGCGGCTGGCCGAGGCGTTGGCGAAGGCCGTGCATTCGCGAGGCACGACTTTGGACGTCCTGCTGCAGGTCAGCATCGACGGCGACACGTCGCGCGGTGGGGTTGCTGTTGCGGATGTGGCGGAACTGGCTGGCGTGATCACTCGTTCGGGTGATCTTATTCTCCGAGGTGCGATGACTGTCGCGCCTCGGACGATGAAGCCTGCGCAGGCGTTTCAAGCGTTGGTTTCGGTGGTATCTCGCCTACGTGATGATCATCCCACTGCCACCCATGTGTCAGCGGGAATGAGCGGTGACCTGGAAGATGCCATCTCGCACGGATCGACCTGTGTGCGTGTCGGAACGGCGTTGCTCGGCAGTCGGCGACTAACCTCGCCATAGGTTGTCGGGAACCTCGGGACCGTCCGCACCGTCCCTAAGAGTGGGGAACCGCCGAGGAGGGGCTGGAATGAGCGCTTTGCACAAGCTGAAGGCCTACTTCGGGATGGTCCCCGCCGAGTACGCAGACGACCCCGGCTACGACGACGACCGAGGTCGCTACGGCGACTACCGGTCCGAGTACGCGGCCGAGGCCGACGACTACGACCCGTATCCGCGGCGCAGCCGCGTGTTCACACCGGGCCGGTCGGAGCTCCAGGGCTCCGGATACCGGGCCGACATCGACGAGTCGGACGACTACGAGCCGGAGCCGCGGCGCGGGGGCAGCCCCTCGAGCACGCGACGCTGGAGCGCCGATGCACCCGTGCACGGCGCACTCGCTGTCGAGCCGCAGCGCGAGCCCGTGAGCAGGCTGCGTCCCGTGGCCGAGCCGGCAGGCAACCCGTTGGCGCGCATCACCACGCTTCACCCCCGTACCTACAGCGAGGCGCGCACGATCGGGGAGCACTACCGCGACGGCACTCCTGTGATCTTGAACCTGACCGACATGGACGACGCGGACGCGAAGCGTCTCGTCGACTTCTCGGCCGGTCTCGCGTTCGCTCTGCGCGGGTCCATGGACAAGATCACCAGCAGGGTGTTCCTTCTCTCACCGCCGAACGTTGACGTCACGGCGGAGGACCGCAGGAAGCTGGCGGAGGGTGGGTTCGGGAACCACGGTTAGAGTTGACCCGTGGACCCGATCCGTCTCGTCATCTTCTACGTCCTGTTCGCGTTCTCCCTGTTCCTGACCGCGCGTGTCGTGGTCGAGATGGTGCGGACGTTCGCGAGGGAGTGGCGCCCGGCTGGCGGCGTAGCCGTGACGCTTGAGACCGTGTACACGGTCACCGACCCACCTGTCCGTGCGCTCCGTCGGGTGATCCCGACTGTGCGGATCGGAGGCGTCGGGCTGGACCTATCGATTATTGTGCTGTGGCTGGTCGTTATCATTCTGATGCGATTCGCAGATCCCAGGTGACGGGGAACCGTGGGATGACCGCAGCCCAGGAGTGCGAGAGGTGATCCGATGCCGTTGACCCCCGCTGACGTGCACAATGTTGCATTCAGCAAGCCGCCGATTGGCAAGCGGGGCTACAACGAGGACGAGGTGGACGCGTTCCTCGACCTGGTTGAGGGCGAGCTCGCCCGCTTGATCGAGGAGAACAACGACCTCCGTCAGCAAGTCGAGCAGCTCGACCAGCAGCTCGAGACGTCGCGCGCCGACCTCGACGACGCGCGGGCCAAGGCTTCGGCCAGCCCCATGACGAGCCGCATGCCGGTGGAGGAGCCGCGCCGCCTGGCGCCGGTCCCGCCTCCCTCGGTGATGGAGCAGACGTCCCCCGGTGGTGGCGGAGACCACCACGTGCAGGCCGCGAAGGTCCTGGGCCTTGCCCAGGAGATGGCGGACCGGCTGACGGGCGAGGCGAAGGCCGAAGCGGACGGCATGCTGTCCGAGGCCCGTACGAAGTCCGAGCAGCTGTTGTCCGAGGCTCGCGCCAAGGCCGACACGATGGTCAACGAGGCGCGCACGCGTGCCGAGACCATGCTGAACGACGCGCGGACGCGTTCGGAGACGCTGGAGCGGCAGGCCCGTGAGAAGGCCACCGCGCTGGACCGTGACGCGCAGCGCAAGCACGCCGAGGTGATGGGCAACATCACCCAGGAGAAGAACACGCTCGAGAAGCAGATCGACAAGCTGCAGACGTTCGAGCGTGAGTACCGCACCCGCCTGAAGACGATGCTCGAGTCGTCCCTGCGCGACCTCCAGGACCGCGGCCCCGCCGCACCGTCCGAGGGTCGTTCCCAGGGCTACTCGTTCGGTGCACGCGCCGAAGCGGGCTGAACTACTGTTCGCTAGGTGCTCTTCGTAGTTCTGCTTCTGGTGCTGGCAGCCCTCGGGTTGCTCGTTCCCGCACTGGCCACGTCCAACACGATCTGGGCGTGGTCCTCCGTGGGCGCGAGCGTGCTCGCCGCCCTGGTCCTCGCTTGGGACTGGTGGCGGAGGCGTCCGGGGGACCCCGCTGCCGACGCGCAGAGTGTAGATCAACAGGCTGTAGCTGATGATCAACGGGTAGTCGATTCGGCAGAAGCCGACACGCCGCCCGCTGACGAGGAACCACCGGAAGAGGACACCGACGCGGCAGACCTGCTCGTCGTGGCTGATCTGGTGGACGAGGTCCGGGTGCTGGACGAGCGGCCCCGGTACCACCTGAGCTCGTGTTCCTGGCTTGCCGGGAGGCCCACGCTGGGCCTCCCGGTGCAGGAGGCACGGCAGTTGCAGTTCACGCCCTGTGCGCTGTGCACCCCTGACGCGGTGCTGGTGCGCAGGAGTCGCACGACACAGTCCGGCTGAGTCGCACGCGAATGGTCCCGGCCTGGGGTGAGATGTCCCCGGGGCCTTGGTCCGCGTTGCGGTTGTCGCCGCATTCCTCTTCGTCACCGCCGCCGTGCCGGCCCATGCCGGGCTCGACGGGTGTGTGCCCGCCGACCTGCGGGAGAAGGCCGGTGACCTCCCGCACCACCTGGAGTTCGCGCAGTCGCCGGCGGAAGCGCATCCGGCGGCGACGTTGGACGTGGTGCTCCGCAGGCGGAACGCGACCACCGGTCAGGACGTCAGCGCCGGTAGCTGATCTTCGCGCGGAACGTGGTGCCCGGCTCGTCGCTGCCGTGGTGCTCGACGGCTCCCTCGAACTCGGAGATGTTCCCGTCGGGCCCGTACGCGAGGTGCTCGACGGTGAACACTCCGCGGTCGTCGGGTGGCCCGAGGCCGCGGTTCACGACGCGCACCCACTGGTCCCTGTAGCCGCCCTCGGTGATGCGCTGCCCGTCGTGGCGGGCCAGGTCGATCTGCAGGTACTCGCCGCCGGTAGGGGCGTTCGCCTTGACCCGGATCATGTGGTCGGGGTGTTCCCAGACCGAGAACAGGTCGGGCGGTGCCCACGTGCCCGAGCGACCGTCCGCGGGGGACGAGTGCGGCTCGGAGTCCCAGATCAGGTAGTCGGTGCCGGCGGCGGACGCCGGTGCGGCGGTGGCCATCAGCAGCGCTGCGGCGAGCAGGGCGGTGCGCATCAGGCGCCGCTCCGGTAGCTGATCTTCGCCCGGAACGCGTTGTCGGGCTTGTCACCGCAGCGGTGCTCGACGGAGCCGTCGAGTGCGGTCGCGAGTCCCCCCTCGTCGAGGTCGACACGGTCGATGGTGAAGTCCGCCTTGTCGTCGGCGCAGTAGAAGCCTCCACCGATGACGATCGCCCGCTCGTCGGTGTAGGTGCCCGGTGTGATCGGCAGTCCGTCGTGGCGAGAGAGGTCGACGACGTAGTAGGTCCTGGCCTTGCTGCTTTCGACGTCGATGTGCAGGGTGTTGTTGCGCCGTTGTCCCACGATGAACTCCGCGTCCGGCGTGCTCCACTCGCCGCTGACGGAAGAGATCGGGAAGGCGTTGGCCTCGGCGTCGAACGTGAAGGTCGACGGCTCGTCGGCGGAGGCGACTCCCGCGCCCAGCAGTGTGAGAGCGCAGGTCAAAGCTAAGACACGCATCTGATCCCCCCAGAGAGATGGTCTGTGGGGCCAGTCTGGCGCAGGAGTGGAAGGCCCGGCATGAGTGCTTCTACTCAGAGCACGACCGGGCGCGCGCCGTGGGCCGTGACGAGGCCAGGCAGGCGTTCGCGGCTCGTCACGACGACCCGGCAGCGCGGGGTGCCCGGCAGGAGCGGCACGACCTGCGCGGTGTTCGCGGCGTTGTCGAGCACGATCAGCATTCGCCGGTCGGCCAGCAACGTGCGGTAGAGCGCTGTCTGCGCGTGTGGCTCCGGTGGGATGCCGTCCTGGCTGGTGCCGAGCGCGGTGAGGAACTCGCGGACCACGTCCGCCGGGTCGGAGCCGTCGAGAGCGACGAACAGGTGGCCGTCGGGGTAGTCGGTGGCGTGTTCGTGCGCCCAATGCAACGCGAGTCGTGTCTTGCCCGTGCCCGCCGGTCCGGTGATCGTCACGATCGGACCGTCCAGGTCGAGGGCCGCCAGTTCGGCCGCCATACCGGCGAAACCCTTCGGGGCTGGCGGAAGTCGGCGTGGGCTCCACTGTGGACGTTCGATCAGCGACGCGTGCAGGTCGCGCAGTGCGGGGCCGGGGTCGAGGCCCAGTTCGTCCGCCAGCCGGGCGCGCAGGCCCGAGTAGTAGGCGAGTGCGTCTGCGCGTTGGCCGGCGCCGATCAACGCACGCATCAGTTGCCCCGCGAGTCGTTCGTCGAGGGGACGTTCGGACGTGCGCGCGGTCAGTTCAGCGACGAGAGAGAGGTGTTCGCCGGCGGCGAGGCGGGCGTCGGTGCGGTCCAGTTCGGCGGCGGTGATCTCGCCCGCCAGTGTCTCGCGCAGACCGTCGAACCACGTGCCGTGCAGCCCCTCGAACGGTTCGCCGCGCACGAGCGCCATGGCCTCGTCGGGCCGTCCGTGCGTCACGAGGGAGCGGAAGCAGTGCAGGTCGATGGACAAAGGATCGGCCTCCAGCACGTAGCCGCCGGAACGGCGCACGATCGGGACGTCGTCCAACGCCGTGCGCAGCCGTGACACGTAGCTGTAGAGCGCGGCCTTCGCCTGCCGTGGCGGCGCGTCACCCCACACCCGTGAGAGCAGCTTGTCGACGCCGACGACCTGGTTGACGTCCACCAGCAACACCGCCAGAACGCTCAGCTGGCGTGCGTGACCCACGTCGACGAGGGCGCTGCCCCGCCGGACCTCGGGTGCGCCGAGAAGGTGGAACCTCACCGGTCCAGGAACAGCAACGTGATCAACAGGCCCAGCAGCACCAGGTCCAGGACCACGCCGGTCGGCTTCGAGTCGTACCGCAGCCGGGTGATCGTGGCGCCGACCATCAGCAGCCCGAGCCCGACGGTGGCCGCGTGCGCCACCCACTGCCACGTGACCAGGCCGACGACCAGGCCCGCGGCACCCGCCCACTCCAGCGCGCCGATGGTGCGCCACAGCGCCGGGTTCATCCGGAAGTGGTCGCGGGCCTCCAGTGACGCCTTCGCGCCGAAGAGCTTGCCCGCGCCTGTTGCGACGAACAGCAGGGCCAGCAGGATCGACAACGCGATGGTCAACGTCATCGGGCGAGCATACGGTTTGCGCCTCCGGTTACCCTGTAACTCACAGGCACCGATCCGGCCATCACCGGGGAGCCTCCGGAAGAACGGGTGCGCGAGCACCTCAGTAGAACCGGACGGGACCGGCCCGTCACAGCCGAAGAACGAGAGGCTCGCCCCACGAGGGCGGGCAAGCGGGGTGGTACCGCGGCGGGCCGAGCCACATCGGCGTGTCGTCCTCGCGTGTCCAACGTGACCGCGAGGAGCAGTGGAGATGGCCTACCCCAGGGCCGGACAGAACGAGGTCCCGGCGCAGCCGTCCTTTCCGAACCTCGAGCAGGACGTGCTCGGGTACTGGAAGGACGACGAGACCTTCCAGGCGAGCATCGAGCGCAACGCGGCCGGCGAGAACGGTGACAACGAGTTCGTCTTCTACGACGGCCCGCCGTTCGCGAACGGTCTGCCGCACTACGGCCACCTGCTGACCGGGTACGTCAAGGACGTCGTGCCGCGTTACCAGACGATGCGCGGCAAGCACGTCGAGCGCCGGTTCGGCTGGGACACGCACGGCATGCCGGCCGAGTACGAGGCCGAGAAGCAGCTGGGCATCACGCAGAAGCACGAGATCGACGAGCTCGGCATCGAGAAGTTCAACGAGGCGTGCCGCACGTCCGTGCTGCAGTACACGGACCAGTGGCGCGAGTACGTGACGCGCCAGGCTCGCTGGGTCGACTTCGACAACGACTACAAGACGCTCGACCTCGACTACATGGAAAGCGTCATGTGGGCGTTCAAGGCCTTGTGGGACAAGGGCTTGATCTACGAGGGCTTCCGGGTGCTCTGGTACTGCTGGCGTTGCCAGACGCCGTTGTCCAACACCGAGACCAAGATGGACGACGCCTACCGGGACCGGCAGGACCCCGCCGTCACGGTGGCGCTGCGCCTCGAGTCCGGCGAGAAGGCCCTGGTCTGGACGACGACGCCGTGGACGCTGCCGAGCAACCTGGCCGCCGCCGTGCACCCGGACGTCGACTACGTGACGGTCGTGGGCTCGGACGGCGACAAGTACCTGCTGGCCGAGGCCCGAGTCGCGGCGTACGCGCGTGAGCTGGGCGAGGAGCCCGAGGTCGTCGCGCGCTTCAAGGGCTCGGACCTGGTCGGCAAGAAGTACCTGCCGCCGTTCGACTTCTTCGTGGGCCGCGAGAACGCGCACCAGGTGCTCACGGCCGACTACGTGACCACCGACGACGGCACGGGCATCGTCCACATCGCACCGGCGTTCGGTGAGGACGACAAGGTCGTGACGGACGCGGCGGGCATCGAGGTCGTCGTGCCGGTCGGACCGGACGGCAAGTTCACCGCGGAGGTGGCGCCGTACCAGGGCGTGCACGTCTTCGAGGCGAACAAGCTGATCATCCGCGACCTCAAGGACGCAGGCCTGCTGCTGCGCCACGAGACCTACGACCACCCGTACCCGCACTGCTGGCGCTGCCAGAACCCGCTGATCCAGCGCGCGCTGTCGGCGTGGTTCGTCGCGGTCACGCAGTTCAAGGACCGGATGGTCGAGCTCAACCAGCAGATCAACTGGGTGCCCGGCCACATCAAGGACGGCCAGTTCGGCAAGTGGCTCGAGAACGCGCGCGACTGGAACATCTCGCGCAACCGGTACTGGGGCTCGCCGCTGCCCGTGTGGACCTCGGACAACCCCGAGTTCCCGCGCACGGACGTGTACGGGTCGCTGGACGAGCTGGAGCGCGACTTCGGCGTGCGCCCGGACAACCTGCACCGGCCGTTCATCGACGAGCTGACGCGGCCGAACCCGGACGACCCGAGCGGCCAGTCGGTCATGCGGCGCATCCCGGACGTGCTCGACTGCTGGTTCGAGTCGGGCTCGATGTCGTTCGCGCAGGTGCACTACCCGTTCGAGAACGCGGAGTGGTTCGAGAACCACTTCCCGGGCGACTTCATCGTCGAGTACAACGGCCAGACGCGCGGGTGGTTCTACACCATGCACGTGCTGGCGACGGCGTTGTTCGACCGGCCCGCGTTCCGCGACTGCATGGCGCACGGCATCGTTCTCGGTGACGACGGCCAGAAGATGTCCAAGTCGCTGAAGAACTACCCGGACGTCACCGAGGTCTTCGACCGCGACGGCTCCGACGCCATGCGCTGGTTCCTCATGGCGTCGCCGATCCTGCGCGGTGGCGACCTCGTGGTGACCGAGCGCGGCATCCGCGACGCGGTGCGCCAGGCGGTGCTGCCGCTGTGGAACTCCTGGTACTTCCTGGCGTTGTACTCCAACGCCTCCGGGAAGGAGGGCACGTGGCGCGTCGACTCGAAGAACGTGCTCGACCGGTACGCGCTGGCGAAGACGCACGACCTGGTGCGCGACGTCCAGGCTGCGATGGACGTCTACGACATCTCCGGCGCGTGCCAGCTGGTGCGCGAGTACCTGGAGGTGCTGACGAACTGGTACGTGCGCCGGTCGCGGCAGCGGTTCTGGGACGGCGAGCAGGACGCGATCGACACCCTGCACACCGTGCTGGAGGTCGTCACGCGCGTGACGGCGCCGTTGCTGCCGTACACGGCCGAGGTCGTGTGGCGCGGGCTGACCGGTGGCCGTTCGGTGCACCTGACGGACTTCCCGTCGGTGTCGGACGTGCCGGCGGACGACGCGCTGGTGGCGGCGATGGACGAGGTGCGCGACGTCTGCTCGACGGCGTTGTCGCTGCGCAAGGCGAACAAGCTGCGCGTGCGGCTTCCGCTGGCGCGGCTGACGGTGGCGTCGCCGGTGGCGGGCTCGCTGGAGGACTTCGCCGGGATCGTGCGCGACGAGGTCAACGTCAAGGAGGTGTCGCTGTCCACGGACGTCGACGCCTACGGGCAGTTCCAGCTGGTCGTCAACGCGCGTGCGGCCGGCCCGCGCCTCGGCCCGAACGTGCAGAAGGTCATCAAGGCCGTCAAGGCCGGTGACTGGTCCGAGGAGAACGGCAGGATCGTCGCCGCCGGCGTCGAGCTGTTCGAGGGCGAGTACGAACAGCGTCTGGTGGCAACGGATCCCGCCGCCACGGCCGCGCTGCCCGGTGGTGCCGGTGTCGTCGTGCTCGACACGGTGGTGTCGCCGGAGCTGGAGGCCGAGGGTGTCGCGCGCGACCTGGTGCGCGTGGTGCAGCAGGCCCGCAAGGACGCTCAGCTCGACGTGTCCGACCGGATCACGCTGACGCTGGAGCTGCCGGACGCGGTGAGGACCGCGGTGGAGCCCCACCTGGCGTTCGTCCAGGCGGAGACGCTGACGTCCGCGGTGGTGTTCGGTGAGGGCACCTCCGAGGGCACGGTCGGCGACGGCGCCAAGGTGAAGGTGGCGGTCGCGAAGGCGTGACCTGAACGAGTGAACCGAGGGGCCGCTGTCTTCGGACGGCGGCCCCTCGGCGTGCGACCGCGAAAAACTGTCGGACCCCGTCGCTACGGTCGGAACAGGCCAACAGCAAAGGGGATTGTGATGGTTCTGTCTGGGGGATGGCGCGTCTTCGCGAGCGCACTGCTCCTTTCGGCCGGTGTGCTGGCTCCGGCCACCGCGGTGGCCGATCCGGTGGCTGATCCGGTGGCGGCGTGCCGGTCGTGGGACTTCGTCGAGCTGCCGGTGCCGCCTGCCGTGAGAAGCGAGGGCGTGGCGGCCGCGGCCGGCTCGTTCGCGGTGGGCACCGGCTCTTTCTGGTCGATGTCCGGGAGCACGGCGCTGGTGTGGAAGGACGGGCAGCTGCTCGACCAGCTGTCGTTCTTCCGCAACCCGACGTCGGCGCAGGACATCAACTCGTCCGGCGTGGTGATCCTGTCGGCGTCCCTGTTCCCGGCCGCCGCGCGGTGGCGGCCGGGAGTTCCCGACTCGGTGCAGGGCCTGCAAGGGTTACCGGGCGAGTACCGGGTGGAGGCGTTCGACCTCAACGAGCGCGGCGACGTGCTCGGCCGTTCGGACGGCAAGCCCGTGGTGTGGCCGGCGGATTCCGCTGTACCGCACCAGGTCCCGGGTACGGACGCGTCGTGGAGCCCGGTGGGCATCGCCGACGACGGGTCGGTGCTGGCCGGCTCGAGCGGTGGCACGCACTGGATCCGCCCGTCCGGCGAGGTCGTCTCTCTCGGCAACGCCGAAGTGCGCACGGTGCGCGGGAACCACGCGGTCGGCGTCGTGGACTCGCAGGTCGTCAGGTGGGACGTGACGGGTGCCGCGAGCGAGCCGTACGCCTTCGCCGCCGAGGTCCTGGCGGCGAACTCGCACGGTCACGTGCTCGGCAGGACCCTGTGGGGTGACAAGGAGTTGTGGGCTGATCCCAGCGGTTCTCGTGCGGTGCCCACCGTTCCGGCGTACCCCTCGCTCACCGACGAGGGCGACATCTACGGCGCGTCCAGCACGGAACCGGGATCCGTTCCGCTGCTGCTCGACTGTTCCGGAGGTGTGTGAGGACGGTGACGGCGTGGGTTCGGCTGTTCCGGACCGCTCTCGGGAAACCGGCTCACGCGTGTCGTGAGCGATCGCGGCCAGCCGCCGGCTGACGCCGTGGCGTGAACAGGCGTCGCACCAGTCGGACCCATGGTGACCAGCGGGCCGGAACAGCCGGCTCGCTGCCCGCCGCGCGTTCGCAGGCGTCGAACAGGTCCTCGATGCACGCGTCGTGCAGCCAGCGGATCACGAGCGCCCAGCGCAGCCGGTCCGCGAACCCGAAGGTTCCGATCAGCTCGTGCCGCAACACGTCCCCGGAAGCCGAGAGCGTGTGGCTGCCCGACATCCCGGTGAACTCGAAGGTGATCGACTCGCCGGGCACGAACTCCGTGCAGCGGTAGCGGATCGGGCCGTGCCCGCCGTCGGCGCCGACCCCCAGCGGGCGGTCGAACTCCTGCTTGCCCCAGGCGGGTGGCCAAAGCTCCTGGACGCGTTCGACGAACGGGCCGGCGGGCACGCCGAGGTCGCGGGTGTGGACGTTCCTGATCATGACCGACCTCCATACGGTGGCGTATGTTCCGAGAACGTACGGTAGCGTATGGAAGCGTGGTGCGGCGGAATCGTGACGACTGGACTGAGATAGCGCTGAGAGCCCTGGCCGAAGGCGGGCTCCACGCCGTCGCCGTCGAGCCGCTCGCCGCGCGGGCCGGAGCCACGAAGGGCAGCGTCTACCACCACTTCCCGACCCGCGACGCGTTGCTGCAGGCGACGGTCGAGCGGTGGGAACGGGAACACACCGAGAAGGTCATCGAGCTCGTCGAGTCCGAGCAGACCCCCGAGGACAAGCTGCGGACGTTGTTCGCCATGGTGCTCGACACCACCCGCAAGGGGTCGGTGGAGATGGCGTTGCAGGCGGCCGCGCAGAACGAGGTGATCGCGCCGGTGCTCCAGCGCGTCACGGAGAAGCGGATCGGCTACCTGACGGAGCTGTTCGGGCAGCTCGGGTTCGGCGAGGCCCAGGCGAGGAAGCGCGCGTTGATCGCGTTCAGCCTCTACCTGGGCCAGGCCCAGATGTGGATCACCCTGCCCGGCCTCGTCGAACCGGTGCTCGACGAGGCCGTGCAGGTGCTCACCGCGAAGTGATCAGGCCGCGGTGGCCCAGAGCGTGCTGGCGATCACGTCGGCGTTGCGGTCGAGCGCGGTCGCGTTGACGTTCGACGTGGTGTCGCACGAGCGGTGGTAGCAGCGGTCGAAGGCCTGACCGGCCGTGCCACCCCACTTCGACGCCTGCGCCGAGGTCTTGATGCCCTCGGCGCCGGTGAAGGTGCCACCGGTCGGGATGCCCGCGCGGGCGAACGCCGCGTGGTCCGAACGGCCACCGACGTTCGTCAGCTCCGTCGAGACGCCCAGTGAGCTGAAGCCCGCCTGCAGCCGCTGCGTCAGCGCCGCCGAACCGGTGGGCTGGCCTGAGGAGCTGTAGACGAAGTAACCCGGGTTCGGCGAGCCGGTCATGTCGAAGTTCAGGTACGCCTTGATCCTCGACTTCTCGGTCGACGACAGGGAGTTCACGTAGTACGTCGAGCCGACGAGGCCGAGTTCCTCCGCGCCCCACCAGCCGAACCGCAGGTGCTTGGTCGGCTGGAACCCGGTCGCCTTCACCTGGAGCGCGATCTCCAGGATCGACGCCGAGCCGGTGCCGTTGTCGTTGATGCCGGGACCCGCCGAGACGCTGTCGAGGTGGCCACCGACCATCACGACGTTGTTCAGGTCACCGCCGGGGTAGTCGGCGATCAGGTTGTAGCCCGTCGAGCCGTTCGAGGTGAACGACTGGACGCGCGTGGTGTACCCGGCCTGGTCGAGCTTGCTCTTCACCCAGTTGATCGAGGCCAGGTACCCCGGTCGTCCGTGTGCGCGGTTGCCGCCGTTGGAGTTGGCGATGGACTGGAACTGGTTCAGGTGAGCTTGTACGTTCGCGACGTTGATGTTCGGCGCCGCCAGTGCGGCCGGCGCCGCTGCTTGCGCTGAGGTCGCTCCGGTCACCATCAAGGCGGCCGCCAGCGCGATCAGGATCCTCATGGTTCAACTCCGTGCAGGGTAGGGATTGAGCCACTGATCAACATGCTCCGTCGTGCATGGGCTCGGTAGGGGCGAACGGCTGGAGTTGTTGACTCGTCTGATTCGTCGGATTCGGTGGTGATCAACCAGAATGGTCCAGGTGGGTGACGTGACAGCGGTCCTGGGCATCGGCGCTGCCGTACTGCTGATCTCCGTGATCGCGGTGCGGGTGTCGACCAGGCTCGGCCTGCCCTCACTCCTGCTGTACCTCGGCATCGGCGTGCTGCTCGGCGAGTCTGTGTTCGGCATCAAGTTCGACGACGCCGACCTGACCCAGTCGCTCGGCATCGCGGCGCTGGTGCTGATCCTCACCGAGGGTGGCATCACGACCCGCTGGAACGCGGTGAAGTCATCGCTGTGGCTGGGCGTCGCACTGTCCACAGTGGCCGTTGTCGTCAGCGTGGCGGTGACCGGGACGGCGCTGCACTTCCTGCTGGGCCTCGACTGGCGGATGGCGTTGCTGTGGGGCGCGGTGCTCTCGTCCACCGACGCGGCCGCCGTCTTCAGCGTCCTGCGTTCACTGGGCGTCGGCGCGCGGCTCACGGGCGCGCTCGAACTGGAGTCCGGCCTCAACGACGCGCCGGTCTACATCGCCGTGGTGCTGCTGGCCTCGTCGGACCAGATCTCCTGGACCGCGCCGCTGCTGGTGATCTACGAACTCGGCGCGGGCGCGCTCGTCGGCGTAGCGCTGGGGTTCCTCGGCGGGGCCGGGCTGAGACGCGCGGCACTGCCCTCCACCGGCCTGTACCCGCTCGCCACGGTGGCGGTGTGCGTGATGGCCTACACGGCCGGCGATCTCGTGCACGCCTCCGGATTCCTCGCCACGTACGTCGCCGCGCTGGTCCTCGGCAACGCCCGCCTGCCGCACCGCGCCGACACGCTCTCGTTCGCCGAAGGTCTCGGCTGGCTCGCCCAGATCGGGCTCTTCGTGCTGCTCGGCCTCTACGCCTCGCCGTCGCGGCTGCTCGACGTGCTGTTCCCCGCGTTGATCGCGGGTCTGGTGCTGACGTTCGTCGCGCGCCCGCTGTCGGTGGTGCTGGCCTCGTTGCCGTTCAAGGTGCCGTGGCGGGAACAGGCGTTCCTCTCCTGGTCGGGGCTGCGAGGCGCGGTGCCGATCGTGTTCGCGCTGATCCCGCTGATCCAGGGCGTCGAGGGCGCACGACAGCTGGTCGACGTGGTGTTCCTGCTGGTCATCGTGCTGACGATCGTGCAGGGCACGACGCTGCCGTTGCTCGCCCGGCGGCTCGGGCTGGTGAAGACCGGCGAGGCGGTGGAGGTCCAGGTCGACTCCTCGCCGCTCGACGAGCTCGGCGCCGACCTGCTGCAGGTCCACATCCAGCGCGGTTCGAAGCTGCACGGCGTCTACATGTCCGAGCTGCGGCTGCCCAGCGGCGCCACGGTCAGCCTCGTGGTCCGGTCGGGGAAGAGTTTCACGCCACAACCGACGACCCGGCTGCAGACCGAGGACCAGTTGCTCATCGTCACCACCGAGGAGGCGCGCGATGCCGCTGAGCGGCGCGTTCGTGCCGTCGACCGGGCCGGTCGCTACGCCAGGTGGAAGGGCGAGACCGGGGATTAGTCGGTCTCCGAGGCTTCTCAGCATGTGATCGGGTGTCGACGAGGCGGTCACCCTCCGCTAACGTCGTCGGCAGGTCATGAGAGCCAGCGTCAAGCCCAAGCTTGCTGGCCGGCAACCCTCCAACCGCGGTGGGGTGCCCTTGGTGAGGACCTGGTCCGGCGCGTGGGGCGCCGGTCAAGCGCGGGCCTTCGCACAACGGGGCCCCTGGCCTCGGAGGCAGCTCGATGACGCTCGCGATCACCCCTGGAACCACCACCGCCGTTCCGGCCGTCGTCGGCGCCGACCTGCGCGTCCCCCTGGTCACCGGAGAGCGCGTGACCTACGCCAACCTCGACCACGCCGCGTCGGCACCCTGTCTGCAGGAGGTGCGCGACGCCGTCGACGAGCTGTTGCCCTGGTACGCCAGCGTGCACCGCGGCGCCGGGTTCGCCTCCCAGGTCTCGACCCGCGTCTACGAGCAGGCCCGCGACCGCGTCCGCCGGTTCGTCGGGGCGCACGCCTCCGACGCCGTCGTCTTCACCCGCAACACCACCGACTCGCTGAACCTGTTGGCGCGCAGCGTTCCCAAGAACACCGCCGTCGTCCTGTTCGACAGCGAGCACCACGCCGCTCTGCTGCCCTGGAAGGGTCCGCACGTCCAGCGGATCCCCGCACCTTCTTCGTCCGGCGCTGCGATCGTCGCGCTGGACCGGGCCCTCGCCGCCGCCCCGGTCGGCCCCCGGCTCGTGATCGTCACCGGGGCGTCCAACGTCACGGGGGAGCTGTGGCCGGTCGCCGAGCTCGCGAAGGTCGCCCGCCGCCACGGCGCGCGGATCGCGCTCGACGCCGCCCAGCTCGCCCCGCACCGCCCGATCAACGCCCGTGAGCTGGGCGTCGACTACGTGGTGTTCTCCGGCCACAAGATCTACGCCCCGTTCGGCGCCGGTGTGCTCGTCGGCCGCGCCGACTGGTTGCAGCAGGCCCAGCCGTACCTGGTCGGCGGCGGCGCCACGTCGAAGGTGACCGACCACGGCGACCGCCTCGGCGTGGCCTGGTCCGCGGTGCCCGAGCGGCACGAGGCCGGCAGCCCGAACGTCGTCGGCGTGCACGCGCTGGCCGCGGCGTGCGAGATCCTGTCGCGGCACTGGGAGCAGACCGTCGCGCACGAGCAGGAGCTGCTGGCCCGCCTGCGGTCCGGGCTGCGCACGATCCCGGGCTTCCGCGAGCTGGCGATCCTGACCGACGCGGACAAGGTCGGCGTCGTGAGCTTCACCATCTCCGGCTTCGACGCGGGCTTCCTCGCGGCGGCGCTGTCCGCCGAGTACGGCATCGGTGTGCGCGACGGCGCGTTCTGCGCGCACGTGATCGTGGGCCGCCTGGTCAAGCAGGTCGGATCGCACGAGGAACGGGCCGTGCGCGCGTCGATCGGCCTCGGCACGACGGCCGAGCACGTGGATCGTTTGGTCGCGGCGCTGCGCGCTCTCGTCACCGAAGGTCCGAAGTGGACCTACGAGCAGCGCGACGGCCGCTGGGTTCCGCAGAACGACGACCGAACCCTGCCGCCGTTCCTCGCGTAGTCCCTGTAGTGGACACTGACCTGGTGAGCGACGAGGCCGAGACCCCGGACAAGGCCGCTGCGAAGACCTCGGGCGAGGTCGCCGAGAAGCCTGCGGAAACGCAGGTCGGCGAGCCCGGGACGGTGGCCGGGGAGCCGGACGCGCAGGAGAAGCCCGCGGAGTCCCCCGCCAAGGTGGAGGACGACGAGGAGTTCTCGATCTCCGGCTCGTTCGCGGGTTCGCTGCCGGAACCGAAGATCAGGATGCTGGCGATCCTCGCGGCCGCCGTGCTGGCACTCGACGTGCTCACCAAGGTCGTGGCGGTCGCGCTGCTGGAGGGCGCGGACCCGATCAAGATCTTCGGCGGCGCGCTCTACCTGACGTTCGTCCGCAACCCCGGTGCCGCGTTCGGCCTGGCCGAGAGCATGACGTGGGTCCTCGCGCTGATCGCGTTCGGCGTCGCCGGGTTCATCGTCTGGATCTCGCGCAACCTGCGCTCGCAGAAGTGGGCCGTCGGTCTCGGCCTGGTGCTGGGCGGTGCGGTCGGCAACCTGGCAGACCGGCTGTTCCGCGAACCCGGCCCGATGCGCGGCCACGTCGTCGACTTCCTGTCGCTGTTCGACCCGTACGGCCGGGTGTGGCCGGTCTTCAACATCGCCGACATGGCGATCGTCGGCGGTGGCGTGACGATCATCGTCCTGGCGCTGCTGCAGCACGACTACGACGGGACCGTCGTCAAGGAGGTCGAGCCGCTCGTGGAGACCGACGGTCTCCAGGAGACGAAGTAGCTGGTCCTGGTAGATTTAGCGGGTTCTGCAAGGAGAAGAAGGTCGAGGCACCCCGCGTGAGCGGTTACCGAACGCTGCCGATTCCCGACGGTCTGGACGGCATGCGCGTCGACGCCGGCCTCGCGAAGCTGCTCGGTCTGTCCCGCACCGTCGTGGCCGGCATCGCCGACGCCGACGACGTGCTGGTCGACGGCCGGGTCGTGGGCAAGTCCGACCGGCTCACCGCCGGGTCGATGCTGGAGATCACGCTGCCGGCCCCGCCGCAGCCGATCACCGTCCAGGCGATCCCCGTCGAGGGTCTGGTCATCATCCACGAGGACGACGACATCATCGTCGTCGACAAGCCCGTCGGTGTCGCCGTGCACCCGTCGCCGGGCTGGACCGGGCCGACCGTCGTCGGTGGCCTCGCCGCCGCCGGCCACCGCGTCGCCACGTCCGGGGCCGCCGAGCGTCAGGGCGTCGTGCACCGGCTCGACGTCGGCACGACCGGCGTGATGGTGGTCGCGAAGTCCGAGTCCGCGTACTCGGCTTTGAAGCACGCCTTCAAGGAACGGACCGTCGACAAGGTCTACCACTCGATCGTCCAGGGGCACCCGGACCCGATCAAGGGCACCATCGACGCCCCGATCGACCGTCACCCCAAGCACGACTACAAGTTCGCCGTGATGCAGGACGGCAAGCCGTCCATCACGCACTACGAGGTCATCGAGGCGTTCCGCGCGGCGTCGTTCGTCGAGGTGCACCTGGAGACCGGGCGCACGCACCAGATCCGTGTGCACTTCTCGGCGCTGCACCACCCGTGCGTGGGCGACCTGACGTACGGCGCCGACCCGACGCTGGCCAAGCGGCTCGGCGTGACGCGGCAGTGGCTGCACGCGCGTCAGCTCGGTTTCCACCACCCGGCGGACGGCCAGTGGGTGTCCTACACCTCCGAGTACCCGGCTGACCTGGCCGCTTCCCTGGAGAAGCTGCGCGAAGAAGGCTGATTGCGTCTGGGTAAATCGCCGGTTAGCTAGGTTGCACTTGATGTTAACCGGCGTGCTCAATAGCGTTCTGGGCATGCACCTGACGATTCTCGCGGCCTCGGGCCGCACCGGTCTCGCCCTCACCCGCCAGGCGTTGGAGCGGGGCCACACCGTCACCGCGATCGCCCGCGACCCCGAGCGGATCACGCTCGAACACCCGCTGCTGACCAAGGTCGCGGGTGACGTGAGCGGTCCGCTGACCATCGACGCCGAGTCGGTCGTCCTGTCCGGCCTCGGCACGGACCGTCCGGGTGTCCTGCTCGACGGCGCCCGGGCCGTCGTCGCCGCCGGGCCGCGCCGGATCATCTGGCTCGGCGCGTACGGGACGGGCGCGTCGGCCGAGGCGGCGGGCGAGGGTGCGGCCGTGCTCTGGAAGTTCTTCGGCGACCGGATCCCGGACAAGGTCGCGGCCGACGACACCGTTCTCGCCGCCGGCGGCACCGTCTTCCACGCCGGGGTGCTCACGGACGAGCCGTTCGAGCCCGGCCGCACGGTCGGGCTGGACGCCGCGCCGCCGTTCGACCTCGGGGCCAAGGTCAGCCGCGAGACCGTGGCCGCCGCGATGCTCGACGAGGCCGAGAACCCCCGCTTTCCCGGTGCCGTCGCGTTGCCGCTAGCCGCCTAGGACCTCCTGCACGGTCGTCCGCACCTGGTCGCGCAGCCAGGCGTGGGCGAGGTCGGAGTCGTAGCGCTGGTGCCAGTTGCAGTTGATCGACGCTTCCGGGGACTCGGCCGGCAACGGCAGGGTGACCAGCCCGAACGCCTCGATCAACGGCCGGCACAGGAGTGTCGTGGTGGTGACCAGCGCGTCGCTCGCGGCTGCGATCTGCACCGCCGAGTGCACCGTCGCCACGGTCGCGATCACCCTGCGCCGCAAGCCTTCCGCCGCCAGCAGGTCGTCGATCGGGGCGGTCAGCCTTCCTCGCCGCGACACCAGCACGTGCGGGTAGGCCGCGTACGCGTGCAGGTCCAGTTCGGTGCACGGGTGGCCGGACCGCATGACCACCGCGAGCGGATCGGTGCCGAGCGTCTCCGAGCGGAACTCGGGAAGCTCGGGCCTGCCACCGCCGAGCTCCAGGTCGACCCGGCCGTGCCGCAGGTCGTCGGTGTCGGCGGAGTGCTCGGCGAGCACCCGCAGCCGCACACCGGGTGCCTGCTCCGCGATCCGCCCGATCAACGCCGGCACCACCGACGAGGCCAGGGCGTCGTGGCACTGGACGGTGAACGTGCGGTCCAGCTCGGCCAGGTCCAGCTCACGGCTCGGCGCCAGCACGGCGTTCGCTTGGCGGACCAGCCGCCGCACCTCGTCGGCGATCCCGAGCGCGTACGGCGTGGGCGTCATCGTGTGGCCCGTCCGCACGAGGATGTCGTCGCCGGTGACCTTCCTGATGCGCCCGAGCGTCCGGCTGACCGCGGGCGACGACAGGTGCAGCCGCTGTGCGGCCCCCATCACGCTGCCCTCCTCGAGGAGTGCGTCCAGCACGGTCAGCAGGTTCAGATCCGCTTGCATAACAGCCAATCTTGGAGGATGACATGCTCGCCGCCACTACCGCCGCCGTTCGCCGTGCCGGAGCGCGACTGCTGAAGCGCTACTCGACGGAGTCCCGCGCGTCCTCTCTCACGGAACTCGTCGCCGCCTTGAAGGCCAACGACGCCGCCGTCGCGGACCTGCTGATGCTCGCGCTGGCCGAGATCCGCCCTGAGGCGAGGTGGCTCGACGACGAACACGGCTCCGGCCCCCTCGGCTCCGGCGAGTGGTGGCTCGTCGACCCGGTCGGCGGCAACATGAACGCGGTCCAGGGCATGACCGACTGGAACATCGGCGTGAGCCTCGTCCGCGACGGCCGCCCGGTGCTCGCGGTCGTCTACTTCCCGCTGTTCGACGAGATGTTCACAGCCGTCGAGGGCGAGGGTGCGTTCCTCAACGGCGTGCGGCTGCGGGTCTCGGACAAGACCTCGCTGGACGGCGCGCTGGCCGGCACCGGTCAGGCCCAGCCCGGCCAGGGACCGGAGATGGCCGACCGGGTGGGCGCCTCCTACAGCGCGATGGCGAAGCACGCCCTCTACGTCCGGATCTCCGTGCCGGTCACGCACCAGCTCGCCCAGGTCGCCGCCGGACGGATGGACGTGCACTGGCAGAACGACAACGTGCGCGCGCACGCGTCAGGTGTGCTGCTGGTGCAGGAAGCGGGCGGTGTCGTCACCGACCTCGACGGCACACCGTGGGAGCTGACGAGCCGTGAGTACCTGGCGGCCGCACCGGGCGTGCACGCCGAGGCACTGCGGGTGCTGAGTTAGTCCTCGACGGTCCAGACCAGGGTGTTCTGGTCGACCTCGGGACGCACGCTCCAGCGGACCTGGATGACCTGCGTCTCGTCCGGCAGCACGAACACGCTGTGCCCGCCCGCCGTCTCACCGGGCTGCACGCCGAGCTTGTGCGCGGGCCGCGAGGACAGCGACACGGGCGCCTTCGTCACGGTCTCGCCGGTCTTCGTCACCAGCACCAGGTACATGTCCGGCAGCGAGGTGTAGGGCACCTGCGAGGCGTTCGTCACCTCGGTGTGCACGACCACGGCCCGTTCGCCCTCGGCGAGCTTGTAGCCGGCCGCGGTGAACAGGAAGTCCGCCGGGTCGACGACCTCGACGAGCTGGATCGTGAGACGGGCACCCTCGAGGCTGTCCGCCTCCAGGGCCGTGCCGATCTTGCCGGTGCGCGAGACGACGGCCTTGGGCTGCGGCTGGTCCGCGCGCACCCAGCCCGCGGACTGCGGCGGACCCCACGTGGCCTGCGGCGGAGGCTGCTGCGCGGGGAACGGCTGGCTGATCGGCGCCTGGTACTGCTGCTGTTGCTGGACCGGGTGGGGCCCGCTCTGGTGCACCGCGTACGGACCGGACGGCGGGCCGCCCATGTAGTTGCCGTAGGCGGCGGCGTTCGCGAGGGCCCTGCGCACGCCGTTCGGGTCGCACTCCACCCCGACCAGCAACGGCAGGCCGCTGCCCGAGAGGGTGATCAGGCGCATGGCGGCCTCGCGCGGGTCCATGCCCAGGCGTTGCGCGATCTCGTGCACGGCGGCGCGACCTGACTCGGCGAGAACGGCGAGCAGGCGGGCGTCTACGGGATCGGGGGGCACCACGAAAAGAACGCTACCCGCCGCTCGCGATCACCGTGACACCGCGTACCGGATCGAGATCAAGGCAACGTGCGCTGTCGTGCGGGGGTCGTACAATGCCCGGCTCCGCACGGTAGAAGATCTTGGATTTCCTCCGGCGGGGCCGCGTGCCCCAGCCCGCTCCGGTCGGCTAGTCTCGACGGGCGCCAGGGGCCTTCCGTTCCCCTCATTCGCGCTAAAACGCTTGCCATACAAGGGGGTTGCCGGTGGCGGACTCGTTTGTGCACCTGCACGTGCACACCGAGTACTCGATGCTCGACGGTGCGGCCAAGGTGGCCCCGCTGTTCGAGGAGGCCGAGCGGCTCGGCATGACGGCCGTGGGCATGAGCGACCACGGCAACATGTACGGGTCCGACGAGTTCTACCAAACGGCGATGAAGACCGGCATCAAGCCGATCATCGGCATCGAGGCCTACCTCGCGCCTCACAACCGCCTGCACAAGAAGCCGGTCGCCTGGGGCGACCCCGGCCAGCGCAGCGATGACATCTCCGGTGCCGGCGCGTACACGCACATGACGATGTGGGCGCGCAACGCGGACGGTCTGCGCAACCTCTTCCGGCTGCACACCGAGGCGAGCAAGACGGGCTACTACTACAAGCCCCGCATGGACCGCGAGCTCGTCTCGGAGCACGCCGACGGCATCATCGCGACGACCGGCTGCCCGTCCGGCGAGGTGCAGACCCGCCTGCGGCTCGGGCAGGTCGACGAGGCGTTCAAGGCCGCCGCCGACTACCAGGAGATCTTCGGCAAGGAGAACTTCTTCCTGGAGCTGATGGACCACGGCCTGGAGATCGAGCGCCGCGTCCGCGACGGTCTGCTGGAGATCAGCAAGAAGCTCGGCATCCCGCCGCTCGCGACGAACGACAGCCACTACGTCACCAAGGACCAGGCGGACACGCACTCCGCGTTGCTCTGCGTGCAGTCCGGCAAGATGCTGACCGACCCGAACCGGTTCAAGTTCGACGGCGACGGTTACTACCTGAAGTCGTCCGAGGAGATGCGGCAGATCTGGAAGGACCTGCCGGAGGCGTGCGACAACACGCTGCTCGTCGCGTCGATGGTCGAGTCCTACGACGACATCTGGAGCGTCAAGGACCGCATCCCGAACTTCGAGGTCCCCGAGGGCGAGGACCAGGCGTCGTGGTTCCGCAAGGAGATCCGGCGCGGCCTGGAGTGGCGGTTCGCCGGCAAGGAAGTTCCCGACGAGTACATCAAGCGCTGCGACTTCGAGGCCCAGGTCATCATCGACAAGGGCTTCCCGGCGTACTTCCTGATCGTCGCCGACCTGATCAGCTACGCCCGCAGCGTGGGCATCCGCGTCGGTCCCGGCCGTGGTTCGGCCGCGGGTGCCGCCGTGTCGTGGGCGATGGGCATCACGAACATCGACCCGATCCCGCACGGTCTGCTGTTCGAGCGGTTCCTGAACCCCGAGCGCACCGCCATGCCCGACATCGACATCGACTTCGACGACCGCCGGCGTGGCGAGATGATCCGCTACGCCAGCGAGAAGTACGGCGCCGACAAGGTCGCGCAGGTGATCACGTTCGGCACGATTAAGACGAAGGCGGCGCTGAAGGACTCGGCGCGCGTGCACCACGGTCAGCCGGGCTTCGCGATCGCCGACAAGATCTCCAAGGCGCTGCCGCCGCCGATCATGGCGAAGGACATCCCGCTCAACGGCATCGTCAACAAGAGCCACCCGCGCTACGGCGAGGCGGCCGAGGTCCGGTCGCTGCTGGAAACCGACGTGCAGGTGAAGGAGATCTTCGACACCGCGCTCGGTCTCGAGGGCCTGATCCGCAACGCGGGCGTCCACGCCTGCGCGGTGATCATGTCGAAGGACCCGCTGACGGAGTCCATCCCGCTCTGGTACCGCGACGACGGCTCGTTCATCACCGGCTGGGACTACCCGTCGTGCGAGAACATCGGCCTGCTCAAGATGGACTTCCTCGGGCTGCGCAACCTCACGGTCATGGGCGACGCGATCGAGAACATCGAGGCCAACCGCGGCAAGGACGCGGTCCCGGACTTCGACAAGCTCACGCTGGACGACCCGGAGACCTACGCGCTGCTCGGCCGCGGTGACACGCTCGGCGTGTTCCAGCTGGACGGCGGGCCGATGCGCGACCTGCTGCGCCGCATGCAGCCGACGACGTTCGAGGACATCGTCGCGGTCGGCGCGCTGTACCGCCCCGGTCCGATGGGTGTGAACGCGCACAACGACTACGCGGACCGCAAGAACGGCCGTCAGGAAGTCAAGCCGATCCACCCGCAGCTCGAGGAACCGCTCAAGGTGATCCTCGGCGAGACGCACGGTCTGATCGTCTACCAAGAGCAGATCATGTTCATCGCCCAGGAGGTCGCGGGCTACTCGATGGGCCGCGCGGACGTGCTCCGCAAGGCGATGGGCAAGAAGAAGGCCGAGGTCCTCGCGAAGGAGTTCGAGGGCTTCCAGCAGGGCATGCGCAACGACCCGCGCGGGTTCTCCGACGAGGCGATCCAGGCGCTGTGGGACACGATCCTCCCGTTCGCCGGCTACGCGTTCAACAAGTCGCACGCCGCCGCGTACGGCCTGATCTCGTACTGGACGGCGTACCTCAAGGCGAACTTCCGCGCCGAGTACATGGCCGCCCTGCTGACGTCGGTCGGTGACAACAAGGACAAGTCCGCGGTGTACCTCGCGGAGTGCCGCCGCCTGGGCATCAAGGTCCTCCCGCCGGACGTCAACGAGTCGGCGCTGCGCTTCGGTGCGGTCGGCACGGACATCCGCTTCGGCCTGGGCGCGATCCGCAACGTCGGCGCGAACGTCGTCGAGTCGATCATCAAGAGCCGCAAGGAGAAGGGCGCCTACACGTCCTTCACGGACTTCATGGACAAGTCCGAGCTCGTGGCCTGCAACAAACGTGTGATCGAGTCGTTGATCAAGGCGGGCGCGTTCGACGCGTTCGGCCACCCGCGGCTGTCGCTGATCCAGGTGCACGAGGACGCGGTCGACGCCGTCGTCCCGATCAAGCGCAAGGAGGCGGAGGGCCAGTTCGACCTGTTCGGCGGCGACAGCGCCGACGACCAGGACGACAGCACCTCTCCGTTGGCGCACCTCAAGTTCGGCACCGACGAGTACCCGCGCAAGCAGATGCTGAGCCTCGAGAAGGAGATGCTGGGGCTGTACGTGTCCTCGCACCCCCTCGACGGCGCGGAACGGATCCTGCGCAAGTTCGCGCCGAGGCCGATCGCGGTCGTGCTCGACGATCCGCCCAAGGAAGGCGAGCTGATCGTCTCGGGCATGATCTCGTCGATCGAGCGCCGGGTGAACAAGAACGGCCTGCCGTGGGCGATCACGGTCATCGAGGACCTGGACGCGTCCATCGAGGTGCTGTTCTTCCCGAAGTCCTACGAGGTGCTGCGCGACGACCTCGAGCTCGACTCGGCCGTGTGCGTGAAGGGCCGGGTGAACTGGCGCGAGGACAAGATGGCGATCTTCGGTGACGGAGTCGTCCCGCTCGACATCAGCGACGCGGAGGCGAACCCCGGCGCTGACCCGCCCCTCGTCCTCGGACTGCAGACCAAGACGCTGACGCCCGAGCTGATCGAGGAACTGAAGAGCGTGTTCAAGTCGCACGAGGGCCAGGTCGCCGTGCACCTGGAGGTGCAGAAGCGCGACAAGTCGAAGGAGATGCTGGTGGTGGGCAACTTCCGGGTCGACACGACGCCGTCGCTCTTCGGTGACCTCAAGACCATCCGCGGCATCACGATCCACCGCTAGAGATCGAGGACCAGGTCCGTCTCCGGTCGCGCGCAGCAGATCAGCGCGCTGCCGGGGGCCGGTGGTTCCAGCGGGTCCGGCCGGGTGGTCACCGTGCCGGACAGCACCGGGGTCACGCACGTGTGGCAGACGCCGGTGCGGCACGACCACCGGGTCGGCACGTCGCAGGCCTCGGCCAGGTCGAGCAGGGACGCGTCGTCGCGCCACGCCACCGTGAGTCCGCTGCGGGCGAACGTGATCTTCGGGCCGGTGCCTGCGGGAACGGGCTGGTGCGGGGCAACGGCGTCGGTGGCGACCAGGCCCGGGTTGATGGCCGTGCGGGCACCGAACAGCTCGCTGTGGATGCGGGCGGGGTCGAGGCCCCGTTCGATCAGTGCCTCACGCATGTCGGCCATGAAAGCGTTGGGGCCGCACAGATACGCGCTCGCGTTGGCGGGCAGATCGGCGAGGCTCGCGCGGGTGAGCCGGCCGTTGTCCGAGTAGTGGACGAGCTCGTGCGTGGGGTTGAGCGCGCGTACCTCGGCGGTGAAGGCGTGCTCGGCTGAGCGGGTGGTGTGCAGCCACCAGACCTCGCGGCCGCTGTCCTTCAGCGCGTGCAGCATCGCGAGCACCGGGGTGACGCCGACTCCCGCGGACAGCAGGATCACCGGTTCGTCGCCGGGGTGCAGCGTGAAGTCGCCTCGGGGAGCGGCGACGTCGAGCGTGTCGCCGGCCTTCAGGTGCTCGTGCAGCCAGGTGCTGACCACGCCGTCGCGTTTGACGCTGATCCGGTACGAGTCCGACGAGATCGAGTAGCTCCGCACTCCCGCCGGAGTGCGCACGGTCAGGTACTGGCCCGCCTCGGGACGCGGACCGTCCCCGGTGAGGTGGAACGACCTGATGGACGGGCTCTCCTGTGTGATCGCCTCGACCCGCAACGGCCGGAACCCCTCCCAGCCAACGGGTTCGGGCTCCGCAGGTGTCAGCAGGTCGTGGAACGAGCCCTGCCAGCCGGGGCTCAGCGCGGGGATGTCGACGGCCTTGCGGAGCTGCTCGGTGTCGCGGTCCGGCAGGTACAGCAACGCGTCGATCGTGGCGACGCTCATCCGGTGGCGCCCGACGCGGGTCCGGACGATCTCGTCGCCCGCCTGGACCTCGCCCTCGGTGATCACGCGCAGGTAGAAGCCGGGACGGCCGTGCGCGACCATCAGCGACGGCATGCGCGGTTCGTCCAGCCGCATGCCGACGCGGTAGCAGGTGACGCGCGGCTGGGTGACCTCGAACTCGGCCGTGCCGACGCGGTACCGGTCGCCGATGTGGACCTCGGTGTCGGCCAGGCCCTCGACCGTGAAGTTCTCCCCGAACTGGCCGTACTCGAACTCGCGACCCAGCTCGGTCCGCCAGTGCTCGTAGGACTCCCGCTGGTACACCAGCACCGCACGGTTCTCGCCGCCGTGCCCGCCGAGATCGCCTTGGCCGTCGCCGTCGATGTTGAGCCTGCGGACCGTCAACGGCCCGTCGACCGGCTGCTTGAAGATTCCGGTGTGGACGGTCCGGTCGTGCCACGAGACGTCCTTCGGCAGACCGACGTTGAGCGACAGCAGGCGGGCCATCACTGTTCTCCTCGCGTGCGCTGGTAGTGGCGGCGGGCCTTCATCCTGTTGCCGCACACCGCCATGGAGCACCACCGGGCGCTGTTCGGCTTGCTGTGGTCGATCAGGAACAGCCGGCAGTCGGGGTTCGCGCACGGCCGCAGCCTGCCCGGGCTCGACAGCCGCAGCGCGTCCCAGGCGAGCACGGCCCGTGCCGCCGCCGTACGTCCTTCGGGCAGGTCGAGGTGCCAGACCACGCCCGTCGAGTCGACGCCGGCCCGTTGCCGGACGCCCTCGACGAACGGGGCGAGCGCCGCCGCGTCCTCCTGCCCTCGCACCACGGCCTGCAGTGCGTCCCGTGCCGCGATCAGGGCGCGCAGCTCGTCGTCGGAGGCGGGCTGGTCGTGGGCCGCCAGCCAGCGCCGACCTTCCTCCGCGAGCACGTCGTGCTGCCCGTCGTCCAGCACGGGTGTCGTGTTCAGCAGGTCGAGCAGCATTCCTAACCTCCAAAGTGACCCTTGACAGGTTATAGGACCCTCTGTCTAACTAGCAACAATCATTTAAAAGGTTAGGAGATGCTCATGGGTCTGTCGTGGCAGCAAGGACCGTTGGGCACGAAGGCCGTGGGCCGGTTCCTCACGCCGGAACCGTTGCCGGAGCGGCTGTTGTTCGCCGAACCGCTGCGCCGCCGGATGCGCGTGAAGCACGGCGGGAAGTGGGTCGCGGACAGCGAGGACGTCGTGCTGCTGCACGAACCCGGCCGCTATCCGGTCGCGTACTTCCCGCGAGACGACGTCACGGGCCTCGAAGAGGAAGCGCGCACGACGAACCATCGCGACCTCGGCGCCACCACGTGGTTCGCGGTGGGGGACACGAAGCACGCGGCGTGGCAGCACGTCGACCTGCCGGCCCACGCGAGCGTGCTGGAGAGCAGGGTCGCGTTCGCTTGGCGCGCAATGGAAGCGTTCTACGAGGAGGACGAACGCATCGTCGGGCACGCGGCCGACCCCTACCACCGCGTCGACATCCGCCAGACCTCACGGCATCTCGTCGTCCGTGACGGCGACCGGGTCGTCGCGGACACGAAGAGGCCGCTGGCGCTGTACGAGTCGGGTTTCGCGCCGCGCTGGTACGTGCCGCGCGAGGACGTCGACGCATCGGCCCTGAAACTCGTCGAGGACGAGACCTTCTGCCCCTACAAGGGTTTGGCGAGTTACTACGACATCGGTGACCGCGAGCGCGCCGCCTGGTCGTACCCGGAGGCGTGGGCCGAGGTCGCGCCGGTGAAGGACTGGGTCTCGTTCGAACCGGACGTCGTCGACGTCTACCTCGATGACCGCAAGCTCGCCCTCGAGCCAGGGCAGACCGTGGTGCCGCACGGCGTCGACCGCGGCCTCACCCCGGAAGAGATCAAGGAGCAGCAGCGATGAAGGTGCTGGTCATCGGTCGCGACAGCGGCATCGCCGGGGCGGTGGCGGCGAAGGTGCGCGCCGCGGGTGGAGAGGTCGTCCTCGCCGGACGCGACCAGGACGAGCACGTCGACCTCACCGACGAGGGCAGCGTCGCCGCGCTCGCCGACCGGGTCGGGCGCGTCGACCACGTCGTGTCCACCGCGTCGGCCAGGGCCCGCGGCACCGTCGCGGACCTCGACCGCGACGCCGTGCGGGCCTCGTTCGACGTCAAGGTCATCGGCCCGATCCTGCTGGCCAGGCACTTCGCGCCGTGGATGCCGCGCGACGGCTCGTTCGTCTTCTTCTCCGGTGCCTCGGCGCGCAAGGTCATGCCGGGCATGCTCGCGGTCGGCGCCACCAATGCCGCCGTCGACGCGGTGACGAGGAGCCTCGCCGTCGAGCTCGCACCGATCCGGGTCAACGCGATCTCGCCCGGAACCGTCGACACCGGCGCCTACGACGGCCTCGGCGCGGAGAGGAAGGCCGCGCTGTTCGCGTCCCGTGAAGCCACCAGCCCCGCCGGCCGCGTCGGACGGGCCGAGGAGATCGCGGACGCGGTGTTCTTCGCGCTCACGAACACGTTCACGACCGGCGCCTCGCTGGGCGTCGACGGCGGCGAGGTGCTGGTCTGACGTGGACTACCGCATCGAGGTGCTCACGATCCCCGTCAGCGACGTGGACCGGGCCATCGCCTTCTACACGAAAATGGCCGGATTCGAGTTGGATGTCGACTATCGGCCCAATGACCACTTCCGCGTCGTTCAGCTCACTCCGCCGGGTTCGGGGTGTTCGATCCAGTTCGGCACGGGATTCGGCGCGTATCTCGTGGTGAGCGACATCGAGGCCGCGCATCGTGACCTGGCCGCGCGAGGCCTGGACGTGAGTCCGTTGCGGCACAAGGCCGGGATGCCCGAGTGGCAGGGCGGCTTCGTGCCCGGCAGGGACCCGGCACGCCGCAACCACGCCAGTTTCTTCGACTTCACGGACCTCGACGGGAACGTGTGGACAGTCCAGGAACGAGGGTCGCTCGAGAAATAGTGGCGAGGCCTGAGTAAACGGGGTTAACTGGGTGAGGTGACGACACTCACCCGGTTGCCCGCCGACTACGTCCAGAACCCGCACGAGGTGCACGACCTGTTGCGCGCCGAGGGTCCTGTGCGGGAAGTGATCCTGCCGCACGGTCTCAAAGCCTGGCTTGTCACTCGGTACGACGAGGCGAAGATCGCTCTCACCGACCCCAGGGTCAGCAAGAACATCCAGACCGGCGGCCACCTGATGGCCAAGCACGCCACCGAGACGCACGTGCGCCGCGAGGTCGAGCCCACGCTCGCCGTCCACATGCTCAACCTGGACCCGCCCCACCACACCCGCCTGCGCAAGCTCGTGACCAAGGCCTTCACCGCCCGCCGCATCGAGCTGATGCGCCCGCGGGTGGAGCAGATCTCGGCCGAGCTGATCGCGAAGCTGAACGACGGCGACGAGGTCGACCTGCTGGAGGTCTTCGCGTTCCCGCTGCCCATCACGGTGATCTGTGAGCTGCTCGGGATCCCGATCGACAACCGCGACGACTTCCGCGAGTGGTCCAACCAGCTGCTGTCGTTCGGCACGCCCGAGCAGGTCCAGGCCGCCGCGGGCGCGATGGCCGGTTTCCTGTACCAGCACGTCACGGCCATCGCCGAGGCCGAGCCGAACGACACGTTCTTCTCCGCACTCGTGCACGCCGACGACTCCGGTGACCGGCTGAACACCGAAGAGCTGATCTCGATGGCGTTCCTGCTGCTCGTGGCGGGCCACGAGACGACGGTGAACCTCATCGGCAACGCCGTGCTCTCGTTGCTCAAGAATCCGGACCAGCTGCAGATCCTCAAGGACCGCCCGGAGCTGATCCCGGCGAGCACCGAGGAGTTCCTGCGGCTCGAAGGGCCGGTCAACGTCGCGACCTTCCGCTACACCTTGGAACCCGTCGACCTCGGTGGCGTCACCGTGCCCGCCGACGAGATCCTCATGGTGTCGCTGATCGCCGCGAACCGGGACCCGCAGCGCTACGAGAACGCCGACCAGCTCGACGTGACGCGGTCCGCGCAGGGCCACGTGGCGTTCGGGCACGGCATCCACTTCTGCCTCGGCGCGCCGCTGGCCCGCCTGGAGTTCGACGTGGCGCTCACGCAGCTGCTGGCCCGGTTCCCGAACCTGACGCTCGCAGCCGTTCCGGAGACGCTGGGGTGGCGGGACAGCACGCTGATCCGCGGCCTGCACACCCTCCCGGTACGCCTCGCCTAACCTCAGCCGGGTGGACGACCTGCTGAAGCTCGACCAGGCGCACGTCTGGCACCCGTACGGCCCGATGCCGGGCACCCAGGAACCGCTGCTCGTCTCCGAGGCCTCGGGTGTCCGGCTGAAGCTCGCGGACGGCCGCGAACTGGTCGACGGCATGTCGTCGTGGTGGGCGGCCATCCACGGCTACCGCCACCCGGTGCTGGACGCGGCCGTCACCGGCCAGCTCGGCCGGATGAGCCACGTGATGTTCGGCGGGCTCACGCACGAGCCCGCCATCAGGCTCGCGGCGAAGCTCGTCGAGATCACGCCCTCGGACCTGCAGCACGTGTTCCTCTGCGACTCCGGCTCGGTGTCGGTCGAGGTCGCCGTGAAGATGTGCCTGCAGTACTGGCGTTCGCGGAACCGGCCGGAGAAGAGCCGCCTGCTGACGTGGCGCGGCGGCTACCACGGCGACACGTTCAACCCGATGTCCGTGTGCGATCCCGAGGGCGGAATGCATTCGCTGTGGCGTGGAATCCTGCCGCAGCAGGTGTTCGCGGACGCGCCGCCGGCCGAGATGGACACCGCGTACGTCCAGCACCTCGCGGACCTGATCGAAGAGCACGCCGGGGAGCTCGCCGCGATCATCGTCGAGCCGGTCGTGCAGGGCGCCGGGGGCATGCGCTTCCACGACCCGCGCTACCTGCACGTGTTGCGCGAGCTGGCCTATGCGCACGACGTGCTGCTGGTGTTCGACGAGATCGCCACGGGCTTCGGGCGCACCGGTGAGCTGTTCGCCGCCGACCACGCGAACGTAAGCCCGGACGTCATGTGTCTCGGCAAGTCGCTGACCGGCGGTTACATGACGATGGCCGCCACCCTGTGCACGTCGCGGGTCGCGGACGGGATCAGCAAGGGCGAGGTGCCGGTGCTCGCGCACGGGCCGACGTTCATGGGCAACCCGCTGGCCTCGGCGGTGTCGCTGGCGTCCATCGACCTGTTGCTGTCGCAGGACTGGAAGCGCGAGGTCGCCCGCATCTCCGCCGGGCTCTCGGCGGGACTGGCGCCTGCACGCGCGTTGCCCGGAGTTCGGGACGTACGAGTGTTGGGGGCCATCGGTGTTGTGCAACTGCACGAGCCCGTGGACATGGCCCGGGCCACCCGCGCCGCCGTCGACGAGGGCGTCTGGCTGCGGCCTTTCCGCGACCTGATCTACACGATGCCGCCGTTCGTCAGCACGGACGCCGACGTTGCACAGATCTGTTCCGCCGTGGTGGCCGCAGCCCGCTAGCGTTCCATCCCATGGGGAAGATCGCGGCCGCGCTGAGCGTGGCCATCCTGGCGCTGACGGGTCTCGCCGCACCGGCCCGGGCCGCGGACGAGCCGATCGTGTTCAGCAGGCTCACGGGGTCCATCGCCGGCGCCGGCGGGAAGATCTACTTCCAGGAACCGGGGAACAGGACGGACAAGTGCCTCGACGCGGCGCTGGAGGAGATCGACCGCGACGGCGGCAAGGTCCAGATGTGGAAGTGCGGCTTCGGCGGCGACGAGCAGATCTGGACCTGGGCGGAACACCCGCTGGGCGGTACCCAGATCATCAACAAGGCCAACGGCAAGTGCCTCGACGTCGCTCTCGAGGAGATCGACCAGGAGGGCGGCAGGCTGCAGCTGTGGCAGTGCACCGGCAGCATCGAGCAGGCGTGGTACGTCAGCCCTCACATGGGTGACCTGTTCCTCGACAGCCGGGCGACCAAGGGCTCGTTCGGGGCGCCGGGCGACTACGACGGCGCCCCCGTGGGCCTCTACCGCAAGAGCTAGACGCTGATCGCGGCCGCCAGCTGGGTGTCGGTCGGCTCGACCATCACATCCCCGTCCGGCAGCACCAGGACGGGGATGTTCTTGCGTCCGGAGAGCTCGATCGCGCGATCCCGCGCCTCGTCGTCGTTCTCGACGTCGACATAGGTGAACGGCACGTTGTTGCGGGTCAGCCACGACTTGGCCCGGCGGCAGTCGCCGCACCACTCGGCGCCGTACATCACGATCGGTTGCTCGGTCATGCCGTCACGGTATGTCACGTCCTAAGGTGAGTTCCTGTGAGCGTGCTGGTGATCACCGGAACCGGGACCGAGGTCGGCAAGACCGCCGTGACCGCGGGCATCGCGGCGCTGGCCAGGGCAGAAGGCAGACGGGTCGCGGTGCTGAAGCCCGCGCAGACCGGCCTGCTGCCCGGCGAGCCCGGCGACGTCGCGGAGGTGGCGCGGCTGGCGGGCGACGTGACGACCCGTGAGCTGGCGAGATACCCCGACCCGCTGGCGCCCGCGACGGCGGCGCGCAGGGCCGGGATGGCCACCGTGCACCCCCAGGACGTCGCCGCCGAGGTGACCGCGCTCGACGAGACCCACGACCTGGTGCTGGTCGAGGGCGCGGGCGGCCTGCTCGTCCGGTTCGACGAGGCCGGGTCGACGCTGGCGGACATCGCCTGGGCGGTGAACGCGCCCGTCCTGATCGTGGCCCAGGCGGGGCTCGGCACGCTGAACACGACGACTCTGACGGCCGAGGCGCTGCAACGGCGCGGGCTCGAGTCGATCGGGGTCGTCGTCGGCAGCTGGCCGTCGCACCCGGACCTCGCGTCGCTGACCAACCTGGCGGATCTGCCCGAGGCGGCGGGCGCTCCCCTGCTCGGCGCGCTGCCGCAAGGTGTGACGAAGCTCGGCCCCGTGGACTTCCTCGCGGTCGCCAAGAGATCGTTTTCACCCTGGTTCGGGGGTGCGTTCGACCCGGACACGTTCGCGGCTCAGTTCGCGGTCCAGTGACCTACGTCGCTGCACGATGAAGGATTCAGTGCGGCATAGTGCACGCCAGGCCACAGGAGGAGGAGAACGTGACCGCAGCGCCGGAACAGATCGACGTGCTCGACGAAGCTCGTGAGCAGGTGCTCGAACGAGGCGTCGGGCTCACCGAGGCTCAGGTGCTGAAGGTGCTGGAGCTCCCCGAAGAGCGCATCCCGGACCTGCTCGCACTCGCGCACGAGGTCCGCGAACGCTGGTGCGGCCCCGAGGTCGAGGTCGAGGGCATCGTCTCGCTCAAGACCGGCGGCTGCCCCGAGGACTGCCACTTCTGCTCGCAGTCGGGCCAGTTCCCCTCGCCCGTGCGGTCGGCGTGGCTCGACATCCCCGGACTGGTGCGCGCGGCGCGGCAGACCCGCGACACCGGCGCGACCGAGTTCTGCATCGTCGCGGCCGTGCGCGGCCCGGACAAGCGGCTGCTCTCGCAGGTGCGCGACGGCATCAAGGCCATCCGCGCGGACGGCAACGACATCCAGATCGCCTGCTCGCTCGGCATGCTCACGCAGGAGCAGGTCGACGAGCTCGTGGCGATGGGCGTGCACCGCTACAACCACAACCTCGAGACGGCCCGCTCGCACTTCCCGGAGGTCGTGACCACGCACTCCTGGGAGGAGCGCTGGGACACGCTGCGGATGATCCGCGACGCCGGCATGGAGGTCTGCTGCGGCGGCATCATCGGCATGGGGGAGACGCTGGCGCAGCGCGCGGAGTTCGCCGTGCAGCTCGCCGAGCTCGAGCCCGACGAGGTCCCGCTCAACTTCCTCATCCCGAACCCCGGCACGCCGTACGAGAACTACCCGGTCGTCGAGGGCGCCGAGGCGCTGCGCACGGTCGGCGCGTTCCGGCTCGCGCTGCCCCGCACGATCCTGCGGTTCGCGGGCGGGCGTGAGCTGACGTTCGGCGACCTGGGCGCGAAGCAGGGCATGCTCGGCGGCATCAACGCGATCATCGTCGGCAACTACCTGACGAACCTCGGCCGCCCGGCGCAGCAGGACCTCGACATGCTCGAAGAGCTGTCGATGCCCATCAAGGCGCTGAGCCAGACCCTGTGATGATCACGACCATGTACTGCTCCTTCTGCGGCAAAGAGGAAGCTGACGGCGACCACGCGTTCTGCCGTCAGCGCCTGTCGATGATCGACCCGCCGCGGTACTGCCCGGAATGCGCGCGCCGCATGGTCGTCCAGGTGACCCCGGACGGCTGGACGGCGCGCTGCAGCCGCCACGGAGAGACCGCGTCGGCTCGGTAGTAACCTCTCGCGAATGGACGAGAACGCAGCGCCGGTGCGCATCGAACCCGTGCCGGAGCCGCCGTACGTCTACCACTACTACCCCCGGCCACGGCCGAAGGTGGTGGTGAAGCGGGACCTGCTGCCGGGCCTCGTGGTGGCGCTGACGACGTTCGCCTTCGGGCTGCCCGCCGCGTACCTGTGGTCGTGGCTCGCGCCGGCCCAGCTCAAGATCGTCTCGGCGCAGGACAGCAAGTTCTACCCGATCGGGGTGGAGAGCTACCACCGGCTCGACGCGCTGATGGTGTTCGTGCTGATCGGTCTCGGCGCCGGGGTGATCACGGGCATCGCGACGTGGCTGCTGCGGCAGCGGCGCGGGCCGGTCGTGATGCTGGGGATGACCGCCGGGTCGTTCGCGGCGGGCTGGTTCGCGCAGTTCCTCGGCGGCTCGCTGGCCGCGGGCGCGTACCCGATGCCGTCGACGATCAAGGCGAACGACACGTTGCTCGTCGCGCCCGCCCTGGAGACGTGGTGGGGGATCATGGCGTGGCCGCTGGGCGCCGCGCTGGCCTACGGCTGCTGTGCGGCGTGGAACGGCCTGGACGACCTGGGACGACGCCTCGGCTGAGGTGCTCCGGGGCGCCGTCCTCGTGCCCGCCTATCCGACGCGGTAGGCGAAGTCGGGCATGTCGGTCACGAACATCTGGCCGGGCGCGTGCGTGATCGCGAACGGCGGCTTCGACTTCATCAGCACGGCCTGGGGAGTCACCCCGCACGCCCAGAACACCGGCACGTCACCGGGTTCGTGCTCGATCGCGTCGCCGAAGTCCGGTGCGTCGACGTCCCTGATCCCCAGCATCCTGGGGTCTCCCGCGCCGACCGGTGCCCCGTGCACCGACGGCATGAGGGCGGTGACCTTGTGCGCCATGTCCACAAGGGACTCCGGGATCCAGCGCATCGACACGACCATCGGGCCGTGCAGCCTCCCCGCGGGCCGGCACTGGATGTCGGTGACGAACATGGAGACGTTCTTCTTCTGATCCACGTGCCTGAGCGGCACACCCGCGTTGGTCAGCGCCGTCTCGAACGTGAAGCTGCAGCCGATCAGGAACGTCACCAGGTCGTCACGCCAGTAGCCGGTGGCGTTCTCGGGTTCGGCCACCAGTGCGCCGTTCTCCCAGATCCGGTACTGCGGCGCGTGCGTGCGCACGTCGGCGTCCTGCTTGAGCGCGCTGACCGTCTCGCCCGCGTCCAGCACGTCGAGCACCGGGCACGGCTTGGGGTTGCGGTGGGTGAAGAGCAGGAAGTCGTACGCCCAGTCCTTCGGGATGGCGATCAGGTTGGCCTGGGCCTGGCCCGGCGCTTGTCCCGCGGTCGTCATTCGAGCTCCTTGTTGACCGTCTCCGGCAGCCAGATGAGTGCGACGACGGCGATCCCGTACGCGGCCGCCCCGAACAGCATCGCACCACCGATGCCCATCCGGTCGGCCATGAACCCGACCAGCCCGGGGAACACCGCGCCGAACGCGCGCCCGAAGTTGTAGGTGAAGCCCTGGCCCGTGCCGCGCAGGTGCGTCGGGTAGAGCTCGGACAGGTAGCTGCCGAACCCGCTGAAGATCGCGGACATGCAGAACCCGAGCGGGAAGCCGAGGAACATGACCAACGTGTTGGCACCGTTGGGAATCTGCGTGTACGCCACGATCAGCAACGCACTCGCGACCGCGAAGAGGACGAAGGTCTTCTTGCGTCCCAGGTAGTCCGTGAGATAACCGCCGCACACGTACCCGATCCACGCGCCGGTGATGAGGAACGCGAGGTACCCGCCCGTGCCGATGATCGTGAGGCCGCGCCCGGTCTGCAGGAACGCCGGCAGCCAGCTCGCGAGCGTGTAGTAGCCGCCCTGCACACCGGTCGCGAGGAGCCCGGCGAACAACGTGGTCTTGAGCATCCCGCCCTGGAAGATCTTGGGGAACGTGCCCTTCGGCCGGGGCTGCGCCTTGACCTCGGGGGCGTCGTCGACGTTGCGGCGCACGTAGAAGATGAGGACCGCGGGCAGCGCACCCGTCCAGAACATGATCCGCCAGCTGATCGCCGGATCCGCGAAGCTCGCCACGAGCGTGTTGACGACGACCGCGAGCCCCCAGCCCACGGCCCACGCGCTCTGGATGAACGCGACCGTGCGCCCGCGGTACTGCGGCTTGCAGTACTCGGCCACGAGGATCGCCCCGGCCGCCCACTCGCCACCGAAGCCGAGTCCCTGCAGCGCACGGAAGATCAGCAGGGTCTCGTAGTTGGTCGCGAAGCCGCACAGGACCGTGAAGAACGCGTACGCCGCCACCGTGATGATGAGCGTTTTCGAGCGGCCGAACCGGTCGGCCATGACGCCCGCGACCGCGCCGCCGATGGCGCTCATCAGCAGCGTGCTGGTGCCCAGCAGGCCGGCCTCGGCCTTGGTGAGGCCGAAGTAGCCGGTGATCGCGACCAGGCTCAGGGGCAGGACCCAGTAGTCGTACGAGTCCAGTCCGTAACCGCCGAAGGCGCCGACGAACGCGCGCCTGCCCTTCTGGCCGAGACTGCGGAACCAGGCGAAACGGCCTGTGTCCTCGGTCGTGGACGTGCTCATGGGACACCTCGCAGCGTGGTGGAGGAGTGGTCGAGTGTGATGTGGGACTCAGAGTAAGGATTGTTCAACAATCCCACAAGGCCACAATTCAACGATCCGACGATCGGTGGGTGGGGGATGCGCTGGGTGGCGTCGGTGGGTGCGGCTCAACGGGGTGGCGGGGCGAGCCAGCGGGGCTTGGTGGGAGCGGTCACCGGGCGGCGGCCGGGTTTGACGGGCGGGGATGCGCGGGGCTCCGCTGGAGAGCCGATCAGCCGGGGCGCGCCCTCCGACCGGGAGTGGCGGCGGGAAGGCGAAGGCGGCGGGCCGGGGTCGGCGGGCAGCGCACTCGTGGCTTGCCGCCCGGGAAGCACTCCTCGGGAACGGCTTCGGCAGCCTGCGGCGAAGGGCTCAGCAGCCCGAAGTCGCTTCCATCAGGGCGAGAAGCGACGCGCAACCCTCAAGGCGCGCGAGAGCCGCACACAACCTCACCCTCAGGGCGCGCGAGAACCGCACGCAACCTCACCGAAACGCGAGAAATCGCGCGCAGCCTTCAGAATGCGACCCGCCAAGGGCCCCGCGACCTCGCATCGAGCGAGCCCCAGCAGGTGCCCGAACTCCGGCACCCCGGCCTCAGTTGGGGCTGGGCACGTGCCCGAACTCCGTCAACGGCACCGGAACCGCCTTCAGGGTGGACAAGATCCCGGTCTCCCGGTGCAACATCCGCCGAACCAACCGCAACCGCCGAGCCGGCGACCTCTCCTCCAGCAGCCGCTGCCGATCCTCCACAGGCAACAGGCAGTCGGCGGCCAGCAGATAAGACAGATCCCCCAACGGAACATCGTCCGAAGGCGCGGACCAGTCCTCCCGATGCCAGGCGGCCCCGCAGTACCGTTCGTGCGCCGCCCGAGCCCCGCGCTCCAGGATCGGCACGACCTCCAGGGCGGCCTCGGGCACCGGAGCGTCGTCCAGGTAGTCGACGTGGGCCAGCAGGTACGGCGCGGTCGTCGTGTCCACGTCCAGCAGCCGGAACCGGCGCACTCCGCGCGTCACGATGTCGAAGCGGCCCTCGGGCAGCGGTCGGGCGTCGAGCAGGTCCGCCGAGCAGCCGATGTCCTGCAACGAGTGGACGTTGTCGGCGCCGACCTCCCAGCCCTGCTTGATGCTCACGATGCCGAACGTCCGCCCGAACAGCGAGCCCGTCATCAGGTCCACGACGAGCTGGCGGTAGCGAGGTTCGAAGATGTGCAACGGCAAAGACGCCCCTGGCAGCAGCACGGTGCCCAGGGGGAACAACGGAAGCGTCTCTGCCACTCGCACAACGTTACGTGGTGCCACCGCCGCCCGCCGGACGGCCGGATCCCGGCGGTCTCAGCACGGCGAACGGATCGGTCACCTTGATTCCCTTGGCGCTGAACCGGAACAGGGCGGCGGGGCGGCCGCCGGACGGGCCGGGGGGAGCGGTACCGCCAGTTGGCTCCAGCAGGAGTCGCCGCGAGAGGACCCGCTGCAGGTTCGTCGCGGACACCCGGTACCCCAGGGCCGCGGAGTAGTGGTCGCGCAGCAGGGAGATCGTGAACTCCGGTGGCGCGAGGGCGAAGCCGACGTTCGTGTACGACAGCTTCGAGCCGAGCCTGTGCCTCGCCCGGGCGACGATCGAGGCGTGGTCGAACGCCATCGCGGGCAGCTTGTCGACGCAGTGCCAGGCCGTGTCCGAAGGGACCTCGGGATCCACGTCCGACGGGACCAGTCCGAGGAACGCGGTCGCCACGACGCGGGGCGCGGGGACTCGGTCGGGGGCGCTGAAGACGGCCAGCTGTTCGACGTGTGACAACTGTCGCACGTCGACTTTCTCCGCCAGCTGACGGCGAATGGAGGACTCGACGTCCTCGTCCACCCTGAGCTCGCCACCCGGCAGCGACCAGCGGTGAGCGTGCGGTTCCCGTGCGCGCTCCCACAGCATGACCTGGAGTGACGCACCTCTCACCCGCAACACAGCGGCCAGAACTTCGTGCCCCACACCTGCCACCTGGCTGATACTATCGGCCACGTTTTCGACCAACAGGCGAAAACCCTGGATCGAGGAGGCAGTGATGGTCGCTACCGCAACCGTGGAGCGAACCGCGTCGGGTGTGTACGGCGGAGTCGAGCCGAACGCCGCGTGGCGGGACGAGGTGCTGCGCCTCGCGAAGGAGCGGGATGCCGTCATCCTGGCGCACAACTACCAGCTGCCCGAGATCCAGGACATCGCCCACCACACCGGCGACTCCCTCGCGCTGAGCCGGATCGCCGCGCAGTCCGACGCGCAGACCATCATCTTCTGCGGCGTGCACTTCATGGCCGAGACCGCGAAGATCCTCGCGCCGCAGAAGACCGTGCTGATCCCGGACGAGCGCGCGGGTTGCTCCCTCGCCGACTCGATCACCGGCGCGCAGCTGCGCGAGTGGAAGGCCGAGCACCCCGGCGCCGTCGTCGTGTCGTACGTGAACACCACGGCCGAGGTGAAGGCCGAGACGGACATCTGCTGCACGTCCTCGAACGCCGTCGACGTGGTGCGCTCGATCCCGGCCGACCGCGAGGTGCTGTTCTGCCCGGACCAGTTCCTGGGTGCGCACGTCAAGCGCGAGACCGGCCGCGAGAACCTGCACATCTGGGCCGGCGAGTGCCACGTCCACGCCGGCATCAACGGCCCCGAGCTGGCCGAGCGCGCCGCCGCGAACCCGGACGCGGACCTGTTCATCCACCCCGAGTGCGGCTGCGCCACGAGCGCGCTCTACCTGAGCGGCGAGGGCATCGTCCCGGCGGAGAAGGTCAAGATCCTCTCGACCGGCGACATGATCACCGCGGCCCGCAGCACCAAGGCCACCAAGGTGCTCGTCGCGACCGAGGTCGGCATGCTGCACCAGCTGCGCAAGGCCGCCCCGGAGATCGACTTCCGCGCCGTCAACGACCGCGCGTCCTGCACCTACATGAAGATGATCACGCCGGCCGCTCTGCTGCGGTGCGTGCGCGACGGCCTGGACGAGGTGCACGTCGACCTGGAGACCGCCAAGCGCGCCCAGGGCGCCGTGCAGCGCATGATCGAGATCGGCCAGCCCGGCGGCGGTGAGTGATGGCCGCGCGCTGGGAGGCGCGAGCCGACCTGATCGTGGTCGGCACGGGCGTGGCGGGTCTGACCGCCGCGCTGCGGGCTCGTGAGCTGGGCCTGCGGGTCCTGGTCGTCACGAAGGCCGCGGGGGACGACGGCAACACGCGCTGGGCGCAGGGCGGTGTCGCCGTCGTCATGGAGGACCAGCACGACCCCGGCGACTCGGTCGCCAGGCACGTCGAGGACACGCTGACGGCGGGCGCGGGCCTCTGCGACGACACGGCCGTCGCGGCGATCATCACCGACGGCCCCGCGGCCGTCGCGAAGCTGCGTGAACGCGGTGCCGTGTTCGACGCGAAGCCGGACGGCCTGCTCGAACGCACCCGGGAAGGCGGCCACAGCGCGTTCCGCGTCGTGCACGCCGGCGGTGACGCCACCGGTGCCGAGGTCGAGCGCGCGCTGCTCAAGGCCACTGTGGACGGACGGGTTCCCCTGCTGGAGAACCACGTCGCGGTCGACGCGGTGAAGACGCCGCTCGGTGCGGTGGCCGGACTCCTGGTGCTCGACGGCAACGGCGTGCCCGGCGTGCTGACCGCGCCCGCCGTGCTGCTGGCGACCGGCGGCCTCGGCCAGATGTACCAGGCGACCTCGAACCCTTCCGTGGCAACGGGTGACGGCCTGGCGCTGGCACTGCGGGCGGGCGCGCTGGCCGCGGACGTCGAGTTCATCCAGTTCCACCCGACCGTCCTCTACACGGGCCGTGGCGCCCGTGGCCGCTGCCCGCTCGTCACGGAGGCCGTGCGCGGCGAGGGCGCCGTGCTGGTCGACGCGACCGGCGCCCGCGTGATGAAGGGCGTGCACCCGCTGGAGGATCTGGCCCCGCGCGACGTCGTGGCCGCCGCGATCACCCGGCACATGGCCCTGGAACCGGGCGGCGTCGACGACCACGTCTTCCTGGACGCGACGGCGTTGCACGACATGGCGACGCGCTTCCCGACGGTGTACTCGGCGTGCGTCTCGGTCGGCGTCGACCCGTCCGTGGACCCGATCCCCGTCGCCCCGGCGGCGCACTTCGCCTGCGGTGGCGTGGTGTCCACCGTCGACGGGCGCACCGGCGTGACCGGCCTGTACGCGGTCGGCGAGGTCGCCCGCACGGGCCTGCACGGCGCGAACCGCCTGGCCTCCAACAGCCTGCTCGAAGGCCTGGTCTGCGGCACCCGTGCCGCCGAGACCGTCGCCGCGGACCTCGCGATCGGCCTGATCGCGCCCGCGCGTGCCACCGAGGTCTCGCTGCCCACCGCTCCCGTGGCGGACCGCGACCTGCTGCAGCGCGTGATGTCCCGCTACGCCGCCATCGGCCGCGACGCCGAGGGCCTGGCCGTCGTCGGCTCGGTGCTCGACGTGTCCACTGTGGACAAGCAGTTGGAGTCGCGCGAACTGGTCGAGGACGCCGCTCTCACCACGGCGGCCCGCGCCCTGATCGCCGCGGCCCAGCAACGCACCGAGTCGCGCGGCTGCCACGTCCGCACGGACTTCACCGAGCGTTCTCCGGCGTGGCAACGCAGTCAGCTCGTCCGGCTCACCCCGACCGGTCAGCCCGTGCTGGCCGATCCTGTTCTCGCAGAGGGTGTCGCATGACCATCGACCCGACCATCGACTGGGACGACGCGAACCGGGTCATCCAGCTCGCGCTGGAGGAGGACCTCCGCTACGGCCTCGACGCCACGACGCTGGCGACCGTGCCCGAGAAGGCCGTCGCCACCGCCGAGATCACCCCGCGCGCGGCGGGCGTGCTGTGCGGCGTCTCCGTCGCCCGCACGGCTTTCCAGCGCTACCTGCCCGAGGTCGAGGTGCTCTCCGAGGCGCAGGACGGCGACAAGGCGGTCCCCGGCGAGCCGGCGCTCGTGCTGACCGGGCCGACCCGCGGTCTGCTCACGGTCGAGCGCACGGCGCTGAACCTGATCTGCCACCTGTCCGGCATCGCGACGCGGACCGCGCGCTGGGTGACCGCGATCGAGGGCACCGGCGCGGCCGTCCGCGACTCGCGCAAGACGTTGCCGGGCCTGCGCCTGCTGCAGAAGTACGCGGTGCGCGCCGGCGGCGGCGTGAACCACCGCATGGGCCTCGGCGACGCGATCCTCATCAAGGACAACCACGTCGCTGCGGCCGGGTCGGTCGGCGCCGCGATCCGGGCGGCCCGCGCGCACGCGCCCGAGTTGCTGATGGAGGTCGAGGTCGACAGCCTCGACCAGCTCGACGAGGCGCTCGCCGAGGGCGCTGAACTGGTGCTGCTGGACAACTTCACGCCCGAGCAGTGCGCCAGGGCCGTCGAGCGACGTCCGGACGGGGTGAAGCTGGAGGCGTCCGGCGGGCTCACGCTGGACGTGGCCCGCGCGTACGCCGAGACCGGCGTGGACTACCTCGCGGTGGGCGGCCTCACGCACTCCAGCCCGTCACTCGACCTCGGCCTCGACCTTCGCTAGCGGCCGGTACCGCTCGACGCTCACGTGCTGGACGCCGGGGAAGTTCTGCACCCGGCGCCAGTCGGCGGTGCTCGAACCGACGCCGCCACCGGTGGACACCGCGTCGACGTGGTCGGCGGCACTGACCCACTCCGCGTAGTTGACGACGCGCCTGCCGTCGTCCCTGATGTGGAAGGCGGCCGAGATGCCGCCGGGGTGCGGGTTCGGCTCGCTGGCGAGTGCCACGAAGACCGAGTCGACCCACGCCCGCGCGGTCTCCTCGTTCTCGGTGTCCACGGTGACGAGCACGACGCAGCCGGCCTCCCGGCGGTCGCGCGGGTCACCGGAGCGGTAGAGCGTGAAGCCGTCGAGGTCCTTGCGGTCGCGGACGAAGGCGGGCAGTTCGGGAAGAGTCATGCCCCTCATCCTGTTGTCTCGACCTAGCTGGAGGTCAAGCGCCGGCGACACCGGCCGACTCACGGCGGGGCGGACCGGGATCACTGTAGGGTCCGAGACGTGCGTTCCCCACTGCTCCTAGTCGTGTTGCTGGCCGTCGCGGGCTGCACCGAGACCGCCACACCCCGCCCGGACGGTGGGTCGAACGGCACCTCGATCGTGCTGGCCGACCGCGACGAGCCGACGACGTTGAACCCGCTGCTCGGCTACGGCGCGCAGGGCGTCTCGAAGATCTACGACGGGCTGGTCGAGCACCGCCAGGACGGGTCGCTGACCCCGCAGCTCGCCGCCGACCTGCCCGACCCGTCGGCGGACGGCCTGAGCTGGACCGTCAAGCTGCGCGGCGACGTGAAGTTCACCGACGGCAGCACGTTCGGCGCGGAGGACGTCGTCGCGACCTACACCGCGGCGCTGCAGAACCCGGTCAAGGACCGCTTCAGCACCCTCAAGGGCGTCGAGCAGCTCGACCCGTCGACGGTCCGCTTCACCCTCACCCAGACGCAGGCCGCGTTCCCGCACCTGCTCGTGCTGGGCATCCTGCCGAGCGAGCAGGCGAATCCGGCCGGGCAGCCCGTCGGCACCGGCCCGTACAAGGTCACCGAGTGGAAGAAGGGCGACCGGCTGCTGCTGGAGTCCAACGACGCGTACTTCGACGGCGCGCCGAAGGTCAAGAAGGTGACGGTCGTCTTCGTCACCGACGACAACCAGCGCGCCCGCCGCATGCAGGACGGCGAGTTCGACGGCACGGTGCTGCCGCCCAAGATCGCCACGCAGTTCGCCGGCAGGTCCGGCCTGCAGGTCAACTACCACCGCAGCGCCGACTACCGCGCCGTGCGGCTGCCCGCGGCCAACGCCGTCACCGGCAACGCGTCCGTCCGCCTCGCGCTGAACTTCGCCGCGAACCGCCAGGCCATGATCGACAGCCTGCTGGAGGGCAAGGGCACCATCGCGTACACGCCGGTGCCGGACGCGCTGGCCGAGGAGTTCGACCCGACCGCGAAGTTCCGCTTCGACAAGAACGAGGCGACGCGGCTGCTCGACGTGGGCGGCTGGGTGCCCGGCGCGGACGGCATCCGGGTCCGCGAGGGCGTCGCGGCCCGCTTCACGCTGATGTACCCGCTGGGCGACGACCTGCGCGCGGACCTGGCCACGGCGTTCGCCGCCGATGCCAAGGCCGTGGGCGTCGACGTGCAGCTCGCGGGCCTGTCGTGGGAGGCGATCCGCCCGCGCATGGCCCAGGACGCGCTGCTGTTCGGCGAGGGCTCGCCGTTCGACCCGGACCTGATGCTCTACGACCTGCGCGGCCAGGGCAGCCCCGCCGCCGACGCCGCGCTCGAGAACGGCCGCAGGCTGATCGACCCGGCGCAGCGGGCCGTCGCGTACAAGCTCTTCCAGCAGGCGTTCGTCTCCGCGCCGTCGATGGCGGTGCTGGTCTTCCCCGAGCACGCGTACGTGATGCGCGACTCGTGGAACGGCTACCAGCCCGTGGTCGACCCGAACTCCTACGGCGCGCTGGCCTGGGGCCCGTGGTGGAACCTGGAGAAGTGGGAGCCCAAGTAGGCCGTCACGTGGTGCGGGCGTTGATCTCGCGGACGGCGCGCTCCGGGTCGTCCGCCCAGAACTCGACGCGCTCGACCTGCTGCACGCTCGTCTTGCCGAGGTTCACGAGCTGCGGCTCGTGGAACGGCACGGACACGTTCGTCCTGGTCAGCGACTGGATGACGAGCGCGTCGCCGATCACCTCGACGGTGCGCTGCCCCTTGTGGGTGCGCTCGGCGATCTGCGCGGACCCGAGGTCGGCCGTCGGGATGCGCCAGTCGAAGAACCCCAGCTGCCGCAGCCGCAGCTCGTCGTCGGAGACGGTGTGCGGCTGCTTCGCCAGCACGTAGAGAGCGCCCACGCACACGACGGTGTTCAGCACGCCCAGGACGATCAGCGTGATGAGCAGCCACGGGATGTCCAGGCCGAACGCGACCAGCGCGATCCCGACCGCCGTGATGATCAGGAACCGCACGTACCGCGGCTTCATGCGCTTGCCGTAGGGGATCTCCACCATGGCGCTGAGCCTATTTTCGCAGCGCGCGAACCACGTCGCCGGGGTCGTCGGCCCAGAACTCGATCTTCGTCACGTCGTGCGCGCCCCGCCGGCCGAGGTCGATCTCCTGCGGCTCGTTCAGGTGCAGCGAAACGTTGGTGGAACCGGAGATCTCCAGCACGAGAGTGCCGTCCACAACGGACCGCGTCCTGTGCAGCGACCGGCTGGTCGTGCCCTGCGTCACGCTTTCGATGGCCGCCAAGGGAATCCGGTACTCGAACTCCCGCGCGTACCGCAGCCACAGGTGCTCGTCGTCGACGGAGTGCTTGAACTTCTGGAGCATCCAGAGCTGCCACCCCAGCAGCAGCCCGCTCAGCACGCCGAACGCGAGGAGCACGGCCCGCAGCCAGAACCACGGCACGATCAGCTCGACGAGCAGGATCTCCAGGGGTGTCAGCACGATGAACACCCAGAGGAACGGTCTGACCTGTGCGCTGTAGCCGAAAGTGCGATCCCCCATGACCTCGATGGTGGCACAGTGGGGCGGGTGAGCGACCTGATCTTCCTGGACAGCGCCGGTTCCTCGATTCCTCCCGCCGAGGTGGTGGACGAGGTGGTCGGGCACCTCCGCCGGGAGACCGAGATCGGGGGCTACCGGGCCGCCGCGGAACGCCGTGACGACCTCGAGGCGGGCTACGGCGTGCTGGCCGAGCTGTTCGGCTGCGAGCCGTCCGAGGTCGCGTTCACCGACAGTGCGACCCGCTCGTGGCTCACCGCCTTCGACGCCGTGCCGCTCGCGAAGGGCGACCGGATCCTCGTCACCGAGGTCGAGTACGGCGGCAACGCGGTGCCGATGCTGCGCCGCGCCGAGGAGACCGGCGCGACGGTCGAGGTGATGGCGTCCGACCGGCACGGGCAGGTAGACGTCGAAGCGCTGGAGCTGGACGAACGGGTCAAGCTGATCTCGCTCGTGCACGTGCCCACCAACGGAGGCCTGGTCAACCCGGTCGGCGAGGTCACGGCGAAGGCGCGGGAGGTGGGCGCGCTCGTGTTGCTCGACGCCTGCCAGTCGACGGGACAGCTCGACCTGAGCGGCCTCGACTACGACATGCTCGTGTGCACCGGCCGCAAGTGGCTGCGCGGACCGCGGGGCACCGGTGCGCTGGTGGTGCGCGACGACGTGCGCAGGAAGCTTCGGCCGCGCCTGATGGACCACAGCGCGGCGGAGTGGGTCGCGCCCGACCGCTACGAGCCGCGGGACGACGCGCGGGTCTTCGAGCTGTGGGAGTACAGCGTCGCGGACCGGCTCGGCCTGATCGCCGCGGTCAGGTACGCGCTGGCCAAGGGGCTGGACGTGATCGAGGCCGAGGTCGCCGACCGCGCCAGGCGCTTGCGCGAAGGGCTCGCGGCCCTAGACGGGATCACCGTGCGGGACCTGGGCGAACGGCAGGCGGGCATCGTCACGTTCACGAGCGACCGGGTGCCGGCGACGGAGCTCAAGGACAGGTTGTGGCAGCGCGACGTCGCCGTGACGGTGTCGCAGCGCGCGTCCACGATGTTCGACATGACCCGGCGGGGCCTGGACGAAGTAGTGCGGGCCTCCCCGCACTACTTCGTCACGCCGGAAGAGATCGATCAGGCGTTGGACCGCGTCAGCAGCTCACGTTGATGACGCGCTTCACGCAGTCCGAGTAGCTCACGAACAGGTCGACGGCGCGGTCGTTGCGGCTCGTCTGCGCCGCGATGACCGTGTCACGCGGGTAGAAGCCGTTGAGGCCGCCGCTGCTCGGGTACATCTCGAAGGTGTACGACCAGATCTTGTGCTGGCCCCACATCCAGTCGTCGATGCTGCCGTCGGTGATGTACAGGTCGCTCGCCTGCTCCGGCGTGTAGCCGTTGGTGGCGGCCATCTGCTGGCCGAGCGTGCGGAACGCGCGTTCCTCGGTCGCGTCCAGGCCCGGCGCGGTGTTCGCGGTCGTGTAGCCGAAGGGCCACAGCACGAGCTCCGAGAACGAGTGGAAGTCGATGTTCGTCTTGATCTGCTGGACGCCACCGACGACACGGGAGTTCACGAAGTTCTTGACGACGTTGGTCTCCGGTGCGGAGAACGCCGCCGTGCCGCGGTAGGTGTCCGAGGTGCTGGAACCGCTGGAACCGCCGCAGCAGCCCCACTTGAAGCCCCAGTTGCGGTTGAGGTCGGTGCCGTTGCCCTGGCGGTTCTTGCGCCAGCCGCGGAACGACCCGGTGGCGATGTCGTACTCGACGCCGTCCGGGTTGACCATCGGGATGAACCAGACCTCGCGCGTGTCCACCAGGTTCTTGATCGCCGAGTTGGCGTAGTTGTCGGTGTAGCGCTTGATGATCTGCAGGCACTGCTCGACCGTCAGGTGCTCACGGGCGTGCTGGTTGCAGGTGAAGATCACCTCCGGCTCGCTCTCGTCGGTCGCGACGTTGTCGCTGACCTTGAGCGCCCAGATGTCCCGGTTCTCGTAGCTCTTGCCGATGCTGCGCAGGCTCGCCAGGGTCGGGTGGTCGGCCACGGTCTGCCGCAGCTCCGCGGTCATCTCCGCGTAGTTGTGGTAGCCCGCGTATCCGGACGGGAAGTCCTGGGTGCCGACCTGGCCGGGCTTCTGGTCGGTGAAGTCGACCTTGCCGAGGCTCTTGAGCTGCTGCTCGAAGTCGCCGACGTAGGTGATCGGGAGTCCCGTCGCCTGCAGGGCGCGGTACTGGGACTTGTCCGCCACGACCGAGATCGTGGTGAGCTTGGTCGCTCCGAGCACGTCGACGCCGATCTGGGCGATCCGGGTGCGTTCGGCGGACGTGTTCGCGGTGACCTCCAGCAGGTAGCGGCCGGAGTCGGCCGTGCTGGGTGTCGCCATGCCCGCGACCAGCACGGGCAGGCATATCGCGAGCACTGCGGCGATCTTGCCGCGGCGCTTGGTGAACATGGTTCCTCCATCATCAGCAGGGGTTTGCGACGGAGTGGTGCTCGACCGAGCGTGGCCGGGGTGTCACAGGCTGAGTAGCGCCGATAGCGGGCTGACCGTTGACAGATTTCTGCAGGAACTAGGCTGTAAGACATGCTCAACCGCATCGACCTGCGAGGTCGCACCACGACCCCTGCTCAGTTGCGCGCCGTCGTGCCGCGCGCCGAGGTGGACGTGGACGCGGTTCTGCATCATGTACGGCCGATGGTGGACGCGATCGCGGAGCGCGGCGTCGACGCGGCCCTCGAGTACACGGAGAAGTTCGACGGCGTTCGTCCTGCTTCTGTCCGTGTGCCCGCTTCGGAGATTTCGTCTGCTTTGTCCTCGTTGGACCCGGCGGTGCGCGAGGCCCTGGAAGAGGTCATCGCCCGCACCCGGCGCGTCCACGCCGACCAGCGCCGCACCGAGACGACCACGCAGGTCGTGCCCGGCGGCACCGTGACGGAGAAGTGGGTCCCCGTCGAGCGCGTCGGCCTGTACGCGCCCGGCGGCCTCGCGGTCTACCCGTCCACGGTCGTGATGAACGTCGTGCCCGCGCAGATCGCCGGCGTGACGTCGCTGGTGGTGTGCTCGCCGCCGCAGGCCGAGTTCGGTGGCCTGCCGCACCCGACGATCCTGGCCGCCGCCGCGTTGCTCGGCGTCGACGAGGTGTGGGCCGTCGGTGGCGCCCAGGCCGTGGCGCTGCTGGCGCACGGCGGTGTGGACACCGACGGGGCCGAACTGGCGCCGGTCGACATCGTCACCGGTCCCGGCAACATCTACGTGACGGCGGCGAAGCGGTTGCTGCGCGGCCTGATCGGCATCGACTCCGAGGCGGGCCCGACGGAGATCGCGATCCTGGCCGACTCGTCGGCCGACCCCGTGCACGTGGCCGCCGACCTGATCAGCCAGGCCGAGCACGACCCGCTCGCTGCCTCGGTGCTCGTGACGGACTCCGACGAGCTGGCGGACGCGGTGGACGTCGAGCTGGAGCGCCAGATCGGCGCGACCAAGCACACCGACCGGATCCGCACGGCGCTGGGCGGCAAGCAGTCCGGCACCGTCCTCGTGTCCTCTGTGGACGAAGGCGTCCGGGTCGTCGACGCGTACGCCGCCGAGCACCTGGAGATCCAGACGCGCGACGCGCGTTCGGTGGCGAACCGGATCCGGTCCGCCGGCGCGATCTTCGTCGGTGCCTACGCGCCGGTGTCGCTGGGCGACTACTGCGCGGGCTCGAACCACGTGCTGCCGACCGGTGGCTGCGCACGGCACTCGTCCGGCCTGTCCGTGCAGACGTTCCTGCGCGGCATCCACGTGATCGACTACTCCGAGGACGCACTGCGCGAGGTGGCCGACAAGGTCGTCGCGCTGGCGAACGCGGAGGACCTGCCCGCGCACGGGCAGGCCGTCACGGCGAGGTTCCCCCGATGAAGCCGGTGATCGGCGCACGGGTGGAGCTCTCCGACCTGCCCCTGCGCGAGGACCTGCGCGGCCGCACGCCCTACGGCGCGCCGCAGCTCGACGTCCCGTACCGCCTGAACACCAACGAGAACCCGTACGCGCCGACGGACGCGCTGGCCGCCGACGTCGTCGCCGCGGTCGCCGAGATCGCCGGTGAGCTGCACCGCTACCCGGACCGCGACGCCGTGGCGTTGCGCGAGGACCTGGCGGCGTACCTGAGCGACGCGACCTCGGTCCCGCTGACGTCGGAGAACCTCTGGGCCGCCAACGGGTCCAACGAGATCCTCCAGCAGATCATGCAGGCGTTCGGCGGGCCGGGCCGCGTGGCGCTGGGCTTCGAGCCGTCGTACTCGATGCACCCGATCATCGCGGCGGGCACCCGCACCGAGTGGTCGCCGACCCCGCGTCGCCCGGACTTCTCGCTCGACGTGGAGAAGGCCGTCTCGGTGATCTCCGAGACGAGGCCGGACATCGTCTTCGTGACGTCGCCGAACAACCCGACGGGCCAGTCGATCCCGCTCGACGACCTGCGGCTGCTGATCGCGTCCACCACGGGCATGATCGTGGTCGACGAGGCGTACGCGGAGTTCTCCCCGCAGGAGAGCGCGATCAAGCTGCTCGACGAGTTCGGCTCGCGCCTCATCGTCTCGCGCACGATGTCGAAGGCCTTCGCGTTCGCCGGCGGCCGCCTCGGCTACCTGGCCGCCGCCCCGGCCGTCGTCGACGCGCTGCAGCTCGTGCGCCTGCCGTACCACCTGTCCGCACTGACGCAGGCCGCCGCGCGCGCCTCGTTGCGGCACGCCTCGGAGACGCTGGGTTCGGTGGCTCTGCTGGCCGCGGAACGCGACAGGGTCGTCGCCGAGCTGGCCTCGATGGGCTTCCGGGTGGTGCCCTCGGACGCGAACTTCGTGCTGTTCGGCTGGTTCGAGAACGCACGGGAGATCTGGAAGTCCTATCTGGACCACGGCGTGCTCATCAGGGACGTCGGAATCGCGGGTCACCTGCGGGTGACCATCGGAACACCCGAGGAGAACGACGCTTTCCTCGCGGCCAGCAAGGAGGTCAGCCGGTGAGTCGTGTCGGCAAGGTGGAACGCACCACCAGGGAGTCGTCGGTCTACGTGGAGATCGACCTGGACGGCACCGGCCAGGTCGAGATCAACACGGGTGTGCCGTTCTACGACCACATGCTCACCGCGTTCGGCGTGCACGGCAGCTTCGACCTGATCGTCCGGGCGACCGGCGACGTGGAGATCGACGCGCACCACTCGGTCGAGGACATCGCGATCGTGCTGGGCCAGGCGCTGCGGGAAGCGTTGGGGGACAAGAAGGGCATCCGCCGCTTCGGCGACTGCTGGATCCCGATGGACGAGACCCTCGCGCACGCCGCGGTGGACGTCTCTGGCCGCCCGTACACCGTGCACAAGGGCGAGCCGGAGCAGTTCAACAGCTTCGTGATCGGCGGCAACTACCCGTTCGTGCTCAACAGGCACGTCTTCGAGTCGCTGGCCTTCCACGCCCAGATCGCACTGCACGTGCGCGTCGAGTACGGCCGCGACCCGCACCACATCGCGGAGGCCGAGTACAAGGCCATCGCCCGTGCCCTGCGCGTGGCGACGGAGCCCGACCCGCGCGTCGGCGGCATCCCGTCGACCAAGGGCGTTCTCTGATGCCGAAGGAAGTGGTCGTCATCGGCCTGCTGGCCCTCGCGGGCTTCCTGGCCGGTGGCGTCTACACCACGTGGAAGACCGCGAAGGTCCTGGCGGTCATCCTGCTGGTGCTGCTCCTGGTGGCGGTCGGCGGCGCCGTTCTCTGGCTGCTCTAGCCCTTCCGGGCGAGCACCCAGTGGAACGTCGCGGGGCCTGGCTCGTGCATGGTCACGAGGTCGTCGACGACGATCTCCAGGTCCCGCGCGAGCAGGTCCCGGTTCACGTCGGGCGTGTTGCTGCCGAAGAACATCTCGACGCCGAGCCAGGTCTCGGTGACGTCCGGCGTGCCGACCCCGAGCGAGGCGAGGAACAACCCGCCGGGCTTGAGCCACCGCGCGACCTTCGCGAAGAGCGCGGGTTGCTCGGCACGCGGCACGTGCAGGATCGAGTAGAACGCGGCGACACCGTCGAACTCGCCTTCCGCGAAGTCGAGCGCGGTCATGTCGGCCTTCTCGAACCGAGCCCCGGGCACGTTCGCGCGGGCCAGCTCGATCTGCGTGGCCGACAGGTCGACGCCGAGGACGTCGTGCCGCTCGGCGAGCCTCCGCCCGCAAGGGACGCCGGCACCGCAGCCGAGCTCGAGCACCTTGGAGCCCTCGGCCAGCCTCCCGTCGAACTCCGCGAGGTAGCGCAGCCGGGGATCGTCCGCGATCTCCGAGGACCAGTCGAGGTATCGCTGCGCGATGACGTCGTACCCGGCCTCGACGGTGCGCTTCACGCTTCCGCCAGATAACCAGCGGGCACGTGCTGCGCGAGCCACACCCCGTTGGCGCTGAGCCGGAACTCGTGCCCGTCCGAGTGCATCCGCCGAGCGTCGACGGTGAGGATCAACGGCCGCCCGCGCCGCGCCCCGACCCGCCGAGCGGTCTCGCGATCGGGCGAGAGGTGCACGTCGTGGCGAGACATGGGCCGGAGCCCGTCGCGCATGATGTCGTCGAGGTACCGCGCGACGGTGCCGTGGAACAGCTGGTCGGGCGGAACCGCCGCGGGCAGCCCGAGCTCGACCTCGACACTGTGCCCCTGGTTGGCCCGGATCCGATCGCCGTCGACGGTGAAGCGCTTCTTGTCGTTGCGCTCCACGACCTCGAGCATGTCGGCCTCGGAGATGCCGAGCGCGCCGAGAAGGTCGGCCACCGGCACCCAGCCCGCGGGGTCGAGGGTGAGGCCGACGCGCTCGGGCTTGTGCCGGAGCGCCTTGGACATCCGCTTCGAGAGGCGGATCATTCTTTCGTCTTCCATTTCGTTCCCAGGAAACCACAGCGCGTCCACCGGTTTTGCGCTTTCGCGGCGGGCCGTGCTGGATGACGGCTGTCACTCGGACGGGTGGTCTTCGTCCGGATCCACGCCTGACGCCCTCTGGTGGATGTCCTGAAACCGTGGTTGGCGTCCCCCGCAAGTATGCGGAGCGCGGGATGCGGACCGACGGAGTCGGGGGCGGACGGACAGCCGACTGCTGCCTGGCCTGCATGGGTGCGACTGGTCCGGCCAGGATCTGGAAAGGCTGGTGGGCGACTGGGCATGCCAGACGCGTTCGGCGCCGGGAGTGCTGCCGAGAGCGCTGGCGCGCTTGGGCACTCGCGCGGTGGCGCGGCGGTGCGGTCGTGTGGTGGGTGCGGTGGTGCGGCAGTGCGGTCGTGTGGTGGGTGTGGTGGTGCGGCGATTCGAGGTCACCGTCCTCAAGCGGGTGTGCAACCTGGTCGCGTCGGCAGCTGCCTGCCACCGGTACCGCGGGACGCCTCCGAAGGGAGAGCGGAGCGGTACGCGCTCCCGCCCAGCCGGGAGGAACCGCGGCAGCCCGAGGACGTGTCGCCTGAGGACGTGTCGCCTTCGGGCCGAGGACGTGCGGACCGAGGACGTGTGACCGAGGCGTTCGCCGCGGCACCAGCCAACATCTGGCAGCCCGAGGCGACGCCCGGCTACCAGCGCCGTCTGGAGGACGTTCGGCTCGGTCTGGAACAGCTGCCGCAGCTCCAGACCGGACCCCTCGTCACGCCGCGCCTCCCCGAATCCGCCCACCGGATCGCCGAGCTCGACACCCCGGTCCTCCCGCCGCACGGCCGCCACGACATGTCGGCTCCCGGTCGGCCTAGTCGAACCGACGCTCGACCTGATCCCGTGAGCACTGGCCGTGGTACTGGAAGACGCCGGGCACATGCTGCACGTCAACGCCCTCGAGGGCTACGTGCGCGCTGTGCGGGAGGTCCTAGTCGGTGCCGCCCTCGAGGGCGGGCTTGAGCTGAGGCGCGCCCGGCCCGTGTGAGGCCTGCTCGTCGTCGATGTTCTGCAGCGCGCAGCTGCGCAGCGACAGGCAGCCGCACCCGATGCAGCCGGTGAGCCGGTCGCGCAGGCGGTACAGGGCGTCGATGCGGGCGTCCAGCTCCGTCTTCCACGAGCGGGAGAGGCGTTCCCAGTCGGACTTCGTCGGGGTGCGGTTGTCCGGGAGCTGGGCCAGGGCGTCGCGGACGTCCTCCAGGGTGAGGCCCACGCGTTGCGCGGTGCGGATGAACGCCAGCCGGCGCAGCACCGAGCGCAGGTAGCGCCGTTGGTTGCCCGCGGTGCGGACCGACGTGATCAGACCCCTGTCCTCGTAGAAGCGCAGCGCGGTGTGGGGGACGCCGCTGCGGTCGGCGACCTGGCCGATGGTCAGCATTTCCGGCAACTTGCTCACCGGATCATCGTAACCGCTTGACCTCCAGCATGGTCGAGGTTGAACAGTTGGTGCCATGCAACGGATACCAGGGCTCTTCGCGAGGATGACCGGGGACGAGAAGCACGAGTGGGCTGCGGCTTCCACCGTCGACGTGCTCTGGGTCCTCTACGACAAGGTCCTCAACGTCACGCCCGCGACGGCCGACGATCCCGACCGCGACCGGTTCCTGCTCTCCAAGGGGCACGGGCCGATGGCCTACTACGCCGTGCTGGCGGAGAAGGGGTTCATCGACGAGTCCATTTTGGACGACTGGACTTCATGGGACAGTCCGCTCGGCCAGCATCCCGACCGAGTGCTCGTCGCGGGCGCGGAGATCAGCAGCGGCTCGCTCGGTCACGGGCTGCCGATCGCGGTCGGCACGGCGATCGGGCAGCGCATCGCCGGGAGCCGCGGTCGCACGTTCGTGCTGGTCGGCGACGGTGAGCTGGACGAAGGCAGCAACCACGAGGCGATCGCGGTGGCGGCACGGCTGCGGGTCGCGAACCTCACCACGATCGTGATCGACAACCAGTCCGCGATGTACGGCTGGCCCGGTGGCATCGCGGGGCGGTTCGCCGTCGAGGGGTGGCAGACCGCCGAGGTCGACGGCCGCGACCACGAGGCCCTCTTCGCCGCACTGACAGCGCCGCACGACCGCCCGTACGCGGTCGTCGCCAAGATCGAGAAGAGCTACTGATGACCACCATGCGCCAGGCCTTCGTCGAGACGGTCAACGACGAGATCGCCGCCGATCCGCGGATCGCCGTGGTGACCGCGGTGATCTCCAGCAACGAGTTCCCTCAGGAGAACGAACGCGTCGTGGACGTCGGGATCCGCGAGCAGACCATGGTGGGCGTGGCCGGCGGCCTGGCGTTGGCGGGGCTGCGGCCGGTCGTGCACAGCTACGCGCCGTTCCTCGTCGAACGGCCGTACGAGCAGATCAAGCTCGACATCGGGCATCAGGACGTGGGCGCGGTCTTCGTGAGCATCGGAGCGTCCTATGACGACCCGGCGTGGGGTCGCACGCACCAGTCACCGGGCGACGTCGCGTTGTTCGACACGCTGCCCGGCTGGACCGTTCACGTGCCCGGACACCCGGACGAGGTCACGCCGTTGCTCCGGCAGGCGCTCAAGGACGACAACCGGGTGTACGTGAGGCTTTCGCTGCACGAGAACACGCAGGCGCATCCGGTGGGCGCGGGGTTCACGACCATCCGGCACGGGAAACGTGGTGTGGTGCTCGCCGTGGGGCCGATGCTCGACCGCGTGGTCAAGGCCGTCGAGTCGGAGAACGCCGACGTCGCGGTGCTGTACGCGGCCACGGTCCGGCCGTTCGACTCGGACGGGCTGCGCAAGGCCGTGCAGGACACCGACCACGCTGACGTGATGGTGGTGGAACCGTACCTGGAGGGAACTTCTTCTCATCTTGTGTCCGAGACGCTGCAACAAATCCCGCACCGCGTTCGTTCTATAGGTGTCAAACGGCACGCAGAGCTCCGCAACTACGGCACGGCCGAAGACCATGACGCGGCTCATGATCTCGACGTGGTGGGGCTGGGGAGTGCTGTGCGGAGTTTCTTCAGGGGGTGAAGAAACATGTTCGCAGTCATGGGGGATGACTGGACCGGCGCGCCTTCTCGCGCGGTTTAGGGGGCGGCGCCCCGTGCCGTCGGGTCGGTCTGGAGTGGACGGAGCCGGCGGCGCGGACGCGCCGTGAATTGCATTGGAGTCCGTTGGATTCCTCGGGGGCGTTCTCCTGGAATGATGTTGGACGTGAGAATGCTGATCTGGACCCCGTTGAACGCCGCCGAGCTGCAGAAGTCCATGCACAGCGGCAACGTGGGCCCCGCGGCGCTCGTCCCGGTCCAGTCGGGCACGGTGCTGCTGCCTCCGCCGGGCACCAGGCTCAACGAGGCCGCGTACATGGCGAACAGGGTGCGCAAGCTCGGGAGCGGCGCCGCCCTCGCCGTGTGGAACGACGAGGCCGCGCTGCTCTACCTGTTCACGTCGACGATCGGGCGCGCCTCGATGTGGGGGTCGCGCGAGGCGGTGCTGCGGTTGTCGGCGCAGGCGAAGCAGTCGGGGCCGGTCGGGCTGGCCTTCGACCGCCTGACCGCGGGCCTGGTCACGCTGCGGGAGAAGGAGAAGTGGCAGCTCGACGCCATCGACAAGCTCACCGCGCTGTACCCGGCTGCCAGCCGCAAGGGGCCGCTCGAACGCATCCGCGACTTCGAGAACGGCCGTGCGGCGATCCCGGACTTCTTCCGCGCGGCGGGGCTGCCGGAGGTCGCGCAGGTCGCCGAGCTCGCGGAGCAGGGCCGTGCGGACTTCGTGCTGCAGACCCTGGAGGCGCCGCACGCGAAGCTGTGGCCGCTCGCGTTGATCTTCCCGCTGCTCGTGGTGACCGCGCTGGTGACGGTGCTGCTCCACATCCCGGCGATGGTCTACTACCTAGTCGGCGGCGTGCTCTTGGTGCTGATGTGCACGTTGCTCGTCGTGCTCAGGCGTCGGCTCGTGCGCACGAAACCGATCAACACCGTGTTGCCGGTCATCCCGGTCACGCAGGGCGCGGTGCCGACCGACTAACCTGGTCGGCGTGGCACGTGTCGTCGTACTTGACTATGGATCCGGCAACCTCCGCTCCGCCGAGCGCGCGCTCCAGCGGGTCGGCGCGGACGTCGAGGTGACGTCGGACCATCGCGCCGCCCGGAACGCGGACGGCCTGGTCGTCCCCGGCGTCGGCGCGTACGCGGCGTGCATGGAGGGCCTCAACTCGGTGCGCGGCGCCCGGATCATCGGCGAGCGCCTCGCCGGCGGCCGCCCGGTGCTCGGCATCTGCGTGGGCATGCAGATCCTGTTCGACCGCGGCATCGAGCACGGCGTGCTGACCGAGGGCTGCGGCGAGTGGCCCGGCACCGTCGAGCGGCTCGAGGCGCCGATCGTGCCGCACATGGGCTGGAACACCGTGCGCACGCCCGAGGACTCGAAGCTCTTCGCGGGCCTCGACAAGGACACGCGGTTCTACTTCGTGCACTCCTACGGCGTGCGCCGCTGGGAGCTGGAGCCGGCCGAGCACCTGAAGCCGCCGCTGGTGACGTGGGCGGACCACGCGGGCGACGAGTTCGTGGCGGCCGTCGAGAACGGTCCGTTGTGGGCGACGCAGTTCCACCCGGAGAAGTCGGGTGACGCCGGAGCACACCTCCTGCAGAACTGGTTGACTACCTTGTCGTGATCACACGACTGCTGACGGTAGCCACTCTGGTGGCTGTCACCGTCGCCGTGCCCGGGGCTGCGTACGCTGCTCCGGCACCGTTCCACGACACCTTCGACAACGCCGTGGACGCCGACCCGACCTACGGCCTCAACGACGACCTGAAGCAGCGCCAGGGGACCGGCGCCGTCACGTACAGCCGGGTGTCGGGCAAGTGGAACACCGGCGACGTGCCACGTCCGTGGTACGTGCAGGTCGGCCATCCGAACCACCGCGGCGCGCTGTCGATGCACCTCGGCACGACGGCGGTGCGGCTCGACGCGCCGTCCACGGGGTCGTCGATCTCGGCGACGCTGACGCCGGTGGCAGGCGACCGCACGTCCGGCGACTGGTCGTCGATCGCTCTGGGACGCTCGGCGAACAGCTGGGGCTATGTGTCCAATCAGGACATCGATCTCGGCTTCCTGGTGCGCGCCAACGGAGGCGTGCAGCTCTTCCAGTCGGGCAGGCCCGTCGTGGACCTGCCGACGTTCGCTGTGGCCAAGGCCGACGGCTCGTTCGACGTGACCTTGAAGCTCGCCGGGCCGGCGCTCGACCTGTCCGTCAACAGTGCTCGCAGGACGATCACGCTGGGCACGGCGGTGCCGGCCGAGCGGCTGTGGATCTACCTCGGGCGCTACTCCGACGACCCCGAGACCGTCAGCCTCGTCGACGACCTGCGCGTCGAGCGGATGAACTCCGACGACCTGCGCAAGCGTCCCGGCTCGCAGCTGCGCTACTACGGGTACTTCGGGGCGCGGCTGAACGCCGCCGGGGGCAACCACCTGCCCGAGGTGCGCGGCCGCAGCAACCTCAACTGGGTGCAGATCAGCGACGTCGACGCCTACCGTCCCGAGGTGCTGCGCGACTGCGCGCCCGCAGGATGCGTCGTCCACACGGGCAACGAGTTCTTCGACTGCGATGCGTCCGGCTGCCCGCTGTACCCGAACGCCGTGGAGCGCTGGCAGGTGCTCGCGGAGAAGGTGCGTCCGCACCTCGACCGGGTGGCCGGGTTCGTGTTGCAGGACGAGCCGTTCCACCACGGCGCGAGCTTCGCGGACGTCGAGCTCTCGGCCCAGCAGATCAAGAACACCTTCCCGGACAAGAAGGTCATGCTGATCGAGGCGGGTGTCCGGGTCGACGACTCCTTCCGCGTGCCCGCCGCCGTCGACTGGGTCGGCTTCGACGAGTACTGCGTCGGGTACGAGGCGCTGGACGCCCGCATGACCGAGCTGGAGCAGCGTGCGCCGGGCAAGGAGCTGTTCCTGCTGCCCGAGGCCGCGCCGCAGTCGTGGTGCGCGGACAGGACCGACGCGGACCTCGCGAGCACCCAGTACCTGCACATGGCGCTGGCGCAGGAGCACCCCGCGTTCGTCGGGATCATGGTCTTCGGGCCGTGGACGGGCGTCGGACCTGCCGCGACGGGTCCCGGTACGCCGGTGCCGTCGACGTTCCCGCGCGCCACGGAGGCCCAGGAGCGCGTGGCCGCCCTCGTGCTGGGGGACGCTAGGCTGCCCGGGTGACGTTCACACTCCTCCCCGCTGTTGACGTGGCCGACGGTCGTGCCGTCCGGCTCGTGCAGGGCGAAGCCGGTACCGAGACGAACTACGGCGAGCCGCTCGACGCGGCCCTGCAGTGGCAACGCGACGGAGCGGAGTGGATCCATCTCGTCGACCTCGACGCCGCGTTCGGCCGCGGCTCCAACCGCGAGCTGATCGCACGTGTCGTCGGCGAGCTCGACGTGAAGGTGGAGCTGTCCGGCGGCATCCGCGACGACGCCTCGCTGGAGGCTGCCCTCGGCACCGGCTGCGCCCGCGTGAACCTCGGCACGGCCGCGCTGGAAGACCCGGAGTGGTGCGCCAAGGCGCTCGCGGCGTACGGCGAGAAGATCGCGGTGGGCCTCGACGTCCGCATCACCGAGCAGGGCCACCGGGTCAAGGGCCGCGGCTGGACGTCGGACGGCGGCGACCTCTGGGAGGTCCTCGACCGGCTCGACCGCGACGGCTGCACGCGTTACGTGGTCACCGACGTGTCGAAGGACGGCACGCTGACGGGCCCGAACCTGGAGCTGCTGAGCGAGGTCTGCGCCCGCACCGACGCCCCGGTCATCGCGTCCGGCGGCGTGTCCACTGTGGACGACCTGGTCGCGCTCGCGAAGCTGTCGCGCGACGGCGTGGAGGGCTCCATCATCGGCAAGGCCCTGTACGCCGGCGCCTTCACGCTCCCGGAAGCGCTCGCTGCGGTCCGTTGACCACGCCCTCGATGTGAGTGGCCGCGGCCGCGTGCGTCACACCCGTGTTGTGCAGCACGTCAGCCGCGGTCCCCTCGGCTTCCAGCAGCACGCCGAGCAGGATGTGCTCGGTGCCGATGAACATGTGACCCATCCGGAGCGCCTCGCGCACGGCCAGTTCGAGGGCCTTCTTGCAGTGCGTCGTGTAGGGCTGCTTCTCCGGCCGTTGCTGGGCCTCTGAGTCGAGCCGGTTCAGCGTCGCGATGCGCGTGCTGCCGTCGCCCGACTCGAGCTTCGCGATCGTCTTGGCCGCGAGCCCGGCCGACTCGTCGAGCAGCCCGAGCAGCAGGTGCTCGGTGCCGATCCGCTCGCTGAACCGCGCGTGGTGCCTGGCCAGCGCGATCACCCGCCTCGACCGCTGGGTGTAGCGCTCCATGCTCGGCTTGCCCAGCTCCGGCGACTCCTTGGGCACGAACCGCTTCTGCGCGGCCTGCTTCGTGACGCCGAGGCTCTCGCCGATCTCGGCCCAGCTCGCCCCGCCCCGCCGGGCCTCGTCGACGAAGTGGCCGATCAGGTGGTCGCCGAGCTCGTTGAGCTGACCGCTCAGCTCGACGGCCTTAGCCAGACGCACGAGGGCGTCGTCAGCTTCTTGAGCGACCGTGACGATGAGGTCGGTCAACTGGATCATGCGTCAACTCTAGGTTGACGCTGAGCGGCGGGTCAACCTCGGGTTGACGGTCGACGTCGATTCAACGTTGACACACCTGATCCACGTCGAGTCCACGTCGAATCGATGTGGACGCTCGCGATCAACATGGACGTGCCGCATCAACATGCACAGAAGACAACGTTGTCATCGCTGTGGACAGCGTCAACCCCGCATTGATTCTGTTCAAGTCAATGTCGATCGGACGGCGATCAATGTCGAGTCGACATCGGATCAACGTGGACAGGCGCCATCGACGTTGATCGGCGGGATCAACGTGGACTCGACGTCGACGGGTCAGCTCACCGGCGTGATCTCGATGCCGACCGTCCCGGTCCGGCCGCGGCGCAGCCTGCTGCCGGTCATCGTCAGCCAGCCCATGAACCCGTACTTCTTGACGATGCGCGAACGAACGTCGTCGCTGGCGGAGTCGTCCAACAGCCGGGCCCGCGCCTTGACCGACGGGCCCTGGGGGTTGCCACGCAGGTCGCACGGCCCGATCTCCACGTCGCCGCTGCGGCGGATCCGCTTGACCTTGCCGGTCTCCTTGGCGCTCCAGGCGTAGATCACGTCGTCGGAGGGGCCCGGCGCGACCCAGGCCGGGGTGGGCACCGGGGTGCCGTCCTTGCGGAACGTCGTCAGCAGCAGGTACTGGCCGCGGCCCAGTTCGGTGATCATGGCGCCGCAGCGTAGTCCTCAGGCCTCCCTTGTAGGCTTTCCCGCATGTCAGTCGCGGTCCGTGTCATCCCCTGTCTCGACGTCGACCGGGGCCGGGTGGTGAAGGGCGTCAACTTCACGAACCTCGTCGACGCGGGTGATCCCGTCGAGCTCGCCAGGGCGTACGACGCGGAGGGCGCGGACGAGCTGACGTTCCTCGACGTGACGGCCAGCAGCGGCGACCGGGAGACGACGTTCGACGTCGTCCGGCGCACGGCCGAGCAGGTGTTCATCCCCCTCACGGTCGGCGGCGGCGTGCGCAGCCCCGAGGACGTCAACAAGCTGCTCCGCGCCGGCGCGGACAAGGTCAGCCTCAACACCGCCGCCATCGCCCGTCCCGAGCTGCTCAAGGAGTGCTCCGAGCGGTACGGCGCGCAGTGCATCGTGCTGTCGGTCGACGCGCGGCGCGTGCCCGGCGGCACCGGCTTCGAGGTCACCACGCACGGCGGCCGCACCGGCACCGGCATCGACGCGATCGCCTGGGCCGCGAAGGGCCAGGAGCTGGGCGTCGGCGAGATCCTGCTGAACTCGATGGACGCCGACGGCACCAAGGCGGGCTTCGACCTGGAGCTCCTCGAACTGGTGCGCCGCGAGGTCGACGTCCCGCTGATCGCGAGCGGTGGCGCCGGCGCGGTCGAGCACTTCCCGCCGGCCGTCGCCGCGGGCGCCGACGCCGTGCTCGCCGCGAGCGTCTTCCACTTCGGCCAGCTCCGCATCGGCGAGGTCAAGGACGGCCTGCGCCAGGCGGGCGTCGTGGTGCGATGAAACCCGTCGAGGTGCGCGTCGCCTCGGCGGTCGCGTTCGGTGGCGCACTGGTGTTCTTCGCGGTCGGCCTGATCCTCTGGCGCACGACCGGCGATCCCGACGTGCTGAAGCTGCCGTCGTTCCTCGCGATCCTCGAGCTGCCGGTCGCGGCCGCGCTGCTCATCAGGCTCCGGTTCATGCACTACCCGGCGATGATCGTGTTCATCCTGGTCGCGCTGCTGCACCTCGTGATCGTGCTGGCAGACGGCCCGGCGTGGGCACGCGTCGCGTCCGGAGTGCTGTCCGCCGTGCACATCTACGGAGTGGTCCTGCTCAACACCGGACCGGCTCGTGAACACCTGGGAGGTCCCCGTTGAGCGCTCAGCTCGATCCCGCCGTGTCCCAGCGCCTCAAGCGCACCGCGGACGGCCTCGTCTGCGCCGTCGCCCAGCAACGGGGCACCGGTGAGGTGCTGATGGTCGCGTGGATGGACGACGAGGCGCTGCACCAGACCCTCACCACCCGCCGCGCGACGTACTACTCGCGCAGCCGCCAGCGGCTGTGGGTGAAGGGCGAGACCTCCGGGCACACCCAGTACGTGCACGAGGTCCGGCTCGACTGCGACGGCGACACGCTGCTGCTGACCGTCGACCAGGTCGGTGCTGCCTGCCACACGGGCGACCGCACGTGCTTCGACGCCACGGTCCTGCTCGCCGAGGCGGATCAGTCCAGTTCGCCGGTGAGGTAACGCTGCATGTTCGGCGCGATGGCCTTGACCACCGTCTCCAGGTCGGTCGACGCCAGCGGTTCGAAGCGCACGACGTAGCGGACGATGCCGAGCCCGACCATCTGCGTCGCGCACAGCGTGGCCCTGAGCTCGTGCTGCTCGGCGCCGATCTCCGCGAGCACCTTCTTGAAGATCGCGTTGATCAGGAACGACTTCAGCGCGCCGGCCACCTCGGGCTGGCTGGTGACGCTGCGGATCAGGGCGGCGAACACACCGCCGCCGGTCGCGTCCCACACCGTCACGAACGTGCGGATGATGCGTTCACCCGCCTGCTCGACGGGGCCGTCGAGCAGGCGTTTGAGGATCTCGGCCGGGTCGAAGGGGAGCTGCAGCACGGACTGGGCGAACAGGCCCTCCTTGCCGCCGAACCAGTGGTTGACCATCGCGGCGTCGACGCCCGCCTTGCCGGCGATCGCGCGTACCGTGGCGCCGTCGTAGCCCTTCTCGACGAACACCTCGCGGGCCGCTGCGACGAGCGCGGCCTTGGTGTCCTCGCCCGCGGCGCGGCGGCCTCGGCGCTTCTGGTTCACTTGCTCCACGTGGGCCATAGTTCAACAGATGTTGAATTTATGCAACAATCAGCGGCATGGTGAGCGTCATCGGGGCTGTGGCCGCCGCTGGTCTGGGGGCCGTGAGTCCCACGCGTGAGGAGTTCCGCGAGCTGGCGGTGAACCGCCGGGTCATCCCGGTCGTCCGCAAGCTGCTCGCGGACGCGGAGACCCCGGTCGGCCTGTACCGCAAGCTCGGGGCCGATCAGCCGGGCACGTTCCTCTTCGAGTCGGCGGAGAACGGGCGCTCCTGGTCGCGATGGTCGTTCATCGGCGTGCGGTCCGCGGCGGCGCTGACGGCGACCGGCGGCGAGGCGTTCTGGACGGGCACGCGGCCCGTCGGCCTGCCCGACGGCGGTGACCCGCTGCAGGCGTTGCGCGAGACCATCGAGGTGCTGCGCACCGACCCGTTGCCCGGCATGCCCCCGCTGACCGGCGGCATGGTCGGCTACATCGGCTACGACGCGGTGCGGCGGCTGGAGCGGCTGCCCGTCATCGCCGAGGACGACCTGAAGATCCCCGAGCTGGTCATGCTGCTGGCGACCGACCTCGCCGCGCTCGACCACCACGAGGGCACCGTCACGCTCATCGCGAACGCGATCAACTGGGACGACTCGACCGAGCGGGTCGACGCCGCCTACGACGACGCGGTGCGCCGCCTCGACGAGATGACGGTGGCGCTGCACACGCCCGCGCCGCCCACGGCCGCCGTGTTCTCGCGGCCCAAGCCCGAGTTCCGGCGCCGGCGCTCGCAGGCCGAGCACTTCGCGGCCGTCGAGAAGGCCAAGGAGGCCATCCGCGCGGGCGAGGCGTTCCAGGTCGTCGTGTCGCAGCGGTTCGAGATCGACACGGACGCCGACGCGCTCGACATCTACCGGGTGCTGCGCGCGACGAACCCCAGCCCGTACATGTACCTGCTGCGCCTCGACGGGTTCGACATCGTCGGGTCCAGCCCGGAGTCTCTGGTCACGGTCCGCGACGGCAAGGCGACCACGCACCCCATCGCGGGCACCCGCTGGCGCAGCGAGGACCCCGAGGAGGACGCCCTGCTCGAGAAGGACCTCCTTGCGGACCACAAGGAACGCGCCGAGCACCTGATGCTCGTCGACCTCGGCCGCAACGACCTGGGGCGCGTCTGCAAGCCGGGCTCGGTGCACGTCGTCGACTTCTTCAAGGTCGAGCGGTACAGCCACGTCATGCACATCGTGTCGACCGTGACCGGTGAGCTGGCCGAGGGCAGGACGGCCTACGACGCGGTCGCCGCCTGCTTCCCGGCGGGCACGCTGTCCGGTGCGCCCAAGCCGCGCGCGATGGAGCTCATCGAGGAACTGGAGCCCACGCGCCGCGGCCTCTACGGCGGCGTCGTCGGCTACTTCGACTTCGCCGGGGACGCGGACACCGCCATCGCCATCCGCACCGCCCTGGTGCGCGGGGGAGTGGCGTACGTGCAGGCCGGTGGCGGCATCGTCGCCGACTCGGACCCGCTGGCCGAGGACAACGAGTGCCTCAACAAGGCGGGAGCGGTGCTGGCCGCGATCGCCACCGCGCAGACGATGGCGCCGGCAGTTGAAGGCTAGGTCGCTGCTGTGGACCGCCGTGCTCCTGCTCGTGGGCGCGGCGGGTGCCTTCTGGGGCGCGGGCTCCGTGCCGGTCGCGTTGCTGTGCCTCGCGGCCGTCGCGGCGGCCGTCGCCCTGAGCGGGGTGACGCGCCGGGTCCTCGGCGCGCTGCTGGTCGTCGTCGGTGTCGCGGGAGCGCTCTCGGGCCACTGGCTCGCGATCGCCGGTGGCGTGTTCGTGGTCGCCTCCGGTGTGCTCCAGGCGGCGTTCGGGGCGCGGATGCCGAAGATCGGGGTGGGTGGGCAGAAGGCCCGCGCGCACGACCCCGAGACGGACATGTGGCGCGCACTGGAGCGCGGGGATGATCCGACCGACGACAAGAGCCCCGGCGGGACGATCTCGAAAGAGTGAAGATCATCATCCGTGTTCCCGCATGTGACACGTGTACGGCCTCGGTTAGCTGCGGGGACACTTGAACCCCGGTGGCTGGGGCGTTACTCCGCCGGGGTTAGCATCCCCGTAGCGGGAAGGGGAACAACACTGTGACGGTTCTCGAGTCGATCCTCGAAGGTGTGCGTGAGGATCTCGCCGCTCGCGAGGCCCAGTTGCCCTTTGAAGTCGTGAAGGAGCGCGCGGCCAAGTCCGCGCCGCCGCTCGACGTGCTGTCGGTGCTGCGCGGGCCGAACGTGGGTGTCATCGCCGAGGTCAAGCGCCGCAGCCCCTCCAAGGGCGCGCTGGCGGAGATCCCGGAGCCGGCCGAGCTCGCGTCCGCGTACGAGGCGGGCGGCGCGTCGGTGATCAGCGTGCTGACCGAGCAGCGCCGCTTCGGCGGGTCGCTGGCGGACTTCGACGCGGTGCGCCGGGCGGTGAAGATCCCGCTGCTGCGCAAGGACTTCATCGTGTCGCCGTACCAGGTGCACGAGGCGCGGATGCACGGCGCGGACCTGGTGCTGCTGATCGTGGCCGCGCTGGAGCAGAACGCGCTCGTGTCGCTGCTCGACCGGGTCGAGTCGCTCGGCATGACGGCGCTCGTCGAGGTGCACACGGCCGAGGAGGCCGACCGTGCGCTGGAGGCGGGTTCGTCGGTCATCGGGGTGAACGCGCGCAACCTCCACACGTTGGAGGTCGACAAAGACGTTTTCGGCAGGATCGCTCCGGGACTACCCTTCGAGACGATCAAGATCGCCGAGTCGGGCGTGACCGGGCCCGGCGACCTGATGTCGTACGCCGGCGCGGGTGCCGACGCGGTGCTCGTCGGCGAAAGCCTGGTGACCAGCGGAGACCCCAAGGCCGCCGTGAACAAGCTCGTGACCGCGGGCTCACACCCCGCGTGCCCCCGGCCCAGCCGGTAGGGCACGGTTGATCCAAGCGCTAGAGGAGCTACCCGATGGGCCAGTTCACGCCCACACCGCATGATCCCGACGCACGTGGCCATTTCGGTCCGTGGGGCGGCCGGTTCGTCCCGGAGGCCCTGATCGCCGCGGTGGACGAGCTGGCCGCCGAGTACGACAAGGCGCGGCTCGACCCGGAGTTCGTGAACGAGTTCAAGCGTCTCCTGCGCGACTTCGCGGGCCGTCCGTCCCTGCTGACCGAGGCCCCGAAGTTCGCGGAGCACGCCGGTACGCGGGTGTGGCTCAAGCGCGAGGACCTCAACCACACGGGTTCACACAAGATCAACAACGTGCTCGGCCAGGCGCTGCTGACCAAGCGCATGGGCAAGCAGCGCGTGATCGCGGAGACCGGCGCCGGCCAGCACGGCGTGGCGACGGCGACCGCGTGCGCGCTCCTCGGCCTCGACTGCGTCGTCTACATGGGCGAGGTCGACACCGAGCGCCAGGCCCTGAACGTCGCGCGGATGCGCCTGCTGGGTGCCGAGGTCATCCCGGTGAAGTCCGGGTCGCGCACCCTGAAGGACGCGATCAACGACGCGTTGCGCGACTGGGTCGCCAACGTCGACGAGACGCACTACCTGCTCGGCACGGCCGCGGGCCCGCACCCGTTCCCGCTGATGGTCCGCGACTTCCACCGGATCATCGGCATCGAGGCGCGCGAGCAGATCCTCGAGAAGGCCGGGCGCCTGCCCGACGCCGTCGTCGCCTGCGTCGGTGGCGGCTCGAACGCCATCGGCATCTTCCACGGTTTCATCGACGACGCGGACGTCCGCCTGGTCGGCGTCGAGCCCGGCGGCTCCGGCCTCGACAGCGGCAGCCACGGCGCGACGCTGACGGCCGGCACGCCCGGCTCGCTGCACGGCGCGATGTCGTACGTCATGCAGGACGACGACGGCCAGATCACCGAGGCGCACTCGATCTCCGCCGGTCTCGACTACCCCGGCGTGGGTCCCGAGCACTCGCACCTGAAGGACATCGGCCGCGCCGAGTACTTCCCGGTCACCGACGCCGAGGCCATGGAGGCGTTCGCCCTGCTCTCGCGCACCGAGGGCATCATCCCGGCGATCGAGTCCTCGCACGCGCTCGCGGGCGCGCTGAAGCTCGGACCGTCGCTCGGACCGGACGGACTCCTGGTCGTGAACCTCTCCGGCCGCGGTGACAAGGACATGGACACGGCCGTGAAGTACTTCGGCCTCGCTGACGGGGGACAGGCCTGATGTCGACGTTGTCCGATGTGTTCGCCGCCGCGAAGGCCGAGTCGCGCGCCGCGCTGATCGGCTACCTGCCCGCGGGTTTCCCGACGGTCGAGGGTTCCAAGGCCCACCTCCGTTCGATGGTCGAGTCCGGGTGTGACCTGGTCGAGGTCGGCATGCCGTTCTCCGACCCGGTGATGGACGGCCCGACGATCCAGGCCGCCGCCGAGCAGGCGCTGTCCGCGGGCTTCCGCGTGCGTGACCTGTTCGACGTGGTCGCTGCTGTCTCCGACGCCGGCGGGCGTGCGGTCGTCATGACGTACTGGAACCCGGTGCTGCGCTACGGCGTGGACGCGTTCGCGCGTGACCTGGCCGCGGCCGGCGGGCTCGGCATCATCACGCCCGACCTCGTCCCGGACGAGGCCGAGGACTGGATGGCCGCGTCCGAGGCGCACGGCCTCGACCGGACCTTCCTGGTGGCGCCGTCGTCGACCGAGGAGCGCATCGCGATGACCGCGCGTGCCTCGTCCGGCTTCCTCTACGCCACCGCGGTCATGGGCGTCACGGGCGCCCGTGACGTCGTGTCGTCCGCCGCTCCCGCGCTCGTCGCGCGGGTCCGTGAGCACACCACGCTGCCGGTCGGTGTCGGGCTGGGTGTGCGCTCCGGTGCGCAGGCCGCCGAGATCGCCGGGTTCGCGGACGGCGTCATCGTCGGGTCGGCGTTCGTGTCGGCCGCGGGCGAGAGCGACGCCGCGGTGCGCGCGCTGGCCGCGGACCTCGCCCAGGGCGTGCGATCGGCTCCCGCGACGGTCTGACCCTCCTCTGCTCGGTGAAACCGCTCGGCCTGCCGGCCGGGCGGTTTTGCTTTGCGCCGCTTCGAGGAAGCCACCTCTGCAGCGACGGCTCCGTCTCGCGGTTGCCGGGTGGCGCGGTGGTGTTTCACGAGGTCGAACACCGTGCTCGCCATCGAGTGGTTGTCAGGGTGACGGGGTATGGAGTCGTGGGTGGCCATGCCTCCGATCAGAGTCGCTGGTGTTCCTCCAAGAGAATCACACGGATTCGAACACCTGATCGAGTGAAGCTGGAGTCGGTTGGGGCCAAAACCCCCTTCGGTCGCCGGTCTGACCTGCGATCGTGGACTCATGCACAACCCGACCAGCCGCCCGGCGTGCCACACTGGCGGTACGCAGGCGGTCAACGGAGGTGATGCCCAGTGGCGGCGCCAGCCGAAGCTCGACCCGACGTCCTGCTGCCCGCTCATGAAGGGCCGTGGACGCTCGAGGACGTCCTCGCCCTGCCGGAGGAACACAGTCAGCGCATTGAGCTCGTTGACGGGATGCTTCTCGTGAGCCCGCTGGGGAGCTACCGGCACCAGCGGCTGGTGGGCCGCGTGTTCGCTGCGCTGGATCGCGCGTGCCCGGACGAGGTCGAGGCGACTGTCGAACTCAACGTCGCGCTGTCGACCGGGCGTTTGTTGATTCCGGACTTCACGGTCGTGAAGCCGTGCGATGCCGACATCACGTTCCCGGTGTCGAACCTCGTGATCGTGGGCGAAGTGCTCTCCAAGAGCACGCGGATGAACGACCTCGTGCTCAAGCGCCAGGTGTACGCGGAAGCCTCAGTTCCTTACTACCTGATCATCGATCCGATGAAGAAGGTCGTCGAGGCGACACTGTTCGAGCTCGAAGAAGGGAAATACGTCGAGCTCGCGCGCAGCGAGGCAGGCGTGCTGACCTTCGAGCGGCCGTTCCCGGTCACGATCGAGCTGGCCTCCTAGTCGTAGAGCCACTCCAGCCGTTCGTGGAGGTCGGCGACGCTCCACGAGGCGAACAGCGCGTCGCGTGCCCGCGCCGCCTCGCCTGCCGGGTGGTAGACCTCCCGGCCCATCCACCGCGAGGCGTGGTGGACGCGCGCGGCCCGCTCCGAGCGGAGCGCCACGTACCGCGCGAAAGAGCCGGCCACGTCACGAGAGTCGAAGACGGACGAGAGGCACACGGCGTCCTCCAACGCCTGACAGGCGCCCTGCGCGGCGTACTGCAGCACGGGATGGGCGGCGTCCCCGAGCAGCACGACGCGGGAGTCCTGCCAGTCCGCGATCGGCTCGCGGTCGCACAGCACCCACGCGCGCCACTCGCGGGCGAGCGCCATGATCCGCGCCGCGTCCTCGCACAACGGCGAGAAGTGCTTCACCACCTCAGCGTGCTCGACGGGCTTGCCGCTCAGGGGGTCCGTGGCGCCGTTGTCCGCGGTGGCCACGAGGTTCACGAACCGTCCGCCGGCGATCACGTACCAGACGACGTGGTAGCGAGGCCCGGCCCAGAGCGTGACGACGTTCTCCTTCAACGCATGCGGCACGTCCTGCGAGGGGATGACCGCGCGAAAGGTCGTGTGCCCGGACACCTGCGGGTCTCCGTCACCCACGAGCTGCCGCCGCACCGCCGACCTCAACCCGTCGGCGCCGACCAACGCCTCGCCGCGCACGACCTCTCCCGACCGCAGCACCGCGGAGACCCCACCCGAGTCCTGTGCGTAGGCCTCGACCGCGCTGTTCACCCGCAGCGCGATCCGCGGGTCGTTCCGGCAGGCCTCGAGCAACGGCGTGAGCACGTCGTTGCGATGCACCACCGCATAGGTGCCGAACCGCTGCCGGAAGCCCTCGTCGACCGGCACCCCGGCGATCTGCCGCCCGGACACCCCGCACCGCAGCCGCAGCTCGTCCACGTGTACGGCCCGAGCCCGCACGGCCAGCCCCACGCCCAGGGAGTCGAGCATGCGGAACCCGTTGGGCCCCACCTGGATGCCGGCGCCGATCTCCGCGAACTCCGGCGCGGCCTCGAGCACCGCGACCCGCACCCCGGCCCGCGCGAGCCCGAGCGCTGCCGCGAGTCCGCCGATGCCGCCGCCGACCACCAGGACCGTCATGTCCGACCTTTCGCGAGTCCGCCCAGACGGGTCCGAGTATCTCGGCCGGGCGATCACGAACCACCGGGGGTCATGAGCCCGCCCGGGCTCAGATCGGGGGTTCGGGCTCAGCCGGGGCACCGTTCGGGGTCGGTGGCGATTCGATCAGCGCTGGGCGATCCCGGGACCTGCCGCTTCCTCGTCCGGGAACGTTCGGGCTCGATAACGATCGAGCGTCCCCACGAGGCGCTCACAACGCGACCGGTACGGTGGGCGCCGTGTTGGACGCCCTTCTGGCCACGATCCCGAGTCCCGACCGCGGTGTGTGGCACCTCGGTCCTCTCCCCATCAGGGCCTACGCGCTGTGCATCATCGCCGGCATCATCGCCGCCATCTGGTGGGGTGAGCGTCGCTGGATCGCTCGCGGCGGCCTCAAGGGCGAGGTCACCGACATCGCCGTGTGGGCGGTGCCGTTCGGTCTCGTCGGCGGTCGGCTGTACCACGTCATCACCGACAACCAGAAGTACTTCGGGCCGGGCAAGAACCCGCTCGACGCGCTGGAGATCTGGAACGGTGGCCTCGGCATCTGGGGCGCCATCGCGCTCGGTGCCGTCGGTGCGTGGATCGGGTGCCGGCGCCGGGGCATCCCGTTGCCCGCGATGGCCGACGCGCTGGCTCCCGGCATCGTCCTGGCGCAGGCGATAGGGCGGCTCGGCAACTACTTCAACCAGGAGCTCTACGGCGGCGACACGACGCTGCCCTGGGGCCTGGAGATCTACCGCCGCGTCACGCCCGAGGGCCGTGAGGACGCGCTGGCGGGTGTCGCCATCGACCACACGCCGATCCAGGTCGTGCACCCGACGTTCCTCTACGAGCTGCTGTGGAACGTCGGCGTCGCGTTGCTGATCGTGTGGGCGGACCGGAAGTTCCGGCTCGGCCACGGCCGGGTGTTCGCTCTCTACGTCGCGGGCTACACGGCCGGTCGGTTCTGGATCGAGCTCATGCGCACCGACGAGGCGACGCTGATCCTCGGCACGCGCGTGAACGTGTTCGTGTCGGCGCTCGTGTTCTTCGGGGCGGTCGCGTACTTCGTCATCGCCAGGTCGCGCGGTGAACGCGAGGACATCGTCGCGTTGCGGGGCACGGGCACCGCAGAGCCGGCGGACGAACCGGCCGAGGTCGCGGACGTGGCCGAGGACAAGAGCGTCGTCGACGAGAGCGAGGACGGCGCCGCCGAGAAGGACAAGAAGGACTCCCCGGCGGAGTCCGTCAAACCGGAGTGAACCTGTGCGCGTGCTCGTCGTCGAGGATGACGACCGGGTGGCCCGAGGCCTGCTGACCGCGCTGCGGCACGCGGGTTACGAGGTGCATCGGGTGGCCACGGCCGCCGACGCGCTGCGTGCCGCGCCCGCCGACGTGGTGTTGCTCGACCTCGGCCTGCCCGACGGTGACGGCCTGGACGTGCTGCGCGAGCTGCGGCACCGTCCGGGCACCGCCGTCATCACGGTGACCGCGCGCGGCGAGGAACGCGAACGCGTGCTCGGGCTGCGCGCGGGAGCCGACGACTACGTGGTGAAGCCGTTCGGCACGTCCGAGCTCCTCGCCCGCATCGAGGCCGTTCTCCGCAGGACCCGCACGCACCGCGCGGAGCCGGAGGCGGAGGGGCCGGTCCAGATCGGTCCACTGCGGATCCTCGCCTCGACGCGTGCCGCCACTTTGGACGGTGAGCCGCTCTCGTTGACTCGCAAGGAGTTCGACCTGCTCGCGCTCCTCGCCGCCCGCAAGGGCGAGGTGGTGAGCCGCGACTTCATCGTGGACCAGGTGTGGCAGGCGCACTGGGAGGCGCCGTCGCGGACGCTGGACACGCACATCGCCGCGCTCAGGAACAAGCTCGGCGGCCACGTCAAGATCGAGACGGTCAGGGGAGTGGGCTACCGGCTCGTCACGTGACGAGCGTCCGGAAGACAACTCGCGCAGCGGTGCGGAACAATCGTCACCGATGCTCCGCCGACTGCTCGCCATCACCGTTCCGCTGCTCGTCGCCCTGGTCGCGGCGCTCGGCATCCCTTTGGCGTCCGCGGTCGTGCAGCGCGAGACGCAGACGACGTACCTCGACCGCCTCGGCGACGCGAGCCGGTTCGCGAGCCTCGGCGAGAGCGCGTTGCAGTCGGACCGGCTGGAAGCCCTCAGCCAGGAGATCCAGCGCTACGACAACCTCTACGACATCCCCGTCGCCCTCGTCAGCGCCGACAAGCGGATCCTGCTGGCGTCCCGGCAGGGCTTCGACCCCAGCAACGACCCCGAGGTCACGAAGGCCCTGAACACCGCGTTGAACGGGGGCGTGCGGCCCGAGCCCGAGTACACGGGCTGGCCGTGGCGCACCGGGCCGATGGTCGTCGTCGAACCGGTCGGACGCGACAGCGAGGTCGTCGCGGCGGTCGTCACCATCTCGCAGACGCGCGGCCTGCGGACCGAGGTGCTGCGGCAGTGGGGACTGATGGCGCTGGCCGGGCTCGCGCCGATGCTGGCCGTGGTCGCCGCCGCCTGGCCGATGTCGCGGTGGGTGCTCCGGCCGGTCGGCAGGCTCGACGAGGCCACCGCCGCCGTCGCCGCCGGCAACCTCGACGTGCGGGCGGACGAGGTCGGCGGGCCCCAGGAGCTCCGACGGCTCGCACGGAGCTTCAACACCATGGTCGACGTCGTCGGCAAGGCCCTGAACAGGCAGAAGGCGTTCGTCGCCGACGCGTCGCACCAGCTGAGGAACCCGCTGGCGAGCCTGCGGCTGGCCGTGGACAACCTCGAACCGCACGTCGAGGGCGAGCTCGCGAAGGAAGCGCACCAGATCGCGGTCGAGGAGGCCGAGGAGATGGGGCGCGTGCTCGACACCCTGCTCGCCGCGACCCGGCTCGACAGCGCGCGGCAGACCGAGCCCGTCGAGATCGACCAGCTCCTCACGACGCACCGGGCGGCCTGGCAGGCGCTCGCCGCCAGGTCCGGCGTCGAGCTGAGGATCGACGTACCGGCGGGCCTGACGATGCAGGAACCGCCCGGCGGCCTCGGCAGCGTGCTCGACGAGCTCGTCAGCAACGCCATCCGGCTCGCCAACGCGAGCGAGGTCACGATCACCGGCAAGCACGGTGAGCTGCACGTCGTCGACAACGGCGACGGCCTCACCCCGGAGGAACGCGAACTCGCGCTGCAGCGGTTCTGGCGCGCCACCAAGCACCAGAACATCGCGGGCACCGGCATGGGACTCGCGATCTGCGCCGAGCTGATCGAGTCGGCCGGCGGCACGCTCACCCTGCACGACGCCGCGCCCGGACTGGACGTGAAGGTCGCCCTCAGCGCTTCACGGAACGGAACCAGCGCATAGCGCCGTCGTGCAGCGGCACGAGCCCGGTCGCGATGCCGGTGCGGACGTTGATGCGCGACGCCTCCGGGTGCCCCTCCACGATCCGCGCGGTCTCGGTGAACACCGTGCGCGTCACGACCTCCACGACGTCCGCGCTCAGCGACTCGCGGGCGAGCAGCAGGTTCGGCACCGCGAACGTCTGGTTCGCCGGCACGTTCACGTAGGTGGTGCTGGGGATCGTCGCCGGGATGTACGGGCCCTTGTACTTCTCCGCGAGCCGGACCGCCTCGTCCGGGATGTTGACCAGCCGCACGTCGCCCTGCAGGTCGGTGATCGCGGGCGTCGGGATGCCCGTCAACGCCAGCATCGCGTCCAGCGTGCCGTCCGCGACCCGGCGTGACGCCTCTGCGTGCGCCATGCGTTCGTCCATTGCGGACAGGCCGAAGAACTCGATCATCCGCTTGGCGGTGAACTCCGTGCCCGAACCCGTGGGACCCAACGAGATGCGCTTGCCCGCGAGATCGCCGAAGGTGTGGATCGGGGACGCCGCCGGGACCGCGATCTGCATGAAGCTGTCGTAGAGCCGGCCGACCGCGCGGACGCTCTGCGGGTCGTCGATGGGGTCCAAAGAGGACAGCGCGAGCTGGGCCTCACCCGATCGCAACAACTGGAGGTTCTCCACCGACGCGGCCGTGGGGATCGCGGTGACCTTGGTGCCGGGCAGCTGCTCGGCCAGCGCGGCCGCCAGCGCCCCTCCGACCTCGCGGAACACCGCGCCTTCCGGGCCGGTGGCGAGCACCAGCTCAGCAGGGGCCTCGACCTTGCGCGGGGTGCATCCCGCGAGAGCCAGGCCGGCCCCTACCAGAAGTGTGCGACGGCTGAGCGACACCAGCGAAGCCTAGCTGTTACGTCAGGGCTGTCTGAAGTTTCCTCACGTCGGCTTGTCGGGCCTGGTGGCGCGGCTCACTCTCTCACCCAACACGTAGTTCAAGGAGGAACAGTGGCCACCACGACCACAGGGCGCAAACCGATCTACAAGCACCTCTACTTCTGGGTGCTCGTCTCCATCGTTCTGGGCGCTGCCGTCGGCTTCCTGTTCCCCAAACAGGCGTCCGAGATGAAGTGGCTCGCCGACCTGTTCGTGAACCTCGTGAAGGTCGTCATCGCGCCGACCATCTTCGCGACGATCATCGTGGGCATCGCGGGCCTCGGCAACCTCGCCAAGGCGGGTGGCCTCGCACTCCGCACGATCCTCTACTTCACCGCGATGACCACGGTGGCGCTCGCCATCGGCCTCATCGTCGTGAACATCGTGCAGCCGGGTCACCACGGCGGCGAGATCACGCTCAACGCGAGCCAGGCCGACGCGACGCTGAAGTCCGCCTCGACCGCGGAGACCGGTGTCACCGGCTTCATCCTGAGCCTCGTACCCAAGTCGTTCGTCAGCGCGTTCACCGACGGTCAGCTGATCCAGGTGCTCGTGGTCGCCATCCTCGTGGCCGTCGCGGTCGCCGGCATGGGTGAGCGCGGCGCCAAGGTCGTCTCCGCCATGGAGACGCTCTCCAAGGTGATGTTCGGCATCATCAAGATCGTCATGTACGTCGCCCCGATCGGCGCCTTCGGCGGCATCGCCTACACCGTCGGCAAGTTCGGCGGCAGCGTCCTGGGCAAGCTGCTCTGGCTGATGGGCTCCTTCTACGCCACCTGCCTCCTGTTCGTCATCGTGGTCCTCGGCCTCGTGGCGAAGTTCGCGGGCTTCAACCTCTTCAAGTTCCTGCGCTACATCAAGGACGAGATCCTGATCGTCCTCGGCACGTCGTCCTCCGAGTCGGTGCTGCCGCGCATGATGGTCAAGCTGGAGGCGGCGGGCGCCCAGAAGTCGGTCGTCGGCCTCACGATCCCGACCGGGTACTCGTTCAACCTCGACGGCACCTGCATCTACCTGACCATGGGCGCGATCTTCATCGCCCAGGCCACGGGCCACGACGTGTCGATCGGCGTCCAGATCGGCCTGCTGCTCTTCATGCTGATCGCGTCGAAGGGCGCGGCGGGCGTCACCGGCGCCGGCCTCGTCACCCTGGCCGCCTCGCTGCAGGCCTTCGAGGCCCACTCGGCCATCCCCGCGGTCGGCATCGCGCTGATCGTCGGCATCGACCGCTTCATGTCCGAGGCCCGCGCCATCACCAACGTGATCGGCAACGGTGTCGGGTCGCTCGTGGTCGCCGCCTGGCAGAAGGCCCTCGACAAGGACCAGCTGACCCGCGTCCTCAACGATCCCGACAGCGTCGACGTCGACGACCTGCTCTCGAAGCAGACCGGCGCGGAGGACGACAAGAAGGAGCCGGTCGCGGCCCACTGAGAACGTCCGTGGCCGGAGGCGGCTCTTCCCCGCCTCCGGCCACGAGACCTCAGACCTCCATGTATGCCGAGGTCCCGCTCTCCCCACATGCGGCCGTGGGGTGAACGGGGCCTCGGTCTCGTTTGGTGGGGAACAACCGTGATCTGCCCGAATGGACGGTGCGGCAGGGCCGGGTTCCGGTGACGTGAGCGTCCGCTAACTGGGACGGCAGGCGTCTGAGCAGCAAGAACGGTGAAGTACCCGGCTCAACCAGTGGCAAACCGGGAATGTCGCGCAACTCTCATCGGGCTGGCCCGAGTTGAACGTTCGGTTACGCTTACCCGGTTGTAACGAACGCCGACGTTGGCCGCAATGTCGTTCCTCAGCCGGGAATCGTTACACATCCATGACCTAGATCACCCATTGGAGGGTGTCCCTGGGTTTCGCGGCTGTTAAAGTCGCGTCAACACGCGGGCCATCGTCGTCCCGTGCTCCCACCTGTTGGTTCGAGGTCTGAGCACGAGGACTTTGTTCTTTAGCGAGGACGACGAAGGAGGTCTGCGAAGTGATCTTCTCCGCCATCCCCGGCCCCCAGGGTCTTTACGACCCGGCTGATGAGCGCGACGCCTGTGGTGTCGCCATGGTGGCCGACATCCAGGGCAGGCGTTCCCACGGCATCGTCGTCGATGCCCTGACAGCGCTGGCGAACCTGGAGCACCGGGGTGCCGCCGGCGCCGAGCCCACGTCGGGCGACGGTGCTGGCATTCTTCTGCAGCTGCCGGACGAGTTCCTGCGCGCTGTCGTCGAGTTCGACCTGCCCGAGCGCGGGCAGTACGCGGCGGGCATCGCCTTCCTGCCGTTTGAAGCCGAAGAACGCGCCACCGCGATGCAGGAGATCGAGCGCATCGCGGAACAGGAGGGCCTCGTCGTCCTCGGCTGGCGTGACGTCCCGACCGACCCGGAGAAGGCCGACGTCGGCCCGACCGCGATGTCGGTGGCGCCGCACTTCGCGCAGCTCTTCGTGAAGGGCACCCGCGAGGAGTCCGGGATCGCCCTGGACCGCCTGGCCTTCTGCCTGCGCAAGCGCGTGGAGCACGAGGGCAGCGTCTACTTCCCATCGCTGTCGGCGCGCACGATCGTCTACAAGGGAATGCTGACGACCGCGCAGCTGCCGGCGTTCTTCCCCGACCTGCACGACGAGCGCCTCTTCACGGCGATCGCGTTGGTGCACAGTCGTTTCTCCACGAACACCTTCCCGTCGTGGCCGCTCGCGCACCCGTTCCGGTTCGTCGCGCACAACGGTGAGATCAACACCGTCCGCGGCAACCGCAACCGCATGCGCGCCCGCGAGGCGTTGCTGGACAGCGAGCTCATCCCGGGCGACCTCGCCCGGCTGTTCCCGATCTGCAACCCGGACGGCTCGGACTCGGCGTCGTTCGACGAGGTGCTGGAGCTGCTGCACCTCGGCGGCCGCAGCCTTCCGCACGCGGTGCTGATGATGATCCCCGAGGCGTGGGAGAACCACGCCACGATGGACCCGAAGCGCCGCGCGTTCTACCAGTTCCACGCGTCGCTGATGGAACCGTGGGACGGCCCGGCCTGTGTCACGTTCACCGACGGCACGCTCGTCGGCGCGGTCCTCGACCGCAACGGCCTGCGCCCCGCCCGCTGGTGGCAGACCGCGGACGGCCGCGTCGTCCTCGCGTCCGAGACCGGTGTGCTCGACGTGCCGTCCGACCAGGTCGTCGCGAAGGGCCGCCTGCAGCCCGGCCGCATGTTCCTCGTGGACACGGCCGAGGGCCGCATCGTCGACGACGAGGAGTTCAAGTCGGGCCTCGCCTCGGAGTCGCCCTACGACGAGTGGCTGCACGCCGGCCTGCTCGACCTCGCCGACCTGTCGGACCGCGAGCACGTCGTGCAGAGCCACGAGTCCGTCGTGCGCCGCCAGCTCACCTTCGGCTACACCGAGGAGGAGCTGCGGATCCTGCTCACGCCCATGTCGATCATGGGCATGGAGCCGCTGGCCTCGATGGGCACGGACACCCCGGTCGCGGCGCTCAGCCAGCGCTCCCGGCTGCTCTACGACTACTTCGTGCAGAACTTCGCGCAGGTCACGAACCCGCCGCTGGACGCGATCCGCGAAGAGATCGTCACGTCCGTCAAGCGCGTGATGGGCCCGGAGCAGAACCTGCTCGACCCCGGCCCGGTCTCGTGCCGCCACGTGACGCTCGACTACCCGGTCATCGACAACGACGAGCTCGCCAAGCTCATCCACATCAACGACGACGGCGACCTGCCGGGCTTCGCCTGCACCGTCCTGTCCGGACTGTACGAAGTGGACGGTGGCGGCGAGGCGCTGACGGCCGCGATCGAGCGCGTGCGTCGCGAGGCGTCGGAGGCCATCGCGAACGGCGCTCGCACGCTGGTGCTGTCGGACCGCGACTCCGACCACCGCATGGCGCCGATCCCGTCGCTGCTGCTCGTCTCCTCGGTGCACCACCACCTGGTGCGCACCAAGGAACGCCTGCGCGTCGCGCTCGTCGTCGAGTCCGGTGACTGCCGCGAGGTCCACCACGTCGCCGCCCTGCTGAGCTACGGCGCCGCAGCGGTCAACCCGTACCTCGCGTTCGAGACGATCGAGGACCTGATCAGCCAGGGCGCCATCACCGGCGTGCCCGCGCACAAGGCCGTGCGCAACTACGTCAAGGCGCTCGTCAAGGGCGTTCTGAAGATCATGTCGAAGATGGGCATCTCGACGGTCGGCGCCTACACCGCGGCGCAGATCTTCGAGGCCGTCGGCCTGTCGAACGACCTGCTCGACGAGTACTTCACCGGCACGCAGTCGAAGCTCGGTGGCGCCGGCCTGGACGTGCTCGCCGAAGAGGTCGCGGTGCGTCACCGCCGCGCTTTCCCGGACAACCCGACCGACCGCGCGCACCGCAGGCTCGAAGTCGGTGGCGAGTACTCGTACCGCCGCGAGGGCGAGCTGCACCTGTTCACGCCGGAGACGGTGTTCCTGCTGCAGCACGCCACGAAGACGCGCAAGGAAGAGGTCTTCCGCCAGTACACGGCGGAGGTCGAGCGCATCTCCCGGCAGGGCGGCACGTTGCGCGGGCTGTTCAAGTTCCGCAACGAGGGCCGCACGCCGATTCCGATCGACGAGGTCGAGCCCGTCAGCTCGATCGTCAAGCGCTTCAACACCGGCGCCATGTCGTACGGCTCGATCTCGGCCGAGGCGCACGAGACCCTCGCCATCGCGATGAACCGCCTCGGCGGCCGGTCGAACAGCGGTGAGGGCGGCGAGGACCGCGAGCGCCTGTACGACCCGGAGCGCCGCTCCGCGGTCAAGCAGGTCGCGAGTGGACGGTTCGGCGTCACGAGCGAGTACCTCGTGAACTCCACGGACATCCAGATCAAGATGGCGCAGGGTGCCAAGCCCGGCGAGGGTGGTCAGCTGCCCGGCTTCAAGGTCTACCCGTGGGTCGCGCGCACCCGGCACTCCACGCCGGGTGTCGGTCTGATCTCGCCGCCGCCGCACCACGACATCTACTCGATCGAGGATCTGGCGCAACTCATCCACGATCTGAAGAACGCGAACGAGCAGGCGCGGGTTCACGTGAAGCTCGTCTCGTCCATCGGCGTCGGCACCGTCGCCGCCGGTGTGGCGAAGGCGCACGCGGACGTCGTGCTGATCTCGGGCTACGACGGCGGCACCGGTGCCTCGCCGATGAACTCGCTGAAGCACGCGGGAACGCCCTGGGAGATCGGCCTGGCCGAGACCCAGCAGACGTTGCTGCTCAACGGGTTGCGCGACCGCATCACCGTCCAGGTCGACGGCGCGATGCGCACCGGCCGTGACGTCGTGGTCGCCGCCCTGCTCGGCGCCGAGGAGTTCGGCTTCGCCACGGCACCGCTGATCGTCGCGGGCTGCGTGATGATGCGCGTCTGCCACCTGGACACGTGCCCGGTCGGCGTCGCCACGCAGAACCCCGACCTGCGCGCCCGCTACACCGGTCAGGCCGACCACGTCGTGAACTTCTTCGAGTTCATCGCGCAGGAGGCCCGCGAGATCCTGGCCGAGCTCGGTTTCCGCACGATCGACGAGGCCGTCGGTCACGCGGAGCTGCTCGACAAGGACGACGCGATCGAGCACTGGAAGACCGCGGGCCTGAACCTGGACCCCGTCTTCGAGGTGCCCGAGACCCCGTACCCGACGGCGAAGCGCAAGATCCGCGACCAGGACCACGGCCTCGACAAGGCCCTGGACCGCACGCTGATCCAGCTCGCCGAGGCGGCGCTGGAGGACGCGCACAAGGTCACCCTCGAACTGCCGGTCCGCAACGTCAACCGCACGGTCGGCACGCTGCTCGGCGCCGAGGTCACCCGCCGCTTCGGCGGCGAGGGCCTGGAGGACGACACGATCCACGTGAAGCTGACCGGCTCGGCCGGCCAGTCGCTCGGCGCGTTCCTGCCGCGCGGCATCACGCTGGAGATGGTCGGCGACGCGAACGACTACGTCGGCAAGGGCCTGTCCGGCGGGCGGATCATCGTCCGGCCGCACGACGACGCCCCGTTCCGCGCCGAGCAGCAGGTGATCGCGGGCAACGTGATCGGCTACGGCGCGACCTCCGGTGAGGTCTTCCTGCGCGGCCGGGTCGGCGAACGCTTCTGCGTCCGCAACTCCGGCGCGCTGCTGGTGGCCGAGGGCGTGGGCGACCACGCGTTCGAGTACATGACCGGCGGCCGGGCAGTGGTGCTCGGGCCGACCGGGCGCAACGTCGCGGCCGGCATGTCCGGCGGCATCGCGTACGTGCTGGACCTGGATCCCCTGTCGGTGAACCAGGAGATGGTGAATCTGCAGCGCCTCAGCGCCGAGGACCTGCGTTGGCTCAAGGACGCGGTCACCAAGCACCACGACGCGACCGGTTCCGCCGTCGCCGCGTCGCTGCTCGGTGACTGGACCCGTCGGGCCGGTGCGTTCACGAAGGTCATGCCCGGCGACTACCAGCGCGTTCTCGAGGCCATGCGCCTCGCGCGCGCCGAAGGCCGGGACGTTGACGCGGCTGTCATGGAGGCGTCTCGTGGCTGATCCACAGGGTTTTATGAAGCACACCCGCTCCGACGCGCCGAAGCGTCCGAAGCCGGAACGCTTGCAGGACTGGAACGAGGTCTACCTCCACGAGGAGCCGGCCGAACGCAACGCCGCCGTGCGCACGCAGGCGACGCGGTGCATGGACTGCGGCATTCCCTTCTGCCACAGCGGAACGGCGGGCTGTCCGCTCGGGAACCTCATCCCCGAGTGGAACGACCTGGTGCGCCGCGGCGACTGGGAGCTCGCCTCGGACCGCCTGCACGCCACCAACAACTTCCCGGAGTTCACGGGCCGGTTGTGCCCGGCGCCGTGTGAGGCCGCCTGCGTGCTGTCGATCTCGCACGACGCGGGTGGCGCCGTCGCGATCAAGCGCGTCGAGGAGACCATCGCGGACATGTCGTGGGAGAACGGCTACGTGCAGCCGTCCCAGGCGACGGTGTCCTCGGGCAAGCGCGTCGCGGTCGTCGGTTCCGGTCCCGCCGGGCTCGCCGCCGCGCAGCAGTTGACCCGCGCGGGCCACGAGGTCGTCGTGTACGAACGCGACGACCGCCTCGGCGGGCTGCTGCGGTACGGCATCCCCGAGTTCAAGATGGAGAAGAAGGTCCTCGACCGCAGGCTCTCCCAGCTGCGCAAGGAGGGCACGAAGTTCGTCACGGGCTGCGAGGTCGGCGTCGACGTCACCGTCGAGCAGCTGCGGGCGGAGTTCGACTCGGTCGTGCTCGCCGTGGGCGCGCTGCGCGGTCGTGACGACAAGACGACCCCGGGACGTGAGCTCAAGGGTGTGCACCTCGCGATGGACCACCTGGTCCCCGCGAACCGCGCGGTCGAGGGGGACGGCCCGTCGTCGTTCTCGGCCCACGGCAAGCACGTCATCGTCATCGGTGGTGGCGACACGGGCGCCGACTGCTACGGCACCGCGACCCGGGAGGGCGCGCTGTCCGTGACGCAGCTCGACCAGTACCCGATGCCGCCGTCGGTGCGTGACGACGACCGCTCGCCGTGGCCGGTGTGGCCGCACATCCTCCGCACGTACCCCGCGCACGAGGAGGCCGGCGAACGCCGCTTCACCGTGGCGGTCAAGCGCTTCGTCGGTGACGAGGACGGGCACGTGCGGTTCATCGAACTGCAGCAGGTGCGCGTCGAGAAGGACTCGTCCGGCCGCCGTTCGGTCGTGCCGCTGACCGACGAGGTCGAGGTCCTGCCCGCGGACATGGTGCTGCTGGCGATCGGCTTCGAGGGCGTCGAGCACATGCGGCTCCTGGACGACCTGGGCATCTCGCTGACCCAGCGCGGCACTATCTCGTGCGGCTCCGACTGGCAGACGAGCGCGCCCGGCGTGTTCGTCTGCGGGGACGCCCACCGCGGCGCTTCCCTGGTGGTGTGGGCGATCGCCGAGGGGCGGTCCGTGGCGAACGCCGTGGACAGGTTCCTCACGGGTTCCTCGAACCTGCCTTCGCCCGTCATCCCGAACCAGCTTCCGCTCGCTGTGGTCTGACAACGGCGTTCGACCTGCGGAGAGCAGCATGACGCCCCGCGTGACAACGACGTCGCGCGGGGCGTTCGCCTTTCCCGGGGTGAGCTCGTGCGAGTGGACGAGCGGGCTCGGTCCGGCATCACCCGCCAGCCGGCGCACAGGTGTCGCGGTAGGCGAGCTCCGGCAGGTACCGCTGCCACTCGACCCGGCTCAGGCCGCCGGACGCGACCTGGCAGGCACGGGCGAACGACCCGGGCGACCTCTCCCCGAACGACCTGTGCAACGTGGTGGCCAGTTCGGCGTTCGTGTCCGAGCCTGGCGCCAGCGAGTGCGCGGCCAGACCGAGCCGCAACGCCAGCTGTGGCGAGGAGTCGCGCGCGACCTGCGCCTGCACGACGAGCGCGCGCGCCGTTGCCCGGTCGCGTTCGACGCCGGCGACGTGCCACTGGACCGCCGCCAGTCCCGCCGCGCCGATCGCCGCCACCAGGAACACCGCCAGCCAGCTGATCGTGCGCCTGCGTTCGCGCCGTCGTTCTGATTGCAGCGCGAGGATTCTGCCGCGGCTCACGGTCAGGAACCGGCGGGCGTCGGGGGAGAGGTCGTCGTCGGCCACCAGCGGTGAGACGGCGGCGAACGTGTCCTCGTTGAGCAGCAGGTGGTCCGCGCGTTCACCCTCGATCCACTGAGAGGCGTCGAGCTCGACGGACTGGGCGGCACGCAGGCCGGTCTGCCGTTCGTCGATCGCGCCCCGCAGCGGCAACCACTCGGTGAACAACGCCTCGTGCGCCACGCCGATCCAGCGGCCCTGCTGGTCGCCGCTCGCGGTGAGCAGGCGGTGCCGGACGAACACCTCGAGCGCGTCGCGGGCCCTCTCGTCGAGCTGGGCGAGGCTGACGCGCTTGCGGGTGGGCCTGCCGGTGTGGTCGAGCGTGGCGAGGGCCGCGAGCCGGGCGAGCAGGTCCTCCTTGCCCATCCCGGTCTCCGCGACGGCGCTGTCGAGCACGTCGTCGGCGTGGCGGGCCAGCGCGCCGTGCACGCCGCCGAGGTGCTCGTACCGTTCGCTGGACAGCGTGCCGCCGCGGGGCACGCCCATCGCCAGGTGCTGCAACGTGAACGCGAGCAACGGCAGCGCCTCGCCGCTCGCCGTGTCCTCGACCAGCCGCGCGACGAGCTCCGGGTGCACCTTGAGCCCGGCCACGCGGGCCGGGCCGGTGATCACGACGTTGAGCACCTCCCTCGCCAGCGGCGCCAGCACGTAGCCGCCGAGGTGCACGCCGCCGAGCTCGGGCAGCTTGCGGAGCTCGTCGAGGAACTCCGACCGCAGCGTGAGGATCACCCGCACGTTGTCCCCGAGCGCGTCCCTGAGCAGGTTCGCGACGACCTGGCGGTCCTTCTCGGGGGAGCGGGTGAAGAGCTCCTCGGCCTGGTCGATCGTGATCAGCAGCCTGCGGTCCTCGTCCACGAGCTCCTGGGCGACGCCGCGCAGCCCGTCGAGGACGAGCCGGTCCTTGGTCTCGGCGAGCGTCCAGCCGAGGCCGACGCGTCCGGCGGTCTTGCGGACCGCGCGGGCGAGCGCGTCGAACGGGTCGTTGCCCGGCAACCACGGCGGCATGACGAGCCAGCGCGGGTCGTCCGCGAGCTGGGCCAGCAGACCGGCCCGCACGAGCGACGACTTGCCGCAGCCGGACGGGCCGACGACGGCGAGGAGACCGGGACCGCGGCGCACCTTGCGGGCCAGCGCGCGGGTCTCCGCGTCACGGCCGAAGAACACCGCGCTCAGCGCCGTGCTGAACGCGTCCAGGCCGGGGAACGGCTCCTGGTCCTTCGCGAGCTTGCGGCCACCGGCGTCGAACTGCCGCAGCGCCTTCTCGAGGTGCGTGCGGGCGGTGGCGTGCGGGATGTGGTTGAGGTGCCCGATCAACGGGTGGATGACGCCGTCGAGCTGGACGGGCAGCAGCAGGCACCCCAGGGCGTCCGCGATGGCGACCTCGGCGGTGCACCAGCTCGACACGACCGATGCCTCGCTGACGACGCAGACGACCGCATCGGCCTTGCGCAACTCGTGGTGCAAACGCTCGCGCCACGCTTCACCTACCTGAATCCCGTCATCGGGGTGAACTTCCAGGAAAGTTTCGTGGTCGTGGTCGAGCCAGTCACGGATCTGTGTCGCGATCGCCACATTCTGCGTCGCGTGGCTGATGAAAACCCTCGCCACGACAGCCTCCTTTGGCATTCGGTCACCGATTGTGCAGAACTGGCAGGGATCGGTGGCCGGTTGTCCACTAATTGGCTCATCTCCAACGCGGCAGGACCACTCTCCGCATACGTACGTTTCCGTGAAACCGGAAACCCTTTCGGGTGAAACTTGTGTGTGATGCGGGCGAAGTCAGTCTCGTATATCGCGAAGGTTGTCCACTTCGGGCGAAACTGATAGCTGTAGATCAACTCAGTCGGGGGGTGTCCGCATGCGCAGTGTTCTTCTGGCTGTCGTCGTCGCCCTGTGCGCGGTGCTGACCCCGGCCGTGTCGACCGCGTCGATCGGCGCGCCGCCGCCGAAGTCGAAGACCTCTGCCCCCAAGGAAGAAGCTCCGCGCGAGGAACGCGAACCGAGCCGGCTGCGCATCCTCAGCGCCGCCGCGACGGTGCTGCGCGTCTCGACCGTCGCGAGGCCCAGCGAAGTGGCGTTCTTCCCGCCCCGCTCGGTCGCCGGTGTCACCCTCATCTCCTCCGCCGAACCAATAGTGGTCTGGCGCACACCTCCCGCGTTGCAGGTGTTCCGCAACTGATCGGTCCCTCTCTCCCCGATCGAAACCGAACACCTTTTCCTACGCAGTGAGGGATTCCCATGGACTTCCATCGCTTTGTTCAGCATGCCCGCGCACACGCCGCGTCGCGTTCCCGCGCACTCGGCCGCAGGCTCGCCGCAGGTCAGCAACCCACCACGATGTTCATCACGTGCGCCGATTCGCGCATCGTGACGGCCGCGATCACGGGCGCCGAGCCCGGTTCGTTGTTCGAGCTCCGCACCGCGGGCAACGTGATCCCGCCCTATTCGCTCACCACGCCGTCCAGCGAGATGGCCACGATCGAGTTCGCGGTGCTGCAGCTCGGCGTCAGCGAGATCGTCGTCTGCGGCCACTCGCACTGCGGTGCGGTCGGCGCGTTGAACGGTGGCGGCATCGACCACCTGCCCGCGATGCGCGGCTGGCTGCGTCCCGGGCAGCCGCGTCAGGCGTCCGGTCCGGCGATGCGCCCGGAAGGCCAGGAGCACGTGCGCGCCCAGCTGGAGGTCCTGCTGGCGTACCCGTTCGTGGCCGAGAAGGTCGCCGCGGGGTCGTTGCGCGTCCACGGCTGGTTCTACGACATCGAGACCGGCGAGGTCTCCGCGTGTGCCGAGCACGCTTTCCTTCCGCTGTAGGGGTTCCGACGTGATGAAGAAGTACTGGACCGATCTCGGCGCATCGGTCGTCGTGTTCCTCGTGGCGTTGCCGCTGTGCGTGGGCGTGGCGGTGGCGTCCGGGGTGCCGGCCGAGCTCGGCATCGTGACCGGCGTGGTCGGCGGCATCGTCGTCGGCCTGCTGCCGGGCAGCACGATGCAGGTGAGCGGACCGGCCGCCGGGCTGACGGTGCTGGTGGCGGATGCCGTCAGCCGGCACGGGATCCAGGCGCTGGGTGTGATCGTGCTCGGCGCGGGCCTGCTGCAGGTGCTGCTGGGCTTACTGAGGTGCGGGCGGTGGTTCCGCGCGATCTCGCCGTCCGTCGTTCAGGGCATGCTCGCGGGCATCGGGCTCGTGCTGATCTTCGGTCAGCTGAAGCACCTGGTCGTCTCACCGGTCGCGGTGGCGCTCGGCCTGGGCACCGTGCTCATCATGGTGCTGTGGCAGCGAACGCCGATGCGCGTGGTGCCCGGCATCCTCGTGGGAGTGGTCGTGTGCACCGCGGTGGCGGCGGTGTTCGCGCTGGAGGTCGACAAGATCACGGTCGGCACGCTGTCGGCCGACGTGCACCTGCCGGACTTCTCGTTGCTCGACACAGGGGTCGTCGGCACGGCCGTGGTGTTCGCCCTCGTCGCCTCGGCCGAGTCGATGTTCAGCGCGGCCGCGGTCGACCGCATGCACACCGGTCCGCGCACGCAGTACAACAAGGAACTGGTCGCGCAGGGCGCCGGCAACACGATCTGCGGCCTGCTCGGTGCGTTGCCGATGACGGCGGTGATCGTGCGCAGCTCGGCGAACGTCAACGCCGGCGCCCGGACGAAGGCGTCGCGGGTGCTGCACGGCGTGTGGCTGCTGCTGTTCGTGGTGCTGCTGCCGGGCCTGCTCACGCTGATCCCGGTCGCCGTGCTGGCGGCCGTGCTGGTGCACGCCGGGTGGAAGCTGCTGGGCCTGCGCGAGGTGGTCGCGCTGTGGCGCACCGACAGGGCCGAGAGCCTCATCTTCGTCCTGACGGCCGGTCTCATCGTGGCGACCGACCTCCTGACGGGCACCGTCGCCGGTCTGCTGGCCGCGGTCGTCAAGACGGCCTGGGACGTCTCCCGGCTCCAGGTGACCGTGACGCCGGAGGGGGTGGCGTTGCGCGGCAACGCGACGTTCCTGAAGCTCCCGGTGCTGCTCGACCAGCTCGACCGGGTGGACCGGGAGCACGTCCGGATGGACCTGAGCGAGGTCAGGCACCTCGACCAGGCCTGCGGGCAGGCGATCGACCAGTGGGTCGACGAGTCGCGCAAGGCGGGCAGGACGGTCGACCTCGTCGGCCGGTAGGAAAAGGCGCCGCGACCGTGGGGCGCGGTCGCGGCGCCTCTCGTTCAGGTGGTCATCAGTGGTTCGCGATCGCCGCCGACGGGAAACTCGTCGAGAAGAGCTGATGAACACTGGGCCGTTCGGGTGCATGCGGCTAACGGCCCTGTGGGAGATGTCGACCCTGCAGATGAACCAGTAGGGGGCGACACATGACCAGTGCGGGATTCGACGCGAAGTTCCTCGGCACCGCTGCCGGGACGCCCGTCCTGACCGAGTCGGGCGCGGCCGACGCGGTCGAGCTCGACGGCTCCACCACGATCGACTACACGCACTTCTCGCTCGCGATGAGCAAGTCGCGCAAGTTCGCGAGCTGGGTCGCGTGGAACATCGACGGCGGCGAGATGAAGGCGCTGAGCCGCAGCAACATCCCGTTCGTCAAGGACAAGCGCGTCCCGGCCGAGTTCCAGACCGGAGACGAGCTCTACCGCGACAACCGGCTCGACCGCGGCCACCTCGCCCGCCGCGCCGACCTGTGCTGGGGCCCGAAGGCCGAGGCGCAGAAGGCGAACAGGGACTCGTTCTTCTTCACGAACATCACGCCGCAGATGGACGACTTCAACCAGAGCACCAAGGAAGGCCTCTGGGGCCGGCTCGAGGACGCGGTGCTCGCGGACGTCGACGTCGACAACCTCAAGGTCAGCGTCTACGGCGGGCCGGTCTTCAACGCCGACGACAGGGTGTTCCGCGGCGTCGCGATCCCGCGCGAGTTCTACAAGGCGATCGCGTTCGTGGTCGACGGCGAGCTGCGCTGCAGCGCGTTCCTGCTCACGCAGAACATCGTCCTGGCCGAGGCTCTCGACCTGGACGAGTTCCGGGTGTTCCAGGTGTCGCTGACCGAGATCGAGAAGCGGGTGAGCTTCACCTTCCCGGCCGAGCTGCACGCCGCCGACACGGCGTCGGTGCAGCTGCTGGAGGACACCGAACGCAGGCCGCTCGACAGCCTCGACGACATCCAGTGGTGACGCCGGCTGAACGGCGTCACGTCGTGATGCGCACCCCGGGCAGCTGACCGCGCAGCTCCTCGAGCCGCGCGAGCGACTCCGGCTGGTGCACCACGAGGTGTTCCAGCGCCGGCAGGACGCGCAGGTCGTCCGTCGCCGGCACACCGAACACCTCCAGCGACGTGATGGTCGGCCACCGCTCCAGCCCCGCCAGCGGGTAGGGCGGGCGGTGGTCGATCGCCAGCTCGCGCAACGCGGGCAGGCCAGGCAACGCGCCCAGCCCGTCGTCGGTGGCCGAGTCGCGGATCTGCAGGCGCCGCACCGCACCGCCCTCCAGCGACCCCAGGTCGACCCGGCTGAAGTGCAGGTGCAGCTCGCCGAGGTCCTTCACCGGCGTGAGGTCGATCCGTCCGAGCGGCCGGCACCGGCTCAGGTGCAGCTCCTCGAGCGACCGCGACCGGGCGAGCGGCGAGAGGTCGCGCATCACCTCGTTCTGCCACAGCTCCAGCCGGTGCAGCGACGGCATGGCGCCCAACGGGTCCAGCGGGTCGATGTTGCCGATGCACCGCACGTACCGCAGCTTCTCCAGGTGCATGATGAACTGGATCCGGTGCCAGCCGCGGACGTCCACCCGCCGGTCACCGAAGTCCACTTCGGACAGAACGGACCGGGCGTACTTCTCCGCGTCCGGCGTGTTCCGCCACGCCCGCAGCAGCTCGTCGATCACCATCGCGTGGTCCACGGCCACGAACTCCGCGATCCGCTCCCACGCGCCCTCGCCGCCGATGTTGGCCAGCGTCCGCACGATGTAGGCGGCCTCGTCGGACGCCTCGGGGCCCGGCAGCAGGTCCACCACGAACGACCCGGCCTCGGACAGCGCGTCGGCGTGCGCGAAGCTCGTCGGCGGGATGAGCGACGCCGCCGCGGCCGTCACCTGGGCACGGGCGCTCTCCGGTTCGATCACGTCGGCCTGGTCGAGGCACGCCAGCGCGAGCAGCCGCAGCTTGTCCCGGCCGCGCTCGTCCTTGCGCGTGTCGTCGTTGCCCGCCAGCAGGTCCATCAGCACGCGGGCCCGTTCGCGCGGACGGGCGTGCGCGACCGCCATCACCACCACGTCGTGCCACTCGTCGAGATGTGCCCTGTCCACCAACAGGTTCAGGTCGCCCGCGTCCACGACCTCCTTGGCCGCCAGGTAGTCCCGGAACGTCCGGTGCACGAACTGCACGCGTTCCGACGACACCTCCCGCAGCAGCCCGGCCCGTTCGAGCAACCGCTGCATCGCCTCGTCGGGGTCGATGTCGTGCGACCGCAGCCCGCGCATCGCGTTCCCGAGCCGGTGCACGGCCTCCTCACGTGGCACCATCAGCTCGCGGTTGCGCACCAGCGAGTACGCGAACCGTTGCAGCAGAACGAGCTGCTCCTCCTTGGAGAACGACGGCAGCGCGAGCCCGCGGTCCTCGTCCCACCGCACCAGCAGCAGGTCCAGGGCGGCCTCGTACAACGAGCGGCGGTCGCGCGGCAGGTGCATGTTCCGGTCCTGGTGCAACGCGCACAACAACCCCGCCAGCAACGGGCTCGACGCCAGCCGCCGCAGGTCCGGACGCTTCGCGAGCGTCGCCACCAGCCGTGCCTCGCACTCGGTGAGCCACACCCGTGCGTCCCGCGTCAGCCCCGGTTCGTCGCTGGCGGCGGTGTGCCAGGCCTCCACGAAGTCGCGCACGCCCTTGTCGCTCAACGGCAACAGGTCGAACGCGGCGAAGTCGAGGTCCTCCAGCCAGTCCTCCGGCACCGCGGCCGGGCGGGTCGTGATCGCGTACCGGGCGTCCGGGTAGGCCTTGACCAGCTTCTCGAGCCACAGCCGCGCCTCGGCCCGCCGTTCCTGCACCAGCTCGTCCACGCCGTCGACCAGGACGACCGCGCGGCCCTCCTTGAGCCGCGCGGTGACCCACCCCGGCGGCTTCTCCTCGTCGATCATCGAGGCGGTCGGCGCGATGAACTCCTCCGGCTTCGGCAGCGTCGTGCACTGCCGCAGCGGCACGAAGAACGGCACGAGCCCGAGCCACTCGTCGCCCGAGGTCCGCGTCTCGCCCAGCGCGTTCATCGCGAGCCAGCGCAGGAACGTCGTCTTGCCCGCGCCCGCGCCGCCCCTGACCAGGACCCGCGGCGTGTCCGCGAGCGCCGCCGCGACCGGCAGCCCGGCGCCGGTCAGCTCGTCGGTCTCCCCGACCCGCGCCACCGCCAGTGACACGTACGACGTGTCGAACGACTGCCGCCGCGGCGCCCGTCCGCGCGAGACCCCGAACAGCTCCAGCCCGCCCAGCGCGTGCACGACCTGCTCGGCGTAGCGGTCCTCGAAGTCCCGGTGTGACGCGGTGAGCGCCAGTTGCCGCTGGTCCGCGAGCCGTGCCACGGCATCGGCGGTCGCGCGGCCCATCCGGTACATCTCCACCGCGAGCCGCCGCGCGTACTCCGGTTGCGACCACACCAGTTCCACGACCGCGACGCACACCCGCAGCAGCAACGCGTCGTAGACCGCCGTCGCCTGGTCCGACAGCCCCGCCGCCCGCCGGATCGCCTGCGACTTCGCGAGAACGTGGGCCCGCAACGACTCGGGCGTCAGCATGATCCGCAGCGCCTCGTCCGGGCGCAACGGCAGCGCGGCCTCGATGGATTCGCGCACCGCGTCCACGGCGGCCTGCCACTCGTGGTCCTCGACGGTGCTCAGCTCACCACGCGCGAGCTCGGAGCTGACCCGCTCCACCAGCGGCCCCGGCCTGGTCAGCTCTCGCCGGCGCTTCTTGTCCCTGGCGCCCTTGTGCACGACGTCGAAGAGACCGAGCAGCACGCGCTCCAGCACGGTCTCCAGCACCATCAGCAGTCCGGCGGAAAACGGATCGGCCACGCGTCCAGTATCAGCACGTGATCACCGGCCACCGCGGGACTTCACCAGCTGTTCATCCGGGCCGGACCACTCGCACCGCGTCACTGCGGCAGGGCGACCTTGCGGACGTGCCCGAGGTCGAACTCCCGGCTCGTGCCGTCCTCGCAGTCCGCGCTCAGCACCCCTTCGAGGTGCTTGGTCGGCACGACGACGTGCGTCTCGGTCAGGCGCGGCCCGCTCGCGTACTCGATCTCGACGCGGCTCCCATCGACCAGCGCCGACGACAGCAGCACCACCTCTTCGTCGCGCAGGAAGACGTTCTGGTCGCGCAACATCCGCGCCGCGTTGGCCCGCGGGGTGCCACGGCCCGCGCTCGGCCGTTCCTGCTCCACCAGCCGGACCGCGAGCTGGGCCAGTTCCAGGTCGTCGAGCTCGGTCCGCCACCACTGCTCGGAGCGTCGTTCACCACGGGCCGCGGCGCGCAGCCGTCCGACGGTCTCCACAACGGACCTGTCGTCGGCGTCCAGGCCGGTCGGCGCGTACCCGCAGCGGCGCAACGCCGTGAGCGTGTCGGCCATCGGCTGCGCCGACGCCAGCACCGTCGGCGCGAGGAACCGCAGCTTCAGCGACCCGAGCCGCTTCGACTTCGCGATCTCCTGCAACAACAGGGGATCCGTGGCCCGGACGCAGCTCGCCACGTCCGTCACCGTCAGCTGCCCGTGCCGCCGCGCCACGTCCCGCACCTGGTACTCGATCACCTGCGGTAACGCGGCCTCCGACACGGCGGCCAGCCTCGCGAGCACCTCGTCGGCGGACAGCCCCGAGTCGAGTGCGCGCCGCACCGACCCGGCGGACAGCCGCCACACCCGTGCCGCGTCGTTGTCCTCCAGGTCCGCCACCAGGTTCAGCGTCGCGCTCAGCTCCGGCGACGGCAGACCGTTCACCACCGCGGTCATGTCCGTCTGGAACGCGGCCTTCTCCGTCGCCGGCGGCATCAACTCGCTCGCGGCGGCGTCGACATCGCCGTCGTGCAGCACCGCCACCCCCAGCGGTGTGAGCGCGCCCCCGGCCACCAGGCCCAGCGACTCCATCTCACCGATCACCGCCGCCGTCGCCCGCACGTCGTGCACACCGGGACGGCCCCAGGCGAGGTCCTCGACCAGTTCGGCGGTGCTGGTGAAGGCCTCCTCGGCGGAGAACCGCTCCAGCGCGCTGCGCCGCAGCACCAGCCCCGCCGCACCCGTGTAGTCGCGCAACGCCGCCCGCGCCAGGTCCGGCTCCGGCCGCCAGTCCATCCGCCGCCACGCCGCGACCAGCGCGGACAACCGCAGCCCCGGCGGGGAGCCGAGCCACTCGTCACCCTGCCTGGTCGGCAGCAGCCGGGACCGTTCCACGCCGAGCAACTGCGCCTCCACCGCGAGCTCCAGCCAGAGCCGCAGCACCCCGTCCGCGACCCGCAGGGCCCGTGCGACCCGCCGGATCTCCACGGTCGCCACGCCACCGGTGTAGCGGGCGTCGAAGTTGTCCTGCTCGCAGTGCGCCAGCAGTCGCGCCACACCGTCCACGATGGACATCGCGGCCACGATGGGGGAGACCTCGGACGCCCTGCGCCTGCCGGGGGTCTTCGGCCGCAACGTCAGCTGCCCCTGCGTCGCCCCGGTCGCCCGCACCGAGTTCACCGCGACGAGCCGCGCCCCCTCCGGCCACGCCAGCGCCCGCTTCTTCAGCTCGCCGAACGCCCGCTCGAAGTCGCCGACCGAGCACCGCAGCTCGGCGCACACCGTGTCGATCGTGCCGGTGTTCCCCTGCGTCACGATCGCCCCGAGCACGTCGAGCGCGCCCTGGTCCAGCGTGTCCTCGGCCGCGTGCACCGAGTCGGAGTCGGTCAGCTGGGTCGCGAGGTCCTTCACCGTGCGGATGTAGCGGTCCGCGACGTCGCGGCGGTGCAGGAGGATCGCGGCCACCTCGTCCGGCCCGAGTTGGAGGAGCCAGGTCGCGAGCGCGTTGATACGGCGTGGCATTCGTCGGATTATGGTCCCGATTGTGTGTCCTCAAACGAATTTTCACGCACATGGGCGATCGGCCTAGGCTGACTCGGTGACGTTCAGCGGTTTCGGCGAGTACGCCATCGACTTCTACGACGGCCTGGTTCTGGACAACTCGAAGGCGTACTGGGACGACAACAAGGAGACCTACCTGCGCGACGTGCGGGCCCCCATGGAGGCCCTGCTGCTCGCGCTGGAGAAGGAGTTCGGCGAGGGCAAGGTGTTCCGCCCGTACCGCGACGTGCGGTTCGCCAAGGACAAGACGCCGTACAAGGACCACTGCGGCGGTGTGATCGAGAAGGGCCGCGGCGGCGGCGCGTACTACGTGCAGCTCAGCCCCGAGGGCCTGATGACCGGCGGCGGGTCGTTCCACATGCAGTCGGACCAGCTGGCGCGCTACCGGGCGTCCGTGGACGCGCACGGGATCCTGCTGCGCAAGATCGTGGACAAGCTGGTGCGGCAGGGGTGGACGCTCGCCGGTGACGTGATGAGGTCGAAGCCGCGCGGGTTCGCGGACGACCACCCGCACCTCGACCTGCTGCGGCACCGGTCGATCTACGTGCGCAAGGTGTGGGAGCCGGACGACGTGCTGCACGAGCCGGGGTGTCTCGACAGGGTGCGGAAGTCCTGGAGGCAGCTCAAGGACTTCAACTCGTGGTGCGAGGACCACGTCGGCGTGAGCGAACAACCGAGGCGATAGCCCAGCCCAGGCCGATCCCGAGCACGTCCACCAGTGCGTCGAGCACGTCCCCGCTGCGGTGGAGCGGCGTGATCAGCTGCTGCAGAACCTCCGAAACGCCTGCGTACAGCACCAGCCACAGCAAAACGCGAGGAATCTTCGCGTACAGTCCGGTGAAGGCGAGCAGGGCGAACAGCAGGGTGTGGACCACCTTGTCCGTGCCGGGTGGCGAGCTCGGCACACCTGACTCGGGGGTGAACAACACGACGACGCTGAGCGACACCGCGATCACGAACGGAAGTACTCGACCCATTGTCAGAACATTACTGAGTGGTAGTTCGGGATCGGTCCAGGAACGGGGTCTACTCTCTCTACACGTGAGTCGACGCGCAAAGATCGTCTGTACCCTCGGTCCCGCCACTGGCACGCCGGAAAAGGTCCGTGACCTGGTAGCGGCCGGTATGGACGTGGCCAGGATGAACTTCAGCCACGGCAGCCATGCCGACCACAAGCAGGTCTACGACATGGTCCGCGCGGCAGCCGACGAGTCCGGCCGCGCCGTGGGCATCCTCGCCGACCTCCAGGGCCCCAAGATCCGCCTCGGCCGTTTCGCCGCGGGTCCGGTCGACTGGAACACCGGCGACGTCGTCCGCGTCACCGTCGAGGACGTCGAGGGCACGCATGACCGCGTGTCGACGACGTACAAGGAGCTCGCGAAGGACGCCAAGGTCGGCGACCGCCTGCTCGTGGACGACGGCAAGGTCGGCCTCGTGGTCGTCGACGTCGAAGGTTCCGACGTCGTGTGCGAGGTCACCGAGGGCGGACCCGTCAGCAACAACAAGGGCCTCTCGCTGCCCGGCATGGACGTCTCCGTGCCGGCGCTGTCGGAGAAGGACATCGAGGACCTCGAGTTCGCGCTCTCGCTGGGTGTGGACTTCATCGCACTGTCGTTCGTGCGTTCGCCCGCGGACATCGACCTGGTCCACCAGGTCATGGACCGCAACGGCGGCAAGCGGCTCCCGGTGATCGCGAAGATCGAGAAGCCGGAGGCCGTCGACAACCTCGAGGCCATCGTCCTCGCCTTCGACGGCGTCATGGTCGCCCGTGGTGACCTGGGCGTCGAGCTGCCGCTGGAGCACGTGCCGCTCGTGCAGAAGCGGGCGATCCAGATCGCCCGCGAGAACGCCAAGCCGGTCATCGTGGCGACCCAGATGCTCGACTCGATGATCACGAACTCCCGCCCGACCCGCGCCGAGACGTCCGACGTCGCGAACGCGGTGCTCGACGGCGCGGACGCCCTGATGCTGTCGGGTGAGACCTCGGTCGGCCGCTACGCCATCGAGTCCGTGCAGACCATGGGCCGCATCATCGAGGCCGTCGAGACCGAGTCGGTCGTCGTGCCGCCGCTGACGCACGTCCCGCGCACCAAGCGCGGCGTGATCTCCTACGCGGCCCGCGACATCGGCGAGCGCCTCAACGCGAAGGCCCTGGTCGCGTTCACGCAGTCCGGCGACACGGTCCGCCGTCTCGCTCGCCTGCACACGCACCTGCCGCTGCTCGCCTTCACGCCGGAGCCCTCGGTCCGCTCGCAGCTGTCGCTGACGTGGGGCACCGAGACGTTCCTGGTCCCGAAGGTGGAGTCCACCGACGAGATGGTCCGCCAGGTGGACGTGGCCATGATCGAGATCGGCCGCTACTCGGCCGGTGACCTCATGGTCGTCGTCGCGGGCTCGCCTCCCGGCACCATCGGCTCGACCAACCTCATCCGGGTGCACCGCCTGGGCGAGGACGACCACGCCTGAGTGCTCTGACTCTCAGGTCTGTCGTGACGGCGGCCCTGCTCCCGCATACTGGGGGAGCAGGGCCGTTTGCCTTGCAGGATCTCGAGGAGTGTTGCTGCCGTGACTGAGGCCGCCCGTGCCGCCGCTTCGAGCCCGTCGGGCCTGAGTGGACAATCCGCAGTGGACGACCTGGTCGCGTTGCTGGACCTGGAACGCATCGAGGAGAACATCTACCGGGGCGTGTCCCCGGCCGAGTCCCCGGTGCGCGTCTTCGGTGGCCAGGTCGCGGGGCAGGCGTTGGTGGCCGCCGGCCGCACCGTCCCGGCCGAGCGACGGGTGCACTCGCTGCACTCGTACTTCATCCGCCCCGGCGACCCGCGCGTGCCGATCGTCTACGAGGTCGACCGCATCCGCGACGGCCGCTCGTTCACGACCCGCCGCGTCGTCGCCGTGCAGCACGGCAAGGCGATCTTCGCCCTGTCCGCGTCCTTCCAGCTGGAGGAGCAGGGCAACGAGCACTCGTCGGCCATGCCCGAGGTGCCGGACCCGGAGTCGCTGCCGACGTGGAGCGAGTCCGCCAAGACCTATCCGCTGGTGAACCTGAAGTTCCCGCGCCCCATCGACGTCCGGTACGTGACCGAGCCGCCGTGGGAGTCGCGTGAGGACGGTCCCGGCGAGGCCGCGTCGCAGGTGTGGATGAAGGCCGACGGCAAGCTGCCGGACGACCCGATGCTGCACCTGTGCGTGATGACGTACGCCTCGGACATGACGTTGCTGGACGGGGTTCTGGCGAAGCACGGGGTTTATTGGGGGCTGGACAAGGTTCTCGGGGCTTCGCTGGACCACGCGATGTGGTTCCACCGGCCTTTCCGGGCCGACGAGTGGTTGTTGTACGACACCGCTTCGCCTTCTGCCTCCGGGAATCGGGGGCTGGCTACCGGGCGGTTCTTCACGCAGGACGGGCACCTGGTGGCGACCGTGGTGCAGGAGGGGCTGATCCGGGTGATCAAGCCTTCGCCCGGGGAATGAGTTCGCACCCTTGAGTGATCAAGGGCCGTGCCCGGTCAGTCGATGACCAGAGCGTGATGACGACGCTGGCCGGGTACGACGCGATGTCCGTGGACGACTGCAAGCGGCACGAGATCGTCGGCGGCGAGCTCGTGGAGATGCCGGGGCGGCCCATCAGGCACCAACGCGCTCTCCTGGTGCTCATGCGCATGCTGCTCGACCAGCTGCCGGACCACCTCGACGTGCTGCACTCCTTCGACGTCCTGCTCAAGGCCGGCCCCTGGCCGCTCCTGCGCAAGCCGGACCTCGTGGTGACCCGGGACCTGCGCGACGACGTGACCCGGTTCGACGCCAAGGACGTGCCGCTCGTCGTCGAGATCATGTCCGAGGAGTCGGAGCACGTCGACCTCGCGGTGAAGCTGCGCGAGTACGCCGCGGCCGGGATCCCGAACTACTGGATCGTCGCGCTCGACGACCCGGCGAGCATGGCCGCGTACGCGCTCGCGGACGGCCGGTACGAGCTCGCCACCGCCGCCAGCAGGACGATCGACGTGATGCGGCCGTCGCCGATGACCATCAACTTGGATGAGCTGATCCGCTAGCCCGGCGGCGCCGGGTCGGGCGCAGGGTCGCGGGCGGCGTCAGGGCCCTGGTCTCCACGCGCTCCAGCACCACGGACGACGTCAGGTTCCTGACCTCGGTCCGGGAGGCGATCTTGTCCATCAGGAACGCCTGCAGGTGCGCGGAGCCGGCGACGGCGATGTGGATCAGGAAGTCGGCCTGGCCGGAGACGTGGAAGATCGACCGTGTCTCCGGCTGCGCCATCACGAACGCGCGGAAGCCGGCCACCACCAGGCGGGTGTGCGGGCGCACGTTCACCGAGATCACGGCTTCGAGGGGCAGGCCTGTGGTGGCGGGGTCCACCACGGCGTGGCACCCGGTGATCACGCCGAGGTCGCGCAGGCGGCGGACGCGTTGCAGGCACGACGAGGGCGCCAGGCCCACGATGTCCGCCAGCGTCCTGTTCGGCAGCGTCGCGTCGTTCTGCAACTCCTCCAGGATGTGCCAGTCGACCGAATCCAGTTCGGCTTGTTCGCGCATAACCGAACATCGTACTGACCTGCTGGAACGCACACGAACGAAGCGCAGACGATCTGCGGCATGCACATCGCGTGGACGTCGTTCCTGCTGGCACTCGTGGTGATCACGGTCGTGCCCGGTCCCGACTTCGTTCTGGTCATGGGGAACGCGGTCAGGAGCCTCCGCAAAGGCGTCGAGGCGGCACTCGGTGTGCTCACCGGGCTGCTGATCCACGGGACGCTCGCGACGCTCGGGCTGTCCGCGCTCGTGGCGGCGGCGCCGACGGCGTTGTTCGTCGTCAAGGCGATCGGCGCGGTCTACCTCGCCTACATCGGTGTCATGACGCTGAAGTCGGCCAGCAAGCCGATCGAGGAACAGCCCCGGCAGAAGAACGTGTTCCTGCGCGGCATGTTGTGCGACCTGTTGAACCCCAAGGTGATGCTCACGTTCCTGAGCCTCATCCCGCAGGCGATGGACCCGAACGCCGCGCCGCTGCCCCAGGCGGCGATGCTCAGTGCCGTCACGGTCGGCGTGTTCGCGGTGTTCTGGGTCATCGTGGTGCCGTCCGCGCGTCAGCTCGGCAGGCTGCTGAGCAGGCCCAAGACCCGCGCGGTGTTCGAGCGGGTCTGTGGGACCGCTCTCATCGGGCTCGCGGCGTCAGTTCTCGCTACCTGAGTCCCACGTGACGGACAGCTCGTCGCGCGTGCCGAACCGGACCAGGTGCCGTTCCACGACATCGCGCAGCCGGGCCACGTCCTCCTCCGACGTGCACACCACGCGCATGATCAGCGCGTCGTCGGCGGCCTCGAACTCCGCCAGGCCCGCGGAGAAGCGGACGAAACCGCGGGTGTCCTCCCAGGACCCCTCGAGGTCCTTGGCCGTGAAGTGCTTCACCAGCTGCGATCCGTACCTCGGGGCACGGTCGGTCGCCGAGCGTCCCACGCTCGTGAATTCCGTCATGAAGCCAACTTACGCCTAGCAATACGTACCGGCACGTGACGCGGTTCACCTGGCAAAACGGAGTCTGAGAACACCCTGTGACGTCTCGCGCAAAGCCGGAGAACACGGCAGGCTGTGCGCATGACGGAAGGCAAAGCACGTATCGCGGTCACCGGTCTTGCCACCATGGGCAGCAACCTCGCGCGCAACCTCGCGCGTCACGGGTTCAAGGTTGCCGTGCACAACCGGACGCCCGCGAAGATGAAGGCCCTGCTCGACGAGCACGGCCACGAGGGTGACTTCGTCGGCGCGGAGACGTTGCAGGACCTGGTCGACAGCCTGCAGACGCCGCGCCAGATCATCATCATGGTCAAGGCGGGTGGCCCGACCGACGCCGTCATCGACGAGCTGAGCGGGATCCTCGAGCCGGGCGACATGGTGATCGACGGCGGCAACGCCCACTTCAACGACACGCGCCGCCGTGAGGCCGCGCTGAAGGAGAAGGGGCTGCTGTTCGTCGGCGCCGGCATCTCCGGTGGCGAGGAGGGCGCGCTCAACGGCCCCAGCATCATGCCGGGCGGTCCGGCGGAGTCCTACAAGCACGTCGGCCCGGTCTTCGAGGAGATCGCGGCCAAGGTGGACGGTCAGCCGTGCTGCGTGCACGTCGGGCCGGACGGCGCCGGTCACTTCGTGAAGATGGTCCACAACGGCATCGAGTACGCCGACATGCAGCTCATCGCCGAGGCGTACGACCTGCTGTCCCGCATCGGTGGCCAGTCGCCGGCGGAGATCTCCGAGGTCTTCACGCAGTGGAACTCGGGCGACCTGGAGTCGTACCTGGTCGAGATCACCGCCGAGGTGCTCAAGCACGTCGACGCCGACGGCAACCCGCTCGTGCAGGTCATCGAGGACGCGGCGGAGCAGAAGGGCACCGGCCGCTGGACGGTGCAGGAGGCGCTCGAGCTGGGCGTCCCGGTCACCGGTATCGCCGAGGCCGTGTTCGCCCGCAGCCTGAGCGGTCACACCGACCAGCGCAAGGCCGTGCGCGAGGCGTTCGGTGCCAGCGAGGTCGTCGCGAAGCCGGACGCCGAGCTGGTCGACGACGTGCGCCAGGCGCTTTACGCGTCGAAGGTCGTCGCGTACGCGCAGGGCTTCGACATGATCCGCGCGGCGTCGGAGGAGTTCGACTGGAACATCGACCTCGGCGCGATGGCGACGATCTGGCGCGGCGGCTGCATCATCCGCGCGCAGTTCCTCAACCGCATCCGCGAGGCGTACGACACCAACGCGAACATCGCGTCTCTTTTGGTGGACAACTACTTCCGCGACGCGGTGCAGAACGCCGAGGCCGCTTGGCGCAGGGTCGTGGTCCGTGCGGTCGAGTCCGGCGTGCCGACTCCTGGCTTCGTGTCCGCTTTGGCCTACTACGACGGACTTCGCTCCGAGCGGCTGCCCGCCGCGCTCGTGCAGGGACAGCGGGACTTCTTCGGGGCGCACACGTACAGGCGCACGGACAAGCCCGGTAGCTTCCACACGTTGTGGTCGGGTGATCGATCAGAGGTGGAAGCGTGAAATTTCGTGTTCTGGGGGCGGTCGTCGCTGTGGCGGCAGGGTTCTCCCTGTCGTCCAGCGGCGGCGCCGTGGCGGTCGGAAACGAGGCGCTCACGGCTGATCTCGACACGATCCTCGCCGACAACGCGCTGAAGGGCGCGGACGTCGGCGTGGTCGTGCGGGACGCCAACTCCGGAGAAGTGATCTACACCAGGCAGAGCAGCAGGCGTTCCCAGGTCGCGTCGAACCTGAAGCTGCTCACCACGGCGACGGCGCTGGACCTGCTGGGCCCGGACTTCCGCTGGAAGACCGAGCTCGTCTCCGCTGGAACGAAGACCGGGACGGTGCTCGACGGCGACCTGGTGCTGCGTGGCGGCGGGGACCCGACGATGTCCCGGCTGCGCTACCAGCAGCTCGCGGACTCGTTGAAGGCCAGCGGTGTCACGACGGTCAACGGCGCGTTGGTCGTCGACGACAGCAAGTTCGACGCGCAACCGTACGGCTCGGGCTGGGCGTGGGACGACGAACCGTTCTCCTACAGCGCGGAGACGTCGGCCCTCACCCTCTCGCCGGACGCGAAGTTCAGCGCGGGCACGGTGGTCGTGCGCGTCAAGCCGGGTGCCGCGGCGGGCACCCCGGCCGTCGTCACGACCGAACCGGCGAACGACCACGTGCAGATCGTGTCCACGGCGACGACCGGCAACGCCGGCATCACCGTGGAACGGGAGCACGGTACGAACCGCGTCATCGTCAGCGGTTCGACGTCCGTCGAGACCACCAGGCTCTCGACGGTCAAGGATCCGACCGGGCTCGTCACGTCGGTGTTCCAGAAGGCCTTGCAGGCCAGCGGGATCACCGTCACCGGTGGCGTGAAGCGGCAGAAGGCCCCGGCCGGTGCCGCGGTCCTCGCGACGGACACGTCGCAGAAGCTCAGCGAGCTGATGGTGCCGTTGCTCAAGGACAGCAACAACATGCTGGCCGAGGTGCTGGTCAAGACCGCGGGTGGCTCGTTCACCAACGGCGTCAACCAGCTCAGCACCAAGTGGGCCGGTCTGGGCGTCGACCCGAACGCGGTCGAGGTCTTCGACGGCTCCGGCATGTCGCGGCTCGACCAGTTCTCGCCGGACGACCTCACGTCGGTGCTGATCAAGGCGAAGACCAAGCCGTGGTTCTCCGCGTGGCAGGCGTCGCTGCCGGTCGCCGGTGTCGACGGCACGCTGGTCAACCGCATGAAGAACACCCCGGCCGCGGGCAACGTGAAGGCCAAGACCGGGTCGCTCTCGGGCGTCTCGGGCCTGTCCGGGTACGTGAGGACGGCCGCGGGCAGGGATCTCGTGTTCTCGGTGGTGCAGAACAACGTCCTGTTGTTCAACAGCCCGAAGACCATCGAGGACAGGATCGCCGTGCGCCTGGCCTCGGACGGTGGCACCGTGTCGCCGCAGGTCCAGTCAGTGCCGCAGCAGCGCAAGGCTCCGGCACAGGACCGCACCGAGGTTCCCGCACAGGAACGCTTCGACGTGGAGTGCTCCTGGATCGGCACCTGCTAGGAACAGTCGCAAGTGGAGCCGCCCCGAGCTTTTTCGGGGCGGCTCCTCGCTTTTCTACGCCGGTGACGGCACGGGTTCGAGCCCGTTGAGGTCCGGGTCCACGAGGTACACGCGGGCGTTCGAGATGTCGAAGTACATGCCCTTCAACGTCAGCGTGCCCGCCGCGATCGCCTCCCGCACGCTCGGGTAGCCGAGCAGGTTGTCGAGCTGCTGCGCGACGTTCGCGACGGCGAGCCGGTCGGCCACCGGCAGGTCCGCGCAGCCCGGTGACGTGGGCGCGTGGAACCTGATCAGCGACGGTTCGGCGTTGCGCAGCCACGAGTGCAGGTGCGAGCCGCGCGACGCGGACCCCTTCACCAGTGCCTTCATCGCGCCGCAGTCGGAGTGCCCGCACACGACGATCTTGCTGACGCCGAGGATCTCCACCGCGTACTCGATCGCCGCGCCCACGGACCTGTCGCCGGCGGACGACATCGGCACCAGGTTGCCGATGTTGCGCACGCAGAACAGGTCACCCGGCCCGGACGTGGTGATCAGGTTGGGCACCACGCGGGAGTCCGCACACGTGATGAACAACTGCTGGGGCCGCTGCCCGCGCACCGCCAGCTCGTGCAGGAACGGCCGCACCAGCGGCGCCGAGCGGCGTTCGAACTCGTGCATGCCGCGCAGCATCGGGTCGCTTTCGGCCGAGGCCCGCTGCGCCGGCAACGAGACCGCGTCCGGGGTGCCCTGCCAGTGCGACCACGGCGCGAACCAGCGCGGCAACGGGCCGGGCAACGTCTTGCGCCGCCCCGGTTTGCCCTGGTCCGCCCGGTCGTACCAGGTGTCGTGCACCTCGTCGACCCGCACTCGGCCGCCGAGCCGTTCGTAGCCCTCGCGCCAGTCGTTGATCGCCTCGTAGGACGCGTGGTCCAGGTAGTCGACGTGCAGCTCCAGCAGGACGGTCTCGCCCTGCGGCATCCTGCGCAGCTCCCGCACGAGCCGCCCGACTCCCAGGAACACCAACGATCCGCGCACGCACACCCGGTTGCCCTCGACACGCACCGAACAGTGCGTCAACCGGTACAACGCGCGCAGCAACGCGATCACCAGACCGGCGACCACGCCCTCCAGCAGTCCGAAGAGGACAACGCCGAGAGCGGTCGCCGCGTAGACCATGAACTCCCCGTGCCGCAGCAGGTTCCGCATCCGGTCGATCGACACGAGCTTGAGCCCGACGACGAACAGCACGCCCGCCAGCGCGGACAACGGGATCAGTTTCAGGGCGGGAGCGAACGCCAGCACCGCCACCGCGATCCAGACACCCTGGAAGATCGCGGCGTACCGGGTCTTGGCGCCCGCCGCGACGTTCGTGGAGCTGCGCGCCAGGCCACCGCTGATCGGGAACCCGCCGAGCGCGCCCGTGAGCACGTTGCCGGTGCCCTGCGCGATGAGCTCCTTGTCGAGCCGGGCGCGCGGCCCGTCGTGCAGCCGGTCCGTGGCGACGGCCGACAGCAACGACTCCATGCTCGCCACGAGTGCGACGGTGACGACGGCCGTGAGCACCGTGCCGACGCTGCCCCGCGGCATCTCGGGGAACGTCAGCGCGTGGCTGTCCGGCAGGTCGACGCGCGCGACGTCGAGGCGCAGCACGGACGCCAGCGCGGTCGCCAGGGCCACGGCGACCAGCGGCGCGGGGATCAGCGAGACGCGCGGAATCCGGGGCCACAGCAGCAGGACCGCGATCGCCACCGCGCCGGCGGTCACCGAGCCCAGCGAGAGGTCGGCCAGCGACCCCGGCAGCAGCGCGAGGTTCGCGGGCACGGTCGACGCCGCGGTGCCGCCGAGCACCACCACGAGCTGCCCGACGGCGATCGAGACGCCGATGCCGGCGAGCATGCCGTGTACGACGGCGGGGGACAGCGACATCACCAGGCGGCTGATCCCGGTGAGCCCCAGCGCGAGCTGCAGCACGCCCGCGGCCAGCGTGATCGCCGCGGTGGCCGCCCACCCGAACTGCGCCACCAGCCCGGCGACGATGACGACGAGCCCGGTGCCGGGCCCGCTGATCTGCAACGGTGCTCCGCTGATCGCGCCGACGACGACGCCGCCGATGATCGCGGAGATGATGCCCGCCATCAGCGGCGCGCCCGTGGCGTGCGCGATGCCGAGCGACAACGGGATCGAGATGAGGAACAGCACGAAGCTCGCGGGCAGGTCGTGCTTCAAGAGCAGCGGAGGACCGTGCGGGGTGTGCTCGCCGGTGGTGGTCCTGGGTTGGTGGTTCACGTGGTTTCCCTTTTCTGGACAGCGGCATGGCCCTGTGCGGCGGATGCACAGGGCGGGGAAGGGGAGCTGTGAAGGGGAGCGCTCTAGAGGCGCTCTAAGGGCAGCAGACGGCGCGGCCGGACGGCGGAGAGCTCGTCGGCGCGGTCATGCGGGGTCGGCACGGGAACACCTCCGTGTCGGCACAGGCATCGTGGGGCGGGATCAGGCCGCGTCGCCACCAATGATGAGGCCGGAAACGGTGCTGTGGCAGATCTTTCAGCCAACCGTGTTGATCTTCGCGGAGGCAGTCACGCGAGGTGATGACGTAGAAGGGCCGGCTCCGGTCGGGGGGTGCGGAGCCGGCCCAGGTCGCGACGGAACTGAAGAACTATCGAGTTCCGGAAATTCAGCCTACCGAGCGCAGGTGCTTGCCGTGTGAAGTCTCCTGGCCGACGACGGTCAGGATCAGCTGCGCCGAGAGATAAGCACGGCACGGTGCGGGCATTCGCCTCGAGAACCAGCCGCGCTTGCAGGTCGCGCACCGGCCGTGCTCGTCGGGCTGGTGCTCGTCGAGCAACGCCTTCACCACCGCGACCACCCTCGGCAACTCAACCCTGGCGAGTACGAGAGCGGTCTGGTCGTCGCCGCGTTCGGCGAGATCGGTGAGTGTGGCCAGGTGGGAGTGCAGCGACTTGTCCAGTTGGCTGAACACCGTGACGGCCATCAGGCTCAGAGCTCCAGTCCTTACGTAAGCAGCCCATGCAGACTGTCGCGCCGAACCTGCGATCTGCAAGTTGCAGTACACGAATGGATGACGTCTCTTTGCGACACGCTCCTTTGCTCTCAAACTGGGAACGACCAGGAGGTGTGGGATGTCCAGGGGCAGCAGCCCGACCCTGCGCAAGCGCCGGCTCGTGAGCGAGCTGAGGCGGTTGCGCGAAGCGGCCGGGCTGACGATCGAAGAGGTGGGTGAGCGCCTCGAGTGCTCGGCCTCGAAGATCAGCCGCATCGAGACGGGGCGTGTGGGGGTGAGCCCGCGCGACGTGCGGGACATGCTCAACGCCTACGACGCGGACGCCGCCACCCTCGAAGAACTGGTCCAGCTGGCCAGGGAAGCCCGTCGCAAGGCGTGGTGGGACGAGTTCGGTGACATCGTGCCCGGTCGTTACGTCGGGTACGAGGCCGACGCGGACTCGATCAGGACCTATCAGGGGCTGATGATCCCCGGCCTGCTGCAGTGCGAGGCGTACACGAGGGCGTTGATCTCCCAGGTGCTGCCGGACGCGCGCACCGCCGAGATCGACCGGCGCGTCCGGTTGCGCAAGGCCAGGCAGGCCTTGCTGAGTGAGGACGACCCGTTGCGCCTGCACGTCGTGATCGACGAGGCCGCCCTGCGCCGGCTCGTCGGCGGCGCCGAGGTGATGCGCGTGCAGATGGCGCGTCTTCTCGAAGTCGGTGCACTGCCGAACGTCACGATGCAGGTCGTGCCGTTCAGCGCCGGAGGTCATGCTGCGATGGACGGCCCGTTCGTCATCTTGAGCTTTCCCGAGCAGCTCGACTCCGACGTGGTGTACATCGAAAGCACCAGAAGTGGCGTCTACCTGGAACAACAGTCGGACGTCCATTCCTACGCCGAGATGTTCGAGCGTCTCGTGAGTTCCGCCCAGTCCCCGCGGGAATCGGCAACCCTGATCACGGAGATCGCTCGCACTCTCGCGTGACTGCGACCGGGGAGTGAACAGAGTGGAAAGCTTGCGTTGGCGCAAGAGCAGCAGGTCGTCGGCCGGTGGGCCCGATTGCGTGGAGATCGCGCTCGTTCCATCAGGTGCGGCGGTCCGTGACAGCAAGAACGCGGACGGAGCGAGGCTGGCGTTCGGCGGAGCGGGGTGGGACGTCTTCCTCGCTGCCGCGAAGACCGGCTCTTTCGTCGGCTGATTGACGAACACGCAGAAGGCCCGGCTGGATTCGCCCAGCCGGGCCTTCTCGCGTAAGGGGACGTGGGTCGGCCGGCGTTCCGCCGCCGCGGGCTGGATGCCCCTTGCACGCCGGCCGACCCACGTCGATCATGGGGAGCAGCGGGTGTTCCGCTGTCCGGTCCAACCTGCTCCGACTCGCTGATCTCCGGTTTCCGTTGATCTCGCGGTCTGTGGTTGGTTGGACACGCTAAGCGTAAGAATGCCTTCTACAGCACGACTGGAGCCCGACTGAAGTGATCTTCAAGCTCCAGGTGGCCCACAGGCGAAGGACAGATCGGTGACGCACGGCGAGGAACCCCTTCGGTTCGAGGTTCTCGGCCTTCTCCGAGTCGTTCGCGCAGGTCAAGAGGTTGATCTCGGTGCGGCGAAGCAGCGCGCGGTCCTCGCGGTCTTGCTGCTGGCACGGAACACGCCCGTCAGTCGCGGGCAGATCATCGAGGCCGTCTGGGGGGACAACGTGCCCTCCAGTGCCGTCAATCTGGTCCAGACCTATGTGGCCGGGCTGCGCCGGGCCCTCGAACCGACCCGTGCGCGACGGGCTCCCGCCGAGCTGCTGACCTCGGTCGGCGACGGCTACCTGATGCGCGTCGAGCCCGGCGCCCTGGACCTCGACGTCTTCGAACGTCAAGTCCTGCTCGCGAACCGCATGCGCGCCGCCGGTGACCTGGCCGGAGCCGCGGTCGAGCTGGACGACGCGCTGGCGTTGTCCCGGGCCGAGCCGCTGGGCGGGGTCTCCGGCCTCTTCGCCGACGTCGAACGCGGCCGGCTCGTCGAACGGCGGCTCGCGGTGCTGGAGGAGCGCGCCGAGCTCGGCCTCGGCATCGGGCAGGGCCCGGAACTGCTCTCGCAGCTCGGCTCGATGGTCACCGAGCACCCGTTGCGCGAACGCGGCCACGGTCTGCTGATGCGGGCGCTGGTCCAAGCGGGCCGGCAGGCCGAGGCGCTGGCCGCGTACCGCGAGGCCCGCGCGGTGCTGATCGAGGAGCTGGGCGTCGAGCCGGGTCCCGAGCTGCGCCGCGTGCACCAGGCCGTGCTCGCGGGGGACAGTCCCGAACCGGAACGCGCGCCGGTCCGCGTGCCGCACCAGCAGACGACTCCCGAACCCGCGCCGGTGACGATCCCCGCGCAGCTGCCGCGCGCGCCCGTCGCGTTGATCGGCCGGGACGTCGAGCTCGGGTACATGGACGCGTTGCTGCGCGGCCACGAAGGCCCGGTGATGCTCGTGACCGGCCCGGCCGGGGTGGGCAAGACGGCGCTGGCGCTGCACTGGGCGCACCGGGTGCGCGAGGAGTTCCCGGACGGCCAGCTCTACGTCGACGTGCACGGGTACGACCCGAACCGGGAACCGCTGGAGATCGGCGAGGTGCTCAACCGGTTCCTGCGCGCTCTGGGCGTCCCGGCCAGTGACACCCCCGTCTCGGTGGACGAGCGCTCCGCCCTGCTGCGCACGTTGCTGGCCGACCGCCGGATGCTCGTGATGCTCGACAACGTCCGCAGCTCGGCCGACCTCTTACCGCTGCTGCCGGGCGCGCCCTCGTGCGTCGTCGTGACGTCCCGTCGTCGGCTCGTCGGACTCGTCGCGCAGGTCGAGGCGAAGCTGATCGAGCTAGACATGCTCGACCCGGAGGCCGCCGTCGACGTGCTGGGCCGCATTGCCGGCCGCTCCGACATGGAGGCCGGTGCCCTGCGTGAGCTGGCTCTGTTGTGCGACGGCCTGCCGCTCGCGTTGCGGATCGCCGCGGCCCGTCTCGCCGTGGCGCCCCGTCTACGCGTGGCCGAGCTCGTCGAGGAGCTCCAGGACGAGCAGGGCCGTCTCGCCGCCCTCGGGCTGGAGGACGGCGAAGGCACCGTACGAGCCGCATTGGACGCCTCGCGCCGTGCGCTGCCCTCGGAGCCGTCGCGGTTGCTCGCGATCGTCGGCCTGCATCCCGGCGCGGACCTGACCCCGCACGTGGTCGCGGCGATGGGCGACGTCCCGTTGCTGGAGGCCCAACGCGCGCTGGACGCGTTGACGGCCGCGAACCTGCTGTCGGTCAGCGAACCCGGCCGGCACTTCGCGCACGACATCGTCCGCGTCTACACCAAGACGCTGGCGGGGGAGCTGTCCGAACCGGAACGCCGCGCCGCCACCGGCCGCATGCTCGACTACTACCTGCACTGCGCGGACCTCGCCGACGGTCTGCTGCCGATCAACCGCGGCAGCGTCCTCGTCGCACCGGAGCACCGGCCCGTCCACGTGCCCGCGATCTCCGGTCCCGCGGAGGCGACGGCCTGGTTCGACGCCGAGCGCGCCAACCTGATCGCCGCCGCCGAGCTCGCCTCTGGTTCGGGCTGGCACGTCCACGCGTGGCAGCTGCCGTACACCCTGTCGCGCTACCTGTGGCTGCGGACCGAGCGTGAGACGTCGTTGCGCCTCACCGAGGCCGCCCTGCAGGCCGCGATCGCCCTGAACGACGACGACGCGCGGTTCGTCATGCAGTTCAACCTGGGTGTCGCGCTGCTCCAGTTCGAACGCTTCGAGGAGGCCCTGCAGGCACAGCAGGGCGCGCTGGAAGTGGCGCGGCGCAAGGAGGACGTGCACCAGCAGGCCCGTGCCCTGACGACGGTCGCCGGCACGTTGCAGGACCTGGGACGTGCGGCCGAGGCCGAGGCGCACTACCGCGAGGCGATGGAGATCTCGCGGATCGCGGGCTCGAAGTGGGCCGAGGCCAACGCCCACCACCACCTCGGCCTGCTGTACCTGAGCACCCAGCGCTTCGACGACGCGATGCCGTGGCTGAGGGTGGCGTTGCGGATGTACCACGAGGTCGGCGAGCAGTGCGGTGAGGCGGCCTGCCACACCGACATTTCCACGGCGTTGCTGGAGACCGGGGACACGGACGGTGCGCTGTCCGCTGCGCGCACGGCGTTGGCGGTGGCGTGTGACGCCGTCTCGCCGTACCACCAGGCGTTGGCGCACGACCGGCTCGCGGCGGTGTTCGAGAAGCTCAACGCGGCGGGGGCGGCGGCGCACTGGCAGCGGGCGCTGGCGTTGTTCACCGAGCTGGGGGCGCCGGAGGCGGACGGCGTGAGGGCGCGGCTGGCCCGCGCGCGTGCGGTGACGGTCGGGTAAGGGGTCCGTCGCGCAGGACTGCGTGATCGCCCGATGCCTGAGGTGCGGCCTCAGGACGAACCTCAGGTCCATGAACGAATGGACCCCTGAGGCGATCAAGGCGGAAATCGACTACCGGCGTGGCACCGCGGTGTGCAACTGGCGCCGGGCCAACCGCGACATGCCGTCGTGGCTGAGCCGGGTGATGCACCGCACCTCTGGAAAACACGGCAACGCTGGCTCATGACATGTGCGAGCATGCCTCTTGTGGCGCGCCTCGGTTCCGGAATCCCACTGGTCGCGCGTGATCGGGAACTGGTCCGGTTGCGTGCCGCGTTGGCGAAGGCGGGCGAGGGAACCGCGGGGGCGGTGCTGCTCGCGGGCGACGCCGGGGTCGGCAAGACCCGGCTGATCGACGAGCTGGCCGCCAGCGCCGACGACACCCTCGTCCTCATGGGACGGTGTCTCGACGCCGGTGAGACCGGCCTGCCGTACCTGCCGTTCGCCGAGGCGCTGAGCAAGCTCAAGACCGACGTCGCGAACCGGCCCGCGCTCGCGATGTTGCTGCCGCAGCTGGCGTTGCCGGCCGAACGCGAGCCCGGTACCGAGGGCATGATCGCGCCGAGCCTCATCCCCGGCCGCCGGCCCGAGCAGGACGTGGGGCAGCTCCAGCTGTTCGACGCCGTGCTCGGGCTGCTGGGTGATCTCTCCGAACGGCAGCGGGTGCTGTTCGTGGTCGAGGACCTGCACTGGGCGGACGCGTCCACCCGGTACCTGCTGTCGTTCCTGTTGTCCCGCCTGCGTTCCCAGCGCCTGCTGGTTGTCGCCACCTACCGCGCTGACGACCTGCACCGCAGCCATCCGTTGCGCCCCTTGCTGTCCGAGCTGGTCCGGCTTCCCGCCGTCGACCGCATGGACCTCGCGCCGTTCAACGCGGCGGACGCCCGCCGGTTCGTCGAGGCGCTGTCCGACGACCTGCCGCAGGACGTCCTCCGGCAGGTCGCGGAACGCTCCGAGGGCAACGCCTTCTTCGCCGAGGAGCTCATCGCGGTGGCGACGTGCGACGACGCCAGGTCGTTGCCGTCCGCGCTCGCCGACGTGCTGCTGAGCCGGGTCGAGAGCCTCAGTCCCGAGGCGCAGCACGCCGTTCGCGTCGCGTCCGCCTGGGGCCGGCGCGTCCGGCACTACCGGCTGCACGAGGTCGCGGGCATGGCGGACCTCGCGTTCGACGCGGCGTTGCGCGAACTGGTCCAGCACCACCTGCTCGTCGTGAGCGACGACGAGGTCTACACGTTCCGCCACGCCCTCGTGCGCGAAGCCGTCTACGGGGACCTGCTTCCCGGCGAACGGGTGCGGCTGCACGCCGCCTACGCCCACCACCTGGCCCAGCGGCTGGAGGAGCGCGGTGCGGCGTCGGCGCTGGCCCACCACGCGTTCGAGAGCCACGACCTGCCGCAGGCGCTGAAGGCCTCGATCGCCGCGTCCAGGGAGGCCGAACGCGCGGGTGCGCCCGCGGAGTCGTTGCGGTACCTGGAGAAGGCGCTCAACCTGTGGAACGCGGTGCCGAAGGCGGACCGTCCGTCCGATGTGGACGAGTCGGTGCTGCTGCGGCGCGCGTCCTGGGTCGCGGGCACGGCCGGGCAGCCGGAACGCGCGGTCGCGTTCGCCCGCAGCGCCACCAAGGCGATCAGCGCGGAGCAGACGCCGGAGGAGGCCGCCGAGATCTGGCTGCGGCTCTCGCAGGCGCTGTCGATCCTCGACGGCAACGAGGAGGAGCACTACCTGGTCCTCGCGAAGGCGCTGCAGCTCGTGCGGGACCGCGAACCCAGCCCGACGCGCGCCAGGGTGTTCGCGGGCAAGGCTTCTTCCCTGCGCCAGCAGCGCAAGGACGCCGAGGCGCGCGAAGCGGCCGAGGTGGCCATCGCGAACGGGCAGGCGGCGAACGCGCCGGGTGCGGTCGCGGACGGCCTGGGCACGCTCGCGATCCTCGACGACCACGCGGGCGAACCGGCCGAGGCGAAGGCCAGCTTCGAGCGCGCGATCGAGTGCGCGCGCGAGGTCGGAGCGTTCAACAACGAGCTGAGGGCTTGGTACTACTACGGAATGATGCACTACGACCGCGGCGATCTGGCCGAGGCGGCGCGCGTCTACAACCTGGCCGGGAACAGGGCCAAGGAGACCGGCCTGACCTGGAGCATGTACGGGCTCGAGATCCGGGTCCTGCAGGTGCTGGTGCACTACTACATCGGCGACTGGGACTATGCGGCGTGGGCCAGCGAACCGCCCGGAATGTCGGTGTCGTCGACGGTGCTGGCCCGGCTGGCGTCGGCGAGCACGCACCTCACGGTCTCGCGCGGCGACCTGGCCGAGTCCGAGCGGATGATCACGAAGCTGCGCAGCGACTGGCACCGCGACATCCAGATCGCACTGATCAACGGCGGTACGGGTGCCGAGCTCGCGTTGTGGCGCGGCCGTCCCGAGCTGGCCGTCGAACGCGTCACGGACGCGCTGGCGTGGGCGCACAAGCTCGGCGGTCCGTGGATGCTCGCGGGCATCCGGATCGGCGCGGTCGGCATCGCGGCGCACGCGGAGATCGCCGCGAAGGCGCGTCGCAAGCGGGACGCCGGGGCGGAGGCCGGCGCCGTGAAGGCCGGCCATGAGCTGGCCGAACACGTCCGGCTGACCGCCCGGAACGGCAAGCCGCGCGCCGGGATCCTGGGGCCGGAGGGCCGGGCGTGGCTCGCCCGCGCGCTCGCCGAGGAGTCCCGGCTGACCGGCGCGGGTGACCCGGCGCTGTGGCAGGCGGCCGTCGACGAGTTCGCGTACGGCGTCGTGTTCGAGCAGGCCCTGTGCCGGTGGCGGCTCGCGGAGGCGTTGCTCGGCGCGGACCGCCGTGACGAGGCCGCCGAGCAGCTCAGGCAGGCCGACGAGGTGGCGACGAGGCTCAAGGCCGTGCCGCTGGCCGAGGCCGTCGCGGCGTGCGCCAAGCGGGCCCGCATCACCCTCAGGGTGGACGAACCGGTGCGCGAGCAGGTCGACCTCTTCACCCCGCGCGAACGCGACGTGCTCGGCCTGGTGGCCTCGGGACGGACGAACCGCGAGGTCGGCGAGGAGCTCTACATCAGCGAGAAGACCGTGTCCGTGCACCTTTCCCGGATCATGGCGAAGCTGGGGGCCTCCCGGCGTGCGGAGGCCGTGGCGATCGCGTACGACCGGGGTCTGCTGGAATAGCCCCGGTTGTCATACCTCAGGCTGATGCGCAACGCGTCGCGGAGTTGATGTCCGCGCACGGACCGTCGAAATAGCTTCTTCCTCATCAAGGAACGTCCCCTGTGAGGAAGGCAAGCGACATGTCTGCACTGGTGTCCGAGGTCGGCACCCGGACCGCCGCGGCGGCCCACAACCTGGTGAAGGTCTACGGCAAGGGTGACACCGCGGTGCGGGCGCTCGACGGCGTGAGCGTCGCCTTCCAGGCCGGCCGTTTCACCGCGATCATGGGCCCGTCCGGCTCCGGCAAGTCCACGCTGATGCACTGCCTCGCGGGACTGGACACGGTGGACGGTGGCGCGATCCACATCGGACAGACCGAGATCACCAAGCTGAACGACAAGGACCTGACCAAGCTGCGCCGCGACCGCGTCGGCTTCGTCTTCCAGGCCTTCAACCTGCTCCCGACGCTGACCGCCGAGCAGAACATCCTGCTGGGCCTGGAGCTCGCCGGTCGCAAGCCCGACAAGGAATGGTTCGACACGATCGTCAACGTGCTCGGGCTGCGCGACCGCCTGACGCACCGCCCGACCGAGCTCTCCGGTGGCCAGCAGCAGCGCGTGGCGTGTGCCCGTGCGCTCGTCGCCCGTCCCGAGGTCATCTTCGCCGACGAGCCGACCGGCAACCTGGACTCGCGCAGCGGTGCCGAGGTCCTCGACTTCCTGCGCATGTCGGTCCGCAAGATGGGCCAGACCGTGATCATGGTGACGCACGACCCGGTGGCCGCGAGCTACGCGGACCGCGTGGTGCTGCTCGCCGACGGCCGGCTCGCGGGCGAGATCCACCAGCCCACCACCGAGTCCGTCGTCAACGCGCTCACGCACCTGGGGGCGTGAGCTACCGATGCTGAAGACGATCCTTGCGGGCCTGCGCGCCCGCACGGCGAGGCTGGTGCTGTCCAGCATCGCCATCGCGCTCGGCGTCGCGTTCGTGACGGGCACGCTCGTGCTCGGCGACGCGGTCGGCGAGCAGACCAGGGACAACTTCGCCCGCAGCGCCCGCAACGTCGACGCGGCCGTGCACACGGCGGAGAACAGCCCGAACCGGGAGGACGGCATCCCGGCCGACTTCCTGCAGAAGATCCGCACCACCCCCGGAGTCGAGGGCGCGGACTCGCGCGAGTTCGGCAGCGCCGCGTTGCTCAGCGGCGAAGGCAAGGCGCGCAACGCGTTGGTGCAGCCGCTGCCGACGACGGAGAAGCTGCGCGACTTCAACCTCAAGGACGGCAAGTTCCCGGTCAGGGCCGACGAGGCCGCGGTCGACGTCAAGACCGCGCAGATCGCCAAGCTCAAGGTCGGCGACAAGCTGAAGCTGCTCGACAAGGACAACGCCGAGCACGCGTTCACCATCGTCGGCACCTACCAGCAGGGCGCCAGCAGCATCTCGATGTCCGGCAGCGACCACGTCGTCGTCTCGCCGGAGGGCCTGCGCACGGTCATTCCCGACCAGCGCGTCTACGAGATCGTCGCGGTCGCCAAGCCCGGCGTGACGCAGCAGCAGCTCGTCGCCGACATCACCAAGGCCATCGGCCCCGGTTACCAGGTGCAGACCGGTGAGGAGCTGACCCAGGCCACGCTCGCCCAGGTCGGCGACGCCGCCGGGGAGATCAAGACCTTTCTGCTCGCGTTCGCCGCGATCTCGCTCGTCGTCGCGGGAATGGTCATCTACAACACCTTCACGATCCTCGTCGCCCAGCGCACGAAGGAGCTCGCGCTGCTGCGCTGCGTCGGTGCGAACCGCTCGCAGGTGTTCCGCAGCGTGCTCGCCGAAGCGCTCTTCATGGGCCTCGCGGCGTCCGTGCTCGGCCTCCTCGGCGGCGTCGGCGTCTCGGCCGGACTGCAGGCGTTCATCAGCACGGTCGGAGGCCCCGGCGGCGGTGACGACAACCCGATCCGCCTGCCGATCTCGTGGGTGACGATCGCCGCGGGCTTCGGTGTCGGCGTGGTCGTGACGGTGCTGTCGGCCGTGCTGCCGGCCCGTCGTGCCACCCGGGTCGCCCCCGTGGCCGCCCTGCGCTCGCAGCCGGACAGCTCCGACGACGTCGCCCGCACCGGCAAGGTCCGGATCGTCGTCGCGACGCTGATCGCACTGGCCGGTGGCGCCGCCGTCTACTTCGGACTTCAGCAGGAGAAGGAAGAGCCGGCGATGTTCATCACCGGTGCCGGCACCATGGTGCTGCTGCTCGCGGTGCTGTTCCTCGGCCCGCTCTACGTGCCGCTGGTGAACCGCTTGTTCGGCAAGGCCCTGCGCGGTGTCCCGGCGAAGCTGGCATCGGCCAACGCGGGCCGCAACCCCAAGCGCACGGCCGCGACGACGGCGGCGCTGATGATCGGCGTGACCATCGTCGCGATGGTGGCGGTCGTGGCCGGCAGCGGCCGCGCGACCATGAACGAACAGGTCGACAAGCGCTTCCCGGCCGACTACGCGGTCAAGTCGAACGTCTACAGCCAGCCGCTGTCGCAGAAGTTCACCGACGAGCTCGCGAAGGTCCGCAACGTCGCGCAGATCGCGCCCGAGCTCAGGGCGTTCGGCGAGTCGCCCAAGCTCGAGTACGCCGACGTCACCGGCTACCCGACCGAGGCGCTCGGCTCCCTCGTGAGGCCGGACCTGGCCGGGGGCACGCTGACCGGGCTCGAGGACGGCGAGATCGCGATGCGCGAGAAGGAGGCCAAGGTCGCCGGCGTCGCCATCGGCTCCACCGTCCCGATCAGCGGCAAGGACCTCAAGGTCGTCGCGCTGATCAAGGACAACAGCTACGGCACCGGCATCGTGACTCTCAAGACCGCCGAGTCGATCCTGAAGGAGCCTGTCAAGGGCTACCAGAACGTGCTGGTCAAGCTCACGCCGGGCACGGACATCGCTCAGGCCCGTGCCGACCTGGAGCGGTTCATCGCGACCTCACCGGTGGCGGTGCTGGACTCCGCGGCGGAGACCAAGGCGGAGCTGAACTCGCAGATCGACCAGATCCTGCTGTTCATCTGGGCCCTCGTCGGCCTGGCGCTCATCATCGCCCTCTTCGGCATCGCGAACACGCTGACGCTCTCGGTGCTCGAACGGACCCGCGAGTCCGCCCTGCTGAGGGCCCTGGGCCTGACCAGGGGCCAGCTGCGGCAGATGCTGGTGGTCGAGTCGATCCTGATGGCGCTGATCGGCGCGGTCGTGGGCGTGCTGCTCGGCGCCGGGTTCGGGTGGCTGCTGGTCGAGGCGATCTCCAACTCGGAGTTCACGATCAGCTTCTCCATCCCGTTCGGGCAGATCGGCATCATGCTCGGCCTGGCCGTGGTCGCGGCGGTCATCGCGGCAGCCCTGCCGGCCCGTCGTGCGGCCAGGAACTCCGTGGTCGCGGGCATGGCGGAGGCGTAACGAACCTTGCGGAACACCCCGCCCGGCCTCGCTGTCGGGGGCCTCGGCCGGGCGGGTTCGGGAGTGCGGAGACAGGGGCCGCACGACCGGGGGATCGGTGGAGGTCCGGTGCTGTCGGGGCACCGGACCTCCGCTGCGTTCGCGCAACCGATTCGTTTTCATGTTCACCTGCATGAACCGGGCCACCTCTACCCGCCCGAGGACACCTCACACACGACCTCGAGAAAAAACTTCTCCCGCACGCGTCACTTTCGGCCCGCAACCCCCTCTACCTGGGGTGAGGGACGACCGGAGCGAGGGCCCGGTCGTCCCTCTTCGTCGTTTCCGGGGCCTCCCGGGCCGCACCGGCCGCGACACGCGGAATTCCGGCACAGGTTTTTGTTGCCTGCCTCCACAAAGTTACGGAACGATGTCGACCGCTTGACACCCGCGCGTCTCCGGTTGAGTGTGAGAGCGCTCTCATCACAGTTAAGCGCCGCTCACGGCGTCGTCGAGGAGGACGGATGAGCACAAGACTGGTCGGCAGCGTCGCTGCGACCCTCGCGATGGTTCTGGTCGCTGGATGCGGCGGGAGTTCCGGGGCCGACGGCAAGATCGAGCTGTCGCTGGGTCTGTTCTCCGACTTCGGGTACGACAAGCTCATCGAGGAGTACATGGCCTCGCACTCGAACATCAAGATCGAGCAGCGCAAGGTCAAGATGGAGCAGCACAACACGCAGCTCGCGACGCAGCTCGCGGGTGGACGTGGTGCCGCGGACATCGTCGCCCTCGAGGAAGGCGTGATCTCGCAGTTCCGCGCCTCCAAGGACAAGTTCGTCAACCTGTCGGAGTACGGCGCGAAGGACCTGAAGGACCAGTGGGCCGGATGGAAGTGGAACCAGGGCACCGCCGACGGCGGTGAGTTCGTGCTGGGGCTGGGCACGGACATGGGCAGCCTGGGTCTCTGCTACCGCTCCGACCTGTTCGCGGCGGCGGGACTGCCGACGGACCGCGCCGAGGTCGCCAAGCTGTGGCCGACCTGGGCCGACTACGCGAAGGTCGCCGACCAGTTCGCGGCCAAGACGCCGAACGTGAAGTTCGTCGACACCGGCCGCAACGTCTACAAGGCGATCCTCGACCAGACCGAGGAGGGCTACTTCGCGAAGGACGACTCGTACATCGCGGAGAAGAACGACAAGGTCAAGGCGGCGTTCGACCAGGCAGCGGCTCTGGGCACCAAGGGGCAGACCGGTGCTCTCGAGCCGTTCAGCCAGGACTGGAACGTCGCGCTGAAGCAGGGTTCGTTCGCCACCACCACCTGCCCGGCCTGGGCGCTCGCGCTGATCAAGGCGGGTGCCGGCGACGCGGCGGCCGGGAAGTGGGACGTGACGACGGCGCCCGGCGGCGGCGGCAACTGGGGCGGCTCGTTCCTCGCCGTCCCGAAGCAGGGCAAGCACCCGAAGGAGGCCTACGAGCTCGCCAAGTGGCTCACGGCCCCCGAGCAGCAGAAGCGGATCTTCAAGGAGACGGGCAACCTGCCGTCGCAGCCGAAGGTCTACCAGGACGCCGACGTGCAGGCGACCGTCAACGAGTACTTCAACAAGGCTCCGGTGGGCCAGATCTTCGCGACCTCGGCGGAGTCGCTGAAGCCGACCTACCGCGGCACGAAGGACTCGAAGGTCGGACCGGTGTTCGGCACCGCGCTGACCCGTGTGGAGCAGGGCAAGCAGTCCGCGGCTGACGCGTGGACGCAGGCCCTGAAGGAAGCGACGGACGCCGCCAAGTGACGGTGACGCGTCCAGAGACCGAGGCGGCTCCGGCCGCCTCGGTTTCGCCTTCCATCCCACCGCCGAAGCGCTTCAGGCTGAGCAACTGGGACGCCAAGTACACGCCGTACCTGATCATCGCCCCGTTCTTCCTGGTGTTCGGGGTCTTCGGGCTCTACCCGCTGATCTACACGGCGTGGGTGTCGCTGCACGAGTGGCAGCTGATCGACGGCAACCTGGGGTTCGTCGGTCTGGACAACTACGCCGAGCTCTTCGGTGACAGCAAGTTCTGGAACGCGCTGTTCAACACGCTCAGCCTGTTCGTCCTCTCGACGGTGCCGCAGCTGCTGGCCGCTCTCGGTCTCGCCGCGCTGCTGGACCGGGGCCTGCGCGGCAGTGCGTTCTGGCGTGCCGGTGTGCTGCTGCCCAACGTCATCTCGGTCGCTGCGGTGGCGCTGGTGTTCGCGCAGTTCTTCGGCCGCGACTTCGGCATCGTGAACTTCCTGCTCGGGTTCGTGGGCATCGACCCGATCGACTGGCGTGCCGAGACGTGGGCCTCGCACCTCGCGGTGTCGACGATGGTCATGTGGCGCTGGACGGGCTACAACGCGCTGCTGTACCTGGCGGCCATGCAGTCCGTGCCCAAGGACATGTACGAGTCGGCCACTCTGGACGGTGCCGGGCGCTGGCGCATGTTCTGGTCGATCACCGTCCCGTCGATCCGCCCCACGATCCTGTTCACCGTCGTCACCTCGACGATCGGCGGTCTGCAGCTGTTCGCGGAACCGGCGCTGTTCGACCCCGGGTTCGCCGCCAACAACTCGACCGGCGGCTCCGACCGGCAGTTCCAGACGCTGGTGCTCTACATGTACGAGAAGGGCTTCCGGTTGTTCGACGCCGGCTACGCGGCCACCGTCGCGTGGATGTTGTTCGTGGTCGTCCTCCTGGTCGCGGTCGTCAACTTCACGCTGACGCGCCGCATCGCGGGCAAGGAGTGAGCGCATGAAGAACGCCAAGGCAGGACCGCTGCTCTACGGGTTCCTGGTCGCCGTGCTCGCCGCGTCGATCTTCCCGCTGTACTACTCGTTCATCGTCGCGTCGAAGGACAACTCCGTCCTCGGCGAGAAGGTCCCGCCGCTGATCCCCGGCGGCAACCTGGTCGAGAACATCACCCGCGTCTTCGACACGGTCGACTTCTGGCTCGCCATGCAGAACTCGTTCATCGTGGCGTCGACCGTGGCGATCTCGAACGTCGTGCTCGGCACGCTCGCCGGGTTCGCGTTCTCGCGGCTGCGGTTCAGGGGCCGCGACTCGCTGTTCCTCGTCGTGCTCGGCACGGCGATGGTGCCGACGCAGCTCGGCGTGATCCCGCTGTACATGCTGATGTCGGACCTCGACTGGTACGGCACGCTGCAGGCGGTCATCGTGCCGGTGCTGATCGGGTCGTTCGCGGTGTTCTGGATGCGCCAGGCGTGCGAGGAGACGGTGCCGTACGAGCTGATCGAGGCCGCGCGCGTCGACGGCTGCTCGGTGCTGCGGACGTTCTGGCACGTCGGGTTCCCCGCGGTGCGCCCGCAGGCGGCGGTGCTCGGCATGTTCACGTTCATGACGGCCTGGAACGACTTCTTCTGGCCGTTGATCGTGCTGGACCCCAACGACAGCCCCACTGTGCAGGTCGCCCTGTCGACCCTGGCCAGCGGGTACTACACCGACTACTCGTTGATGCTCGCCGGCGCCTCCATCGCGGTGCTGCCGGTGATCGCGATCTTCGTCCTGCTGTCCCGCCAGATCGTCGGCGGCATCATGCAGGGCGCCCTAAAGGGATAAAACTCAGCAGGGATCAAGCCACGAGGATGTGAATGTATGACGACCGACTCGGACGTCGAGGTCGGGCGGGAGGTGCTGACCTTCCCGCCGGACTTCCTGTGGGGAGCGGCCACCGCGGCGTTCCAGATCGAAGGCGCGACCACTGTGGACGGTCGCGGGCCCTCGATCTGGGACACGTTCGCCGGGACGCCCGGCAAGGTGCTGGCGGGGGACACGGGCGATCCTGCCTGCGACCACTACCACCGGTACTCCTCCGACGTGGACCTGATGGAGTCCCTCGGGCTCGCCTCGTACCGGTTCTCCATCGCGTGGCCCCGGATCCAGCCGAGCGGCAGCGGCCAGGTCGAGGAGCGCGGGCTCGCGTTCTACGACCGGCTGGTCGACTCGCTGCTGGAGAAGGACATCCAGCCGCTCGCCACGCTGTACCACTGGGACCTTCCGCAGGTCCTGGAGGACTTCGGGGGCTGGCGCAACCGCGACACCGCGTACCGCTTCGCCGAGTACGCCGCGATCGTGCACGAACGGCTCGGCGACCGGGTGCAGGCCTGGACGACGCTGAACGAGCCGTGGGTCTCGGCGTTCCTGGGCTACGGCAACGGGATCCACGCGCCGGGCATCACCGACGCCGTGGCGTCCCTGGAGGCGGCGCACCACCTGCTGCTGGCCCACGGGCTCGCCACGCAGGCGTTGCGCGCGCAGGCACCCGACACGCACCGCCTCTCGATCGTGCTGAACTTCAGCACCATCTGGGGCGACAGCGACTCGGAGGCGTCGAAGGAGGCCGTGCGCAAGGTCGACGGCCTGCAGAACCGCATCCTGCTCGACCCGATCCTCGGCAAGGGCTACCCGCTCGACGTCCTGCAGGACACGACGTGGCTGGGCGACTGGACGAACGTGGTCCGCGACGGGGACATGGAGACCATCGCGACCCCGATCGACTGGATCGGCGTGAACTACTACAACCCGACGCGCGTCGCGCCCGCCGACCCCGACTTCGTGCCGGCCGGTCCGCACGCGGGCCTGCGCGGCGTCGCGTTGCAGCCGCCGCAGGGCGAGCTCACCGGGTTCGGGTGGGAGCAGAACGCCGACGCGTTCACCGAGCTGCTGGTGCGCCTGTCCCGTGACGTCGACGGGATCCCGCTGGTCGTCACGGAGAACGGGTCCGCGTTCCCGGACGTCGTCGACGCCTCGGGCCGGGTGCACGACGTCGCACGGACGAAGTACCTGGTGGACCACGTTCGCGCGGTGCACAGGGCGATCTCCGAGGGCGCCGACATCCGCGGCTACCTGGCCTGGTCGCTGCTCGACAACTTCGAGTGGGCGGCCGGGTACTCGCAGCGGTTCGGGATCGTGCACGTCGACTTCGAGACGCAAGCGCGCACGGTCAAGGAGAGCGCGGCGACGTTGTCCCGGATCATCGGGCAGAACGGGCTTCCCGCGCACGGTTACACCGTTTAGTCCAGAGACGGGCCGAGGGGGCCTCGAGCGCTCTCACCTGCGGATACTTGTGTCCGCAGGTGAGAGCGCTCTCTTGTTCTGGTGGTGTGGCTCGCAACGTCGCGTGACGCGCCACTAGCGCCTGCGCAGGACCCTCGGGTCGGCGTGCAGGTTGTTCGCCAGCCTGATGGTGATGAACTCGTTGTCGTCCGGCTTGCCCGGCGTGCGGCCCGACGACGAGGGGAAGTTGTTGTCGTTGAGCACCGCGATCGTGCGGTCGTCGAGGATGGTGACGTCCTCGATCGTGACGAACGGGAACCTGAACGGGTCCGCCTGCCCGCCGACGTGCTTCGGGTTGGCGAGGTTCAGCAGGTCGGCGACGAGGGTCTTGTCGAGCTTGCCGTCGGAGTTCCTGTCCCGTTTGTCGGCCAGGTAGACGCGCTTGACGATGGCGTCGGCGCCCTGGGCGCTGTCGCGTTCGATGATCAGCAATCGGTTGTCGTCGACCGCGATGGCGTCACCGATGGCGAAGTTCGGGTCTTCCAACTGGTAGCGCCACGTCGTGCCTGTGAAGGAGTTGGACGCGATGTCGAACTCGTTGAGGCGCAGCGTTCCCGGGGTGTCCCCGGCGACGGTGCCCTCGAGCAGCGCGTTGATCCTCTTGCCGTCCGGGGAGAGCGTGATGCCCTCGAAGCCCTTGCTGCCGCCCAGGTTCGGGTTGCCGGCGGGGTTCTCCGGAGCGCGCACGCCGGGCAGCGGGACCGGCGGTGCCAGCAGGCGGCCGGCGCGGTCGAAGTGCAGCAGGTACGGGCCGAACTCGTCGCCCATCCAGTAGGTGCCGTCGGCGCCCCTGGTCACGGACTCGACGTCGATGTCCGCGCCGGTGATCACGCGGTCGGGGCGGGTCAGCGGGAACGGGATGTGGCCGTTCGGGTCGGTGAGCGTGACCCCGCCGAGCACGTCGACCGTGTTCTTCGCGAAGTCGGGCGCGATGCGGTGGATGCGCAGCAGGAAGTCGGCGCTGTTGGCCTTCGTGCCGTAGCCGTTGTCGGAGATGGCGTCGAAGGTGCCGTCGCTGTTGCGGACGAGGCCGCTGAAGCCCTGGATCGGCTGGTCGGCGAACGGCGGCGTGACCCCGTTGATCGGGGTGGTCCCCAGTGCCGCACCGCTCGGTTCGCTGCCGGGGAGGTAGGTCTGGGCCGGGAGGAAGGCGAAGTTCGTCAGCGTGGCCCGCTTCGGGGCCTTCTGGCCGTCCGCCTGGGACGCGGTGGGCGAGGCGAAGGCAGTGACGGTGAGCAAAGTGAGGCCTACGGCCAGTGTTCTCCTCATGGGGCGACCCTATGACGAGCGTTTTACCCGTGGTTCGCCTCGCGGCAACAACCTCCATGAACTCTTGACGTCATGACGACGACCTGGCGCATGCGCTTCGAACTCAGCGACAGCCCCGGCGCGCTCGCCCGCGTCACCGTCCGGCTGGCCGCCGCCGACTGCAACGTCCTCGCGCTGCACGTGATGCCCGTGCCCGGCGGAGTGATGGACGAGATCGTCGTGCGCGCAGGTGAAGGCGTGCTTCCCGCGGACCTCGTCGACGCCGTGCGGTGCGAGGGCGGCAAACGCGTCAGGATCACCCTCGCGGACATGAGGGACCTCGTGGACTCACCGACTGCCGTGCTGCGCGCCGCCCGCATGGCGCTCGCGGACCCGGAGCAGACCGCCGACGCGCTCCGCCAGGTGCTGGCCGCGGACTCCGTGACGCCCGGCGAGGCCGGGGACGGCCAGGTCCAGTTGGGAGAGTGGGTCGTCCGGCGTGGCTGGGCTCCCTTCACCCAGGTCGAACTGACGCGCGCACAGGCGTTGCTCGACCTGGTGGACGCCCCGGCGCCGTCGATGCGGGCGATGCTCAGCGACGACGGCGTGGCCCTGGTGCTGCGTCCCGGTTCGGCGGCGGACGAGGACGCCGTCGCGGGCCTGCACTCCCGCTGTTCGATGAGGACGATGTTCAACCGCTACCACTCCGGCATGCGCACCGTGCCCCGCCGCTGGCTGCACCGCCTGCTCGAGCCGCCGCGCGGCACCACCGTCCTCGCCCAGTGCGGCGACCAGGTCGTGGCCCTCGGCCAGCTCATCCACACGGGCACACCGGACTGCGCCGAGATCTCGCTGCTGGTCGAGGACGCCTGGCAACGCCGAGGAGTCGGCGCGGCCCTGCTCGGAGCCCTGGCCGCGGACGCCCGCGCCGCCGGCTTCACGGAGCTCGTCGCGTGGTGCCTGCCCTCCGAGACCGCCCTGGTGCGCACGGCTGCCCGCGCCGGCCTCTCCGCCACGACACGCCGGGAGGACGGTCTGCTCCGTGTTTCGATCAAGCCCCGCGGGCGTGCGGCGACGACCCCGGTCATGGACGACGTTGTCGAAAAAACACGATGAACAGCGCGGAAAGCCACCTCGGAGATCCTTTGGGGCTAAGCTGCTTAGCGGATCAAAGGTTTTCATCGAGGAGTGGTGGTGCTCGTGTCCAACCACGCGCGTCCGACGTTGGAAGACGTTGCCGCGAGGGCAGGGGTTTCCCGCGCCACAGCGTCACGAGTGCTGAACGCGTCACCACGCGTCAGCCCTGAAGCGCTGGAAGCGGTCAACGCCGCGGTCTCGGCCCTGGGCTACCAGCCCAACCGCGCCGCGCGGGCGTTGGTCACCCGCCGCACAGGCGCAGTGGCCGTGCTGTTCTCCGAGCCCGAGCCCAAGATCTTCGACGACCCGCACTTCGCGCGCCTGATCCGTGCGGGGGCACGGGCACTGGCCGACGTGGACGTGCAGATGGTCCTCATGCTGGTGCACTCGCCTGACGACCAGGCCCGTGCACACCGGTTCCTGGCCGGCGGCCACGTCGACGGTGCCCTGGTGTTCGCGCCGCACCGCAACGACGAGCTCGTCTCCGTGGTGAAGAAGCTGCCGCTGCCGGTGGTGTACGCCGGTAAGCCCTGGGGTTCGTTGCGGGGGATGCACCTCGTGGACAACGACAACGAGGGCGGCGCTGTTCTCGCCACCGAGCACCTGAAGTCACTCGGACGTCGGAAGATCGTCCACGTCTCCGGTCCTCTGGACGAGCTGTCCGCCATTGATCGGTTGAACGGGTTCCGGTCTGCCTTGTCGTTGGACGACAAGGGGGCCGCTCGGTTGACCGAGGACGGTGGGTTCACCCGGGAGGGTGGGCGGAAGGCGATGTCCGCGCTGTTGGCTCGGGTGCCTGCTCTTGACGCGGTGTTCGTTGCGTCGGACCTGATGGCTGCTGGGGCGTTGGAGACTTTGCAGGAAGCCGGGCGTCGGGTGCCTGAGGATGTTGCCGTGGTCGGGTTCGACGATCATGTTGCTATCGCTGAGCACACTTCGCCGCCGTTGACTTCTGTTCGGCAGGACTCGGACGAGCAGGTCAAGGTGATGGTGGAGCACCTTGTGAAGTTGCTTCGGGATGAGACCGTCAAGAGGAAGCAGCAGATGCTGCCCACGGTTTTGGTTCGGCGCGAGTCTGCTTGAGCGGGTTGAGCCTTGGCAGGGCTGACCTTGCGCGGGTTGAGCCTTGTGCGGGTTGAACCTTGTGCGGGGCTGCCGTTGCGTGGGGCGATCTGTGCGTTGGGCGATCTGTGTGTGGGGCGACCTGTGTGTGGGGCGACCTAAGACGGTGGTCACCTTGAGGGCGGCCACCTTGCGTTGCGTGGTTCCCCTGGGGCTCTGCCCCAGACCCCGGCAATCTGATCAGGGGGCTAGCGCCATGCGTGGGTAGATGGCACGCCTGTTGCTTGGAGCGGCTGCCTGTTTCGTAGTTTGCTTGCGTTGGCGGTGGGGTCCCATCACAAGCCGCACCAAGAGCGGGCCACATGCAGGTAGGGGTGTCAACTCGACGGAAATCGTGGCGAGTTTGCACCCCCACCTGG
>NZ_JBSGUQ010000019.1:124475-206869 GCF_053608005.1 Lentzea sp. NPDC055074
GGGCCTGGTTTTTGTTTAAAAGCCCCCGGCCCCCTGGCTGGGTGGGGTTAAAACCCGACGAAAAGCGTGTCGAGTTGACACCCCCACCTGCATGCAGCAAGAGCTGTGGCGCGACTCGTGATGGGACCCCACCGCCCAGCTCTTATGGAAAGACGGCTCGCCTTCGGCATCGCTTGAAGCTGCTCGCCTTCGGCATCGCTTGAGTGCGGCTCGCCTTCGGTATCGCGTGCGATCCGGTGTCCCGTTTGGCCTGCCCTGGCGCTAGTTGCCCAGGTTCTTGCAGGTTGGCGGGGGCAGTGGGTTCAGCGGGCTGCACGGCCAGCCTGAGGACGATGGCGGTGGCGTCGTCGTTTCCGCCGGTGGGGGTGGCGGCTGGGCCGGGTTCGTCGCCGCCGGGGGTGGGGTCGTGGTCTTTTGTGGCTGCTGCGTGCTCGGGGGCGAGCTGCTGGAGCTCGGCGGCGCGCTGCTGTTCGCGGTCGAGCTCTCCGTTGAGCTCGACCGGGTGCTGGGGGTGGAGCTGATCCAGGTGGATGCGGGTGTTCTGCTCAACGGGTCTTCGCCCGCCGCTCCGTGGATCGCCATGCCTACCAGCACACCGAGCAACGCTGACCCGAGCACGGCGGAACCACCTGCGGCCCACAGTGCACGCACAGCAGTCCTCCTCTGAATGCTCACGGTGTGAAGTCGGGCGATCACGCTCTTCGGCAGATTACCGGCTGGGCCGGTCGCAGGAGAACGCTCACCTGGATGCCTTATCGGCTCCTTGATGGCCCCGGTTGAGTGATCGCTGTCACTGAACTGTGATGCGGGCGAGTACCAAACTGGCCCCTGAAAGGCCTGCCACCAGCACGGTTCCGGTCAGATGCCACGTCGGAGCGTCACCCGAGCAGGTGAACACCTCGGTGAAGCGTTCCGTGGAGCACGTGACGAACGGGACCGAGGAGAGGGCTATGGAAGCCGCTGCTACGCCGCCCAGTAGAGCTGAGCCGAACGTGCGCATGAGGGGGAACGCGGCGTTGACCGTGCCTACTGCTGCGATGGCGAACAGGAGTGGGACCGGTCTGGGGAAGAGGCCCGTCAGCGCGCAGCCGACCATCAGGACGCCGAGCACGGCCTGGCCGATCCTCGCCTGTGTCGCCACGGCTGAGCACCCTAACAACTCCGTAAGCTCTTTTCGGTCCGGTTTGGGCCAGTATTTTCGGTATGCGCCTTCGTCGATTCCTGATTCCCGTCTCAGTTTTCCTGGTCGTCGCGCTCGGGGTCGGGTTGTACCTGTTCCAGCCGTGGAGGCTGCTCACGGTTCGCGAAACTCATGAGGCGTTGCTTGTGCCGACCACGTCCGTGACGGCTCCTGTCTCGACCTCTGCCTCGACCTCTGCTTCGACCTCTGTCGAGGCGCCCGTCGAAACGGCGAAGGAGGTCGCGATGGGGCAGTGGCGCTCCCTTGAGCACGCGACGACGGGTAAGGCGAGCCTTGTTCGGTTGCCGGGTGGCGCGCATTCGGTCCAATTCGCCGGCTTGGACACCAGCGATGGCCCTGACCTGTACGTTTACCTGTCCCCGCACGCGTCCAGCTCGTCCGAGAAGACCTTTGGGCAGGGATTCACGAGTTTGGGCAAGCTGAAGGGAAACCGTGGCGATCAGGTGTACGACATTCCCGCCGGGGTCGATGTGTCCGCCATTCGGAGTGTCGTCATCTGGTGCCAGAGGTTCAGTGCGGGCTTCGCCGTAGCGCCACTGGAACAAGCATGAAACATCAAGAACCGGCAGTTTTCTTTCGCTGTTGACTTTCCTGGTCTAGACCACATAGCGTTAACGTCAACGCACACGACATCGTCCCTTGCCGGCGGGCGTGCGGAAGCCCCGTTGGCGAGGAGTACGGCTCACTGGTGGGCCCACTGCGGCGGTGACGCGGCTCCAACTCTCCCCGGAGCCGCGTCACCGCCGGTGGCGTTTACTGTGGGCTGTGCACACCAGGACCGTGGCGATCCATTACGTGCGTGCGGCGCTCCGCGCGTGCCCGGAGCCGTCTGTCGTCCTGCTCGGTGCGGGCATTCCCCCGAGTCTTCTCGCGGACGACCGTGCGCGCGTCACGCCCGCTCAGTACACGAAGTTCATCCAGACGCTCTGGGAAGTCCTCGACGACGAGTTCATGGGCTTCGGGCCGAAACCGTCCAAGCGCGGCACGTTCGCGATGATGTGCCTTCTCGCCGTGCACTGCCCAGATCTTGAAGCGGCGCTCAAGAGAGGGCTGGCGTTCTACGCGCTCTTCGATGAGCCGCTGGAGCTCTCTCTCGACGGTGGCCGCTTCACGCTCCACATTCCCGGCGACCCGGACCACTTCCTGACCGAGTCACTGCTCGTGCTGTGGCACCGCTTGTCGTCGTGGCTCATCGGCCGCCGCATCCCCTTGCAGCAAGCCGAGTTCGGGTATCCGGAACCCCCGCACGCCGCCGAGTACCACCTGATCTTCGGCTGCCCGCTGCGGTTCGGGGCGAGCGCCACCACGATCGCGTTCGACCCGAAGTTCCTGCGGATGCCGGTGGTGCAGGACGAGGCGGCGCTGAAGCGGTTCCTGCGGCACTCGCCGGCGGAGCTGTTGTCGCGCCGGGACCACGGCGCGGACACGGCGGGGCACGTGCGGCGGCTGCTCGGGCGCGGGGTCACCGGGCTGGAGGCCGTGGCGGCCCAGCTCGGGGTGTCGGCGCCGACGTTGCGGCGCAGGCTCGCGGGGGAGGGCACGTCGTTCCGCGAGGTGCGCGAGCAGCTGCTGCGCGACCAGGCGGTGGCCTCACTCGTGCGGGGCGGGGAGTCGGTGGAGGAGTTGGCGCTGCGCCTCGGGTTCTCCGAGGCGAGCGCCTTCCACCGGGCCTTCAAGCGGTGGACCGGGTCCTCACCCGGCTCCTACCGCGCCTAGAACTTGTCGCGCTCCCGCAGCGAGGCCGGGGGACGGAACCGCTCCCCGTACGTGTCGGCGAGGTAGTCCGCGCGCTCCACGAACGCCTGCACGCCGTAGGAGTTGATGAACTGCAGAGTGCCGCCGCTCCACGGCGCGAACCCGAACCCGAAGATCGAGCCGATGTTCGCGTCCGCCACCGACGTCAGCACGCCCTCGTCCAGGCACCGCACCGTTTCCAGCGACTGCACGAACAGCAGCCGGTCCCGCACGTCCTGCTCGGACACGCCCGCGTCGGCCTTCGCGTACCGGGTCGTGAGCTCGGGCCACAGGAACTTCCTGCCGCCGTCGGGGTACTCGTAGAAGCCCGCGCCGGTCGACTTCCCGCTGCGCCCCAGCGAGACCAGCTCGCGGATGAGGTCGTAGGCCGGGCTCTCCGACACGAGCGACGGGTCGTCGGCGAGCGTCTGGTCGTGGATCTTCAGCTGCAACGACAGCGTCACCTCGTCCGACACCGCCAGCGGGCCGACCGCCATGCCGGACTTCTTCGCGACGTTCTCGATCAACGCCGGCGCCACGCCCTCGGCCAGCATCGTGATCGCCTCGATCACGTACGTGCCGAACGTCCGCGAGGTGTAGAAGCCGCGCGAGTCGTTGACGACGATCGGCGTCTTCCCGATCTGCCGCACGTAGTCCAGCGCGCGTTGCAACGTCTCCTCGGACGTCTTCTCGCCGCGGATGATCTCCACGAGCCGCATCTTCGGCACGGGCGAGAAGAAGTGCAGGCCGATGAACCGCTCCGGCGCCGTCACCGCCGACGCGAGGCCGGTGATCGGCAGCGTCGAGGTGTTGGACGCGATCACCGCGTCCGGCAACGCCTTCGCCTCCGCCGCGGGCAGGACCTTGTTCTTCAGCTCGCGGTTCTCGAACACGGCCTCGATGATCAGGTCGCAGCCCGCGAGGTCGTCGTCCGAGTCGGTCGGCGTGATGCCTTCCAGGCCCTGAGCGCCCTTCTGGGCGCCTTCGAGGCTGACGTCCTTCAGGACCACCTCGATGCCCGCCTTCGCGGACACCTCGGCGATTCCGGCGCCCATCATGCCCGCGCCCAGCACGCCGAGCTTCGCCACGCGCTTGCCCGTGGCGGACGCGCGGCCGTTGACCTCGTTGAGGTTGAACCAGAACGCGGTGATCATGTTCTTGGAGACCTGGCCGGAGGCCAGCTCCACGAAGTAGCGGCCCTCGATCCGCAGTGCGGTGTCGAAGTCGACGTAGGCGCCCTCGACGGCCGTCGCCATGATCTTCTCCGGCGCCGGGTAGACGCCGTGCGACTTCTTGCTCAGCACGGCCGGAGCCGCCGCCAGGAGCCCGTAGCTGTTGGGGTCGCCGAACTTCAGGTCCGGCACGCCGGCACCCTGCACGTCCCAGGGCTGCGACGGCGCCGGGTTCGCCGCGATCCACGCGCGGGCCTCGGAGATCAGCTCCTCGCGCGTCTCCACGACCTGGTGCACGATCCCGGCCTGCAGCGCGCGTTCCGGACGCAGCTGCTTGCCCTCCATGAGCAACGGCAACGCCTTCTGCACGCCGAGCAACCGCACCATGCGCGTGACGCCACCGCCGCCGGGCAGCAGGCCCAGCGTCGCCTCGGGCAGGCCGACGCGGATGCCGTTGTCGTTCAGGACGATCCGGCGGTGCGAGGCCAGCGCGATCTCGAACCCGCCACCGAGCGCGGTGCCGTTGATCGCCGCCACGACCGGCTTGCCGAGCTTCTCCAGGCGCCGCAGCTGGGACTTGAGCTCCTCGACGCCTTCCAGCGCCTGCGAGGCGTTCTCCGGCGTGATCGCGATCAGCACGTTGAGGTCGCCACCGGCGAAGAACGTCTTCTTGGCGGACGTGATGATCACGCCCGTGATGTCGTCGGCCTCGAGCTTGGAGACCGCGTCGCCCATCAGCTCGCGGTACTCGTCGTTCATGACGTTGGCGGAGCCGGACATGTCCATCGTCAGGGTGACGACGCCGTCCGCGTCCTTGTCGTAGTGGAACGGCATGCCTCAGACCCTCTCGATGATCGTCGCGATACCCATGCCGCCGCCCACGCACAACGTGGCGAGGCCCCGGCGCAGGTCCCGGCGCTCCAGCTCGTCGAGCAGCGTGCCGAGGATCATGCAGCCCGTGGCGCCCAGCGGGTGGCCCAGCGCGATCGCGCCGCCGTTGACGTTGACCTTGTCCTCGGGGATGTCCATGTCCCGCAGGAACTTCAGCACGACCGACGAGAACGCCTCGTTGACCTCGAACAGGTCGATGTCCTCGACCGAGAGCCCGGCCTTGTCCAGGGCCTTGCGCGCGGACGGCGCGGGCCCGGTGAGCATGATCGTCGGCTCGGTGCCCACGACGGCGACGGAGACGATCCGGGCGCGGGGCGTGAGGCTGAGGGACTGGCCGGCGGCGGCGGAGCCGATCAGCATCGCCGCGGCGCCGTCGACGATCTGCGACGAGTTGCCCGGCGTGTGCACGTGGGAGATGCGCTCGACGGTCGGGTAGCGGTCGATGGCGACGGTGTCGTAGCCGAGGTCGCCGTGGAACTGGAAGCTCGGCTTGAGCCTTCCGAGGGACTCCACGGTGGACTCGGGACGGATCGTCTCGTCCTCCTTGAGCACCACCGTGCCGTTCTGGTCGACGACCGGCACGACGGACCGCTCGAACCAGCCGTTCTTCTGCGCCTCGAACGCGCGGGCGTGCGACCGGGCGGCCCACGCGTCGACGTCCGTGCGGGAGAAGCCCTCCAGCGTCGCGATCAGGTCGGCCGACACGCCCTGCGGCACGAACGAGAGGTCGAAGTTCGTCTGCGGGTCGATCGCCCACGCGCCGCCGTCCGAGCCCATCGGCACGCGCGACATCGACTCGACGCCCCCCGCGACCACCAGGTCCTCGAACCCGGACGCGACCTTGGCCGCGGCGAGGTTCACCGACTCGAGGCCTGACGCGCAGAACCGGTTGAGCTGCACCCCGGCGGGACGCTGGTCCCACCCGGCGGCCAGCACCGCGGTCCGGGCGATGTCGCCGCCCTGCTCGCCGATCGGGGACACGACGCCGAGCACGACGTCGTCCACCGCGGAGGTGTCGAGGGAGTTGCGTTCGGACAGCGCGCGCAGCACACCGGCGGCCAGCTCGACGGGCTTGACGCTGTGCAGCGACCCCCGCTTCCCCTTGCCGCGCGGCGTGCGCACCGCGTCGAAGATCAAGGCTTCGCTCATGGCACCACGCTAGGCCCGCGTGCGGGAGCTGGCCATGACCGTGAAGGGTGACCGATTAGCTCACGTGGAACTCCATGTGCTCCGGCTCGTCGGAGTCAACGAACCCAAGACGCTTGTAGAGCCGCCGGGCCGGTTCGTTGTCGTCGTACACGCGCAGCCGCACGACCTTCCAGCCTCCCTCGGCGGCCTTCGTCAGCACGGCGCCGACCAGCGCCTCCCCGACGCCGCGCCCGCGGTGCGAGGACCGCACCCACATCGAGTACAGCTCCAGGCCACTCGGCTTGGAGGCCGCCCCGACCAGCCCGGCGGGTTCCGGGACGAGCGCCACGAACTTCAGCCCGTGCTCGACGGACTCCCGCCAGTCGTCCTCGGTGAACGCCTGCTCGCGGACCAGCGTCGAGCCGAACCCGTCGGGGTCGCTGGCCAGCGCTTCCAGGCGGACGTCGCGCCACAGCGCCCAGTCGTCCGGCATAACCTGGTGGATCTGCATACCGAGCAGTCTGGCCGAACGGGGTGGGAATTTCGCTCAGTTTTCTCCGGGTCTGCAGGCGCGGCGGTCATGGCGTGGACCACCGCCCGGTGGTTTCGTGGACCGCATGGCTGAGCGTCGATCGCGGTGGATGGACAGCGACCTGGACCAGTTGCGCCAGCTCGCGCGCACGTTCTTCGAGAAGGAGGTCACGCCGAACGTCGAACGCTTCGCCGAGCAGAAGCAGGTCGACCGGGAGCTGTGGACCAAGGCCGGCGAGCTCGGGCTGCTGTGCCTGAGCATCCCGGAGGAGTACGGCGGCGGGGGCGGCACGTTCGCGCACGAGGCCGTGTTGCTGGAGGAGCAGGCGCGAGCCGGCGACAGCGCGTGGGGCAACAGCGTCCACAGCGGCATCGTGGCCCACTACATCAACTCCTACGGCTCCGAGGAGCAGAAGCGGCGCTGGCTGCCGAAGCTCGCGTCCGGCGAGCTCGTCGGCGCGATCGCGATGACCGAACCCGGCGCGGGCTCCGACCTGCAGGGCATCCGGACGAAGGCGATCAGGGACGGCGACGAGTACGTCATCAACGGCTCGAAGACGTTCATCACGAACGGCGTGCACGCCGAGCTGGTGATCGTCGTGGCCAAGACCGACCCGGCGCAGGGCGCCACCGGCATCTCGCTGCTGGTCGTGGAGAACGACATCCGGCGCGGTCGCGTGCTCGACAAGGTCGGCATGAAGGGCCAGGACACCGCCGAGCTGTTCTTCGACGACGTCCGCGTGCCCGCCGCGAACCTCCTCGGCGGGCAGGAGGGCCTCGGGTTCGTCCAGCTCATGCAGCAGCTGCCGCAGGAACGCCTGATCATCGGCGTCTGCTGCATCGCGGGCATCGAGGCGGCCACCGAGCTGACGCTGAAGTACGTGAAGGAGCGCACGGCGTTCGGCAAGGAGCTGATCAAGTTCCAGAACACCCGCTTCAAGCTCGCCGAGTGCGCCACCGAGGCAGCCGTGACCAGGGCGTTCATCGACGAGTGCATCGAGAAGCACCTGCGCGGCGAGCTGGACGTCCCGACCGCGGCGATGGCGAAGTGGTGGGCCAGCGACCGGCTGAGCAAAGTCGTCGACGAGTGCGTGCAGCTCTTCGGCGGCTACGGCTACATGAACGAGTACCCGATCGCGCGCGCCTGGTCCGACGCCCGCGTGCAGCGGATCTACGGCGGGACGAACGAGATCATGAAGGAAATCATCGCGAGGTCCCTGTGACGGGGCCGCTGGCAGGACTCCGCGTCGTCGAGCTCGCCGGGCTCGCGCCCGCGCCGTTCGGCTGCATGGTGCTCGCCGACCTGGGCGCCGACGTGGTCCAGGTGCACAAGCCGGGGAGCCGCTCGACCGTCCCCGGCGACTTCCTGGGCCGCAACCGGCGCTCGATCGCCATCGACACCCGCAAGCCCGAGGGCGCCGAGTTGGTGCTGCAACTCGTCGAACGCTCGGACGTGCTGATCGAGGGCTTCCGGCCGGGCGTCACCGAACGGCTGGGCATCGGCCCGGCGCAGTGCCTCGCCCGCAACCCGCGCCTCGTGTACGGACGCATGACCGGCTGGGGCCAGGACGGGCCCCTGTCCGACCGCGCGGGCCACGACATCAACTACATCGCCGTCGCGGGGGCGCTGGAGCCCCTCGGACGCGCCGGCGGGCCGCCGTCGTTCCCGATCAACCTGCTCGGCGACTTCGGCGGGGGAGGGCTGCTGCTGGCCCTCGGCGTGCTCGCCGCGCTGTATGAAAGGGAACGCTCCGGACGGGGCCAGGTCGTCGACGCGGCCATGGTCGACGGGGCTGCGTTGCTGACGACGTTCCTGCACGGGATGCGGTCCGCGGGCATGTGGTCCGGTGGCCGGGGCGAGAACATGCTCGACGGCGGAGTGCCGTTCTACGACGTCTACGAGGCCGCGGACGGCAGGTACGTGGCCATCGGCGCGCTGGAGGAGAAGTTCTACGCCGACCTGGTCCGCGTGCTGGGGCTGGAGGACGCTCCGTCGCGCAACGACCCGGCGAACTGGCCTGAGCTGCGGGAACGCATCGCGGCGGCGGTGAAGACCCGGCCGCGCGACGAGTGGGCGGACCTCGCGGAGGGCACGGACGCGTGCCTGGCGCCGGTGCTGACCCCGGCCGAGGCGGCGGTTCACCCGTACAACGCGGCGCGCAACTCGTTCGTGGACGTGTCCGGTTCGCCGCATCCGGCTCCGGCGCCCCGCTTCGACCGCACCCCGGCGGGTGTTCCCACGGCTCCGGTTTCGACCGGGACGAACACCGGGGAAGTGCTTGCCGACATGGGTGTGGCGGAGGCTCGAATTATGGAACTGCGTCGGTCTGGAGTAATTGGATGAATGTTCGGGTGCGCATTAATAGCGCCACGAAGGCGTGACGGTGCGTGATGGGGGACGTTCGGCATCCGGGTGAGGCCCGGTGCAACAGTCTCTCTTCCAAGCTGTGGGATGCGAGGGAGTCCGTGTTCACCTCGTGCCCAGGACATCGGCGCTGTTGACGCCCCTCTTTAGCCGCCATTCGGGTGACGTTGGGCGCCGTGCAGGCGTGTGCCGCTGGCGGAACCCCGGGACGGTTTGGCGTGGTCGTTGTTCATCGGCCGGGTGAATGAGGGACCATGTCGGGTGACACGGGCGGCCGGCCGCCCGACCGGTGAACCACACGGACGGAGAGGTACCTGTGAACCTCAAGAAGGTGCTAGTGCTGGCGGGCGTCGCGCTGGTGCTGTTCCTCCTGATCACCCAGCCCGAGCAGTCCGCTTCGGCGGTCCAGCAGGTTCTCGGCTGGCTGCGTCAGGGGGCGGAGTCGATCATCACCTTCATCAGGAGCCTCTTCGGGACGGCCACCCCGCTCAGCTAGTGACGGACGGTGATCCTCGGCCATCTGCGTTGAGCCGGATGGGTGGAAAGCGGCCAATCACGCACTGGTAACGGGTGTTCTGGCGATTCAGGGTCTGGCGATTGTCAGACCTACCGAATACCTTCCGCTGCAATGGCCGATCCCCGACCGACGAGGAGGCACATATGGTCGAGGACTCCGGGGTCCACGAGCTGTTGCAGCAGTGGGCGGCTGAACGGTCTGATGACGCAGAGATGCAGGAGGTGAACCGGATCAAGAACGCGTGGCTCGCGGAGGCTCCCCCCTCGGCGCCTGGCATCCCCGTCCAGCGGGGCGGCAGGAGCGGGTCGCGTGGCTTGGTCAAGGTCGACTCGGCGGATCCGGCCTACGTGGCCGCGATGCGCAAGCGGGCGCCGGAGGCACCCGAGGCACTGCTCGCCGCCGCGGCGAGCTACTGGCAGCTGGTGGGCGACGTCGCCGAGGCCGAGCAGTGGTGGGACGCGGGCATCAGCCCGTTGGACCAGCGCGCGCTCGACTACCGCGCGGCCGGCCTGTCCCCTGCCGACCTCGGGAGGCGCCTGGGACCGATGACGGTTCTCCAGCACCTTCGTCGTGGCTCCGCCGCGGCCTGGTGTGTTGCTCGTCTGCAGAGGCAGCGCCGGGACGGCGTGGCGTAGTGGACCGGGGCTCCGCGATTGGGGCCCCCATGTTCGCGGACTGCGCTCACCCCGATCGTTCCGCGTGTTCTGTGGGGGCCGAGCCCCCACGCCCCAGCCGGGGGCAAGCCCCCGGACCCCCACGGGGTGGCCTCCGTCAGGAGGCCTCACCCAAGTAGTCTGAGGTCGTGCGCGGCCTCCTTACTCCCCAACGTGTGCTGATCGCGTTCGCCTGTCTGGCGGCGTTGATCGTCTGTTGCGGGCTCGCCTGGTGGCAGTGGCAGCGCTTCGAGTCCGCCAGCGGCACGTTCCAGAACCTCGGGTACGTGCTCCAGTGGCCGCTCTTCGGCCTCTTCCCCCTTTTCATGGTGTGGCGGTTCCGCCGGCTGGCACGTCAGCGGCGTGACGAGGATCCGGTTGCACCTGCTCCCAGGCCGGAAAGTACGGTTGTCGCCGTCAAACCCGCGCCTGTCGAGCACCTCGACGATGACGAAGACGCGGAGCTCGCGGCCTACAACCGCATGCTCGCGGACCTCAACGCGCGGGACGGTCGTTGAGCGAAGGCGGGCAGATGAAGGGTGCGTTGACCCGGTTCAGGGTCATGGCTTACGTGGTCGGAGTCTTCCTGCTGCTCCTGGTCGTGGCGATGGTGCTCAAGTACGCCGCGGACATGGGTGGCGCGATGAAGGTCGTCGGCCCGATCCACGGCTTCCTCTACGCCATCTACCTGGTGATTTCCGTCGACCTGGCGCTCAAGCTGCGCTGGTCGATCAAGGGCACCCTGCTGGTCCTGATCGCCGGCACGATCCCGTTCCTGTCCTTCTGGGCGGAGCGCAAGGTGGTCGAGAAGACCGCGCAGGGCGTGCCGTTGTGACGTTTGGCCTGCTAGCGTCTGGGGCTACCAACTGAACACGGCCGTCGATGTCGCGCGGGAGAGTCCCCTTCAGCGGGGACACCGTAGGAGCAACTCCTCCCCGGAATCTCTCAGGTACAGGTACCGCACGACGAAGGCAACTCTGGAAAGCAGGCTGCTCGGCAGCCTCGCCCACGGTGCAAGTCACGCTCTGCGTGGCGAAGCTCTCAGGCTCATGACAGAGGGGGAGGCTCGCTCTAGTGAGGAGTCTCCGATGGACCGTGTCATTCTTCTGATGCCTCAGCCGGCCGCGTCCGGTCCTTTGGCGCACCCTGGAGGAGCGTTCTGATGTCCCGCCTCACGCCTCTGAACGCCGAGCACGAGCAGCTCGGCGCGATGTTCACCGACTTCGCGGGCTGGCGGATGCCGCTGCGCTACTCGTCCGAGCTCGCGGAGCACCACGCGGTGCGCCAGACCGCGGGCCTCTTCGACCTCACGCACATGGGTGAGATCGTCCTGACCGGCCCGCAGGCGGGGGAGGCCCTCGACTTCGCGCTCGTCGGCCACATCTCGGCGCTGGCCGTCGGCAAGGCGCGCTACACGATGATCACGCAGGCCGACGGCGGCGTGATCGACGACCTGATCGTGTACCGCCTGGGCGACCAGGAGTTCATGGTCGTCGCGAACGCCTCCAACGCTTCAGTGGTGGCTGAAGCACTGGTCGAGCGCGCCGCCGGCTTCGACACCGTCGTCGCGGACAAGTCGACGGACTACGCCCTGATCGCGATCCAGGGCCCCAAGTCCGTCGAGATCCTGTCCGGCCTGACCGAGACGGACCTGGCGTCGGTCAAGTACTACGCCTCGTACCCGTCCACGGTGGCCGGTGTCGACGCCCTGCTGGCACGCACCGGCTACACCGGCGAGGAGGGCTTCGAGCTGTTCGTCGCGCCCGCCGACGCGCCGGCCGTCTGGGCGGCGCTGCTGACCGCGGGCGAGACGCACGAGCTCAAGCCGTGCGGTCTCGGCTGCCGCGACACGCTGCGCCTCGAAGCCGGGATGCCCTTGTACGGCAACGAGCTCACCACGTCGCTGACGCCGTACAACGCGAACCTGGGCCGCGTCGTGAAGCTCGACAAGCCGGGCGACTTCGTGGGCCGTGACGCGCTGACCAAGGTCGCCGAGTCCGGTGTGGACTCGGTCCTGGTCGGGCTGAAGACCCCCGAGCGCCGTGCCCCGCGCCACGGGTACGCGGTGCTGAACGGCGACGAGGTCGTGGGCGAGGTGACGTCGGGCGCGCTGTCCCCGACCCTCGGCTACTCCGTCGCCATGGCCTACGTGACGAAGGCCAGTGCCGAGCCGGGCACCCAGTTGCTGGTGGACGTCCGCGGCAAGAAGCAGCCGGTCGAGGTCGTCGCACTTCCGTTCTACAAGCGCGCCAAGTAGGGAGATCTTCCAGATGTCCGACCAGTTCAACGCTTCCCTCGCGGAGTACGACCCCGAGGTGGCCGAGGCCGTTGCGGCCGAGCTGGCTCGCCAGCAGGGCACGCTCGAGATGATCGCCTCGGAGAACTTCACGCCCGTCTCGGTGCTGCAGGCGCAGGGCTCGGTGCTGACGAACAAGTACGCCGAGGGCTACCCCGGCCGCCGCTACTACGGCGGGTGCGAGCACGTGGACGTCGTCGAGCGCCTCGCCATCGAGCGCATCAAGTCGCTCTTCGGCGCCGGCTTCGCGAACGTCCAGCCGCACTCGGGCGCGCAGGCCAACGCGGCCGCGATGTTCGCGCTGCTCCAGCCCGGCGACACGATCCTCGGCCTGGACCTCGCGCACGGCGGCCACCTGACGCACGGCATGCGGATCAACTTCTCCGGCAAGCTCTACAACGTCGTGCCGTACCACGTCGCGGACTCCGACGGCCGCGTCGACATGGCCGAGGTCGAGCGCCTGGCGACCGAGCACCGCCCGAAGCTGATCGTCGCGGGCTGGTCCGCCTACCCGCGTCAGCTGGACTTCGCCGAGTTCCGCCGCATCGCGGACTCGGTCGAGGCCTACCTGATGGTCGACATGGCGCACTTCGCCGGCCTCGTCGCCGCCGACCTGCACCCGTCGCCCGTGCCGCACGCGCACGTCACGACGACCACGACCCACAAGACCCTCGGCGGTCCCCGTGGCGGCGTGATCCTGTCGAACGACGCCGACATCGCCAAGAAGATCAACTCGGCGGTGTTCCCCGGCCAGCAGGGCGGCCCGCTGGAGCACGTCATCGCGGCCAAGGCCGTGGCGTTCAAGCACGCCGCCTCGCCGGAGTTCGCGGACCGCCAGCGCCGCACCCTCGAAGGCTCGCGGATCCTCGCCGAGCGCCTGTCGCAGGCGGACGTCGCGGCCGCGGGCGTGAAGGTGCTGACCGGCGGCACGGACGTGCACCTGGTCCTCGTCGACCTGGTGAGCTCCGAGCTCGACGGCAAGCAGGCCGAGGACGTGCTGCACCAGATCGGCATCACGGTCAACCGCAACGCCGTCCCCAACGACCCGCGTCCGCCGATGGTGACGTCCGGTCTGCGGATCGGCACGCCGGCGCTCGCGACCCGCGGGTTCGGCGAGGTCGACTTCACCGAGGTCGCCGACGTGATCGCGGAGGCCCTCAAGCCGAACGCGGCGATCGACGAGCTGCGCGCGCGTGTCGAGGTGCTGGCGGCGAAGCACCCGCTGTACTCGACTCTCTGAGCCGAACCGCGAAGGGGCGCCACCGGAGAACGGTGGCGCCCCTTCGCGTTCTGCGAACCCTGGAGCGAAACGACGGGAACCCCGGCCCCTTCCCCAGGGCCGGGGTTTCACCGTGTCAGGGTGATGTGTGTCTCAGATGGACCGTCCTAACGGGACGCTGTGGGGTTACGCAGCCGGAGCCGTCACACCAGGCGGGAGGCACTCGACGTTGCGCTTGCCGTTGGGCTGGATCACGAACCACGTGTTGCCGATGCCCTGGCCGGCCCACTTGCCCGGCGCCGGGTCCTTCGAATAGGTGTAGAGAGGCCAGCCGTCGATGGCGACCTGCTTCTTGCCGTCAGCGCGGGTGATCAGCGAGACCAGCTTCGAGTCGACGCCTTCCAGCTGCGGAACCGTGTCCGAGAACAGCGGCGGCCACGTCACCGCGCACTGGTCGTTGCAGTTGGACTTGCCTTCCGGCTTCGGAACGTCCTTGTCGAAGCGGTACAGGGTGCGGCCATCGCCGTCCTGGACGACCTGGCCCATCTTGTCCACGCTCTTGCCGACCAGCCTCAAGGTGCTGACCGGTGCTGCTGCGGGGGGCTGCGCCGCCGGGGGCTGCGCGACCGGGGTCTCCGGGGCCTGCTGCTGCACGGGGGCTTCGGGGGCCTGCGCGGGTTCCTGGAGTACCGGGGGCTGACCCACGTCGCCGTAGTCACCGAGGACGCCCAGGTCGGTTTCGGTTTGTGCCACCGGCTTGGAGTTCGTGCCACTGCCCGTGGCGCTCCAGACACCCAGACCCAGCACAACTGCGAGTCCCGCGGCGAGCCCGATGGCAATGCGGTTACGTCGGATCACACTCATGTCCTCCTTGTCCATCCGTTCGCTCTATCGAGGCCATACGGCCGGGGTTGCGTCTCGGTTCAGAAACGAACCGAACCTCTTGCTGTCTCGAACGTCTGGCGGAGCCGGGTAACGCAGGAGGTGCAGGGTGGTCGTCGCTGGTCAGCTGGCGGGAATGGCCGAACGGGTGCTGGGTGCGCCCTTGCCGATCGGATTTCGGGCTTGGGACGGAAGCGTCGCCGGGCCGCAGGACGGCACGGTGCTCGTGATCCGGTCGCGCGACGCGTTGCGGCGGCTCGTGTGGAGTCCGAACGAGCTGGGGCTCGCGCGCGCGTACGTGAGCGGGGAGCTCGACGTGGAGGGTGACCTCGCGACCGGTCTCTCCCAGATCTGGGGTCTCGTGCGGCGTGGTGTCACGCGGCGGCCCAAGCTCACGGAGGTCGCGAAACTCGCAGTGCAACTGAAAGTGCTGGGACCCAATCCGGACGCGCCGAAGGAGGAAGCACGGCTGCGGGGCGCGCTGCACACCAAGAGCCGCGACCGGGACGCCATTTCGCACCACTACGACCTGAGCAACGACTTCTACCGGCTCGTGCTCGACCCGAGCATGGCCTACTCGTGCGCGTACTTCACGTCCGAGGACGAACCGCTCGCGCAGGCGCAGCACAACAAGCTCGACCTCGTCTGCCGCAAGCTCGGCCTCCAGCCCGGCATGCGCCTGCTCGACGTCGGCTGCGGGTGGGGCTCGATGATCATCCACGCCGCGAAGCACTACGGCGTGCACGCGACGGGCGTGACGATCTCCGCCCAGCAGCGCGCGCACATCCTCACCCGCATCGAGGCCGAGGGCCTGACGGGTCGCGTCGAGGTGCGCCTGCAGGACTACCGCGAGGTGCGCGACGAGCCGTTCGACGCGATCTCGACCATCGAGATGGGTGAGCACGTCGGCGAGAGCAACTACCCGGAGTACGCCGCGACGCTGCACCGGCTGCTCAAGCCCGAGGGACGCCTGCTGCTGCAGCAGATGTCGCGCGGCCGCAACGCACCGGGCGGTGGCGCGTTCATCGAGTCGTACGTGGCGCCGGACATGCACATGCGCCCGGTCAGCGCCACGACGGGCTTCCTCGAAGGAGCCGGCCTGGAGATCCGTGACGTGCACGCGCTGCGCGAGCACTACGTTTGGACCGTGCGCGCCTGGGCCGAGACCCTGGAGGAGCGCTGGGACGACGTCGTCGCGTTGGTCGGCGAGGGCCAGGCACGGGTCTGGCGCCTCTACCTCGCGGGCGGCGCGCTGACGTTCGAGGAGGGCCGGATGGGCGTGGACCAGATCTTGGCGGTGCGGCGCAGCGAGAACGGTCGCAGCGGCATGCCGCGCGTGCGCCGTGAGCTGGTGGCCCGATGAGCTTCCTGATCAGCCTGGTGGTCGTGCTGGCGCTGCTGAGCCTGCTGTTCCTGTACGCGGACTCCCGCAAGCGCTACGACCTGATCGACTCCGTGTGGGGCCCGGGCTTCGCCGTGATCGCCGTCGTCACGCTGCTGTTCGCGGACGGCGAACCAACTCGCCAGTGGGTGGTCACGGCTCTGACCGTGGTGTGGGGCGTACGCCTGGGCGTGCACATCCACTCGCGCAACCGGGGCAAGGACGAGGACCCGCGGTACCAGGACATCCTGAGGCGTGCCAAGGGAAACCCGCGCCTGCGCATGTACCGCGTCTACCTCCTGCAGGCCGTTCTGATGTGGATCGTCTCGCTGCCCGTCCAGGCCGCGCAGCATCTTTCGGCCCCGTTCGGAGTGGTAGATTGGCTGGGCACTGGCGTGTGGTTGGTCGGCTTCACCTTCGAGGCCGTGGGTGACTGGCAGCTCTCCCGGTTCCGTGCGGACCCGGCGAACAAGGGCGCCGTGATGGACCGCGGGTTGTGGCGCTACACGAGGCACCCGAACTACTTCGGCGACTCCGTCGTGTGGTGGGGCCTGTACCTGTTCGCGCTGCACACGTGGCTGGGCGCGCTCACGATCGTCGGCCCGGTGGTCATGACGTGGCTGCTCGCCAAGGGCAGCGGCAAACCGTTGCTGGAGAAGGACATCGTGTCGCGCCGTCCCGGGTACGCCGAGTACGTGCGGCGGACCAGCGGGTTCTTCCCGCTGCCGCCGAAGAGCCGGGTGGGGTAGCGGCGAGGGTTCGGGCGGTGCGCGAACGCTTGCGCCCCGCCCGCGCGCTCGCGGTGAGACCCACTCGCGCGGTGGTCCGTTCGGACTGAATCGTGCGAGGAAGCGCACGTCACAGCGCCCGTGCCGCACGCGTGCGCGGGTTAGTGTTGGGCGTGGGCAACGACATCTCCTTCCCGCGCCAACAGGCGCGCACCCAGCGGTTCACCGTCGGCGCACCGAGGACCTTCGCGGTGTCGTCGGACGGCGCACGCGTCTTCTTCCTCCGCCCGGCCACGGCCACGAGCCGTGCGAACGGGCTCTGGGAGCTGAACACCTCCACCGGCGCCGAACGGCTGCTCGCCGACCCGGCGACGCTGCTGTCCGATCCGGAGGACCTGCCGGCCGAGGAGAAGGCGCGCCGCGAGCGCACCCGCGAGTCCGGTGCGGGCATCGTCGGGTACGCGCTGTCCCGCGACGCGTCGGTGGCCTCGTTCGCGCTGTCCGGCCGGCTGTTCGTGGCCGACCTGACGTCGGGTGACGTCCGTGAGCTGCCCACCCGTGGCGGTGTCATCGACCCGCGGGTCGACCCGACGGGGCGTCGCGTGGCCTACGTCACGCGCGGGGCGTTGCGGGTGGTCGAGCTGTCGTCCGGTGAGGACTACGAGGTCGCCGCCCCGGACGGCGAGGACGTGACGTTCGGGCTGGCCGAGTTCATCGCGGCCGAGGAGATGTCGCGCTACCGCGGCTACTGGTGGGAGCCGGACGGCACCCGCCTCATCGCCGCGCGCGTGAACAACGCGCCGGTGCAGCGCTGGTACATCGCCGACCCGGCGAACCCCGGCACGGCCGCCACCGAGATCGCCTACCCGGCGGCCGGCACGGCCAACGCCGGCGTGTCGCTGCACGTGGTGTCGCTGGACGGCACCTTCGTCCCGGTGCTGCTCGAGTTCGACTACCTCAACGACGTGCACTGGTCGTCCGGCGGTGCCCCGCTGATCACGACGCAGACCCGCGACCAGCGCACCCGTCGCGTCTACACGCTGTCCCCGGACACCGGCGCCGTCACCGAGCTCGCGGTCGAGACCGACCCGGCGTGGCTCGAGGTCAGCGACGGCGCTCCGGCGTGGACTCCCGACGGCCGGCTCGTGCGGATCGTCGGCCAGGGGGACGAGTACGCGCTCCAGGTGGGCGACGACGTCCTCACCCGCGGCCTGCAGGTGCGCCGGGTGCTCGACATCGCCGACGACTCGATCCTGGTGGCCGCCTCCGCCGACGACCCGACGCAGACGCACGTCTACTCGGTCGGCGCGAGCGTCGAACGGTTGTCCTCTGAGGACGGTGTGCACTCCGCTGTTCGGGGAGGTGACACGGTTGTACTCGTATCGGCCACTTTGGACTGGTTCGGCGCGAAGGTACGGGTCGGTGAGCACGTCATCGAGTCGTGGGCGGACACGCCGGTCCTGACCGCGTCGCCGCGCATGCTGACGCTCGGCGAGCGCTCCATCCGCGCCGCCCTCCTGCTGCCCACCGGGCACGTCCCCGGCACGAAGCTCCCGGTGCTGATGGACCCGTACGGCGGCCCGCACGCCCAGCGCGTCGTGTCGGCCCAGAACGCGTTCCTGGCCTCGCAGTGGCTGGCGGACCAGGGTTTCGCGGTCCTCGTCGCCGACGGCCGCGGTACCCCGGGGCGGGGCCTCGCCTGGGAACGCGCCATCGCGTACGACTTCGCCGGCGCCACGCTCGAGGACCAGGTGGACGTCCTGGAGGCGGCCGCGGCGATCGAGCCCGACCTGGACCTCACCCGCGTCGCGATCCGCGGCTGGTCCTACGGCGGCTACCTCTCCGCGCTGGCGGTCCTGCGCCGTCCCGACGTCTTCCACGCGGGCATCGCGGGCGCCCCGGTGACCGACTGGCGCCTCTACGACACCCACTACACCGAGCGCTACCTCGGCCACCCGGACGACAGGCCCGAGGTCTACGAGTCGAACTCGCTCATCGCCGACGCGGACAAGCTCTCCCGCCCGTTGATGATCATTCACGGCCTGGCCGACGACAACGTGGTGGCCGCGCACACGTTGCGCCTGTCCAACGCGCTGCTCGCCGCGGGCCGTCCGCACACCGTGCTGCCGCTCTCGGGCGTCACGCACATGACCCCGCAGGAACAGGTCGCGGAGAACCTGCTGCTCCTGCAGGTCGACTTCCTCAAGCAGTCGCTGAGCTGACGAGAAAGGGGCGCTTCCCGAAGCTTCGGGAAGCGCCCCTTTCACAGTCGAACTAGGCCAGCGACTGCCGTACCCGGTACGGCGGGATGCTGTTGCCCACCAGCGCCAGGTCGTCGATCGACTCCGGCTCGTACCCGGCCGTCTTGAGCCGCTCGACCATCAGCGCGGTCGGGTCCTCGACGACGTCCGCGCGGCCGAACAGGTACGCCCACTCGTGCTCGTCCGAGCCGTAGTACGCGACGGTGTCGAACACCTCGTTGAACCGCTGCCAGGAGCGGATCAGCGTGGTGTTGCGCCACATCGTCTGGCAACCGGACTGGTTGACGACGACGCCGCCGGGACGCAGCAGGGCCTTGCACATGCGCAGGAAGTCCGCGCCGTACAGGCGGTTGTGCTGCGCCTCCTCCTCGCGCTCGTCGGGCAGGTCCACCAGCACGATGTCGTACTTCTCCGACGTCGTGCGGATGTACTCGAACCCGTCGATGTACTGCACGCGGATCGGGCCGTCGCCCTTCTCCGCGGCGGCCAGCTCCTCCACCGAGTACCCGTAGGGCAGGTGCTCGGCGCACAGCTTCACGGCCTGCTCGTCGATGTCGATGTGGTCGACGACGGTCGCACCGTGCTCGACGGCCATCTGGCACACGACACCCTCGGAGGAGCCGATGACCAGCACGCGCTCGACGGTGTCGGCCAGCAGCAGCGCCGGCACCATCAGGGCCTCGTGGTAGGTCAGCTGGCTGAACTCCGTCGACTGGCGGTCGTTGTCGCAGAACAGCGACACGCCCTGGGCCGTACGGGCGATCACCAGGTGCTGGAAGTCGGTCTTGGTGTCGACCAGCACCTCGTCCACCTGCCAGTGGCGGGTCATGCCCTCGGCGAGCGGCTCGTTGATCGTGTTCACGCGACATGCTCCTTGACGCCACGAGTGACGAGATCCGTGCTCACGTGAGCAGCGCCCAGGGCGTCAGCGAGTAGCTGGACGGCCAACGCGGGTTTCGCACGTGTACCGCAGGTGAAGACGTCGACGAACACCGAACCCACTTCGGGATAGGTATGGATCGACGCATGGGATTCCGACAGCAGAGCCAGCACGGTGACTCCTTGGGGATCGAACTTCTTGGAGATCACCTCCAGCACGGTTGCGTCGGCCTGCGTGAGAACCTCACCAAGGGCGTGCTTCAGGAACTGCTCGTCATCGAGCAGATCGGCACTCACACCCGAGAGCTCTGCAAGTACGTGCTGTCCCGCGAACAAACCGACGGTGTCCTCGGTCTGACAGGGCGCTTCGGACATCAATCACTCCAAACTATGTGATGTGCAAACGGTCTTAGATGCAGTACGTGGCCAACGGCGGGAAGCCGTTGAAGCACACGGACGAATAGGAGGAGGTGTAGGCGCCGGCGTGGAGGATGTCCACGTGGTCGCCCGCCTGCAGGTCGAGCGGCAGGTCGTAGCGGGTGTGCTGGTAGATCACGTCGTCCGCGTCGCAGGTCGGGCCCGCCAGCACGATCGGGCCCACCGGGCCGCCGTCGCGCGAGGTCCTCAGCGCGTACGCGATCGCCTCGCCCTCGGTCTCGGCGAGGCCCTGGTAGCGGCCGATGTCGACGTACACCCAGCGGCGTTCGTCCGAATAGGACTTCCGCGACACCAGCACGACGGAGGAGCGGATCATCCCGGCCTCGGCGGAGACCGCCCGGCCCGGTTCGATCATGACCCTCGGGCGCGCCGCGCCGAAGTGCCGTGCGAGGGAGGCCTCGATGGCGGCGCCGAAGGCCTCCAGTGACGGCGTGGACTCCTGGTACACGGCCGGAAGCCCGCCGCCCAGGTTCACCGTCGTCGTCTCGACGCCCTCGGCGCGCAGCTTCGCGGCGATCAGGGCCGCGTCGGAGATACCGGAGTCCCAGCCCTCGACGGAGAGTTGCTGCGAGCCCGCGTGGAACGCGACACCGAGAGGAACGAGCCCCAGTTCGCGTGCCAGCCGCAAGAGATCCGTCGCCATCTCCGGATCGCAACCGAACTTGTTGCCGAACGGGTACGTGGAACCCTTGCTGTGGACAAGAATCCGCAGCAGCACGGACGAGCCGGGCGCGTGGGAAGCGACGAACCGGACGTCCTGCTCGCTGTCGGACACGAACATCCGCACGCCACGCGAGTACGCGTAGGCGATGTCGGCGGCCTTCTTGATGGGGTTGCTGTAGGAGATCGACGACGGCTCGGCGCCGCGCGCCAGGCACAGGTCGATCTCCGCGGGGGACGCCACGTCGAAGTGCGCACCCTCCGCGACCAGCGCGCCGACCACGTCGGGCTCCGGGTTCGACTTCACCGCGTAGAAGATGTCGATGGACGGCAGTGCCGCGCGAATCGCCTGGTAGCGCGCGCGAATCGTCTCGAGGTCGATCACCAGACATGGTGTCGACGGGTTCTCCTGGTCCAGGAAACGCCGAATACGAGCCTCTGCCTCGTTGCGCCGATCAACGGCGAAGCTCTCGGTCATTTCCCCAGGGGTCCCCCTTCATCCGCCTCGCGTTCCGTACGCGGGCACGGCCGTCCACTCTACGGCCTGGACACCGCAAGTGCGCAAGCCAGTCCAGGCGAGTGTGATTTACCCAGCAGAACGCAGCTCGATCATCGTGATGTCCGGGGGCGCGCCGACGCGCACCGGCGGACCCCAGAAACCCGCGCCACGACTGGTGTAGAGCCAGGTGTCGTCCACCTTCGACAACCCGGCCGTGCTGGGTTGCTGCAGCGGTACAAGGAAGTTGAACGGTGCCATCTGTCCACCGTGTGTATGACCGGACAACTGCAGATCGACGCCGCGTGAAGACGCGTCGCCCACCTGCACGGGCTGGTGTGACAGCAGGACTACGGGGTTGTTGCGGTCACGTCCCGAGAGCGCGCGGTCGAAGTCCGGTCCGTCGCCGTACGACTTGCCGGTGACGTCGTTCACGCCCACGACCTCGATGCCGCCGGCGACCGTCAAACCCTCGTTGCGCAACGGGTTCACGCCGAGCCGGTCGAGCTCCGCGATCCACTGCTCGTGACCGGAGAAGTACTCGTGGTTGCCCGTCACGAAGAAGCTGCCCTGCTTGGACACCAGGTCCTTCAGCGGCGCCGCTGCCTCACCCAGTTCGGCGACAGTGCCGTCGACCAGGTCACCGACGATCGCGACGAGGTCGGCCTCCTGCTCGTTGATCATCCGCACGATCCGCTCGGTGTGCGAACGCCCGAGCAGGGGGCCGAGGTGGATGTCGCTCACGACCGCGATCCGGAAGCCCGACAACGACGGCCGCAGCTTGTCGAGCGTCACCGGTACGCGCAGCAGCTGCGGGTCGCCCAGCGCCTGCGTCATGCCGTACCCGACGACACCACCGGCGGCGATACCGGAACCGATCGCCACCGACCGCGAGATGAACAGCCGCCGCGACGGGTCCGGCACGATCTCCACGGGCTCGGCGGGCGCGGGGCCGGCGGCGACGGGCACCGGCGCGAGCGAGGCACGCCTGAGCAGGATCCGGCGCGGCACCTCGGCGACGCCGAGGGCGATCGCCAGGTAGAAGAGCACGGCGAGCCAGATGAACCCCGGCCAGGCGAAGAACTTCCCGTACTCCGGCGGCACCCTGCGCGTGACGACCAGCGCGCTCATCAGCATCACGAACAGGCCGACGACCGCCACGGTGCCGATGCGGCGCCCGAGCGTGCGGGGGAGCGTCGTGTCCACGACCAATCGCCGCCACAGGTACAAATGGCCCAGCGCGACGGGGACGCCGAGGAGCAAAAGGAAAATCACGACATCAGTATGCGTTTCGAGACCGCGTGCAACCCGCCAGGCCCCAGGTGGCGTGACTAACCCGGCACCGCAGATTGGGGGGAACCTGATGAGTGATCGGGACGCCGCGTTCCAGGAGTACTTCGCGGCCCGTTCCGACGTCATGCGCGGCACGGCGTACCTGCTGTGCGGCGACTGGCATCGCGCGGAGGACCTCGTGCAGCAGGCCTTCACCAAGCTCTACCTGGCTTGGAGACGGATCGAGCGGCACGAGGCGCTGGACGCCTACACCAGGCAGATCCTGGTGCGGACGTTCCTGTCCGAGCGACGGCGCGGGTGGTTCCGGTTCGAGTCGGCGACCGACGACGTGGCGGACTCGGCCGCTCCGCCCGGCGTCCACCCCGAGGAACGGATGGTGCTGCTGGAGGCGCTGGCGAAGGTGCCTCCGAAGCAACGTGCGTGCCTCGTCCTGCGGTACTGGGAGGACATGTCCGTCGAGCAGACGGCCGTCGTCCTCAAGTGTTCGGAAGGAACCGTGAAGAGCCAGGCCGCGCGGGGGCTGCAGACGCTGCGCGGCCTGCTCTCGGAGCAGGAGAGGGTTCGATGAACGAAGAGGACCTCAAGCGGGCTTTCCAGGACGTGGTGGTGGCGAGCAGCCCGCCGCCCGCGATGGACCCCGGGATCGCGCTCGACAGGGCGCACAGGGCGCAGTCCAAGCGGCGGGCGTCCATCACGGGTGCCGTGGTGGCGGTGCTGGTGGTCGGTGTCGGCCTCGGGTCGGCGTTCGCGCTGAACCCGCAGGGCACGAAGGACTACATCATGGGCGCGGGGCCGAGCAGCAGCTCGAACGCCGGCGTGCCCGGCAGCCAGTGGGGCGAGCAGTGGCCGGTCGGGCAGACCGACCGGACGGCCACCAGCGGTCCGCAGGCCGATCGCGGAACGCAGCTGCTGGAGCTGGCCAGGGCGTCCGTGCCGGCCGGGTACGACGCGCCCGACCTGAAGTACACGGATCCGACCATGTACGGCGGCATGCTCCGCGCCCAGGCCCAGATCTCGTCCGACAAGGGCGACACACCCGAGATCTGGGAGTACACGGCGTACGTGCCGGTGAGGAAGGGTGACAAGGTCGGCAAGCTGACGGTGCACGTGTCGACGCCGAACCCGCGGGACGCGGCCGACCCGTGTGCGCTGGCCAGGCAGTTCCAGGGCATGCGGGACGCCAGCTGCAAGACCTTCGACGTCGCCGGGAAGCAGATCGGGGTCGCCTCTCCCGCGAGCCCCGATCGCGGTACCGGCACCTGGGCGTCGTACCGGGCGGCCAACGGCTGGACGGTCACGGTCATGCAGGAGGGCGAGTACCCGTACAGCGGCTACCCGGCGCTGGACGCGCAGCCGTTCCTGTCGCCGCAGCTGGCGGAGCTCGCGTCCGACCCGAAGTTCCTGCTCGGCAGCTGAGTCAGCGGGTGGGTCACCGAGGGCGGTCACGATTCGTGACCGCCCTCTCTCGCTGCTCTTTTCGGGTGTTTTGCCAGGTAGAGTGCCGTCCGCAATGCGGACTCTGCTCATCGACAACTACGACTCGTTCACGTTCAACCTCTTCCAGCACCTCGCCGAGGTGAACGGTTCCGAGCCCGTGGTCGTCCACAACGACGACCCGCGCTTCCGGCTGTCCTCGCTGCGGTCGTTCGACCACGTCGTGATCTCGCCCGGACCCGGCCGGCCCGGCAACCCGGCGGACTTCGGCATCTGCCGCGCGGTGATCGACCACGCCGAGATCCCGTTGCTCGGTGTGTGCCTGGGGCATCAGGGGTTGTGCCAGTCGTACGGGGCGGTGGTGGGTCCCGCACCCGTGCCGCGCCACGGGATCGTCTCCCCGGTCACGCACACGGGCGTGGACGTGTTCGCGGGGCTGCCCTCGCCGTTCGACGTCGTGCGCTATCACTCGTTGGCCGTCACGGAGCTGCCTTCTTCTTTGGAGGCGATCGCGTGGAGTGATGACGGCGTGTTGATGGGTGTGCGCGCTCTCGACAGACCCGCGTGGGGTGTGCAGTTCCACCCCGAGTCGATCTGCACCGAGTTCGGCCGCGAGATGCTCGCGAACTTCGCCGCGCTGACCCCGACGAGGACGGCCGCGGTACCCGAACCCGTGGTGGTTCGCCCCATGGCTCAGAAGCGTCCTGTGCACGTCCGGAAGCTCGCCGTGGAGGTGCACGCGGAAGAAGCGTTCGCGGCGCTCCACGGGTCCTCTGAGGCCGCGTTCTGGCTGGACAGCGGGACCGGCGGGCGGTTCTCGTTCATGGGGGACGCCTCGGGGCCGCTCGCGCGCGTCGCCCAGTACTCCGTGCAGGACCAGGTGCTCACCCTCGACGGAGTACCGCGGCACTGTCCTTCTTTCTTCTCCTGGCTGGACGACGATCTCGCGTCGTGGGCCGTCGAGCAGCCCGACGTGCCGTTCGAATTCGCCCTCGGATGGATCGGATACCTCGGTTACGAGCTGAAGGCGGAGTGCGGTGGCGACTTCGCACACCGCGCGGAACAGCCGGACGCGTCGTTCGTCTTCGCGGACCGTGCCGTGGTCATCGATCACGCCGATGATTGCGTCTATTTGCTGTCGCTGTCCGATGACGGCTGGTTCGACGAGGTTTCCGGGGTTCTGGCCGGGGTGACGCCATTGGCCGAACCCGCCCGCCCGATCGTGTCCGCCGTGACGTTGCGACATCCGCGCGCGCACTACCTGAAGCTGATCAGCGCGTGCCAGGAAGCGATCACCGCGGGGGAGACGTACGAGGCGTGCCTGACGAACATGATGTCGTGGCGCGCCTCGCTCGACCCGTGGGACACATATCGGCTGCTTCGTGCCGCAAATCCCGTTCCGTTCGGCGCGTTGCTGCGATTCGGTGACCTGTCCGTGCTCAGTACGTCACCCGAACGATTTATGAAGGTGGATCGAGATGGCGTCGTCGAGTCATCGCCGATCAAGGGGACGCGGCCGAGGGGCGTTGATGCGGCGCACGACGAGATGTTGCGCACAACGTTGGCGCGATCGGTCAAGGACCGCGCGGAGAACCTGATGATCGTGGACCTCGTCCGCAACGATCTCGGCACGTGCGCGGAAGTGGGTTCGGTCGAGGTGACGCGGTTGTTCGACGTCGAGACCTACGCGACCGTACACCAATTGGTGAGCACCGTGCGGGCACGACTTCGACCGGACAGTTCTGCTGTCCGATGTGTTCGAGCCGCGTTTCCCGGAGGATCGATGACCGGTGCGCCGAAGATCCGGACCATGCAGATCCTTGATGGGCTGGAAGCCGGTCCACGTGGGGTGTACTCGGGAGCGCTGGGTTACTTCTCGCTCAACGGAGCAGCCGACTTCAGCATCGTCATCCGAACGCTGGTCCGCAACGGCGACCAGGTGAGTTTCGGTGTCGGCGGAGCGGTGATCTCGCTGTCCGACCCGGACGAGGAATTCGAGGAGACAGCGGTCAAGGCCACTGCGGTGTCACGCCTGTTCGGAGCACAGTTTCCGGGCCGTTGATCCCGCGTTCCGGGGATAGTGTGAACGAACCGGGATGAGGGGTTAACACGTCGGCCGGCGAACCGGCCGACGTGTGGAAACCTCGGGTGTCCGCGCAGGTCAGGAGGCGTGGGCTTCCTGGAACTGCACGACCAGGTTCTGCGGAATACGACCGCGGTCCGAGATCTGGTGCCCCTGCGCGCGAGCCCAGTCACGAATGCGCTGCGCCTCAGCCTTGTCGGTGGCCTTGACCGTGGACTTGCCGGTGCCCTTGCGCTGCTTGCGGCCACCCGCACGACGAGCCTTGCCGACGAAGTCCGCCAGCGACTCGCGAAGCCGCTCCGCATTTCCCTTCGACAGGTCGATGGCGTACTCGACACCGTCAAGTGCGAAGGTCACGGTCTCGTCGGCTTCTCCGCCGTCGAGGTCGTCGATGAGTTGGACGACGGTCTGCTGTGCCACTGTTCCTCCGTTGGGTACTCACATAGCACGCGGATCCTCGACGTAACCACGTGCTTCGACAACACCGTAGTACACACGAGGAAAAACGGCGAACCTTTCGCCGCTAAAATGTGACCGCAACCGCCCGGTCGGGGCATTTACCCGGTAAACCACACGGGTGTTATGGGTCCAAAATGTGCAGCTAGTCGTCTCACTTCGACCCGTTGCTGGGCTTGCCGGACGCTTCCCCATTCCCGCCGACGGAGCAGCGTCGCACATAACGCACCCCCATCCGGTGCAGGTATCCTCGACATACCCGCCAGGGGTAGGGAAGGTCAGGAGCCGATGCACGGGTACACCGCGGACAAGGACGCATACCTCAAGCGACTGCGCCGCATCGAGGGACAGATCCGCGGCCTCCAGCGCATGGTCGAGAACGACGAATACTGCATCGACGTCCTCACCCAGATCTCCGCCGCCACGAAGGCGCTGCAGGCCGTGTCCCTGGGGTTGCTCGACGAGCACCTCAAGCATTGTGTCGCCCAGGCGGCCGCGGAAGGCGGACCGGTGGCCGAGGCCAAGCTGGCAGAGGCGTCCGCGGCCATCGGCAGGCTGGTCAAGTCGTAGGGGCCCGAGAAACCCGTTGGGCTGATCCGCTACAGTTCACCCTGCTACGCCCCCGTAGCCCAATCGGCAGAGGCAGCGGACTCAAAATCCGTCCAGTGTGCGTTCGAGTCGCACCGGGGGCACGGACTTCGGGCGAGGTATGTCTGCGGAAAGCGCGGACCGTACCTCGCCCGTGGTGTTTTCTGGGGGCCGAGCCCCCAGACCCCCAGCCGGTGGCTGCGCCCCCGGACCCCCGCTTCGGGTCATCGCTTCGCTCGACCCATTCCAAAGTGGAATCGGGCTAATGCTGTTGTGCGGGTGAGTGGTGAGGTGTAGGGCTGCCTCCGTATTGATGTTCGTGTGTTGCCGGGTGTATTTGGGATCTTGGTGCGGTTCCGGTCGCCTGCTGTTGTGTCTTGTCGGTGCGCTGGACGCGCCGGGTCGAGGCGGTCGCGCGCGTTGTCGGCTGGAACTCGGACGGTGTGTTGTCCGCCGGGCAGTCCTTTGTCGGTGGTGTTGACGAGTTGAGGACGTTTCAGGGGGTCCGGCGGTAAGAGCCGAAGCGCCGTTCTCCTCCGCGGTTGATCAAGGCCGAACGGCGGATGTGAGCGGCGCTCGGGGCCGTTACGGTCGTGCAGGTTGCATGATCGTGTGCGGGAGTCCCCTGGTGTTGCGGAAGTCCTTCGTTTTTCTCGTGGTTCTTCTGGCGTGCGCGTGCACGGTCGAGGGCCCCTCGCGTCCCGTCTCCGCTCCGGCGCAGGTGCGTCAGCCGACGTTGGTCAACGACTCGCGCGGGGACGTGCCGGCCGTTGTTCGTTCGGTGATCGACGGGCGCACTGTCGAGCTCGACACCGGTGAGCGCGTCCAGGTCTCGTTGCTGGCTCAGCCCGCGGACTGCTGGGCCGCCGGCGCGCGCACGTTCGCCGAGAAACGGTTGCTGGCCAAGAGTGTCCGGGTCAGTGCGCTCACGCCCGGCGAGGTGAACCTCCTGCTGGAGGACGGCACCGACTACGCGTTGCTGGCCGTGCGCGAGGGTGTGCTGAGGGCCCAGGCGGCGGCCGGGTCGCTCGCCGAGGCCGAACTCGGTGCGGCGAAGGAGGATCGTGGGCTGTGGGGTGCGCCGTGCAACGGCATGGACGCTCCGCCGGTGACCACCACCACGACCATCGCGACCACCACCACCGTGCAACGGGCCGAGGTGCCGACGAGCACCGCTCCGCCTGTCGTCACGACCACGACCACGACGCCGCCGGCACCGACCTGTGCGGTCGGGTACCGGCTCGACGGGCAGTGGCAGGGCGGGTTCCAGGCGAAGATCACCATTCGCAACACCGGTACCGCCGCGGTCAACGGGTGGGCGCTGCGGTGGTCGTTCGCCGACGGGCAGTCCGTGCGGCAGGTGTGGAACGCCTCCGTGTCGCAGCGCGGCTCGGCTGTCACCGTGACCAGCGCCGAGCACACCCGGTCGATCGCGCCGCGCGCTGAGGTGGAGATCGGGTTCCTCGGGACGTTCCGCGACCGGAACACCGCGCCGTCCTCGTTCACCCTCAACGGGACGGCCTGCACGACGAGCTGACTGTTGGTCCTGACGGCGACCCGTGGCAAGATAAATTAGTAATTAACTACTGATTGATCATGTCGGGGATGAGCCGTGCAGGTCACGAGGGTTGTGCCGCTGTGCGCCGAGGTCGACCGCGACCTCGGCGGTCGCTGGACGTCGTTGCGCACGGCTGACCGCGAGTGGCTGTGGCACCGGGCCGATCCGGCGCGTGCCGGGGTGACGCCGGGCTCGCCGTTCGTCGACGCGGGCGGTCTGGAGGAGTGCGTCCCGACCGTTCGTGGACTGCCCGACCACGGCGACGCCTGGAGCAGGCCGTGGCACCGGACCGGTGTGGACTGTCCTGACTTCGCGCTGACCCGCGTGCTGGGGTCGCGCGGTGGCGCGGTCGTCGCCGACTACGAGCTCGTCGCCGAGCCCGGCTACCGCTTCGTGTGGGCCGCGCACGCCCTGCTCGACGTCGGCCAGCCCGCCCGGCTGGACGCTCCTGCCGGCACTCCCGTGCTGGTCACCGATCCGGTCCCGGTGCTGCGCGAGTGGCCCGCCGGCCTCGACTCGCTCGGGCCCGACGACGGCACGGCGACCGGTGCGGTGCTCGAACGAGGCCAGATCCGCGTGATCGACGGAGACCACCAGCTCGACCTGCGCGTCGAGTGCGCGGGCCAGCCCGTCTCGATCGCCTTGTGGCGCAACCTGAACGGCTGGCCGGACGGCGAGCCGTATCGCAGCATCGGCGTCGAGCCCATGATCGGCCGCACCTTCGACCGTCACGACGGCACCCGTCCGGTCGGGGTCGTGCCCGCGTCGGGATCTGTGCGCTGGCGCCTGACGATCACCGCTCACGTGGAGGCAACGGAATGACCGACGCACTCACCCCGGACGCGACGACGGGCCTGATCCTCCTCAAGTCGCGCACCACCGACATCACGCGTGTTCTCCACTACCGCAGCGGATCTGCGGGATCGTGTCTGTCTGCAGAGGACGTACGTCGCTCCTTCGGCGCCACCGTGAGAACGCCGGACGGGACCTGGTCCGCCGAGGCCCGGCTCCTGCGCGGCAACGACCTGCTGGACCTGCACCCAGGGAGCACCGTCCGATGACGCTGACGCAGTGGAACTTCGAGCAGCTCGAGCTCGGCGAAGGCGCTCGCTGGTTCGGCGGCAGGCTGGTCGTCGTCGACCTCCTGGCGGGCCGGGTGCTGGAGACCCCCGGCGACGTTCCCGCGCCGTTCAAGGAGATCGCCGCCCTGCCGGTGCCGGTGGGCGCGGTGGCTCCCGTGCGAGGCAGCGACCGGCTCGTGGCCGCGTCCGGCACCGGCGCGGGCCTGCTGGACGACCCGCAGCAGCAGACGTTCGCGGGTGAGGGCATGCGCGTCAACGACGCGGTGGCGGATCCCGCCGGCCGATTCTGGGTCACGACGACGGCCTACGACACCGAACCCGGCGCCGGTGCCCTGCACCGCCTCGGATCCGCGGCTCCCGTCCTCAAAGGACTGACGATCCCGAACGGTCCGGCGTTCTCCCAGGACGGTTCGCTCCTGTACCTCGCGGACAGCGCGCGAGGCGTCGTCCACCGGTTCGACGTGGACCCGGACGGGGAACTGGGCAGCCGCCGCGTCTTCCTGCACACCCCGCACCACACGCCGGACGGCATGACCACCGACGTCGCGGGCAACGTCTGGATCGCGTTCTGGGGAGCGTCGGTCGTGCGCCGCTACCGCCCGGACGGCCGCCTCGACCGCGAGGTCACGCTGCCCGCCCGTCAGCCCACGAGCGTCTGTCTCGGCGGCCCGGACCTGGGCCGGTTGTTCGTCACCACCGCGAAGTACGGCCTGCGCCGTCCCTTGCTGCACGACGGCGCGTTGTTCGCGATCGACGTCGACGTGCCGGGCTTCCCCGCGAACGAGTTCGTGCCTGCTGTGAGCTGATCTGCCCAGAGCAGAGAAAGCAGCGGACCTCCTGCGCCCCAAGGCATCGTCGGTGCCATGACGAACAGCGAGAAGCTCTTCAGCCCAGGGCTGCGAGAACGGTTCTTCGGTCAGCGGGTGCTGATTCTCGACGGCCCGCTCGACGACGACAACGGTACGGTGCTGGCGACGCAGCTGTTGTCGCTCGCCAGTGAGGACCCGCGGCAGGACATCGCCCTGTGGATCAACTCGCCGGGCGGCTCGGTGCCCTCGATGCTGGCCATCCGCGACGTGATGCGGCTCGTTCCTTGTGACGTGGCGACGCTCGCGCTCGGACTCGCCTGCAGCGCCGGACAGTTCCTGCTGTCGGCGGGGACACCGGGCAAGCGGTTCGCGTTGCCGCACGCGCGGATCCTGATGCACCAGGGGAGTGCGGGCATCGGCGGCAGCGCCGTCGAGGTCGAGGTGCAGGCGGACGACCTGCGTCACACCCGGGACACGGTGCTCGGGCTGATCGCGCAGGACACCGGGCAGCCGTTCGACCGGATCTTCACCGACTCGCTGCACGACAGGTGGTTCACCACCGAGCAGGCCCGCGAGTACGGGTTCATCGACCACGTCGTCAGCGACCTCGCGCAGGTCGTCCCCGTCCGCACGCACAAGCTCGGACTGCACTCGGGAGCCGTCGCATGAGCAGCTACACCATTCCCAACGTCATCACGCGGGACGCGCGCGGCGAGCGGATCATGGACGTCTACTCGCACCTGCTGTCCGAGCGGATCGTCTACCTGGGCACGGGGATCGACTCCGGCGTCGCCAACGCGTTGATCGCGCAGCTCTTCCACCTCGAGGCCGACAACCCGGACCTGGAGATCAACCTCTACATCAACTGCGAGGGCGGCGACCCGTCCGCGATGCTCGCGCTCTACGACACCATGCGCTACATCAGGGCACCCGTCGCCACGACGTGTGTCGGGCAGGCGGTGGCGGCGGGCGCGGTGCTGCTGGCCGCGGGCGCGGAGGGACGCCGGTCCGTGCTCCCGCACTCCCGCGTCGTGCTGCACCAGCCCGCGGCGCAGGGGCGGGGCACGATCCCGGACCTCATCCTCGCGGCGGACGAGGTGGTGCGGGTGCGCACGCAGCTGGAGGCGATCCTGGCCCGCCACACCGGCCGGACCGTGGCCGAACTGCGCCACGACACCGACCGGGACCGCGTGTTCGACGCGACGGGCGCCGTCGAGTACGGACTCGTCGACCAGGTGCTGGACCAGCGCGCCTAGGCGCTGTCCTGCAAGTTCGTTCGGTGAAAGGCGCGGGCGAGAGACCCGGAGGCGGTGCCGCCGCGATGACCTCGTACCGGACGTATTCGGGCGTTGCGGCGGTGCCGCCTCCGGGTCCCTCGGCCGCTACTGTCGCCCAACGAGACTTGCAGGACAGCGCCTAAGCGGCGAAGGCCATGGCCACGGGACCGGAGGGCCGCCCGGTCGGGCGTGAGGTGTGGAAGTGGCTGACCTGCTGGACGCGGAGGTGGCGGACCTGGCCCGCGACCCCGATCAGCAGGTCGGCCAGGTCGATGCCCAGCGCACCGGCGACCGCCGCGATCATCTCGCTCGACGGCTCCTTGCGGCCGCGTTCGATCTCGGACAGGTACTGCACCGAGATGCCCGCCCGGTCGGCCACGTCGACCAGCCGGTCGCCGCGCTCCTCCCGCGTCTCGCGCAGCTTGCGACCCAGGGCTTCCCGCCACAGGGGCTCCGGGTTCCGTGTGAAGTCCAGGATCTCCGCCATGTGGTCATGGTGACAGCACCGCGACCACCTCAAAGGGCCGTTCTGCTAGGAGCAGAAAGGCGGCCCCGAATGTGACCGAAAGGCCGCTGAGCAGGTCGTTCCCCGCAAGGAGACCAACAAGGGGATGTCGCCAAGGCAGATGAAGACAGGTTGGCAGTCGCTGCCAGACTGGCGTACGGTGTCGTCATGGGAGTCGACTTCGGAAAGCAGACGGTGCTGGTCACCGGGGCGAGCTCGGGCATCGGCGCGGAGTTCGCGCGCCGGCTGGCGGCACGCGGATCGAGCCTCGTGCTGGTCGCGCGCCGCAAGGACAGGCTGGAGGAGCTGGCCGCGGAGCTGCGGTCCGCGCACGGCGTGACGGTCCACGTCGTGGCCGCCGACCTGGCGCAGCCGGGCATCGGCGAGAGACTGGCGGCCGAGGTCGCGGGGTTCGGTGTCACCAGCCTCGTGAACAACGCCGGGTTCGGGAACTTCAGGGCGTTCCACGAGGAGGACCCCGAACGCTTGCGGCAGGAGGTCGCGGTCGACGTCAACGCCGTGGTCGAGATCAGCCGGGCGTTCATCGAGTCGTTGCGCGCCAACGGTCACGGCTTCCTCGTGAACGTGGCGAGCATGGCCGCGTACCAGGCGACGCCGTGGTCGTCGGTCTACGGCGCGACGAAGGCGTTCGTGGTGAGCTTCACCGAGGGGCTGTGGGTCGAGTCGCGCGGCACGGGCCTGCGCGTCATGGTGCTGTCACCGGGCGCGACGCGCACCGAGTTCTTCGAGGTCTCCGGCAGTGAGGAGATGACGGGAGGGCTGCGGATGCAGACCGCGGGTGAGGTCGTCGCGAACGCGATGCGCGCGCTGGACAGGAAGGTCACGCCCGTCGGGGTCATCTCGGGCCGGATGAACCGGGTGCTGGCGTTCGCCGGACGGCACCTGGCCTCCCGCGCGATGGGCGCGAGGATGATCGGCCGGATGGTGCGACAGAGCTAGAGTGGGGTTCATGGAGAAGCCGTCGACGCTGTGGGACCGGTCGCGTCAGGCCGTGGTCGCGGAGATCGTCGAGACGGCGCTGACGTTGTTCGCGGAGCAGGGTTACGAGGCGACCACGATGGCCCAGGTCGCCGCACGGGCCGGGGTGTCGCAGCGCTCGCTGTTCCGCTACTTCGGCACCAAGGAGGACCTGGTCTGCGGCGAGCAGGAGGCGCTGGGCGACCTGCTCGTCGCCACGGTCGAGGCGCAGGCTCCCGAGATGTCCACTTGGGACGCTCTGCGGGCCGGGTTCACCACGATCCTCACGGCCTCGGACCACACGCCGCAGCGGGTGCTGGAGATCTCCACGCTGATCTTCACGAACCCGTCGCTGCGCTCCCGGTACTTCGAGAAGCGGCTGAGGTGGCAGCGGGCGCTCGTGCCCGCGATCGAGAAGCGGATGGGCATCGAGCCCGGTGAGATCCCGGACGCCCGTGCGATGGGCGTCATCGCCACGGTGTTCGCGTGCGTCGACACCGCGTCGGAGCTGTGGGTCCGTCACGGCGGCAAGGCCGATGCGTTCGAACTGTACGAACAGGCGCTTGCCGCCGTGCGGGCCTAGACCGTCACTTCGGACTTCTTGCGGCGCAACCGAAGCGTCAGCGCCACCACCAGGATCACGACCAGGATCGTGTAGGCGGCGGCCGCGAACGGGCTCGTCACCAACGCGCTGAGGTCACCCTCGCTGATCTGCAGCGTCCGCCGGACCTGTTCCTCCGCCATCGGCCCGAGGATCAGGCCGACGACCAGCGGCGCGACCGGATAACCGTGGCGCCGCATGAAGAACCCGATGACGCCGATGATCAGCAACACGATCAGGTCGTCCACGACGAAGTTCACCGCGTAGGTGCCCAGCGCCGCGAACAGCAGGATGCCCGCGTAGAGGTACGGCCGCGGGATCTGCAGGACCTTCACCCAGATCTTCACCAGCGGCAGGTTCAGCACGAGCAGCATCACGTTGCCGATGTAGAGCGACGCGATCAGCGCCCACACCATCGGGCCGTTGTTGGTGAACAGCAACGGGCCTGGCTGGATGCCGTAGCTCTGGAACGCCGCCACGATCACCGCCGCGGTCGCCGTGGTGGGCAGGCCGAGGGTCAGCAACGGCACCAGAACGCCCGCCGCGGCGGCGTTGTTGGCCGCCTCCGGTCCCGCCACGCCCTCGATGGCGCCCTTGCCGAACTCCTCGGGACGCTTCGAGAGCTTCTTCTCCGCCGCGTACGACAGGAACGTCGACACGTCCGCGCCACCGGCCGGCACAGTGCCGATCGGGAAGCCGATGAACGTGCCGCGCAGCCACGGCTTCCACGAGCGCTTCCAGAACTCGCCCGTCATCCACTTGCCGCCCACGGGAATGACCTCGATCGGCCCGTGCCGCAGCCGCGACGCCACGTACAGCGCCTCACCTACCGCGAACACGCCGACCGCCACCACGACCACGTCGATGCCGTCGGCCATGGTCGTGATGCCGAGCGTGAAGCGCTGCTGACCGGTCAGCGTGTCGGTGCCGACGAGCCCGATGAACAGGCCGAGCCCCAACGACGCCAGCCCGCGCACGGGGGAGGACCCGAGCAACGCGGCCACCGTGGTGAACGCCACCACCATCAACGCCACGTAGTCGGCGGGACCGAGCTTGACCGCGACGTCCGCGATGGCCGGCGCCAGCAGCGTGAGCAGCACGGTGGCGATCGTGCCCGCCACGAACGAGCCGATGGCGGCGGTCGCGAGCGCGGCGGCACCGCGTCCGGCCTTCGCCATCTTGTTGCCCTCTAGGGCAGTGACGATGGACGCTGACTCACCCGGTGTGTTCAACAGGATCGACGTCGTCGAACCGCCGTACATGCCGCCGTAGTAGATGCCCGCGAAGATGATCAGCGCCGCGGTCGGTTCCAGCGTGTACGTCAGCGGCAGCAGCAACGCCACCGTCATCGCCGGCCCGATGCCCGGCAGCACGCCGACGGCCGTGCCGAGCGTGACGCCCAGCAGCGCGTACAGCAGGAACTCGGGCTGCGCGGCGGTCGCGAAACCCTCCAGCAGCATGGTGATGCTATCCATCGAGGAACGGCACCCCTTCGAAGATCCCGGCGGGCAGCGACAGGCCCAGGCCGTACGCGAACACCACCTGCACGACCAGCGCCAGCACCACCGCGATCGGCAGTGCCTTCCACCAGGTCGCGCCCAACGTCCAGGCCGCGCCGAAGAACAGCAGCGCCGCCGCCACCGGCCAGCCGATCACGTCGATCAGCACCAGGTGCGCGACCAGGACGGCCACCAGCTTGGCCACGGTGAGCCAGTCGGTGCGGACGCTCTCGTCGACGTCCTCGGCCTCCTCGGCCTGGCCGAGCTTTCCCCGGGCGGTCGCGATGATGGCCGCGATGCCCGTCACGACGAGCAGAATCCCCACGGCGTAAGGGAACGCGCGTGGTCCTACGACGTTGTCGTCGCGCGCGGCGATCGTGGTCGCGTCGACCAGGGTGAAGACCCCGACCGCCGCGACCAGACCGCCGAACACGTACTCCTCGGCTTTTGCAGCAATCACTTGACGAGCCCGATGTCCTGCAGTGCGGGCTTCACGCGACCGATCTCCTTGGCCATGAACGTGGAGAACTCGGCGCCGGTGAGGAACGTGTCCGTCCAGCCCTTCTTGGACAGCTCGTCCTTCCACTGCTGGCTCGCGTGCATGTCGGTGACGAGCTTGGTCAGCCTGGTCTTGGCCTCGGCCGAGATCGACGCGGGCGCCACGACACCACGCCAGTTGATCAGCTCGACGCCCAGCTCCTTGAACGTCGGCACGTTCAGGTCGGGCACCGGGTTCGGGCCGGACGTGCCCAGCGCGCGCAGCTTGCCCGCCTTGATCTGCTCCTTGTACTCGCCGACGCCGGAGATGCCCGCGTCGACCTTCTTGCCGAGCAGTGCGGCCAGCGACTCACCGCCACCGGAGTACGGCACGTAGTTCAGCTTGGCCGGCTCGATGTTCTTCGACTTGAGCAGCATCCCGGCGAGGATGTGGTCGGTGCCGCCGGCCGAACCGCCGGTGATCGACACGCCCTTGCCCTTCTCGGTGACCGCGGCGAGCAGGTCGTCGATCGTCTTGTGCGGCGAGTCGGCCGGCACGACGACGACCTCGTCCTCGGCGGTCAGCCGCGCGATCGGCGTGGTCTCCTCCAGGCGGGCCGACGACGCGTTGGTCTCCACCGCGCCCACCATGACCAGGCCGGTGATCATCAGGAACGACTCGGAGCGCTCGTTGAGGAGCTTCTGCAGGCCGACCGTGCCACCGGCGCCGCCGACGTTGCTGACCTGCACCGAGTTCGCGAGCTTCGCACCGCTCACCGCCGCCTGCATCGACCGCGCCGTCTGGTCCCAGCCGCCACCGGGGTCGGCGGGCGCCATGATCTCCAGCTTCGCGATGGAGTCACCGCCGCTCGCACTCTTCGCCCCCTGACCGCATCCGGCGAGCACCAGTCCAGCAGCGGCGACCGCCACTGCTCGTCTCCAGGCCGTACCCATCGAGGACTCCTCGCTTCGTCGCGAACGTTGGGCGGGGACGCTAGGTAACGGCTGTGTGCACACGTAAGGGTTAGGTCGTAAGTTCCGTATTGGTCGTTTAGTTCGTGACCTGTTTCACAGCCGATGCGTCAGAATTCCAACCATGTTCCGTCGATCTGTTTCGTTTGGAGCTTTGCTTCTGGCGTTGCAGGTGGTCATCGTGCTCATGACCACCTGTGCGGCCGGGCTGCTCGCGGCCAAACTGCAGAGCGACCGGATCCGCGACTCCTACGTGGACCGGATGTTGTCCGTCGCGGAGAGCGTGGCGCGGCTACCGACGGTGATCGAGGCGTTCGACTCCGTTGACCCGCCCGAGACGATCCAGCCGCTGGCCGAGCTGATCCGCAAGGCGTCCGGCGTGACGTACGTGGTGGTCACCGACCACAACGGAGTCCGCTACGCCCACCCCGACCCGAAGCGCATCGGCGAGCGCGTGTCGACGGACCCGACGTCGGCGTTGTCCGGCGAGGTCTTCGTCGGCACGGAGACGGGCACGCTCGGCACGTCGCTCCGCGCCAAGGTGCCGGTGCGGGCGGCGGACGGGCGGATCATCGGCATGGCGTCGGTCGGCATCCTGGAGAGCCAGCTCTCGGCCGACCTCGCCGAGGACCTGCCGGAGCTGATCGGCTGGCTCGCGGCCGCCGCGCTGGTCGGTGTGCTCGGGGCCGCGCTGATCACGCAGCACGTGCGCCGGCGGACGTTCCGGCTCGAACCCGCGGAGATCGCGCAGCTGCTCGAGACCAGGGACGCGATGCTGCACGGCATCCGCGAGGGCGTGGTCGCCGTGGACGACCAGGAGAAGCTCGCGCTGGTCAACGACGAGGCGCTGCGGTTGCTGGGCCTCGCCGAGAACCCGAGTGGACGGCCGGCGGCGGAGGTTCTCGACGACGGCCTGCTGGATCTGGCGCGCGACGACGACGACGTCGCGGACCGGCTCGTGCTCGCCGGGGAACGGGTGCTGGTCGCGAACCGGATGACGGCCAAGACGGACGGACGCGCGGTCGGCGTCGTGCTGACGTTGCGCGACCGGACGGAGCTGCACGACGCGTTGCGCCAGCTCGACGGCCAGCGCACCGTCACCGAGGTGCTGCGCGCGCAGGCCCACGAGTTCTCGAACCACCTGCACGTCATCGGCGGTCTGCTGGAGCTGGACCGCAGCACGGACGCTGTCGCCTACATCGAACGGGTCGGCGGTGCCGGCTCGCTCACGGCTGACATCATCGACGGAGCGAACGCGGATCCTGCGCTCGCGGCCTTGTTGCTGGCAAAATCCTCCACCGCGCACGAACGAGGTGTGGAGCTCCGGCTCGATCCCGAGAGCTCCGTCGACATTCGTGCGGGCGACGACGCGTTGACCGTGCTGGGAAACCTGGTCGACAACGCCGTTGACGCCGTGGAGACCGGTGGAACCGTGCGGGTGCTGGTGCGCTCGTCGGTCAGCGGAGTGCGGGTGGTCGTGGACGACGACGGACCGGGAGTGGCGGAGTCGCAACGCGGCCGCATCTTCGACCTGGGCGTGAGTTCGAAGGACGTCCAGGGCGCGCACGGCAGAGGAATAGGTCTTGCTTTGGTGTCGAGGGTGGTGACCCGGCGCAGTGGCCGGGTGGCGATCACCGACTCGGAACTCGGTGGCGCGTCGTTCGACGTGTGGCTGCCGGAAACGGGGAACCGATGAGCGTGCGGACGCTCGTGGTCGACGACGACTTCGCCGTGGCGGCGATCCACCGCGGGTTCCTGGAGGCGATGCCCGAGTTCGAGGTCGTCGGTGAGGCGCACCGCGGCGGCGAGGCGTTGCGGGCCGTGGAGGCGTTGCGGCCCGACCTGGTGCTGCTCGACATCCACCTGCCCGACATGTCCGGGCTGGACGTCCTGTCGCGACTGCGCGCCCGAGGCGGACCGCCGGTGGACGTGATCGCGGTGACGGCGGCCCGCGAACGCGAGACCGTGCGGCAGGCCATGTCCCGCGGCGTCGACAACTACCTGGTGAAGCCGTTCACGCGGACCGCCTTCCTGGACCGGATGCGCGAGTACCTGGCCCAGCGGATCGAGGTGCAGCGGCTGGGGCAGGTGCTCGACCAGGACGAGGTCGACTCGCTGATGCACCACCGCCCGCGCACCCTGGCCATGCCCAAGGGTCTGTCGGCGGTGACGTTGCGGCTGGTCACCGATGCGTTGCGGGACAGCCAGAACGACCTGTCGGCCCAGGAGGTCGGAGACCGGGCGGGGCTGTCCCGCGTGAGTGCCCGCCGCTACCTGGAGCACCTGGTGACGATCGGCAAGGCGGAGGTGCAGCCGCGGTACGGCATGGCGAACCGGCCGGCGCACGGCTACCGGCTGACCTGAGCGTCCCAGTCGATGCGGTAGTCCTGGTCCTTCGTGAACGCCCTGGCGCCGAAGGTCTTCATCACGAGCGGCATGAGCAGCCGGGTGACGGGGCCGATGCCGCGCTTGTTGCTGTTGGTCCTGGCCGCGCGTGCCGCGATCCGTTCGACCCGCGGCCGCCGCAACCGTTCGTAGGTCGCGAAGGCCCGCGTCAGGTCGGGGACGTCGCGCAGGCAGCGGGCGAGTTGCACCGCGGACTCGGCCGCCAGCGACGCGCCCTGGCCGGAGCTGGCGCTCGGCGCGTGGGCGGAGTCGCCGACCAGGACCATGCGGTCGCGGTACCAGTGCGGCACGGCGGGCATGATCTCCAACGGCCCGGCGGCGACCACCTCGTGGCTGTGGGCCAGGAGCTGCTTCGCGGGCATGTCGTCGCCGTAGGCCTCGCGCAGGCGTTCCAGCCACGTCTCCGCCGCGACCGGGGCCGAGGGTTCGGGGACCGCGAGGTTGTTGAACCACGCGACTTTGCCGTCCGGCTGTTCCCAGTAGCCGAGGAACGAGCCGCCGAACACGAAGTACATCGTCTCGGGGTCGCCGTGCACGCCGCTGTTCTCCGCGTACGAGCCGAACCCCATCAGGCCCACGTACTCGGGGTCCGGCGCACCCGGATCGATGATCTTCCGCACCGCCGAGCGGATGCCGTCGGCGCCGATCAGCACGTCACCCGACTCGCTCGTGCCGTCCGAGAACACCGCCGTGACACCGTCCTCGCGGCACTCGACGTCCACGAGCCGCTTGCCGTGCTCCATCTTGATCCGCTGCTCCAGCGTCCGCTCACGCAGCCGCTGGTACAGCTCGGCCCGCGTCACGACCCGGCTGGTGCCGCCCGTGATGCGGCCGAGCGTGCGGCCCTGCGCGTCCGCCATCACCATGTGGCGCAGGGGATCGCCGAAGCCGGAGCCCAGCCCGGCGATGCTCAGCGCCGCCAACCCGTTGGGGGCGACCGTCAGCATGCCGCCCACGCCGTCCGCGGTGGTGTCGTACGCCTCGAACACCGCCGACTCGATGCCCGCTCTTCGCAGGGCCAGCGCGGTGACAGGCCCCGCGATGCCGCCCCCGATGACCAACGCCTTCATCGTTCCCTCCCGAAGATCTCCCGCCAGGACTGCTGGTACTCGGCTTTCGCCAGTTCGTTCGTGAGCTTCTCGACCAGCCGCAGTTCGGCCTCCGCCAACGACATCCGGTACTCCTCCTCGACGAGGAAGATCCACTGGACGCCGTCGCCCGTCGCCCTGCCGACCATCGCGCGCGTCTCGTCGAGGTCCTTCGTCAGTGCCTCGGTCCGGGCGCGGAGCAGGTCGACGGCCTCCGCCGGGTCGAGCACGGCGATGAGCGACAGCGCCACGCCGAACCGCGGGTACTCGTGCGCCGGGTCGCGGACGAGCTCGCGCATCCAGTCGTACAGCTCCCCGCGCCCCGTTTCGGTGAGCGCGTAGATGGTGCGTTCGGGCCGTTGGGTGTCCTTGACGGTCTCCTGCTCGGCGATGAACCCGGCCTTCAGCAACTGCTCGACGACCATGTAGAGCGAACCGCGGTTGAACTTGATGTTGCGGTCCTTGCCCGTGTCCTTGAGCTGTTTGCCCAGCTCGTAGGGGTGCATGGGTCCCATCACGAGATGTGCCAGCACCGCCAGCGCCAGCGGGTTCGACACCTTGCGCCGCATGCGTTCCTCCTTGGTTGATGTCGACTATCCGGTATTGACTAGTTAGTGTCAACTATACGAGGGAAGGTTCCGCGCAAGATCACGAGCTGTGGCACGATCGATCACATGGGATCTGGGGGCAGAACTCTCGTCGTGGTCGTCGCGCTCGCCGGCTTGGCCGCGTGCACGACGGTGTCGCAGGCATCGGAAGAACCGTTGTGCGACAACGGTCTGCGGTTCACCACCAACGACACCAGCGCGGCGACGGGCCTGCGCGTGATGTCGGTCGAGGTGAGCAACTGCGGCACAGAAGCGGTGCAGCTCAACGGCTATCCGCAGGTGAAGGTTCTCGACGAGCAGCGCGAGCGGTTGGACATCGCTGTGCTTGAGGGCTCCGGTGGCATCGCGGCGCTCGAAGGCTTCGACGACGCACCGCAGCCGGTCACGGTGCTGCCGGGGGAGACCGCGAAGAGTGCGTTCGTCTGGCGGAACACCCACGCGTCGGAGGACCTGCCGCTGGTCGGGGAGCATGTCGACATCGCGGCAGTGCCGGGCGGCGCGTGGCAGCCGCTGGAGGCGACATCGCCGCAGGGCAGGATTCTCGTCGACCTCGGCAGCACCGGGCGCATCGGCATCCGGGCCTGGTACCGCTAGGCGAGCGTGTCCGGTGTGTTAATTCTTCTGGTGGCGCCGGGCTTCCGTGTTCTCATGGCGACATGTCGACCACCGCGCTCCTGAGCTTCACGTTCGTCGCGCTGCTCACGGTCATCACGCCGGGCTTGGAGACGTTGCTGGTGCTGCGGACGGCGTTGCTCGTCGGCCGCCGCACCGCCATGGGCGTGGTGGTGGGCAGCACCCTGGGCTGCCTGGTGTGGGCGGTCGCGGGGCTGGTCGGTCTGACGGCGCTGTTGCAGGCGTCCGAGCTGGCCTACGACATCGTCCGCTGGCTCGGCGCGGGTTACCTGATCTACCTGGGCGTCACCGCGTTGTGGAAGTCGAGGCGGCCCGTCGAGATCGACGAACCCGCGCCGGTGCCGTCGGTGCGGGCCGCGGTCCGGGTCGGACTGCTGACGAACCTGCTCAACCCGAAACCGGGCGTCTTCTACATCTCGTTGCTGCCGCAGTTCCTGCCGGTCGGCCAGCCCGCGTGGGGCGCGGTGCTCGTGGCGATCCACCTCGGCATCGGGCTGGTGTGGTTCCCGATCCTGATCACGGCGGCCGGTCGCGCCCGTGCTTTCCTGCTGCGGCAACGGCTTCTGCTGGACCGGCTGTCCGCTTCAGCGCTGATCGCGTTCGGCTTGAAAACGGCGGCGGACGCTCGCTGACGTGTGATGTGATGTGGCCACGCCGACCGCCGCACTCCTGAGCTTCTCGCTCGTCGCGCTGCTCACCGTCCTCACACCCGGCCTGGACACGGTGATGGTGCTGCGCACCGCGTTGCTGAGCGGCAAGCGCGCGGCGATGGGGGTGGTCCTCGGCATCACGCTCGGGTGCCTGGTGTGGGCGGTGGCGAGCCTGGCGGGCCTCACCGCGCTGTTGCAGGCGTCCGCACTGGCCTACGACGTGGTCCGCTGGCTCGGCGCCGCCTACCTGATCTACCTGGGCGTCAAGGCGTTGTGGTTGTCGCGCAAGGCCGTGTCGCTCGAGGACTCGCGTCCGGTGCCGGGCGCCGGGGCGTCGTTGCGAGTGGGGCTCCTGACGAACCTGCTGAACCCGAAGGTCGGCGTGTTCTACCTGTCGCTGCTGCCGCAGTTCATGCCCGCCGGCGAGCCCGCGTGGGGTGCGGTGCTCGTGGCGATCCACCTCGGACTGGGCCTGGTGTGGCTGCCGTTCCTGATCGCGGTGGCGGGCCGCGCGCGGGCGTTCCTGTTGCGCCAGCGGGCTTTGCTGGACAGGCTGACGGCGTCGGTGTTCGTCGCGCTGGGCCTGAAGCTGGCGTTCGAGGCGCGTTAACGCTCGCCGGAGGCCGTGCGGTGCCAGGCCGCGAGCGCGCCCCGGCTGGGCAGGCCGAGCTTGACTCTGATGTTGACCACGTGACGGTCCGCGGTGCGCGGCGAGATGTACAGCCGCGCTCCGATCTGCTTCGACGTGAACCCCTCCGCGACCAGGCCGGCGATGGTGAACTCCTGCCGGGTCAGGCCGCCGGGTAGCAGCGGTTTCGCGGGCCGGCGTTCGGAGTCCGGCACCGGTTCGAGCGCGAACGCCATCGCCTGCTCGGGCCGCAGATCGGCGCCGAGCGTCGTGATCACCTGGTAGTCGTCGCCGAGCGAGCGGCGGACGGTCCGGTCGGCGCGGTCCAGCACCCGGTGGAACGGGCTCATGCCGCCGAACGAGATCCGCGAGATCCGCTCCTGCGACCGCAACGCGCCGAGCAGCCGTGCCGCACGGTCCAGCGCTCCTAGTTCGGCGCAGGTGCAGGCGAGCAGCCACAGGCTGAACGGTGCGCTCCACGTGTCGCCGAGCGTCAGCTGGATCCGCAGCGCCTCGATCACCAGCGGATGCACCTGCGCCGGGTCGCCGTGCAGCAGTTCGTTGAGGCCGCGAAGCCACAGTCCCCACGCGTGCGACCAGCTGACGCCGTTGCTCTCGGCCTGCCTGGCCAGCGCTGTCGTGGCCTTGTCCGCGGCCTCGGCGTCGAGCAGGAAGCACGAGGCCATCGCGTGCATCAGCTCGGTGATGTAGGTGTCGCCCGGCGACGCGTACTGACGGCACTGCTCGACCATGTGCGCGTACAACGGCACGCAGTCCGGTGAGCCCTCCACGAAGAAGAGATGTGTGGCCTCGGCGAGAACGAGGTGCACGTCGGTGACGGGTAATCGTGGCAACGATCGTGCCTCGGACATCAGCGGGAACGCCACCGCCGCGTCCCCACGCACTTGCGCCATGTACGCGCTGTGCGCCAGCAACGACGTCCGCAGCGGCGCTTCGGTGATCACCTCCCGAGCTGCCGCGAGCAAGTCCGACGCTTGCCCGAGCATCCCCGCGAACGACGTGAAGCGCGACCGCTGCACGCTCATCGCCATGGCGGCGCCCGTCGTGGCCAGGTCAGGAGTCCGCAGCGCGTGCCCGGCAGCGGCGCGGACGTTCGGCCACTCCTCCCAGAGCCTGCCCATCCACTGGGCTTCGTCCGGCGAGAACCACGAGCGGGCGGCCTCGTCCACGAACTCGCTGTAGTGCACGGCGTAGCGCCGCAACGGCTCGTCCGCGTCCGTCAGCAGACGCGCGCCGAACTGCGACACGGTGTCCAGCAGCCGATAGCGCGTCTTCCCTGTGACCGGGCTCGTCGCCGTCGCCACGATCGACCTGAGAGCCAACGCGGACAACGGCTTCAGCACGTCCGCGTCCGCCACCGCCTCGGCGGCGGCGAGGTCGAAGTCCGCCGGGAACACCGACAGTCGCGCCCACAGCCGCCGTTCCTCGTCCGTGCACTGCTGAGCCGCCCACTCGAGCACCTGCTCCAGCGTGGCGGGCTCGGGCTGCAGCAGCACCACGTCCGAAGGCAGCGCGGCCAGGACCTCGATCGCGAGCGGCAGCCGTTCGACGGCCCGGCACAGCGTCGCGGCGTCCGTCGAGCCGGACGCCTCTGTCCGGTCCAGGAACAGCTCGACGGCCTCGTCCGCGCTCAGCTGCCCCACCGGGGACTGCTGCTCGCCGTAGACGCCGAGGGACTCCCGCGAGGTCGCGAGGATCGTCAGCCCCTCGCAGTCGCGCAGCAGGTGGTGCACGAGGTGCCGGACCGCCTCCAGCAGGTGCTCGCAGCCGTCCAGGACGAGCAGCAAGTGCTTGTCGTGCAACGACTCCACGAGCCTGCCGATCCCGGGCCCAGGCGCGTTGTCGACGATCCGCAGCTCGGTGGCGACCGTGCGGGTCAGCGCCGCCGGGTCCTTCAGGTCCGCGAGCCGCACCCGCCACGCCCCGTGCTGGAACGCCCCGGCCAGCGCGCGCCCGAGCTCCACGGCGATCCGGGTCTTGCCCGCACCGCCCGCACCCGTGAGCGTGACCAGGCGGGAGCGTCGCAGGAGTGCCTCGGTGTCGGCGAGCACCCCGGCGCGGCCGATGAACGTCGTGGTCTGGGCAGGCAGATTGCCCCGCACGGTCATCGGCGCATCTTCGCCTAGTAGCGCGGGGGTGTGACGGCGAGCATCACCTCACCACCCTTTCGGTCTAGCGAGTTCGACCATGCGTGGTCACGCGCTCTCGTGTCCGGATGATCATCTTGCTCGCGAGCCTGAGTCCCTGTCGCGCGTTGAGGTGCGGCAGGTACGCGCGGCTCACCGCGTTCGCGATGCGCGGCAGTGCCGCCGAGTCCGGGTAGACCATGAACATCGGCTGGTAGGTCGGCTGGAACTTCGCCTTGAACGCGAACAGCGAGCGGAACCCGTACACCGGCTCCAGCACCTGCCCGGTGAGGTCCAGGACGCGCTGCAACGCCCGCGGCCGCTCACCCCGGTCCAGCCGGGCGAGCGGTGCCCCGGACAGGCTCAGGAACCGCGCCCCCTCAGCCTGGAGCTGTTGTGCCGCCGAGGCGATCAGGAACTCCATCGAGCCGCGGAACCCGTGCGAACGGCGGCGCATGAAGTCGAGCGTCCACCCGACGACCTCGCCGTCCTCGTACACCGGCAGCCAGCTCGTGATGCCGTGCACCGTCCGGTCCTCGTCCACCGCGAGCAGGCAGCGGACGCCGTCACCGGCCAGTTCCTCCAGGCCTCCCAGCGTGAAACCCATCTCGGGCAGGCCCTTGTCCGCCACCCACTCCGCCGAGATCGACCGGATCTGGTCCGTGATCGCGTACGGCGCGTCGGCGTACGTGCACCACTCGGCGGTGATCCCGGCCTTCGCGGCCTTGTTGAACGCCGTGCGCACGTCCTGCCACTTCTTGCCGGTGAAGCTCAGCTGGTCGAGCTCGATCATCGTGTCCTCGGCGACCTGCACCGCGGACCAGCCGAGCCCCTCCACCGCGGCACGCGTCTCCGCGCCCACGCTGTAGAGACACGGCGTCCAGCCGTTGCGCGCGCAGAACTCCGCGAACCCGCGCACGGCGTCCACCCGCCCCGGGCCGATCGGATCGCCGACCGTGAGCGCGATGGTCGCCACCACGCGGTACGCGATGGCCGTCTCGCCGTCCGGCGTGAACCAGTACTGGTTGCCACGCCACGTCGTCATGTACGACAACGACGAACCGCCGTGGCGCCGCATCAGCTCGCGGGCGTGCGCCGCCGACTCCTCGCACGAGGACGGCCACGTCCGCCACGACGCCATCAGCAGCCCGGCCAGCACGATCAGCCAGAACACCACGCCCGTGTACTCGAACAGCAGCGTGCCGACGAACCCCTCGGCCGAGAACTGCAACGGCACCAGGTCGAGGTAGCCGGGCGGCAGGAACCGCGTCGGCAGGTCCGCGAGCAGCGCACCGAACCCCGGCTCCGGCGTGAACTGGTCGCGGACCAGGTACCCGCCGAAGACGTACAGCGCCGACAGCGACGCGACGCTGACCGCCGTGAACCGCCAGAACTTCACGACGGCGCGCCGAGGCAGACGCACGTCGAAATGCCCGCGCGTCAGCAACAGCACCACGATGATCGCGAGCGGTGCGAGCATCGGCACACCGAACGAGACCGCCAGCTCCAGCACGCTCGCGTCCGGGAACTGCGCGACGTACACGACGTACGAACCGATGAACGCCGCGAACGCCACGTTGAACACGAGCGCCGCCCGCCACGCGAACCGCCGGCCGCGCCGCAGCCCTTCCGCCAGCACCAGCAGCAGCAACGCCGGCAGCAACGACATCACCAGCGCGGGGAACCGCCCGTACGACAGCTGGACCACCATCGTCCGGCACAGCTCGACCGCGTCCGACGAGCAGACCGCGTCCACGTCGTCCTGCACCGGCTGGGCGACCGCCACGACATCGGCGAACCACCACAGCGGCCCGTTCGGGTACGGCGACATCATCGACACCACCGGCCCGAGCGCCGACGCCGCGAGCAGCAACGCCACCAGCACCCGCGTCTCCTGCAGCGAACGCGCCCTGTGCACCGGCCCGCTCTTCAGGAACAACGCCCCGATCAGCAACCCGGCCACGCCACCGGACAGTCGGAGCAGGTCTTCCAGCCAACCTGAATACAGAGTAAGGACCAGCACCGACAAGATCATCATCAGTCGGACGCGGCGCCTCCACAGCGGCGGCATCCGGAACGTCAGCGCGAGCACCAGGCCCACCCCGCCGGTCGACGGCCCCGCCGCCGCCTCGCTCACGAGCGACTCGAGCCAGCCCCAGTGCAGATCACGGCCGATCATCACCAGGCCGAGCCCGAGGAACGAGCCGACCACGTGCGAGGCCAGAAAGATCGATCCGGTCCGCAGCGCGCCGAACTCGCGTTCCGCCAGCGGGCCGACGACGAGCAGCAGCACGGTGGTCGCCGCGTACCCCAGCAGGTCCATCGACCACAGAGCCGAGGTGAGCACCGTCCACCAGGGACTCCCGGTGCCGAACCCGGTGCGCGCCAGCAGGTCGTCGCTCGCGCCGCCGATCGCCCCGGTCAGCGCTCCCGCCGTCCAGAAGACGATCAGGAACGAGCACGTCAGCGGCGCGGTGCGGAACAGCCGGGTGATCATCTGACCAACCCTGTTCGCTGCGCGAGCCACGGCAGTGACCCGAAGAGGCCCTCCCGTGCCATGTTCCAGTCGTGGTTGTTCGGCAGTTCTTTCCACTGAACGTCCATTCCGGCCTTGCGGCACGCCTCGAACACCTCGGCGTCCGCCTTGCGGTACGTGACGTCGTCGCGTCCGGCGACGACCATGCCCGCGGTCTGCGGGAAACGCTGGCGCGCGAGGACGTCCATCGGGTTGACCCGGACGAACGCGGCCTCGTCGCCGCCGAAAGCCGCCTGCACCGTCTCCTGCCGCGTGCCCAGCGTGGGCTCGGGCTGAGGAGCGAGGGCGATGAAGTTGCCGTACACGTCCGGCGCGCGTACTGCGAGCTGCACCGAGCACGTGGCGCCTTGGGAGAAGCCCGCGATGGTCCACGCCTCACGCCGTTCGTCGACGTTCAGCCGTTGCTTGATCCATGCGGGCACGTCGCGCGCGAGGTACGTCTCTGACTGGCCCAGCTTCGAGTCGAGGCACAGCGGGTTCGCGGTGGACGTGCCGAGCTGGTCGACCACCACGACGATCGGCGCGAGGCCGTCGTGCTGCCGTGCGTACGCGTCGAGGTTGTCGAGGATCCGGCCGCCGTCGAACCAGTCGCGCGGACTGCCCGGCTGGCCCGCCATCAGCACGATGACGGGCAGCTTCGGGCGCGGGGTCGTGGTGTACGCGGGAGGCAGGTAGATCCACGCCGGCCGCGCCTTGAACGCGCCGGGGATCTCCGCCTCGGAGACCGTGCCCTTGTCCGGCAGGTCCGCCGGTCGCTTCCAGACGTCGGCGAGCTTCTTGCCGGCCGGCACGTCGACGAAACCGGACGGCGGGGGAGCGGCGGCGTTCAGGTCGACGTGGTCGTTCCTGAAGACGTCCAGCACCGCGCGCGTGGTGGGGTACTGCGCGAAGTGGACGTTCGTGGCGACCGCCGCGCTCGCCGTCACGCCCAGAGCGAGCAGCACGCCGAACACGCGGCCGTACCATCGACCGGAGCGCAGCCTGATGGCCGCGAGCGTGAGCGCGACGACGGCGGCGCCCACCCACACCACCAGCACCGTCGGCAGCGGCTCCGGCCAGGGTTTCCACACTCGGTCGATGAGCAGCGCCAGGCCGGTCACGACGAGTGCGCACGCCAGTACGGCCATCGGCAGCACGCGGACCCACCAGGTCCGGTTCCTCCGAATCGCCAGGTACGTGAGGGCGAGCACGGCGGCGGCCGTGGCGAGCTTCGGGATCGGCCCATTTATCAGGGACAGATCCAACGGGCTGAGCATGCCGTCAATGCTTCAGGAAGTCTTCAGGAAGCACATCGGAGATTCGTCTCGGTTCAGAGCCGTGAACATCAGCCTTAAGAATGACAACCCATCAGCCGGGCGATGCGTCGCGCCAGGCGTTCGTGAGCACCCGCAGGGCGTCCGGGTGCTCGGCGATCTCCGCGGCACGGTACAAATCGGACTCCGCCATCCCCAGTTCCCGCAACGAGGTCACCGCGCCGAACCGCGTGGCCGTGTCGTGGATCCGCTGCGCCAGGTCGGCCGGAGCGGTGTGGGGGAGCAGTGCCGTGTGCGTGGCGGCATGGGGCAAACCGAACGTACCGCCCAGAACGTGCGCGAGCTTGTGGTGCAGTCCCATGGGGACGGACGCAAGGCACGTGCCCGCCAGCCATGCCGACGACAGCAGCTCGGTCCGGTTGTCCACAGTGGAGGGGTTTCCGCTCAAAGCGTGCAAAACGCCCTCGATCGCCTTGGATGCGATGGCGTCGACCAACGGGTTCTCGTTGCCTCGGGCGGCGACGGCGTGCGCGAGAGAGTTGAGCGCGCTCGTCACCGTGACGTCGAGGGGCAGGTCCAGCGTGAGGTCTACGTCGTAGATCACCGTGTCCGGCTGGATCGCCGGGTCGCGCCGCGTCTTCTTCAGCCCCGACGCCGTCTCGCCGAGCACCTGGGTGACCTCGGAACCCGCGTAGGTCGTCGGGACGATGATCTGCGGTACGCCCGCACGCACCGAGAGCGCCTTCGACAGCCCGGTGCTCGACCCGCCGCCGACCGACACGATGCAGTCCGCGCCGTGCTCACGTAACGACCCGAGCGCGCGCTCTGTGACCTCGATCGGCGTGTGCATGGCCGCGCCGGTGAACCGGGTGACGAGCAGCGAGCCGAGCTCCGCCGCCACCCGGTCGCCGCCGTGCCGGGCGATCAGCAGCACCCGCGTCGCACCGAGCCGTTCGGCCTCCGCGCGGACGGTGGAGACGGTGCCGCGGCCGAAGACGACGCGGGTGCGGCCGGGTTCGAAGGTGAAGCTCACGAGAGACGAATATTCGTGAGGGTGCTGGGAGGCGCAACACCAGAGGGTCAAGCCTTTCGGCTCTGACGGGTGACTTCGTCACTCCTTAGCGTGAATCTTCATGAAGCGTGTTCGTGTTGTAGTGGCGTTAGCAGGGGCCCTGACCCTGACGCCAATCCCTGCCACAGCGGCGACACCTGCGTTCAGCCTGTCCGGCGGCGTGACGGCGCCGGTCCACTCGATGGCCGACGCGGTCCGGGAGACGGTGTACGTCGACTCCGGGCTCGACCTCGACGGCGACGGCACCCGTGACCGGGTGGCGGCCGACGTCATCAGGCCGTCCACGACCGGGCGCGTGCCCGTGATCATGGACGCCAGTCCCTACTACCAGAGCGCCGGGCGCGGCAACGAGGGCGAGGTCAAGACCTACGACTCCGCCGGGGTGCCGGTCAAGTTCCCGCTCTTCTACGACAACTACTTCGTCCCGCGCGGCTACGCCGTCGTGCTGGTCGACTTCCTCGGCACGAACCGGTCGCGCGGCTGCGTCGACGTCGGCGGTCAGTCGGAGATCGCCTCCGGCACCGCCGTCATCGACTGGCTCAACGGCCGGCGGACCGGTTACTCGAGCCTCACCGGCTCCACCACGAAGTCGGCCTCCTGGTCGACCGGTGCCGTCGGCATGATCGGCAAGTCGTGGGACGGCTCGATCGCGAACGGCGTCGCGTCGACCGGCATCGACGGGCTGAAGACCATCGTGCCGATCGCGGCCATCAGCTCCTGGTACGACTGGTTCCGCTCGGACGGCGTCGCGTACCCCGGCTACAGCTCGCCGACCGGCCTCGGGTCGCAGTTCGAGAACTCCAACGCGCGCTCGCGGTGCGCTGCGGTCCGTTCCCAGATGACGAACGGTTCTCCCGCCAACGGCGACTACACGTCGATGTGGCAGACGCGTGACTTCGTGCGCAACGCGTCGAAGGTGAAGGCGTCGATCTTCGCGATCCACGGTCTGAACGACCTCAACGTGAAGACGCTGCAGTACGGGCAGTTCTGGGACGCGGTGCCCTCGACGGTGCCGAAGAAGCTCTGGTTCTCGCAGACCGCGCACGTCGACCCGTTCGACTTCCGGCGCAGCGAGTGGGTCCCGACGCTGCACAAGTGGTTCGACCGGTGGCTGCTCAACATCCAGAACGGCATCGAGAACGAACCGCAGGTGTCCTCGGAACGCGCGCCCGACCAGTGGGTGACCGACCAGACGTGGCCGCCTACGGGCACCGTCAGCACCGTGTTGCGTCCTTCTTCTTCGGGACTGGGCACGGCGCCGGGCACGGGCACGTCGGTGTTCACGGACAACGGCAGCGGCACGCCGACGAACTGGCTCTCCGGCTCGAACACCGGCAGGGCGATCTACTCCACGGCACCGCTGACCTCGGACCTGCGCATCGCCGGCACGTCGTCGATCACGGTGGGGGTGTCGTCGTCGACCCCGACCGCGCACCTCACGGCGTACCTCGTCGACTACGGCCCCGCGCGGGTGCGGACCGGTGAAGGAATCCGGACGCTGACCACGGAGTCGTGCTGGGGCGAGAGCCGCACGGGCGATGACGCCTGCTACCGCAACACGGAGACCACGGCGGGCAACGTCGACGCGCAGATCATCGCGCGTGGCTGGGCGGATCTCGCGAACTACCAGTCTCTCTCGACGCCGCGCACGATCTCTCCGGGGACCAAGTACCGGATGACGTTCCGACTGTCCACAACGGACTGGAACGTCCCGGCGGGCCACCGGCTCGGCCTGGTGATCGGCGGCACGGACTCGACCGCGATCGTGCGGCCGAGCCAGCTGCCGAGGCTGACCGTCGACCTGGCGGACACGTCGGTGCGGATCCCGCTGAAGGGCTCGGTGCCGGCCGCGTCGTCCGCTCCGCTGGTCGCCGGCAGCGTTTCCGCTGGTACGAAGAGCGAGCTGGGCTAGCACACCGGACTGTCGGTGCTGCTCGCTAGCATCGGCGCCATGGGTTCAACCGACCACGGAGACGCGCTGCAGGTCCTGCAGCGCGTCTTCGGGTACCCCGAGTTCCGCGGCGACCAGGCCGCCATCGTCGAGCACGTGATCGCGGGTGGCGACGCGCTCGTGCTCATGCCGACCGGCGGCGGCAAGTCCCTGTGCTATCAGGTGCCCGCCCTGGTGCGGTCCGGCACGGGCGTGGTGATCTCGCCGCTGATCGCGCTGATGCAGGACCAGGTGGACGCGCTGCGTGCCCTGGGCGTGCGCGCGGGCTTCCTGAACTCGTCGCTGTCCTGGGACGAACGGCGGATGGTCGAGGCCGAGTTCGTCAACGGCGAGCTCGACCTGCTCTACCTGGCGCCGGAGCGGCTCACGTCGGAGGCGACGGTGCGCCTGCTGGAGCAGGGGGAGATCGCGCTGTTCGCGATCGACGAGGCGCACTGCGTCTCCCAGTGGGGCCACGACTTCCGGCCCGACTACCTCTCGCTCACGCACCTGCACGAGCGCTGGCCGAAGGTGCCGCGCATCGCGCTCACCGCCACGGCCACGGAGGCGACCCGCAAGGAGATCCTCACGCGCCTGGAGCTGGGTGAGGGGCGCCAGTTCGTCTCCAGCTTCGACCGGCCGAACATCCAGTACCGCATCGTCGGCAAGAAGGAGCCGAAGAAGCAGCTGCTGGACCTGCTGCGCGGTGAGCACCAGGGCGACGCGGGCATCGTCTACTGCCTGTCCCGCGCGTCGGTGGAGAAGACGGCGGAGTTCCTGGTGGCGAACGGGATCCCCGCGCTGCCGTACCACGCGGGCCTCGACTCGTCGGTCCGCCAGCGCAACCAGGCCCGGTTCCTGCGCGAGGACGGCCTGGTCATGGTCGCGACCATCGCGTTCGGCATGGGCATCGACAAGCCGGACGTCCGCTTCGTCGCCCACCTCGACCTGCCGAAGTCGGTCGAGGGCTACTACCAGGAGACGGGGCGCGCGGGTCGCGACGGTCTCCCGTCCACCGCCTGGCTCGCCTACGGCCTGCAGGACGTGGTGCAGCAGCGCAAGATGATCGAGTCGTCGGAAGGCGATCTGGCGTTCCGCCGCCGTTCGCAGGCGCACCTCGACGCGATGCTCGCCCTCTGCGAGACGGTGTCGTGCCGCCGCACCAGGCTCCTGGAGTACTTCAACGAGTCCGGTGTGCCGTGCGGCAACTGCGACACCTGCCTGACGCCGCCTGAGGCGTGGGACGGCACGGTGGCCGCGCAGAAGGTCCTCTCCACGATCTACCGGCTGCGCAAGGAGCGGAACCAGAAGTTCGGCGCCGGCCAGGCCATCGACATCCTGCTGGGCCGCAAGACCGCCAAGGTCATCCAGTTCGACCACGACCAGCTCAGCACGTTCGGCATCGGCGAGGACCTGAGCGAGGGCGAGTGGCGCGGCGTGATCCGCCAGCTCCTCGCGCAGGGCCTGCTGGCCGTCGAGGGCGAGTACTCGACGCTGGTGCTGACCGAGGCGAGCGCGGAGGTCCTCGCCCGCAAGCGCGAAGTGAAGATGCGCAAGGACCCGACGCCCACCCGCTCGACGACGCGCACGGCGTCCTCCTCGTCCGGCGCGGCCAAGGTGAAGGTCGACCTCCCGGCCGACGCGGGCCCGCTCTTCGAGGCGCTGCGCGAGTGGCGTGCCGGTCAGGCCCGCGAGCAGAGCGTCCCGGCGTACGTGATCTTCCACGACGCCACGCTGAAGTCCATCGCGGCGTCCCGCCCCGGCTCGCTCTCCGCGCTGGGTGCGGTCAGCGGTGTCGGCCAGGCCAAGCTCACGAAGTACGGCGAGGAGATCCTGGAGGTGGTGGCGGCCGGCGGCTCGGCGGCACCCGCACCCGCCGCCGCGGAGGCTCCCAAGCCGAAACCCAGGACGACGGGCACAGGCGGCGCCGCCTGGGGTTCGGGCGCCGAGGCCGACGAGTGGCCGGAGCCGGAGGAGCCGGACGAGCCGATGGACTGGTGACGGGCGGGCCGTCAGGTCACCTTCTCGACCTGGGCCCGCTTGATCAGGTGCTTGCCCGGCTCCCCGAGGAGCTCGAAGGCGGCGCTGTTCAGCACGACGCAGCCCGTCCCGACGCCGACGACGGGAACGGTCATCTGCTTGCCGTTGTCCAGGTTGGTCACGCGCACCGAGGTCCCGACCGGGAGCTGGGACGAGAACGCGCCGGGCGCCCCGCCGACGGCCGACAGCCCGACGGTCGCGCCGTCGCAGACGACCTGCCCCACGGTGCCGGACGCCCGCACCCGCGCGGTCGAGGTGCGGGTGGTGGGTGTCGGCGCGGGCGCGTTGCCGACGATCTCCACCCGGAGGCGCTTGAGGGCGTTGTCCACTCCGCCTTCACCGGTGTCGGCGGACCAGAGCGAGTCGAGTGCGGCGGTGTTGAGCACCGCGCACCCGGTCGTCTTCCCAGTCGCCTGCCCCGCGACGGACACGGTGATCGCCCGCCCGTTCGCGGGATTGGAGACGCGCAGCAACGTCCCGGCCGGAAACTTGTCCGACAGCACGGCCGCCGGCCCCTTCGCGCTCGTCGTCTTCACCTGCTGGCCGCCGCACACCTCTTTGCCCGCCACCGCCGGCTGCGACGAGGAACCACCGGACCCGGCGAGAGCGAAGGCCGTGCCCCCGATGGCCGCGACCACCGAGAAGACCCCGGCTCCCGCGATCCAGCCCTTCGACCAGCGCATGCACAACACCCGACCTCTCTGTCAGGCCGTACGGCCCGCAGATCGGGAAGGTTCAACGGCGCGTGGCCCGGACCAGCGCCGTCGGGTCGCACGAGGCCAGGTGGTCGCGCAGGGCGACGTGCGCGAAGCGGTACTCGCCGTCGACCCTGGTGAGCAGCAACCGGTCCTGCGCGAGGTGCAGCAAAGCCTTGCGGCGGAACGACAACTCGCCCAGTGACAGTGGCCGCGTGACCCCTTCGGCGGCGACCTCGGCGAGCGCGTCGAACGGCCACACGTAGTCGCGGGCGGCGGTCGGGGTCACCAGCAATCCCAGTGCCACGCCCAGTGCCGTTCCCCAGGAACCGAGCGCGCCGATCCCGCCCAGCAGACCGACCGTGCCAAGAACCGGGACAGCCGGTTGCACCCACCACGGACGCCCCAGCCGCATGCGTTGTTGTTGCACCGGGCGCACCGTGCGCCACACACGTCCCACCGCGGCGGCGAAGATTCCGCCTGCCACGCCTGCGGAGAAGCCGATCCCCATGCCCGCCAGCACCAGGTACGGACCGGTCCAGATCATCGAGACGCCCGGTGCGGCGGCGATCAGCAACGCCCACGGCACAGGTGCGGCGCCCGGTATGAAACCCAACGCCAAGAAGAACGACGCCACCACCACGAACACGTACGCGACGGCGTAAGGCCACGGCGTGCCGATATCGCCCAGCCACAGACCGGCAAGGCCGACCAGCAAACCCGCGACCACACCGGCGGCGAACCCCAGCGCGGCGGTGATGATGCCGTGCGCGCGTCCGGGCGGGTGGAAGACGCGCGGCAGTTTGTTAACCAGCACGAGCAAAGAAGAAGCGGCGACCACGAACACAAGCGCGGGCCACAACCCGAGGCGCAGTCCCGTCATGAATGCCACGGCACACACGCCACCCGCATACGCCGCAGGCACCGCGCGTACGAACAGCAACCACAACGGACGCGTCGGTAGCAGCGGAAGCCACGCACGGCGGTGAGGCATGTGCACGGGTGCGCCGAGGTCCGGCCGCCCCAACCGTGCGAGGAACTTCAACGCGCGAATGGTGGGCCCTGCGCCGCGTTGGCCGGAAAGCCTTTCCACGACGAACGAACCCACGAAGTCGGTGCCGATCGTCTCGACCTGTTTGTCGAGATGCGTCAGCGCCAGCAGGTTCAACGCCAGCGGCGAGTCCAGCCGCTCCCAGATCTCGGGGGTCAGGGCCGACTCGAGGCTGTCGAGCCGGGGGCTGACCGAGGCGATGTACTCGAGCACCTGGCCGCGGGACAACGGCTCGACGAAGACCGACGGCAGGTTCTCGATCGGGCTCGTCGAGGTCACGACGGAGGCGAACGGCGCGAGTTCGGACTCGCAGTGCGCGCGGTCTACACGCGGTACCTCGTCCAGGCCGTCGATGAGCACGGTCACCCGCTCACGGCGCAGCCAGATCGTGCCGGCCGAGCGGCTGATGCCGTAGCGGAGGGTCATCTCGCGCAGGAGCCAGGCCGTGAACTCGGTCGGTTTGCGCGTGCCGTAAGCGCGCCACGTCGCCAGGTCCACGACGACCGGGATCGGCGCCTGCGGGTCGTTGCGTGCCCTTTCGACCAACGCCAGGCACAGTTCGCGCAGCAACGTCGAGCGGCCGCTGCCGACCGGCCCGATGAGGACCATGGTCTGGCCGAGGCGGTCGTAGACGGCTTCCAGGTCCGCCGAGGAGATCTCTTCGCCCTCGACCCGGACGGACAGCCGGGGCTGCTTCAGAACGCCGAGCTTGATCTGGGTCTGGGCCGCCAGCGAGGCGGCGATCAGGGCTTTCACCCGCGACTCGACCCGTGCGAGCGCGGCGGTGCGGTTGCTGGTCTCGTGGCCCCGGACGCGTTCCCAGAGGGCCAGACCGATCGCGACGAGCACCATGGCGCCGACGGCGGGCCACAGCCACCGGCCGAACTCGCCGATGAACCCCGGCACGGCCCCGCCGGTGCTGACGCTGATGGCCGCCGGTAGCAGCAGTACCACGGTGACCAGGCACAACGCGGCCAACGCGGTCAGCCGTGCCGCCCTCGTCACCCCGCTCGGATCCACCTTCACCTCCGCGATCCCGGCGAACGACGGTAACCGTGTCGCCGGGATCGCGGAAGTGAATCCGAACAGGCGTAACCCACACGCGAACCAGCCGCCTGTGCCGCCTCAGGAACCCACTGGGAGTGGGTCTCCGCTACTGCTGTTGCTGGCCGCCGAAGTTGCGGAGGCCTTCCTTGAGCTTGTCCTCGCCCTTGTCGATGTGCTCGCTGTGCTTGCCGCCGGTCTTCTCGTCGGCGAACTGACCCGCGCGCTCCACACCGTCGTCGACCTTGTCGCCGTGCTGGCCGATGAGGTCCTTGGCCTTGTTCTTCAACTCGTCGAATCCCATGACTGCATTACCTCCCTATGCAGTTCGGGTACCCCGTCTCGGATCCGGTACACGTCGCTGGATCGAGTGAAGTGCTGCCACCGGGCTCACCCGAGCCGCACGGCGGGCGGGCAGCAGCCCCGCGCCCGCGGCGAGCGCGGCCAGGGCCGGCACGACCACGCAGACGGACCGAGTGGCACCTGCAGGGGCCACTCGACGCCGAGCGAGATGATCGCGAGCCACGCGTGGGGAACGCCGATGGCGAGCCCGATCAGCGCGCCGACGCCCCCGTGCAGACCGGCCTCGGCCGTGCCGTTGGTCGCCGCCGAACCCAGGGCCGCCCTGGAGATCCACGGTGACACGGCGACCCTGCCGCTCGAAGTGGCCGGCGTGATCAGGGTTCTCGTCGCGGAAGATCAGGCGATGGTGCGCACGGGGTTCGGCATGATTCTGGGAGCCGAGTCCGACATCGAGGTCTGTGCGGCCGTCACGGGCGATGCGCTCATCAGTCCGTCGATCACCGTCAGGCTGTTGCAGCACATGAAAACGCCCGCACCACAACAGCCGCACAAGCTCTCGTCACGCGAGCTCGACGTCGTGAAGCTCGCCGCCGTAGGCAAGACGAACGCCGAGATCGCCGCCTGGGCCTGGGAAACCCGGTTGGTCGGCCGAAAGTAAGGGCCCACAACCGTCTTGCGGCAGAAGTCCCGCCCCGCGCACACCTCGCCAACGCGCTGGGCACAATCACGCTCAAGGTGAGCCGCAGACCGGCCAGGCGACGTGCAGGCTCCGCTTGGAGAAGGAGATCACGGGCTCCGGCGCGGAGGCGAAGTGCGAGTACGAGATCACCGAGTCCACGGACAACTGGGCGACCCGTGTGATCCGTTAAGCCTTGCTGCCCGCTCCCGGCTCCACTAGGAAACGCGCATGAGGCGAATCGCAGCTGGACTGGCAGTGGCGGCGCTGGCCGTTGGTTTCATCACGACGGGCACCGCGTCCGCCGAAGTGGGGACGGCCCGGCCCGACTGCGGCTACACCGCGACCCCCGAGGAGCCCGCCGCTCGTCCGGTGTCCATCCCGCACGACCCGTGGTTCACCAAGGGCAAGGTGCTGGTCAAGGTGAAGACCAACCAGGGCGACATCCCGCTGGTGCTCGACCGGACCAAGGCCGCGTGCACCGCGCACAGCTTCATCCACCTGGCGCACCGCGGGTTCTACAACCAGACCGAGTGCCACCGGCTCACCGCCTACCCGACACTGCAGGTGCTGCAGTGCGGCGACCCGTCCAACACGGGTGAGGGCGGCCCCGGCTACAAGTACAAGGACGAACTGCCCACGGACCTGCAGCCCGCGCCGAACGACCCGACCGGCCAGCGCCGCATCTACCCGCGCGGCACGCTCGCCATGGCGAACGCCGGCCCGGACACGAACGGCTCGCAGTTCTTCCTCGTGCAGTCGGACTCGATCCTGCGCCCCAACTACACCGTGTTCGGCCAGATCCTGCCCGAGGGCCTGAAGACCCTGGACAAGATCGCGGCCGGTGGCATCGCGGGGGAGAACCCGCTCGACGGCCGCCCGAACGTCAAGTCCGAGCTGAAGTGGGTGCTCCCGCTCGGCATCTAGGACGAGGCCCAGCCCTTCAACGCGCCGTAGAACGCGTCCGAGAGCCGCCGGACCACCTGCTCGTCAGGGAGTCCGGCGGTTTTTGTCAGGTCGAGGATCTCCCGAGGGTCGAACAACGCGTTGTGCAGGAACCGCGCCGCGTTCAGCAGAGCGTCGGGCAGCGCCAGGTCGATCAGCACGCCGCGCAACGCCTGGTCCCACGCGCCGCACGTCAGCGCCGCCATCCCCTCGGAGTTGTGCAGCCGGTCGAGAATCCCGCGCTGCGACGAGAACCGCACTATCACGGGCCCGTGCACGTTCTGCAGCTTCACCCAGCGCGCGGCCTGGTGCTCGAACAGTTCTTTACCGGTCTTGCGAGACCGTTCGCCGTGCTCGACCAACGAAGCGATGACATCTTCGTGATAGGCCACCACGAGCGCCTCCACGGACGGAAAGTGCCGATACGCCGTCGCTTGGGAAAGCGCCGCCTTGCGCGCGATCGACTGCATCGTCGCCGTTGCTGGTTCAGCCCGCAGCACGTGCGTCGCGGCATCCAGCAATCGCTTGCGGTTGCGACGCGCGTCACTGCGGCTGTTTGTCTCCTCCGGCAGAACGTCCTCCCACCCGCGAACCCCGTTGCGGAGTGCAGGATAGGGCGAACGATCAACGGAATGCGGCGATTCCGGTCAACGCGTGGCCGATGGATAGCAGGTGGATGTCGGAAGTACCCTCATAAGTAAGTACGGATTCCAGGTTGTTGGCGTGACGCAAGGGCGAGTACTCGAGCGAGATGCCGTTCGCGCCGAGGACGGTTCGGCTTTCCCGCGCGATCGCGATGGCCGACTCGACGTTGTTGTACTTGCCGACGCTGATCTGCTCGGGCTTGAGCGTGCCGGCCTCCTTCAGTCTCGCGAGGTGCAACGCCAGCAACATCGCGTTGCTGACCTGCACCGTCATGCTCGCGAGCTTGCGCTGGGTGAGCTGGAAGGAGGCGATCGGCTGGTCGAACTGGATACGCGTTCCGGAGTAGTCGAGCGCCGCCTGCAAGGAATCCCGCGCGGCACCGACAGCACCGAACACGATGCCGAACCGCGCCTCGTTCAGACATGTGAGCGGAGCGCGCAAGGAAGTCGCGAGCGGCAGCCGCGCGCTTTCCGGCAGCCGCACGTCCTCCAGGACCAACTCAGAAGTGACGGATGCTCGCATCGAGAGCTTCTGCTTGATGTCACGCGTCGAGAATCCCGGCGTGCCGCGAGGAACGAGGAATCCGCGAATTCCCTCCTCTGTCCGCGCCCACACCGTCGCCACGTCCGCGAGACCACCGTTCGTGATCCACATCTTGGTGCCGTTCAGGATCCAGTCCGCGCCGTCGCGCACGGCCCGCGTGCGCATGCCGGACGGGTTCGAGCCGAAGTCCGGCTCGGTCAGCCCGAAGCACCCGATCGCCTCACCGGCGGCCAGACGCGGCAGCCACTCCTGCTTCTGCTCCTCCGAGCCGTACTTCCAGATCGAGTACATCGACAGCGACCCCTGCACGGACACGAAGCTGCGGATGCCGCTGTCCACGGCCTCCAGCTCCAGGCACGCGAGCCCGTACGCGAGCGCCGACGTCCCGGCACACCCGTACCCCTCCAGGTGCATGCCCAGCACACCGAGCTTGCCCAGCTCCTGCGCCAGCTCGCGAGGCAGGATGCCCGCCTCGAACCACGAAGCCACGTGCGGCCGGACGTGGTCGGTCAGGTAGGCCGCGACGGTGGCCTGGATGTCGCGCTCCTCGTCGCTCAGCAACGAAGGGATGTCCAGCAGCTCCAACGGGTCCTGCACGTCACTGCTCCAGCTTCGGCGGGCGCAGCCGGTACGACACCGGCGTGCGCGACAGGCGGATGGGGTTCGCGACGAGCGTCATGTCGCCGATCGTCGCGGTGGGATCGAGGTCCAGCGACTCGGCCAGCGCGAACGCGTGCGCGACATCGTTGACAGGGCCGCACGGCACGCCCAGCGGCGTCAGCGTCTCGAACCAGTGCTGCGCGGGCCGCGCCCGCAACCTCGCCGAGAGCAGCTCGAACAGCTCGTCCACGTTCTCCACGCGATCGCGGTTCGTGACGAACCGCGGGTCCGTGGCCAGCTCCGGCACGTCCAGCACCGAGCACAGCCGGCGGAACTGCCGGTCGTTGCCCACCGCGAGCACGATCGGCTGGTCCACCGTCGGGAACACCTCGTACGGCGCGATCGACGGATGCCGGTTGCCCATCGGCTTCGGCACCGAACCCGCCAGCGTGAACCCCGCGCTCTGGTTCACCATGCTCGACAACAACACCGTCAGCAGGTCCAGCTCGACGAGCTGCCCCAGCCCCGTGGCGTCCCGGTGCCGCAACGCCGCCAGAATGCCGACGCACGCGTGCAAGCCGGTCAGCACGTCGACCAGCGCCACCCCCGTCTTCACCGGCTCGTACGGACCGGGCCCGGTCACGCTCATCAACCCGCCCACGGCCTGCACGAGCAGGTCGTACCCGGCGAGGTCCGCGCCCTTGCCCGAACCGAACCCCGAGATCGAGCAGTAGACGAGGTCGTCACGCCCCAGCGACTCGTAGTCCAGCCCGAACTTCTTCATCGTGCCGGGCTTGAAGTTCTCGACCACGACGTCCGCCCGCGCGATCAGCTCACGCGCCTCCTCCCGCCCCGCCTCGGTCGACAGGTCGATCTGCACCGACGTCTTGTTCCTGTTGACGGACAGGAAGTACGTCGCCTCGTCCTCGTAGTGCGGCGGACCCCACGTGCGGGTCTCGTCGCCCCGGCCGGGCAGCTCGACCTTGACCACCTCGGCACCGAGGTCACCCAGCATCATCGTCGCGTACGGCGCCGCCAGCACCCGGCTGAAGTCCGCGATCACCACGCCTTCGAGGGAGCTCATGCGACCTGCCTCCGCTGTGTCGTTGCGCGCGACGTCACCGCTGGATGCGGCGCCGTTGATGCCCGCGTCGTCGTACGCGCCACCGGCGTTGTGCGCGGCGCCGTCGTCACCGGCGGTGCGGTTGCGCACGCGACCGCTTGCCTGCCAACGAAGTCCGCGATCACCCCGCTTCCGCACGCCTCCTGCGCTCTGTCCTGCCGTGCCGTTGCACGCGTTCCTGCCGCCTGCGTCATGCCGGGCCTGCCGTCGCGGTCCGCGACCACCACACCCGCGGGCGTGCTCACGCGACCCGCCCTCGCAGCTTCATCGCGGCCAGCACACGTTCCTGCGCCAGCTCGCGCGCCGCCCCATGTGTTGTGGTGCCACGGCTCCGCGCCTCGGCGATGATGTTCGCCGCGTTCGCCCTCAGCTTCGAGGACACTGCGTCCAGCACCGTCGCGGGGTCGACCGGGAACGGTGAGTACCGCGCGTCCATCCCGAACGCCGCCGCGACCACGCCGCCGGCGTTCGCGATGAAGTCCGGCACCACCGTGATCCCGCGCCGCGCAAGAACCTCCTGCGCCGCAACGGAAGTCGGCAGGTTCGCGCCCTCGACCACCAGGGTGGTGTCGAGCTCGCCCGCGAGATCCGCGTCGATCACGTCCTGCAGAGCGGCCGGCACGAGCACGTCGCACGGCACCCTGAGCTCGGCACCGAGTGCGCGCACCTCGCCGTACTGCCGCACCGCGAGATCGCCGAACTCGGCTCGCAGCTTCAGCAGCCGGGCGACGTCCAAGCCGCCGGCATCCACCAGCGCCCCGTGCACCGACGACACGGCGACGACGACGGCGCCCAGTTCGGTGAACCGCTTCGCTGCCGCGGCACCGACCGCGCCGAAACCTTGTATGGCCACGCGTCTGCCGCGCAGCTCCACCAACTCGTCCGCCACCTCGGCCACGCCGTACCCGGTGACGCCCAGCTCGTCGTACGGAAGACCGCCGAGTTGAGCCGGTGCGCCCATCATAGCGCCGCGGTCCGACAGTTCGTCCTGGACGATCGCGGCATCCCGCTCGGTGAGGCCCATGTCGAGTCCGAGCACGTACTCGCGCGGCACCTCGTTGGAGAGCTTGCGCGCGAACGCCCGCAGCGCCGCTTCCTTGTCAGGAGAGGAAGGATCGAACACGATCCCGGCCTTGGCGCCGCCGAAGAACAGGTCGACGCCGGCCCACTTCCACGTCATCACGCGCGCGAGACGGGCGATCTCCGCGACCGTCACGTGCGGGCTCATCCGCGTGCCGCCCTTGCCCATGCCGCGTGCGGTGTTGTCGATGACGAGCACACCCTTCATGCCGGTGCGCCGGTCGGACACGCAGACGACCTTCTCCGGCCCCCACTCGTCCATGAGTTCGAGAACGTCCATCACATTCCTCACACGCAGTTGAGTTCCGGCCGCGCCTGGTCGGCGGCGAAGCGGGAGGTGTCCAGACCGGACACGTCGACGAAGGGCTCGCGGCCGAGCACGAGGTCGCGCACGACCTCGCCGACCGCAGGGCCCTGCAGGAAGCCGTGTCCCGAGAAACCCGTGGCGTAGAAGAACCTTCCCGCCGAGCCGATCAGCGCGTTGTGGTCCGGAGTCACCTCGTAGAGCCCGGCCCAGCCGTCGCGCACGCCCACGTCCAGCAGCCTCGGCGCACGCCTGCCGATCGCCTCGGTGAGCCTGGGCAGCCACGCGTCGGACATGTCCAGCTTGAAACCCGGCGTCTCGTCGGGATCGGACATGCCGAACAGCAGTCCCGGCCCCTCGCGGTGGAAGTAGAAGGTGCTGCCGAAGTCGATGGTGAAGGGAGTCACCCGATCGTGTAGCTCCGGCATGGGTTCGGTGAACATGATCTGCCGTCGCAACGGGGAAACCGGCAGGTCAACGCCCACCATCTCGCCGATCTCCCGCGACCAGGCACCCGCCGCGCAGACCAGAGTCCCCGCCGAAACCGTCCCGCGGTCGGTTTCGACGCGAAAACTGTCGGACCCCGTCCCTACGATCGATCTCACGGTTGTTCTGGTGTGGAAGCGGACCCCGAACCGGCGGGCCGCGGTGGCATAGCCGAGCACGACGGACTCAGGCGTGCAGTGTCCGTCGTCGGGCGAGTAGGTCGCCGCGAGCAGACCGTCCGTTTCGATCAGCGGCGAGATCCGCCGAGCCTCCTCGACAGTCAGCATGCGACTGCGCACGCCGAGGGAGTTCTGGAGATCGACGTTGCGCTCGAACGCCGTGACGTGTTCCCGAGAGGAAAGGAGGAAGAGGTAGCCGACCTGGTGCAGATCGATCTCCTGCCCGGGGCGCTGCGGAAAGCGCTGGAACAGTTCGAGCGAGCGAGCTCCGAGCCTGATGTTCAGTTCGTCGGAGAACTGGGCGCGCACTCCACCCGCTGCCTTGCAGGTGGAGCCGGACCCCAGGTCATCCCTCTCCACGACCACGACGTCCCGGACTCCTGCCTCGGCGAGGTGGAAGGCGATGGATGTGCCGATCACCCCGCCGCCGATGACGACGACCTCTGCCTGAGCGGGCAGCTCAGGCGAGGCGGTAGTCAAGGTTCGCCTCGATCGCGAGCGTGTCCATCTGCGCTTTCTGCAGCTTCCCGGAGTAGTCCCAGTTCATGGACTGCCAGCGGGTGAACTGGTCGAGCACCCACACGCCCGACTGCCGGGAGCCGTTGCCGCTCTTGCCGTTGCCGCCGAACGGCAGGTGCGCCTCGGCCCCGGACGTCGAGTTGTTGACGCTGACCATCCCGGCGGAGATGCCGGCGCGGAACCGGAAGGCCTTGTTCGGGTCCGTGGTGTAGATCGAGCAGGAGAGGCCGTAGCCCGGCTTGTTGCCGAGCTCGATCGCCTCGTCCAGGTCCGAGTACCTCATGACACCGACGATCGGGCCGAACGTCTCCTGCAGGAACAGTTCGTCGTCGTCGCGCACACCGGAAACGATCGCGGGGTGGTAGAAGAAGCCGTTCTCACCAGTGAAGCCGTCGCGGGGACTGGTGGCCGAGATCCGGCCGGTCGGGCCGTGCACCGTGTGGTGCTCGCCGATCCAGCCTAGGTACTTCTCGTACGCCAGAGCGAACTTCTCGTCCAGCAACGGTCCATAGAGGACTTCGCCGGTCGGGTCGCCCACGGTGGCGCCGCCGACGGCCTCGACGAACCGGGTCAGGAACTCGTCGTACACCGACTCGTGCACGATCGCCGTGCCGAGCGAGGTGCAGCGCTGGCCCGCGGAACCGAAGCCGGCGAACAACGCGCCCTGCACGGCCAGGTCGAGGTCCGCGTCCTCGGTGACGACCATCGGGTTCTTGCCGCCCAGTTCCAGGCACGGCGTCTGGAGGTGGCGTCCGCACAGCTCGCCGATGCGCGCACCGACCTCGGTGGACCCGGTGAAGCCGACCTTGTCGACGAGGCCCTGCCGCAGCGACTGCTCGAGGCCGGCGAACGTCTCCGAGCCGTCGGCGAAGACGATCTCGAACACGCCGTCGGGGATGCCGGCGGCCTGGAACACGTCGTAGAAGGCCTGTGCCGACGCGGCGGAGTACTCGGCGGGCTTCCAGACGACCGAGTTGCCGCACAGCAGCGCGGGGATGATGTACCAGGACGGCACGGCGACCGGGAAGTTGCCGGCGGTGATGATCGCCGCGACGCCGACCGGGTTGCGGAACGTGAAGAGCTGCTTGTCCGCCATCTCCGAGGGGACCGTCTGCCCGTAGAGGCGCCTGCCCTCGCCGACGAAGAAGTTCGCGGTGTCGACGATCTCCTGGACCTCGCCGCGGGCCTCCGCGATCGGCTTGCCGATCTCGCGGGTCACGAGCTGGGAGAGGGGTTCGAAGTTCGCCTCGACCAGGCGGCCGATGTTGCCGATGACCTGGCCGCGCACGGGCGCGGGCACCCGTGCCCACGCGCGTTGGGCCGCCTTGGCCCGCTGGGCCGCGTCGACGAAGGCGCTGCTGGTCCCGAGCTCGATCTCGGCGACCACGTCGGAGGTGTTCGACGGGTTCGTGGAGATGTAGGGCATACCTCCACCCTGGTAGCTCGGGGGTGGATGCGCCAGAGGTCGCAGAATGAAACCTCGCGACGTCGAGCATAAGCTGACCTGGTGCTCAACCCGGTCCATCTCCGCACGCTCGTCGAGGTCGTGAAGACGGGTTCCTTCGCCGAGGCCGCCCGCCGTCTCGGCTACACGTCGTCGGCCGTGTCGCAGCAGATCTCGGCGTTCGAGCGGGCGGTCGGCGTGACGCTCTTCGAACGGGAGGCGCACTCGATCAGGCCGGCCAGTGCCGCCCTGCTCATCGCCGACCGGGGCGGCGAGCTGCTCGCGGCGTTCGACGGGTTCGAGCACGAGGTGAAGGCGATGGTGCAGGGCCTGCGCGGGCGCCTGCGGATCGGCACGTTCCCCACGGCGAGCTCGCGGGTCGTGCCGAAGGCCCTGGCGAGGCTGCAGGCGGACCTGCCGGGCGCCGAGATCCGTCTCGACGAGGCAGAGCCGGACGACGTGCTGCCGCTCGTGCTGACCGGCGAGCTCGACCTGGCGCTGGTCTACGCCTACGACCTCGTCCCGCGCACGTGGCCGGAAGAGCTGACCGTGCTCCCGTTGCTGGACGAAGCGCTCCTGGTCATGGTGCCGACCGGTCATCCCGCCGCGAAGAACAACGTCAGACTCGAAGACCTGAAAGACGAACGCTGGATCGCCTCGCGCGACGGGACCGCCGGCGCGACGTGCCTGACGCGGTTGTGCGCGGCGGCGGGTTTCGCGCCCAGGATCGCGTTCCGAAGCAACGACTACGAGGTGGTGCAATCGCTGGTGGCGGCCGGTGTCGGCGTCGCACTGGTCCCGGCCCTCGGCTACAAGGAGCTGTCGGGCGCACACGCGATGCCGTTGCGCCACAAGCCTTTGCGGAGGCACGTGCACGTTGTCCACCGCACTGCGAACACCAACCCGCTGCTTCAGGACGCGGTGAACGCACTCCAGGAGGTTTGCCGAAACACCGTGGGCGGCTACATAAATCAGCCATGACGGGGGACGGGGGAACTCAGCGGCGGCGGGGCGCTGGCTGGGATCCGGAGCTGGGTTCACCGTGCTCGAACAGGCAGCCGCCGCACTTGTACGCCCAACGCTGCGCGCCCGTCTCTTGTGTTCCCGAGCAACGCTGATGCCACTGGCGCCGCCCTGGCCGGACGAAGCCTGAGGTCCGGACTGTGACGTTGCGGTACTGAGCGCGATCGGAGCCGGTCCCGCCTGCTCACGTTCTTCGTGGAGCGCATTCTCGTGTTCTGGGTGGCGTTCGCATCGTGACCGGTGGCGGGCGCGCACCGGCTGAGCTCTATTCGCCGGTCTGGCCGTCCGCGAGTTCGCGGAGCAGGTCGAGATGGCCGACGTGGCGTGCGGTCTCCTGCGCGACGTGGGCCAGGATCCACCGCACGGTGCGCTCGCCGTCCGCCGCCGTGGCGTCGAGGGCCAGCTTCTTCAGCGCTTCGGCGTTCGCCCATTCCTCGCGGTAGGCCTGGATGAGCGATGCCGGGGTGTCGTCTTCTTCGAGGTTCCAGGACGGGTCCGGGTCGCCTTGCCAGAGCGACGGGAGGTCCAGGCCCGCGCCCGCGATGCACAGCCAGTACCGTTCGACGGCCGTCAGGTGCTTGAGGAGACCGAGAGGTGTCAGCTTCGGGGACGTGGCGATCGGGGCCGTGGCGGCCTGGTCTCGGGTGAGGCCTTCGACCTTCAGGACGGCGGTCTTGCGGAGGAAGTCCAGGAACTCCCAGGCCAGGACGCCTTCGTCGTGGGCTTGCTTCTCTGGCCAGGATCGGGTCACCGGGTGAGTTTGTCAGCCTTCGCCGCGGTGAGGAACGCGGTCCACGCGTCTGGGCCGAGGGCGATGTGGGTGGCCGGAGCCTTGCTGTCGCGTACGCCGACGCGGTGGCCGATCTCCACGCAGTCGGTGCCGTTGGGGCTATAGCTGCTCTTGCGCCATTCGGTCATCGCGATCGGCTCCTCAGGAGATGATGCTGGCGATCAACTCCTTCGATTCTTCCACGCTCAGCGCGGTCTGATCGAGTGCCTTGAGGATGCGCGAGTAGGCGTCGATGGAGGCCTTGTCGTCCAGGTAGACACCGTGGTTCTCGGCGTCGATGAAGACGACGGGCTCCAGCTTGTCGAACTTCATGAAGGTGAAGGAACCCGCTGTGCCTGCATGTGCTCCGGCGGACGTGGGCACTATCCGGTAGGTGATGTACGGGCGGACGCCCATGGTCATCAGGTGATCCAGCTGATCCGACATCAGTTCGGCGTTCCCGATGGGAAGGTGCAGCGCTTGTTCGTGGATGTAGAAAGTCATCGCGCAACGCCGGCTGATCAGCTGTTGCTGGCGTGCGCTTCTGGTGGCGACGCGTTCGTCGGCTTCCTTCGCGGGGGAGTTCGGGTTTCCCGCGATCAGCGCGCGCAGGTAGTCCGGTAGCTGGAGCAGGCCGGGGATGAGGTGAATGCTCCAGCAGATCACCTCGGTGGCGACCTTCTCGTTGTCGCCCAGGGTGCGTGGCCAGCCGGGGGACCTCTCGCCGTGCACCTGGAGCCAGCCCGATCGGTCCGCCTCGCGGAACACCGCCAGCAGGTGGTCGGACTCCTCGATCGGGGTGCGGCAGACGCCCAGCAGCCGGATGAGGTCGTGCTCGTTGATGCCTCCCTTGCCGTTCAGCAGGTCGGACAGCTTGGCCGGGTCCCAGCCCGCGAGGTTGGCGGCGTGACGTCCGCTCAGGCCCGCCTTCTCGAGGGCCGCGCGTATGCCCGCGCCGAACTCCCGCCCTCGGACCGTGGAGTCTCTCTTTGGCATGGAATGAAGCTAGAGCCACATCACCAGTGATTCCACCAGGTTCGGGGGAATTCAGCCGAAGAGGGGTTCGTGGTGGAGCTGCTCCAATGTCCTAAGTGGCCGGTGTTGTTCAGTAGTAGTGGCGGAGCTTCGGCCAGAAGGAATCCCATGGTTCCGTTGGAGCCGTGCACAGCTTTATCTCCGTGCCGTCTTCTTCGTTCTCCACGGGGTTGTGGTGCGTGGCGACGACCTTGCAGTCGTTGAACGGCGGCTGGCGGAACCCGACCAGCAGGACCGTCGGGCTGGTGGCCTGGGGAGGTCCCCAGTCGTAGAACGACATGTGGCCCGAGTACGCGGGGATCTCGGTGTAGGCCTCGATCGCGCCGGCCTGGCCGTAGTTGCGGGTGAGGACGACGGGGCGGTCGTTGTCCTGCCAGGCGTTCTGGACGGTCGCGGCGAGTTCTGGCCAGCCGACCTGTTCGCCCTGTTCCGGGTTGATGGCGATCACCGGGCCCAGGGCGCTGGGCGGGAGGATCGGCAGAGAGCCGACCACGGCCGGTGCGACGCTCAAGGCCACGAGGACGCCGCCCAGTTTCTTGTTGCGTTGCAACCATTCTTGGGACTGGCGTGCGCCTGCTGCCATCAGGACCAGCAGCAGCGGCACCGCGTAGTAGGGCTTGCCACCGGCGATGAGGCACAGGACGCAGAGGATCGGGTAGGCGAGTGCGATCGAGCGGAAGGTCCTGTCGCGCCAGAGGTTTCGGAGGCCGAGCAGCCACACCGGGACGAGGAGCGGGGACAGCATCAGGAGCTGCATCGGCACGAACATGATGCGGTTCTCGGCGCCGTCGTCCTCGCTGATGCCGCGGGCCACGGTGAGCAACGGGAAGTCGTGCAGCGCCTGCCAGACGACCACCGGGGCCGCGAGCACCGCGCACACCGCCACGCCGGCGAGGAGCCACCAGGTGCGCAGGACGGTGCGCGGGCCCACGGCCAGGAGTGCGATCGCCAGGGCTGCCAGCAGCAACAGCAGGAGCCACTTGTTGGCGAGCCCGACGCCTGCCGTGGCGCCGAGGGCCGGCCACCAGCGGCCGTCGCCGGATTTCAGGAGCCTGACGGCGAAGTAGCCGATGAGGACCCAGATCAGCAGGTCGATGGTGGCGGTGGAGAGCATGTGGCTCACGGCCAGGACGAACGTCGATGTCGCGGAGGCGGCGGCCGCGAACGTGGTGCCGCCGCCCAGTTCTTTCGCCGTCAGGGCGACCATGACGGTGATGGCGAGCGCGAGGAGTGTTGCCGTCACGCGCAGGCCCGTCGGGGTCTCGCCGAACACCGCTGTCGTCAGGCGCGCGAGGATCGGCGTGATCGGGGGCTGGTCCACGTAGCCCCAGTCGGGACGTTTGCTCGCCGCGATGAAGTAGAGCTCGTCGCGGTGGAAGCCGTAACGGCCGGACAACGCGGTCAGCACGGCCGCCTGCACGATGAGCACGATCCCCAGGCCACGTCCCATGGACGGGAAGGTACCCAGGAGATGCCTGATCAGGTGGCGTTTTTGCGGTACCAGCGCGGGGACGTGGTGACCGGCGGGTCGAGGTGTGCCTCGACGACGATCATGTTCGGCCCGGAGGCGGCCGCCAGTGCGTCCGCGAGGCCGTCGAAGCCGTCCAGCGTGACGGCGGGGATGCCGAAGCTCTCGGCGAGCTTGGCGAAGTCCGGGCGGGTCAGGTCCACGCCGCTGATGGCGTGGCCGGCGATCCGCTGGTCGTAGCGGAGCATGCCGTAGCCGCCGTCGTCGACGAGCACGATGGTGAGCGGCAGGCCTTCCTGCTTGAGCGTGGCTAGGTCGCCGCACGCGAAGAGGAACCCTCCGTCGCCCACCACCGCGATCGTGCGGTGTTCGACGGCGGCGCCGATGGCCGCCGGGAAGCCGAAGCCGAGCGTGCCCCAGCCGACCGGGTACGCGAGGCCGCGCGGCTTGGTGACGTGGTGGAAGCCGCCGATCCAGTAGCCGGGGATGCACATGTCCGCGACGATCGTGGCGTCGGTGCCTTCCAACGCCCGCAACAGCTTCATGGCTTCGGGCGAGTCGGCTTCGGCCAGTGCGCGCACCTCGGCGTTGACGGCTTCGACGTCGACGGAGGCCTGCTTGGTGCCCGCCTTGGCGGCGAGGGCGGCGGTGACGGTGGCGGCGTCACCTTCCAGCGTGACGTCCGCAGGGTAGTTCTTGTTCGCCTCCGCCTTGTCGATGTTGACGGCGAGCAGGGCGGGTGGCTTCGGCTGCAACCAGTTCTGGGTCATCATGCCGTCGAAGTCCGTGCCGATGCCGATCACGAGGTCGGCTTCGTCCCACAGCTTGCCCACGGGCGGTGCGTGCACTGGGCCCCGCACGACGAGAGGGCTGTTCGTCAGGCCGCGTGCGCCGTACGTCGTGACGATCGGTGCCTGGAGCTTCGAGGCCAACGCGCTGATGGCATCTCCAGCACCCGACCGTGCCGCGCCGCCGCCGGCCCAGATCAACGGCCGTACCGCCGCGGCGATGAGGCGCTCGGCTTCGGTCAGGTCGACGACCGAGTGCGCGGGCTCGATCTTCGTGACGGTGTGACGCGGGGCCTCGGCGGAGAGGAAGTCCGTTGGGATGCCCAGGTAGACCGGGCCGTGCGGGCTTTGGAGGGCCTGCTGCACGGCCTTGTCCGCGCACGCCGCCACGTCCACAGCGGAGGGAACGTCGAACGACGCCTTGGTGACCGGGATGAACATCGCCCTCTGGTCACGCGTCTCGTGGAGCACGCCGCGGTGGACGCCGGGCCGCCGCAGCGTCGAAGGGATGTCCGTGGCGATCACGAGCACCGGGCTGCCGGACGCCCACGCCTCGCCGGTGGCGCCCAGCGTGTTCGCCGCGCCGGGACCGGTGGTCACGATCGCCACGCCCAGCTTGCCGGTGGCCCTTGCGTAGCCGTCTGCCGCGTAGACCGCCGTCTGCTCGTGACGCACGCCGATCATGCGGATGCCTGGGTGCTGCTGCAACGCCTCCCAGATGGCGAGGTTGTGCACGCCGGGCAGTCCGAACACCACCTCGACGTCGTGCGCGGCCAGCACGTCCAGCAAGCTTTCGGCACCCTGAGACATGCGTCTGACGCTAAGGCCCGCTTACGGAGCGGGCAACGGCCGTGCAGCAGATCTGGTGCTCAGCCTCAGGCGCGGAACTGCTCGGCCGCGATGTCGTTCAAGCGGTCCAGTCCAACTGGGACGGTGTGAACGTTCCGGTGCGCGAAACGTCGTTCGAATCGCGCAAGGGCAATTCGGTGCGACGGGCTGGAGTTCGGAATTGCGGCCCGTTGTTGCTCCTTTTCCTCCTGTGGGGCGAATTGGTTGCTCGGGTCGGCGGGCAGCAGTGGTGGGCCTGATGGCCGCACGGGGCGGGATGCCGTCGATGAGGCTTTTGTTTCGATGGATTCACGGCCTCGTGAATTGGTGGCGAAGTGATTGACGAGTGAACTGTGTTCCCGGAGTGGCTCTTGTGCCAATATGTGCGGCGACCGCGCGACCTGGGGGTGGAGATGCTGTACTTCGGTGGGCTGTTCGGAGTGGTGATGCTAGGTGTGACGATCTTCGCGGTCGTCGACGTGATCACGACCGACGAGGGCTCCGTGCGGAACCTGCCGAAGATGATGTGGCTTCTCCTGGTCCTGCTGTTCCCGTTGGTGGGCTCGATCGCCTGGTTCGTCGCGGGCCGTCCGGTGGGGACCGGACGCGCGCGATTCGGGGCGCACGAACGAGTCGCACCCGCTTTTCCCGAGTACGACCGGCCGGGACGGTTCGCGGCCACTCATGCTGACGACGATCAGGAGTTCCTGCGCCGCTGTCGTGAGCGCGCGGAGGAACAACGACGCAAGGGACGCGAGAACCAGTGAGGATTGTCCTGCTGTTCTTGGTTGTTCTGCTCGCCGGTTGTGGCGGAAACGCGCAAATGGCGGCACAACCCCCCACCTCCCCATCGTCCACTTCGGACAAGTTGGCGCCCGCCGACTTCCAGGCCCGCTGGTGGACCTGGGCCTCCCAGCCGTCCGGCAGCAATCCGGTGTCCGACACCTCCGGGCGCTTCTGCATGCGCGACCAGCCCGTCGAGGTCTGGCTGCTCGCCGTATCGCTCGGCGAGGGCCCGGTCGAACGGCAGTGCCGGGTCCCCGCCTCCAAACCTTTGCTCGCGCCCGTCGTGAACCTCGCGAGCGACGTCGCCTCCTGCGAGACGTTCATGAAGAGCGCGCAGGGCGAGGTGCTGATGGACGGGTCGACGCAGGCGCTCACCAAGGTGTCCGCCACGCCGTTCACCTACGAGGCGCGCGCGGGCAACCCGTACGGCACGTCGGCCGGTCGGATCAACTCCGTCGGCTGCGGTCTCTACGCGTGGATCCCCGCGCCGACCTCCGGTGAGCACGAGCTCCTGATCCGCGGCTCCGCGAGCGGCAGGGACGTCGACGTGAGGTACAAGCTGATCGTGGGCGCCGACTAGCCGGGAAAATCGGGTGCGCCGGTCCGGTACCGTGGTCAGTGGCGTCCGAGCAGACGTGAGGCTGGAGCCACTCCCCGGCACCGAGTGGCATTCTCCGCCGCAGTGTTCAGCAACTCCTGCTCGCTGAAGCGAACCCGACCACGTAGACGCGTGCACATGCGTCCTTGTCGGCCGAGCCGGGCGGCGGAAACGAGGACTGCTGTCATGGCACGTCTGTCCACGACGGACCAGCTCGCCGATCTCCGGCGCACCTACACGGGCGAGAACCTGTCCCAGGCGGTTCCGGCCGTCCGCGACGGGGACGCGCCACTGCCCGACGCCACTACCGAGGCCCAGCGCCGGTTGGAGGCCAAGGTGCTGGTCGCGGGCTGCACCGCCGCGAGCATGCTCCAGCTGATGCCGCCCGCGAGCATCATCCGGCCCGCCCACGCGTTCCGGACGGTGGAACCGGGGGAGACGCTGAGGCTGCACCTGAACGCCAGGGCTCTCGGCCCGCTGCTGTTCGAACTGCTGCCGCGCACCGAGGGCGGGTTCGGCATGGGCGTCGCGGGTCTCGAGCACCGGCAGTACCGCAGGTCCGCCGAGCTGACGACCGGTGACGCCGGTGTGGTGCTCGCCGGGGTCGACGAGCAGGTCTGGGAGCTGGGCATGCGGTACGTGCGCTGGATGCACGAGCACCGCGGCGTCGAGTACACCGACGGCGGCGGCAACGACGACGAGATCGCGGAACCGGCCACTGGGAGCGCCCTGCTGCGCCGGGTACACCTGTGGCATGAAGCCAGCTGGTTGCGCGCACTCCCGATGGGCGGGGCCTGGTTCGCCGAGTGGGCCGGTGGCCCGTCCGAGAACGAGATCCGGCACGGCCTCGGCCACCCGGACTTCGGGACCACCCGGCAGATCGTGCTGCGCCGCCTCGACGCGCCGACCGAGGACGTCGAGGAAGGCCTGCGGACCTATCCGTGGCCTGAGGAGTTCGTGTCTGCCGTCACGGCCGGTGAGCCCGATCAGCGGCCTGACCACCGCTAGACTGCGCTTTCGCCCGCAAGAACGATCGTCAGGAGGACCCCGGTGACCCAGCAGGCTGCCGAGGCCCAGTCCGAAGCCACGCGCAAGGCCCCTCGCGTGCTCGTCGCCGAGGACGAGGCGCTGATCCGTCTCGACCTCGTGGAGATGTTGCGCGAAGAGGGCTACGACGTGGCGGGCGAGGCCGCAGATGGTGAAGAGGCCATCAAGCTCGCGACCGAACTCGACCCCGACCTGGTGATCCTGGACGTCAAGATGCCCAAGGTCGACGGGATCGAGGCGGCGCAGCACATCGCGGGCAACCGGATCGCGCCGGTCGTGATCCTCACCGCGTTCAGCCAGCGCGACCTGGTCGAGCGCGCCCGTGACGCGGGTGCGATGGCCTACCTGGTCAAGCCGTTCCAGAAGCGGGACCTGGTGCCCGCGATCGAGCTGGCGATGAGCCGGTTCAACGAGCTGGCCGCGCTGGAGCAGGAGGTCGCCGGGCTCACCGAGCGACTGGAGACCCGCAAGGTCGTGGAGCGCGCCAAGGGCATTCTCATGACCAAGCAGGGTCTGAGCGAGCCCGAGGCGTTCCGCTGGGTGCAGCGCACCGCCATGGACCGCCGCACGACGATGAAGGCCGTCGCAGAGGCTGTCATCGAGAACTTCGGCTGAGTCAGCTTCTGCTGAGTTCGAGCAACACGGAGTCCGTCTGCCGCCCCGGATCCTCGGGGCGCAGGCGGACTTCGACGTTGTGGCTGCCCTTCAGCTCGATCAGCAGCTCGTGCCGCCCACCTACGCCACCGGGCATCGGTACGGTCGCCGCGAGAGAGTTGTCGACGTACACCTCGAAGCCCGCTATCGGCGCCACAGAGCGTGCGTGGGCCGCGTCGAGGGTGACCACCAGTGTCGCGTCGTTCGGGCCCTTAGCGGTGAACTCAGCGGTCATGACGGGCAAAACGGACGGCGGCTCGGGCGGGGCGTTCTCCAGCTTCGCCGGCGACCGGCCCGGCACCTCCAGGTAGCTCTCCAGCACCTGGGCCTGCGACGCACCGGGCATCCGCAGCACGAACGGCGTCAGCGCGTTCGTCCCGGCCTCCCCGAGGAGCTCGGCGGGCACGTCCCCGACGAGTGTCAACTCGCTGTCCGCCGCCGTTGACCAGCCGCTCACCTCCGGCCGCAACGGCACCCTCGCCGGTCCGAGCTGGGCGACCAGGCCGTTCGGGTCACCGCCGTCGCCGAACCGCACCGTCGTCCGCAACCGCGCTGAAGGTGCCGCACGCAACGGTGCGCGCGCTATGCCGATGCTCGGCGCCTCCTCGTCGGGCTCGAGCACGCGCAACGTCCCCGCCACGACCTGTGTCTCGGTCACCTCGGCCACGGGCTGACGGCCGCCCGTGAAGCCCAAGGCGTCGATCTCCACACGTCCGGGATAGCTCACCGGCGGGGTAACGCTGACCAGTACGGTCGCCTCACGCCACTTCGGCACGACCGGCAGCGTCGCGATCAGAGCGCCATCTTGCATGACGCGCACATCGTTATCTGTCAGCACCGCTTCGAATCGATGCAGAACGCCTGCTCCCCGCGTTTTGGGGGCCACGGAGTCGTCCACGACCACACGAATCGCATCAGCAGGAGGTATGGGTCCGAGTCGATCAGGGGTTCCGGGGACCAGGTCGAGCACGAGCCTCCCGTGCGGCCCGGCCGCGTCCGTCACCACGACGACCCGGCCCAGTTCGCCCGACTCGTCGAGCTTCATCGGCGTCCGTGCGCGCAACACGGCCGTGTCGTTGCCGCACGGCATGTCGAGCACCAGGCGGCCACCGGAACCCGAACCGGGGTTGACGCACCCGCGTCGCCCGCTCAGGTGGTAGCGGCGTTCGAGGAACGGGTCGTCGAAGTCGTCGAGCCATCCGTCGATCGTTCGGCGCCAACCGTCGTCACCCGGCCGCTCCTCCGCCCTGACCGGGGAAGATCGCTGGCCGAACGCGTCCACCGCGCGCACCTCGGGCCGGCCGGCCCCCGCGACCTCGGGCGCCACGACGAGTTTTCCGCCGACCTCGTAGCCGGCCGCGCCGTCCACGGGAGCCCATTGGACCCGGCCGTCGCTGCTCCAAACGGTGGACGGAGGGCCGGGTCGCGCCGGCGGCGACGAAACCTTGACGAAATCTGCTGTGTACTTAGTTAAGCGAACGGCCTCTGAACTGGGCTTATTCGAGGCATCATCGGTAGCGCGCAGAACCAGCACCGCCGCGACGATGATCGCGACGATGCCGACCGCCGTGATCACTCGGCGACGCGGAGTCATACGTCCACGTTATGGCAGCCGTCCAAAGAGTGAACGAAGGTTACAGTCTGTGAGATTGCTTAAGTGAAACATAACGCCGCGTTGCGTTATGGTCACGAGCCCATTGGCTTTGATGACTGCGGTCACAGTCATCGCCTAGGTTCCGGCCATCCCTCAGGAGAGGGTGATGGAGCGGCGCGCGGAGATCTCGCGTGGCCGGGAGCAGGGATAGAGGAGGGACATCACGTGCGTAAGCACTCTGTGAAGTCCGCAGCGATCGTCGGTGCCTCACTGCTTGTTCTTGCAGCCTGTGGCTCGAACAAGGATGAGGGCAGCGGTAACAACGGGGGCAGCTGCGACACGTCGAAGGGCACTCTGACCGTCGGTGTTGTCGCCCCGTTGTCCGGGAACCTGTCCGCTCTCGGCGTCGGCATCAAGCAGTCCGCCGAGCTCGCCGTGGACGAGGCGAACAAGAAGTGCACGGTCAAGGGCTACAAGCTGACGGTGTCCGCCCAGGACGACGAGGCCAACCCCGCCAAGGGTGCCCAGGCCGCCACGAAGCTGTCGACCGACCCGAACGTCGTCGGTGTCGTCGGCACGCTGAACTCGTCGGTCGCCCAGACGGTCCAGCCGATCCTGCGGGACAAGAAGATCCCCCAGGTGTCGCCCGCCAACACGAACCCGTCGCTCACCAGGGGCAACGACTTCCTGACGGCCCCGAAGCGGCAGTTCGACAACTACTTCCGCGTCTGCACCACCGACGACCTGCAGGGCCCGTACGCGGCCAACTACCTCGTCGAGAAGGCCGGCAAGAAGAAGATCGCCATCATCACCGACGGCAAGACCTACGGTGAGGGCCTCGCGGCGGAGCTGCAGAAGCAGGTCGCCAAGAAGGGTGGCACGATCGTCGGCTCCGAGAAGGTCGGCGAGAAGGACACCGACTTCTCCGGCGTCATCGCCAAGATCAAGGCCCTCGGCCCGGAGGCCGTCTACTACGGCGGTGAGTACCCCGTCGCCGGTCCGCTGTCCAAGCAGATGAAGGACAACGGCCTCGACGTTCCGCTGATGGGCGGCGACGGCATCTTCGACGGCAAGTACATCGAGCTCGGCGGCAAGGAGGGCGACCTCGCCACCTCCGTCGGTGCCCCGACCGAGTCCCTGGCCACGGCCAAGGCCTTCGTCGACGCTTACAAGGCGAAGTTCGGCAAGGAGGACTACGCCGCCTACGGTGCGTTCTCCTACGACGCCGCGAACGCCATCATCGGTGCCCTGGCCGCGACCGTCGACGGCGCTGCCTGGGACGAGTCGAAGCGTGACGCCATGCTGCAGAACGTGGGCAAGTACAGCGGCTCCGGTGCCACCGGTGAGGTCAAGTTCGACCAGTACGGCGACAGCACGAACAAGGTGCTCACCGTCTACCAGGTCACCTCGGCCAAGTGGAAGGACGTTCAGACCGGCACCTTCACCGGCTGATCGACTACCTAAACACTGATTGAAGCCACGGCGGGGGCGGGCGTTCTTTGCTCGCCCCCGCCGTCTACGGAGGTAGTCGTGTCAGTCCTGTTCCAACAGCTGGCCAACGGGGTCATTCAGGGCGCGTTGATCGCCCTGATCGCCCTCGGGTACACGATGGTGTACGGCATCATCCAGCTGATCAACTTCGCCCACGGCGAGGTTTTCATGGTGGCCTCGTACGGAGGCCTCGCCACGTTCACGCTTCTTCCTGACGACCTCAAGAAGTCGCCCGCCGTGGCCCTGCCGCTCATGTTCGTCGGCGGCATCGTGGTGGCGGTCCTCGTCGCCGTGATCATGGAACGGTTCGCCTACCGGCCGCTGCGCAACGCACCCCGGCTGGCACCGCTCATCACAGCGCTCGGCGTGTCCGTGTTCCTGCAGGAGGCTGTCCGCGTCTTCTACCCGAACGCGAAGTCCAACCTGCCGTACCCGAAGGTCTTCCCCGAGGGCAACCTGACGATCGGCTCGGTCAACATCTCGTGGACCGGCATCCTGCTCGTCGCCCTCTCGGTCGGTCTCGCGGTCATCCTGCAGACCTACATCAACCGGTCCCGCATGGGCCGCGCGATGCGTGCGACCGCACAGGACCCCGACACCGCCAAGCTCATGGGCGTCAACCCCGACCGCGTGATCGTGCTGACGTTCATCATCGGCGCCGTGCTCGCCGGTGTCGCCGGCATCATGTTCGGCGGCTACCTGAACAACATCAACATCGACATGGGCTTCCAGAACGGCATCTTCGCCTTCACGGCGGCCGTCCTGGGCGGCGTCGGCAGCATCCGCGGCGCGGTCATCGGCGCGTTCATCATCGGTCTGATCAAGACCATCGCCGGTCAGTACATGCCGGGTGGCACCCAGTACGACTACGTCTGGATCTTCGTCGTGCTGATCCTCGTGCTCGTCTTCCGCCCGCAGGGTCTGTTCGGCGAGCCGGAAAGGGTGCGCGCATGAGTACGGTCGACACGACTGCTGGCAAGCCGTCTCCGCTCGCGCCGCTCGGCAAGCCGTTCGCGGTTGCCGGTGGTGTGCTCGGCATCGTCGCGGCGCTCCTGCCGTGGGTCACGTTCAGCCTCAACGACGGCAACTGGCCGGACAAGTCCACGCTGCAGTTCTTCGACGCGCCGTTCGCCGTCACGGGCTTCCGCTGGCACGTCCTGCTGCTCGGTGTCCTCATCCTGGTCGCGGCGTTCGCACCGGTTCCGTCCAAGGGCCGGGTCGTCCGGGCCCTCGGCTGGGGCCTCACGATCGTCTCGTTCGTCAACGCCATCTACATCACGGTCAAGGGTGGTGGCCTCGGCGCCATCACGGCCGTCGACGGAGCCACCGCGTTCGGCGGCGTGGTCGGACTCGTCGCGGGTGTGCTGGCGATCCTCGCGGGCTACGGCATCGGCATCACGCCGGTGGGCGAGTGGAAGTTCAAGGTCTCCACCCCGGTCGCGTACCTGGTGCTGCTGGTGTCGTTCGGCGCGGTGCTCTACGCCGTCGCCGCGATGCTGACCACCGGTGGCGTCGGCTCGGCGAACCCGTACGCGGGCGCGATCTTCCTGTCGTTCCTCGGTTTCGCCGGCGGTCTGCTCGGCGCGCTGAGCGGCGTCGGGTTCGTCCGCTGGATCTCGGCCCTGTCCGAGCAGCACCGCGTGTTCAGCGTGATCGTGCTGGCGGCGTGCGCGCTGCTGCTGCCGTTCACCGAGGCGGGCAACGAGTACTGGATGACGGTCGCGGCGAACATCGGCATCTACGCCGCCACCGCGATCGGCCTGAACATCGTCGTCGGTCTCGCGGGTCTGCTCGACCTCGGGTACGTGGCGTTCATGGGCATCGGTGCCCTCGTGGCAGCGAACTTCTCCGGTGCCGCGACCGCGTACTTCGGCTTCGACCTGCCGTTCCCCGTCGCCGCCGTCATCGCGGCCGTCGTGGCCGGCATCTTCGGCGCCATCGTCGGTTCGCCGACGCTGCGGGTCCGCGGTGACTACCTCGCGATCGTGACGCTGGCGTTCGGTGAGATCTTCACCCGCTCCGCGCAGAACGACATCGGTGGCTTCACCAACGGCTCCAACGCCATCCCGGGCATCCCGGCGCTGTCGTTGTTCGGTGCCGAGTTCAACAAGTCGTTCACGATCGGCGCGGTGAAGCTGCCCGCCGGTGTCCTGTACTACGTCCTCATCGTGCTGCTCGTCGCGGCGACGATGGCGGTGTTCGCGAACCTCAAGTTCAGCCGCATCGGCCGTGCCTGGATCGCGATCCGCGAGGACGAGGACGCTGCCCGCGCGATGGGCATCCGCACCGGCAAGATGAAGATCCTCGCGTTCCTCATCGGTGCCATGCTCGCGGGTCTCGCGGGCGCGGTGTTCGCGCACAAGAACGGCACCGTGTCGTATGAGTCGTTCAAGTTCCTCGAGTCGGTCACGCTGCTCGCGGCGGTCATCCTCGGCGGCATGGGGTCGATCCCCGGTGCCGTTCTCGGTGCCGCGCTGCTGTTCGTGCTGCCCGAGAAGCTCCGCGACTTCGAGGACTACCGCCTCATGATCTTCGGCCTCGCGCTGATCCTGATCATGCGGTTCCGGCCGGTCGGCCTGATCCCCGATGCGCACAGGCGCGCTGAGATGGTCGAACGCGCCGACGAGAACGCCGAAGAGGCGCATGTGGAGGCGAAGAAGGCATGAGCACGCCGGTGTTGGAGGCGCGTGACGTCTCGATGGTCTTCGGTGGCCTCAAAGCGTTGAAGGGCGTCACCCTGACGCTCGAAGAAGGCAAGATCGTCGGCCTGATCGGTCCGAACGGCGCGGGGAAGACCACCTTCTTCAACTGCCTGACGGGTCTGTACACGCCGACCACCGGCGAGGTGTTGCTCAAGGGCAACATCCTGCCCGGTGACCCGGCGAAGGTGACGGAGGCGGGCGTGGCCCGCACGTTCCAGAACATCCGCCTGTTCCCCAGCATGTCCGTGCTGGAGAACGTCATGGTCGGCCGCCACGTCCGGATGAAGCAGGGCCCGCTGGCCTCGCTGTTCCACGGGCCGGCCTACCAGCGCGGTGAGAAGGCCGCTCGCGAGCGGTCGCGGGAGCTGCTCGCGTTCGTCGGCCTGAACAACGTCGACGACGAGCTCTCGCGCAACCTCCCGTACGGCGACCAGCGCCGTCTGGAGATCGCGCGCGCGTTGGCGACGGATCCGGCAGTGCTGCTGCTGGACGAGCCCACCGCGGGCATGAACCCGCAGGAGACGGAAGCGACGCAGCAGCTGATCTTCCGCATCCGCGAGACGGGTGTCTCCGTCGTGGTCATCGAGCACGACATCAAGTTCATCTTCGGTCTGTGCGACTCGGTCTCCGTGCTCGTGCAGGGCGAGCTGCTCGTCGAGGGCAGCCCCGAGGTCGTGCGGGCGGATCCGCGGGTGGTCGAGGCGTACCTCGGCAAGCCCCCGGAGGAAGTCGCGAGCGAAGTCGAGGCCGCCGCTGCTGCTGAGGAGGAGCAGGCATGACCGCGCTGCTCGAAGTCCGCAACCTCTCCGTGTCCTACGGCGCGATCGAGGCCGTCCGCGACATCTCGTTCACCGTCGAGGCCGGCCAGATCGTCTCGCTGATCGGCTCGAACGGTGCGGGCAAGACCACGACCCTGCGCACCATCTCGGGTCTGTTGCGGCCGACGTCCGGCTCCATCCGGTTCCAGGGCAAGGAAATCCACAACGATCCGGCGCACGCGATCCTCGGTGAGGGCATCGCGCACTGCCCCGAGGGCCGCCGGCTCTTCCCGCGGATGACCGTGGAGGAGAACCTGCAGCTCGGCGCCTACGTCCGCAAGGACGACGGTGTCGAGGCAGACATCCAGCGCGTGTACGACCTGTTCCCCGTGCTCGGCGAGCGCCGGAACAACAAGGCCGGACTCTTCTCCGGTGGTGAGCAGCAGATGCTCGCCATCGGCCGCGCGATGATGTCGAAGCCCCGTCTGCTGATGCTCGATGAGCCCTCGATGGGTCTCTCGCCGATCATGACGCAGAAGATCTTCGACACCATCAAGGAGCTGCAGTCGTTGGGCACCACCATTTTGCTGGTGGAGCAGAACGCGCTGGCCGCGTTGGCGTTGTCGGATCACGGGTATGTGATCGACCTCGGCAAGACCACTTTGGACGGTCCTGGGCATTCGCTCCTGGCCGATCAGCGGGTGCGTGACGCTTACCTGGGTGAGGCTCACTGAGGGTTGGTTTTGGGAGCGGGGCGGGGGATTCCTCCGCCCCGCTTTCGTTTGTCCCGGGGGTGGGTGGGCGGTTGGGTGGGTTGCCTTTAGGGCGGCTGGTTGTTGGGTGGGCTGGCCGTTGTGTGGGGCTGACCTGGCGTGGGGCGACCATTGCGGTGGGCTGGCCTGGCGTGGGGCGACCTGTGCGTGGGCGAGCTAAGACGGTGGTCACCTTGAGGGCGGCCAGGTTGCATTGCGTGCTTTCCCTGGGGCTCTGCCCCAGACCCCGGCAATCTGATCAGGGGGCCAGCGCCGTGGGCAGGTAGATGGCACGCCTGTTGCTTTGAGCGGCTGCCTGTTTCGTAGTTTGCTTGCGTTGGCGGTGGGGTCCCATCACGAGCCGCACCAAGAGCGAGCCACAGTCAGGAAGGGGTGTCAACTCGACGAAAAGCGTGTCGAGTTGACACC